>JBBAEK010000007.1:0-67792 GCA_041655935.1 Eubacteriales bacterium
CCGAGGCCGGTCAGGCGGCAGAGCACCGCCGTCTTCTCGCAGATCTCGTACAGCTGCAGGGTGGACGACTGCGCCACGGGGATCCGCCGCTCGCTTTGGTGCCCCACGGGCGGGCACCAGTCGCCCAGACCGTCCTTAATGATGAGGTCGTCCGAGCGCCCGATCTCGTGCGCCACCCATGACTCGATAGAGGGAAAGGACTCCCGGATAATCCGGCTGTTTCCGCAGTACAGCAGCAGGTCATACGGCAGCATGACCTGCGCGCAGCCCCAGAGCGGCGTGGCTTCCCCGCACCCCCTCTTACCGGGGGAGATCATTTGCAGCTCGCCGTACACTTCCTTGGTGTCGAGGATATCCCGGATATATTTTTCATAGCAGGCGCACAGGTCAAATTCGTACAGCGCCCAGTCCGCGACCAGTTGCGCGTCGCCCAGCCAGCCGCATTTCTCCCGGGCCGGGCAGTCCTCCGGGTAGCCGTGATAGTTGGATAAAAAGGTCCGCAGCGCGATGTCCCGCAGGTCATTCATGGGTGGGTAGCCGCACCGAAAATCGCCGCTTGGGCGCAGGTCCGTTGACAGCGCCAGCCCCACGCAGAAATCCTTGCCCGGCATCACGCTGTATGCCTTGTAGTCATGATGGCCGGTCACTTCAATATAGCGGAAGCCGTGATAGCAGAACCTCGGCGTCCACACCTCGCCGTCTTTGTCGCCCCGGGCGATATAGATGTCCTGCTGCACGCATTGGGTGGCAAAACTGCCGGATGATCGGTAGTCGGGGTGGCCGTCGGGCGCCACCGCCTCGCTGTACCTGAACACATAGACCGCCCCTCTCGGAGAGGGGGGAATGTGAAACTCCGCCACCCCGGCGAAGTTCTCGCCCATATCCACCACCCAGGCGCCATCGCTCACGCCCGAGAGCCCCCACACCTCTTGGGCGGGGATCCGGCGGATGACCCGCACCGGCGGGATATTGCAGGGACAGAGCTCGCCCTTTGGCGTCTCGTCAAGGACGACCGGTCCGAACTCGCTCTCGTCGCAGTCATACAGTGCAAAGTCCGGAGTTTCCAGCCGGCCGTCGTAGCATTCGCCGCCGTAGAGATTATTCAGTGAGATGGGACTGTACTTGGACAGCCAGCCCTCGTCGGTGCACACGGTCTGTTTGCTGCCGTCGCGCAGGGTCAGCTCCAGTTGCAGAATGGCGCATTCCCTGCCGTATCGGAGGCCGCCCTCCCAGACCCGGCTCTGCGCGTACCACCCCTCGCCCAGCCAGATCGCGAGGGCGTTTTTGTCCCGGATCCTGTCCGTCACGTCATAGGCGCGGTAGAGCACCCGCTTGTCGTAGTTGGTGGCGGGCGGGTCAATCAGGGCATCCCCCACCTTCTCGCCGTTGAGGTAAAACTCCCCGCACCCGAGGCCGCAGGCATACAGTTTGGCGGACACCACCGGCTGGCTGACCTCAAACTTCTTCCGCAAAAAGGGCGACCAGCCGTCAATAAACTTTTTCGGGCGGATCCATTTGGCGGTCCACTCGTCCCTGCCGATTTCGGTGGAAAAGCAGGACTCCCCCTCCGCCGTCTCCCCCCGATTGTTTCTGACAGAGACCCTGACCCGGTAGTCGGTGCGCGTTTGCAGGACAAAGCCCGGCTCGATATTCTCGACCCTGTCGCACCGGACGACCCCCGAGTCAAACAGGTGGCCGTCCCGGTCGGATACGGTGATGCGATAGCTTTCCTGCAAGACACCCTCGCCGTCGGCGTCCGGTTTCCAGCCGAACCGCAGCCCCCGTACCGGTGCCGCCGTCGGGGAGGGTACGTAATCTATCGTCAGGTCCTTTATTTCAAACATGGTGCCGTCCTCCGTATGGGAAACATCCTGTTTTCATCATATCACAGCCAAAAAACAAAGTCAATTGACTTTGTGTCTGTGCGGAAGGGCACGCCATGGACGCGGGCACCAAAGCAGAGAGCGGCAAACAGACACGGACTTCATTTATATGTCAACGGTTGGTCAACACAGAGCACACCCCCCTGCCGCAAAGACCGGGGGGTGTGGGGTGGTTCAGCCCTCTCGGAGGGGGCAGGGGTTGTCGTAGGCGGGGTTGCAGGCGTAAAAGTTTCGTTCATGCAGGCGTTCCTGCGTGATGCCGAGCGCCTCTGCAAACCGCTGGTAGTGGGTGACCTCGCGTTGCCGCAGGAACTTGAGCGGCTCCCGGACGTCCGGGTCGTCGATCAGGCGCAGCAGGTTGTCGTAGGAGACCCGCGCCTTTTGCTCGGCCGCCAGGTCCTCGTTGAGGTCGGCAATGACGTCTCCCTTGACCCCGATATACTTGGCGTCAAAAGGAATACCGGCGGCGGAGAGGGGATACACCGAGGTGGTGTGATCCACGAAATATTTGTCAAATCCCGAGCGCACAATTTCCTCGGGCGTGAGGTTGCGGGTGAGCTGGTAGATCATGGCCGCCACCATTTCCAGGTGCGCCAGCTCCTCGGTGCCGACGTCGGTCAGAATGCCGACGACCTCGTTGTAGGGCATGGCATAGCGTTGGTTTAAGTAGCGGTTGGCAGCGGCCATCTCACCGTCCGGGCCGCCGAGCTGGGTGATGATGATTTGCGCGTAGCGCGCGTCGGGGCGGGTGATATGGATGGGGTAGAGCAGTTTTTTTTCATACAACCACATGGTTTAGCCCTCCTGATTTTTTGTATTGGGTGGGGGTGGCGCGGGCAGACCGTCGGGCAAAGAGGGCTGCGTTCCCGGGGCGTTTGGCGGCGCCTGTCTCATGCCGTTCGGCATCGGCGGGGGCGTCCGCCTCATTCCGTTCGGCATAGGCGGCGGTGTTTGGCGCGTGCCGTTCGGCATCGGCATGCCTCCCATTCCGTTCGGCATAGACGGCGGTACTTGCCGCGTGCCGTTCGGCATCGGCATGCCTCCCATTCCGTTCGGCATAGGCGGGGGTGTTTGCCGTGTGCCGTTCGGCATCGGCATTTGTCCCATCCCGTTCGGCATAGGCGGCGGTGTTTGGCGCGTGCCGTTCGGCATCGGCATGCCTCCCATTCCGTTCGGCATCGGCGGCGGCGTTTGGCGTGTGCCGTTCGGCATCGGCATTTGTCCCATTCCGTTCGGCATCGGCGGCGGCGTTTGGCGTGTGCCGTTCGGCATCGGCATTTGTCCCATACCGCCCGGGGCAGGGGTGGCGCCGTCCGGGGTCGGCACGGGGGAGCCGGGGGGCAGGTTTCTTGACGGGTTGTCACCGCCCTCCGGGAAGTTCAGCTCCCACGGCCAGGGTTGGGTGACCCACAGCCAGCCTGTCTCCGGAGTGCCGCCCACGGCAAGGTAGGTGATCGGCCCGAACTTGCGCGAATATTCCTGTTTCAGAGCTTCCAGACTGATCCTGTTTTTCAAATGAAACGCCATGGCTTCCGGGTCGGTGGGGTGCGTATCTAAGTACAGGCGGCTTTCGACCGAGGCAAATTGCCCCATGTAAATCTGCTGCAGCAGGTCGCGCTGCTCTTGGTTGGGGGTAGCGGGTGGCGGAAGCGGTCGGCCGTTCATGACAGTTGCCTCCCGGTGCCGTCCGCTGTCTCGATGGGCATATACAGCTCGCGGAACAAGCTGCCCAGTGCCAGCGCTTCCTGTAGCGGAAACAGGTCGCGCCATACCTGACGGGGGACATACACCATGGCGAGCGGACGGCCCTGCAGGGGGTCGGGAGCGGGCGGGCCCGGCAGGGTGGGGGTGGGCATTCCGGGCATGGGTTCAGGGGACGCCGGCATAGGAGGTGTGCCGGGCGTGGTGCCCCGCTCGGGGGGCGGATTTTGAAAGATATTCATTCTTTTTTGCACAAATAGCCTGTGGGGATTTGTGTCTCCTTTGCTTTTTTTGCAGGGACCTCTGTCCGGAGGGGGCAGGCCTGCCTTTATATTTTATGACAGGGCACCCCGGAAAGTGCATCCTTTACGGGTTGCTTTCCGGGTGGTCGCTGCGTTCGGGGAAGTTCAGCTCCCACGGCCAGGGGCGCTGCGCCCAGAGCCATCCCCTTTCTAAGTCCCCGCCGGTACTGTAATGCGAGAGGGCGCCGAAATGCAGGTCATAGAGCTGGGAAAGAAACACCCGCTGCCGTTGGATATCCCCGTAAAAGGTCATCGCGGCGGGGTCGCTTGGATGGGTATCCAGGTACAGGATGGATTCTGCCAGGGCAAACTGCAGCACATCCATTCTATGTAGCAGGTCATATTGGTGCGGCGCGGTGGGGAGCGAGTCGTCTATCATTTTTTCACCTCTTTTCCGCCCCGGGGCGTGGCGGATTCATTGTTTGTCTCACAAAAGGCCTCCTTTGGTGCGGTGCCCGTTTTCTGCGGGCCGCGCGGCTTTCGGGGCAGCGCGTGACAGGGAGTCCCTGCATTCTTTATTGTATGTGCGAAAAGCGGGAAAAGTTCGGTGGAAAAAAAACCGCCCCTGCATAAAAGCGGCAAGACGGGAAAAAATATGGTATACATGAACAAATGAAAGGACCCTGATATGAAAAAGTGTATTTCTCTCCTTGCGGCGCTTTGCCTGCTGGTCTCGCTGGGCAGTCTCCCTGCCGCGGCGTTCCGCCTCAGCTACGCCACCGACTGCCTGGCCGCCCAAAACGGCATGATCAAGAGCGGCCTGGTGGGACGGGACATTGTCTTTTCCGACGCCGACTTCAAAAAGGCGCTGGCCGTCACCGGCTTTGATACCATTACCATTACATCGTTGCCCGAAAAAACGGCAGGCACCTTGAAGCTCAACGGTATCAAAGTCGGCGAGGGGCAAAAAATCTCCCGCGAGAATGTCCGCCTGCTCAGCTTTTCGCCCGCCGGCGCCATGGTGCGGGAGGGCAGCTTTGCCTTCACCTGCGACAAGTATTGCGGGGGGGCCGCCATCACCTGTACGGTGAAGTTCATAGACCGGCCCAACGCCGCCCCCAGCGTCCGGAATGTCCCCGACTCCCGGCTCAGCGTCTGGACCCAGAAGAACATCACCGTCTTTGGCAGCATGTCGGGCAGTGACCCCGAAAATGACGAGCTGACCTATCTCGTGGTGTCCTACCCGAAACGGGGCATCCTCACGGTCACCAGCCCCACCTACGGCGACTTCACCTACACCCCCAAGGCGGGTTTCAAGGGCAGGGACAGCTTCTCTTATGTGGTGCGCGACTGCTACGGCAACTACTCGGGGGTCGCCACCGTCAACATCCGCGTGGAAAAACAGGTGGTGGACATCAGCTATGCCGACATGCGGCACCACAGCGCCCACAACGCCGCGTTGGCGCTGACCGACGCCCGGATCATGCAGGGGAGCCTGGAGGGGGACGGGCTGTATTTCCACCCCGAGCAAAGCGTCAGCCGGGCGGAGTTTGTGGTCATGGCGATGAAGGTCGCCGGCATCAGCGCGAACCCCGCGCTGCAACACACCTTCTTTGACGACGACCCCGAGATTCCCGAGTCCGTGAAAAGCTATATCGCCACCGCCCAGAAATACGGACTGGTCACGGGCGAGTACAGCGAGGGGGCGCTTCGTTTCCGGGGCGAGGAGCCCATCACGCGGGCGGAGGCCGCCGTGATTGTCGCGCGCATTTTGGCGGTGGAGAAGCCCGGCACCACCCCCGTTTTCTCGGACGGCGACAACATCCCCGTGTGGGCGCGGGAGGCCGTGTACAGCCTGTATGAGGCGGGCATTTTCCGCCGCACCGGCGAGGGCAATATCGCCGCCACCGAGCCCCTCAGCCGCGGCCAGGCCGCCGAGGCGCTGTTTGCCATGATGCGGTACCGGGGCAAGTAACCCCCGCGCGCAAGGCACCCGCGCAAGGCACCCGATCCGGCGGATGCCCCGCTCCGGCGGACGCTCCGGCACCCGCTCCGGCGGACGCTCCGGCGCCCGCTCCGGCGCCCGCTCCGGCACCCGCTCCGGCACCCGCTCCGGCACCCGCTCCGGCATCCGCTCCGGCACCCGCTCCGGCACCCGCTCCGGCACCCGATCCGGCGGACGCTCCGGCACCCGCGCAAAGTGCCCGCTCTGGCGCCCGCGCAAAGCGCCCGCTCCGGCGGATGCCCCGCTCCCGCCCGGCGTCCACACCGGTGGGCGCTGCGCCGTTGCCCGCTCCTGCCCCACGCACCGGCGCTCCATCCACAGGAAACAGACAAGAGGAGGGGAAACCCCCTCCTTTTGTCGCGGGGAAAGGGACTCCCCCGCCCTTTTCGCCCTTTCCGGCGACTCACGGCGCCCCCGTCACCGGCGCCGGTGGCAAGGCAGGGGCAGCGGTCCGCTTTTTTTGCGCTTGTGGGTAAAAAGTATTGACTTTTCGCCCCCGGATGAGTATACTACCCATAGGTTAATTGATACCGATGACAATGTAACTTGTCCCGACAGGCGCTCAGCCCGAGGGGCGACTACTTTTGAAGGAGGCTCTCCATGACTCACCAAAATATGCAGGACCCCGCTTACCGGCAAAAGTTGCTCACCCAGGCCAGGACAGCCCGGCTCAACATCCTGGTGATGATGGTCTTTACCGTGCTGAATCTGGTGCTGTACATAGCCCGGACCGATTCCTTTTTCCTGTTTTCCGCGTACGTCCCCTATTTGGTGTTGGTCTTCTGTGACGCCCACGGCGTGCTGGCGATCGGCATAGTGCTGGGACTGCTGCTCACCCTCCTTTACCTGCCGCCTTTCCTGCTGTCCGGGAAAAAGGCCTACTGGTTTTATGTGGTGGGGGCGGCGTTTGCCCTGGATACGCTCGTGATGCTGTATGTGGAAATTGTGCTGGGCGAGACCTTCCCCCTGCTGAACCTGGTCTTTCATCTGTGGGTCATGTACTATTGCGTGGCAGGCGTCAGGGCCGCCCGCACCCTCTCCCGGATGCCGGCGTTTCTCCCCGACCCGGCCTCCCCGCCCGCCGACCAGTATCCTCCGCAATAAGCCTCTTTTGACCCCGATACGCGGGGGTTCCCCTTTTCAGGGACGGAACCCCACCGAAAAAATGCGCCCGAGGCCGGCACACGCCGTCCCCTAACGCATTTTTTGCTTGCGGTCCACTTTTGTCGGCGGCCGACAAGAGTCGGCGACCGACCGGAGTCGGCGACCGGCCTGTGCCGGCGGTCCACTTTTGTCGGCGGGGCTGCCCCTGTGAATACAGCCTACGTCCCGAATTTGTTTTGTCGCAGCCCCGCCCGCCGCAGTGCGGGAGATGGTTTTCCTGTGTCTTGTGCCGCTCGGTGCATCTGCCTACTGATGTACCCGGGCAGGCGAGACGGCGCCGTCGGGCGTTCCCCCGGACGCGCGGTCCTCTGCCTGCAGCGGTGCCTGACGGCTGTATGCCGGTCGGACAGTTCTCCTTGGTTTTTCACCATGGCATCCTTTGTCCGGGCGCTTTTGCGCCGGGGCGCTTGTGCGCCGGACTGCTATCATGATATGTAAAAATCGGCGCTCTGCTCACCGGGCCCCTGCCGGGCGCGGCAAGACCCCGAAAAAGTCGGCGGTAATTGTTCGAAATTATTGACAAAGGGCTTCGGCAATGCTATACTTGAAGTCAGCATATGTTTCATATGCCGATGTGGCGGAATCGGCAGACGCCTCGGACTTAAAATCCGATGGGACCAATCCTCCCGTACCGGTTCAAGTCCGGTCATCGGCACCACAGACACACGGCGGAACGGCTCACTGCGTTCCGCCGTTTTTCTATGCCCGCAAGCCCCGCGCGCAACCGTCGGGGCGGCGGAGGAGATTCTGGGCAGGGAACAGGCGGACCGCTCCACGCCGGGCGTGTGGGAGGCCTCCTTCACCGACAGGGGGGACATCTCGTCCGTGATGCCCGCCATACACCCCTATGTGGCGGGGGCGTCGGGGATTACCCACGGGAAGGACTACCGCATTACCCGCGCGGAGGCGTGCGTGGAAAGCGCGCTCGTCCAGCTTCGGACGGCCGAGCGCCTGCTCCGGGACGGCGCGGCACAGGCGCAGGAGATCCTGCGCGGGGCTCACACGGTGTTTCCCACCATACAGGACGATGTCCGCTATAAAGAAAGCCTGACCTGCCGGCAGTCTTCGGTGAGCTACCGGGAGGACGGCATTTACCTCACTCCCTGACCGGGGGGCCGGTCGGCGGCTCGACTTCAAAGAAAGTTTACAATTGAGGAGCCGCCGGGAGGTAGAGATTTACACTGATTTATGGTATTATATAAGGTAATGTCCGCCGACCGGCAGGCGGTCGGCCGGTGCCGACGGGCGCTCCCCTTTCTCGGTGCCGTCGTGCCTGTTGCGAAAGGAGTCCCTTGTGAAACAGCCGCCCCCAGACGACAAAAAACAGAGCCGCCGGGAACTGTTGCGCGCGGTGGCGTTTTTCTCGCAGGTCGGGTTTACCATCTCGGCCTGTGTGCTGCTTGGCGTGCTGGCGGGCAGGGCGCTGGACAATTGGCTGGGCACGACGCCGTGGCTGCTCCTCCTCTTTTCACTGCTCGGTGTGGGAGCCGCCCTCAAAGCATTGTTTGACTTCGGACAAAAGAAATGACTGCACGGAAAGGGAAACGATGAAGCTTTCTCGACTGGCGAAACGAATGATGGCGGTCATCGCCGTCTGGCTGGTGGTGTTTTTGGCGGCGGCCGCTTTTCTGTTGCCGCGTTTCGACCGGCCGTGGCTGCCCTTTCTGTGGGGGGCACTGCTGGGCACGGCGGTCAGCCTTGTGAAGGTGTGGCTGCTCGAACGCGCGGTGACCCGCGCGCTGGACATGCCTGCCAAGGACGCGGGCAACTATGTGCGCTTCCAGCACCTTTTGCGCCTGGGCCTCACCGGCGGGGCGCTGCTGGTGGCGGTGCTGGGCTCCTTCATGGATCTGTGGGGGGCGGCGGCAGGGGTGATTTCCTTTCAGCTTTCCCTGTATGTCGTGAAGTTTTCGGGGAAAACCAATTGAAATAGAACGGCGGCTTCGCTTTTGGCACCGCCTGACATTTGATGAGCCGAGTAGGGGGGATGGTCATTGGATTTTACGGTAGATGTCCTATGGGTCTGGCACATCGGCGGCATGGAGGTGTGGATCACGCGCACCATTTTCAACACGTGGGTGCTCATGGCGTGTCTGGTCCTCTTTGCCCTGTTCGTGCGGCTCCGGTTGCACACCTTCCGGGACAGGCCCCGGGGGTTTCAGAACGCGGTCGAGGCGATGGTGGAGCTGTTCGACACTTTCCTCAAAAACACCGGGGGCGAGAAGCTCATGCCCCTGAGCCCCTGGTTTTTCACCGTCTTTGCCTTCTTGCTGCTCTCCAACTTCAGCGGGGTGATCGGCCTGCGGCCGCCCACCGCCGACTGGGCGACGGCGTTTGCCTTCGCGCTGGGCACCTTTGTCCTCATCCAGGTCATGGGGCTGCGGTATCGGAAAGGGGCGTATCTCAAAAGCTTTTTTGAGCCCAACCCCATCTTTTTCCCGCTCAACCTCATCGGGGAGCTGTCCCGCCCCGTCTCGCTCAGCTTCCGCCTGTTCGGCAACGTGCTGTCGGGGCTGATTCTGCTGTCGATGGTGTATCAGCTCGCCCCCGTCTTCCTGCGCTTTGTGCTCCCCGCGGCGCTCCACTTCTATTTTGACCTGTTCATCGGCGCGCTGCAAGCCTATATTTTCTGCGTGCTCAGCCTGATGTTCATCAGAGGCGCCGCCGAATAACGCAGTTTGCCAACCACTATGTAAATAAAAATTGACATATCGGAGGAAAAACCCATGTATGAATCACTCGCCCTCATCATGGCCGCCGCCCATATCGCCGCTGCCATCGCGCTCCTGAACGGCTTGCTGACTACCTTCGGGCAGGGCAAGATTGTTGCCGCCGCCATTGAGTCCATCGCCCGCCAGCCCGAGGCGGCAGACTCGGTCAGAGGCACCATGTTCATTGGGTTAGCCATGGCGGAAACGTCGGGCATTTACGGGCTGCTCATCGCCATCATCATGCTGTTTGCCAACCCGCTGGTCAACCTGTACCTGCAGCAGATACCCTGATGACGGCCGTAGACACACGCCGCCTATGGGACATGCCGCAGGCGGCACAAAGAAGGGAGGCGCCTTGATTTGAATGGGTTGATGATGTTATTGGCAGGCACGCCCGAGGGGGTCGTGTTCGCCCTGGACCGGCAAACCCTCATCCAGATCGGCATTCAGCTGCTGAACGCCTGTGTGCTGACGGTGGCGCTGGGTTTCATCCTATACAAGCCCGTGCGGGCCTTCATGCGCCGCCGCACCGAGCGGATCGAGGCCGAGCGGCTGGCCGTGCAGGCAGAAATGGCGCAGGCAGAATCCCTGAAGGCCGAGTATGAGCAAAAGCTCGCCGAGGCCGAGCAACTGCGCGCCGACACGCTGGAGGCCGCCCGGCAGGCAGCCGCCGAGCGCAGCCGGCAGATCATTGAGGAGGCGCGCCGGGAGGCGACCGCCATCAAGCGGCGCAGCCAGGAAAACATGGCGTCGGAACTGGCACGCCTGAAAGAGGAGACCCGACAGCACATCATCGAGGTGGCCTCGCTGCTGGCGGGGCAGCTGGTCGCGCAGCAGATGGACCGGGCCACGCAGGACCGGCTGGTTGAGGAGGCGCTGACGCAACTGGAGGAGGCAACATGGCCCGGCTGACGGAACGCTATGCCGACGCGCTCTATGAGCTGTCGCTCGAGGGCGGCACGCTGGCGCAGGACACAGCGCAGGCGGCCCAGGCGCTGCAAAGCCTGCAAGAGGAGGGGTGCGAGGCGTTTCTTTCGCATCCGCAACTCCCCAGCGCGGAGAAACGCGCCTTTTTGGAACGACTGCTGGCACACCGGCTTTCGGCGAAAGTGCTGGATTTTTTATATTTTCTCGTGGAGAAAAACCACGGGGGGCTCATCCTGCCCGCCCTGTCGCTGTTTGTCGATAAGGGGACGCGGCACAGCGGGACCGTGACCGGCTGGGTCGTCTCGGCGGCGCCGCTCACCGAGGCGCAGTTGGCCGCGCTGACGACACTGCTCTCCAAGAAGCTGGAGCGGCAGGTGCACCTGCAAACCCGGGTGGACCCCTCCTTGCTGGGCGGCTTTTCCGTGCAGGCGGAGGGGTACCTGTTTGACGGCACGGTCAGAAGCCGACTGCTCAAAATGAAAGAAAGCTTACAAAGAGGGGATGCCGAATGATTGTCAAGCCCGCTGAACTCAGCACCGTGATCAAAGAACAGATCAAGGCGTTTTCATCCAAATCCGAGGTGTCGGAGGCCGGGACGGTCATCCAGGTCGGGGACGGGATCGCCCGTATCTACGGCTTGCCCTCCGCCATGAGCGGCGAGCTGCTGGAGTTCCCCGGCGAGGTGAACGGCATGGCGCTCAATCTGGATGAGGACAGCGTGGGCGCGGTCATCATGGGCTCGGATGTCACCATCAAAGAGGGCTGTCCCGTCAGGCTGACCGGCCGCATGGCGCAGGTGCCGGTCGGGGACGCGCTGCTGGGCCGCGTGGTCAACGCGCTCGGACAACCGATTGACGAGCGGGGCGCGCTGGCGGCCACCGCCTTTCGCCCCATCGAAAGCCCCGCCCCCAGCGTCATCATGCGGCAGGGGGTGCATATGCCCCTGCAAACGGGGATCAAGGCGATTGACGCCATGGTGCCCATCGGGCGGGGACAGCGGGAGCTGATCATCGGCGACCGGCAGACCGGCAAGACCGCCATCGCCATTGACACCATCATCAACCAAAAGGACAAGGGCGTCCGGTGCCTCTATGTCGCCATCGGGCAGAAGGCCTCCACGGTCGCCCGCATCATCAGCGTGTTGCAGGATACCGGCGCCATGGACTACACCACCGTGGTGGTCTCCACCGCCAGTGACCCGGCGTCGCTGCAGTACATCGCTCCCTATGCCGGCTGTGCCATCGGCGAGGAGTGGATGGCGCAGGGGCGGGACGTGCTGGTGGTGTATGACGACCTGTCCAAACACGCCGTGGCGTACCGGGCGCTCAGCCTGCTGTTGCGCCGCCCGCCGGGCCGTGAGGCCTACCCGGGCGATGTGTTCTACCTGCACTCGCGCCTGCTCGAGCGGGCGGCCTGCATGGACGACGAGCACGGCGGCGGCTCGCTCACCGCGATGCCCATTGTGGAAACACAGGAGGGCGACATCTCCGCCTACATCCCCACCAATGTCATTTCCATCACCGACGGGCAGATTTACCTCGAGGCCGACCTCTTTCATGACGGGGTGCGCCCCGCCATCAACCCCGGCTTTTCGGTCTCCCGGGTGGGGGGTTCGGCGCAAATTCCCGCCATGAAGCGCCTATCCGGCCCGTTGCGCATCGAGCTTGCCCAGTACCGGGAGCTGGAGGCGTTTGCCCAGTTCGGCTCCGATTTGAGCCAGGACACGCTCGAGCGGCTGGGGCAGGGACAGCGCATCATGGAGATTCTCAAACAACCCCAGTACGAGCCCATGCCGGTGGAACAACAGGTGCTGATGCTGTACGCCCTCATTCACAGGCACCTCACCGACATCAAGCCCGCCCGCATCCGCGAGTTCCAGCGGGAGTTTCTGGCGTTTGTGGATAAGCACAAGCCGTTTATCCCGGAGGAGATTCGGCAGACCGGGCAGATCTCTCCCGAGCTGGAGGAGAAGATCCGGGAAGCCATCGTCGAGTGTAAGGCAATCTATGCCTTTCACTGAGGAGGTGCGCTATGGCTTCCGCAAAGGGCATTAAGCATCGCATCGCCAATATTGCAAACTCCAAAAAGATCATGGAAGCGATGGACATGATCTCGGCCGCCAAACTGCAGAAAGCGCGCGCCCGCCTCTCGGGCATCCGTCCCCTGTACCGGGAGACAAGGCAGGTCATCGACACGCTCACACGGCATGAGGGGCTCGCCGAGCACCCCCTGGTGTGCCGGCGGCCGGTGCGGCGCACCGCCTATGTCATCATCACCGCTGACCGGGGGCTGTGCGGCAGCTACAACCAGGAGGTTGCCTCGGCTGCCCTTTCGCATATGGAGGACGGCAGGGACGAGCGGATCATTGTGCTGGGCTCCTGGGGGTACGACTACTTCCGCAGCCGCCGCAAGCATATCCTGCGCCATGTCAACGGCATTGCCGAGACACTGGTGTATCAACTCTCGGAAAGAATCAGCGAGCTGGTGCTGACCCTCTATCAAAAAGGGGAGTTTGACGAGGTATACCTTGCCTACACCGACTTCGAGTCCACTCTGACCCACCGGCCCCGCGTGGAAAAACTGCTGCCGCTGACGGCGGACAGTCCGCAGGCGGGGGCGGCGTGGATGGGCTACCAGCCCGACCCCGGCGTGTTCCTCGAGCACCTTTGTCCCCTGTACCTGCACACCGGCCTGTTCCGGGCATGGTCGGAGTCGCTGGCGTGCGAGCACGCCGCCCGCATGATGAACGTACAGGCGGCAGCCAAGAACGCCGCCGACATGGTGGAGGACCTGCAGCGGCTCTACCACCGCAAGCGGAAAGCCGCCATTACCCAGGAGCTGAACGAGATTATCGGCGGCGCCAATATGCTCTCCTGACAGGGGGCAGTTCATATTTTGTAAATAATTATTTGCACTTTTTCAACGAGTACCAAGGGAGGACCGGCATTGAGCAGTCATCAGACAGGCAGGATTGTACAAATCATCGGGGCGGTGCTGGACATCCGCTTTGAGAGCGGTCTGCCCGCGCTCTACAACGCCATTGAGGTCCGGCACGGCGAGCGCACGATTGTGCTGGAGGTCATGCAGCACCTGGGCAACCGGACCGTGCGCTGTATCGCCATGCACCCCACCGACGGGTTGCGTCGGGGCATGGAGGCGCTGGACACGGGCACGTCCATCACCGTGCCGGTGGGCGAGCAGACACTGGGGCGCATGATGAATGTGATGGGGCAGGGCATTGACAACAAGCCCGACCCACAGACCGCCGAGCGCTGGTCGATCCACCGCGCCCCCCCGACTTTGGCGCAGCAGGTGCCGATTCCCGAGCTGCTGGAGACGGGTATCAAGGCAATTGACCTGCTTTGCCCCTATCCCAAGGGGGGGAAGATCGGGCTGTTCGGCGGCGCCGGCGTGGGCAAAACCGTGCTGATCATGGAGCTGATCAACAGCATCGCCATTGAGCACGGCGGCTACTCCGTCTTTGTCGGGGTGGGCGAGCGGACCCGTGAGGGCAATGACCTGTACTATGATATGATCAAGTCGGGCGTCATTGAAAAAACCGCGCTGGTGTTCGGGCAGATGAACGAGCCGCCCGGGGTCCGGATGCGTGTCGGGCTGACCGGGCTGACCATGGCGGAGTATTTCCGCGACCGGGAGCGGCAGGACGTGCTGCTGTTCATTGACAACATCTTTCGTTTTGTCCAGGCGGGCTCGGAAGTGTCGGCCCTGCTGGGGCGAGTCCCCAGCGCGGTGGGCTACCAGCCGACGCTGGCCAACGAGATCGGCGCCCTGCAGGAGCGCATCACCTCCACCAAGTCCGGCTCCATCACCTCGGTGCAGGCCGTCTATGTCCCCGCCGACGACTTCACCGACCCTGCCGCCGCCACGACCTTTGCCCATCTGGACGCGACCACGGTGCTTTCCCGCGCCATTGTCGAGCAGGGCATTTACCCCGCCGTCGCCCCCCTGGAGTCCGGCTCCCGGATTCTGGACCCGGCGGTGGTGGGCAAGGAGCACTACGGGGTGGCGCGCTCGGTGCTGGGCATGTTACAGCGCTACCGGGATTTGCAGGACATTGTCGCCATTCTGGGCATCAACGAGCTCTCCGAGGCGGACAAGCTGATGGTCAGCCGGGCGCGCAAGGTCCAGCGTTTCCTGTCCCAGCCCTTTTTCGTGGCGGAAAAATACACCTCCCTCCCCGGCCGCTATGTCAGCGTCAACGAGACGGTACGCGGTTTTAAGGAGATCGTGGAGGGCAGGCACGACCAAATCCCCGAGGGGTACTTCCTCAATGCGGGCGGCATTGACGAGGTGGTCGAACGCTTCAGACACGCCGGCGGGGATGGCCATGGATAAGCGTCAGGTACACCTGCAGGTGTTTACCCCCCGCGGGTTAAAGATGGATGAGCGCGCCGACATGCTCATCATGCGCTGCGTGGACGGTGACATGGGCGTGCTGCCCGGCCACGCGCCCCTGTCCGCCGCCTTGGGGGACGGGATTCTGCGCATCATCCGAGGCGAGGCCGAGCAGAAAATCGCCCTGTTCGGCGGGGTGGTCGTGGTGCGGGACAACCGCGTCAGCATCCTCACCACCATCGCCCAGCGCCCGGATGAGATCGACCTTGCCCGCGCGGAGGCAGACCGCGAACAGGCCGACCTCCTGCTCCAGGAGCAGTCGGACGAGCTGAAGATGCAGAGCTACCGCATCCTGCTGCGCCGCGCGCTGGTGCGCATCGAGGTCAGCGTGCAGCCGACGGGCGGGGGAGAGGACGAGTAACCCCCGCCATTTTCCACACTGAGCCGTTCATACTTGGTATGCCTCACCTGCCCGCCATCTTTTTTCGGAGGTTCGAGATGTCTCAGTTCACCAAAAAGGCCATTGTCGCCTCCTTCCTCAATCTGCTGCACACCACCCCCTACGACCAGATCACCGTGAAGGACATCACCGACGACTGCGGGGTCAACCGCAAGACCTTTTACTACTATTTTCAGGACACCTATGTCCTGCTCGAACAGTTGCTGCGGGACGGGGCGCAGGCGGTGCTCTCCCCGCCCGAGCTGTGGGAGGAAAACGCGCTGGCACTGGCGGCGCGGCTCTACCAGCACAAAAAGGCGGTGCTGCATGTCTACCACGCCGACTGCCGCTCCTTTTTGGAGGCGGCGCTGTACAAGGCGGTGAGCACCGCCCTTTTCACTTATATCAAGGGGCGGGCGGCGGGGATGCGCGTGCCGGAGGCGGACGCCGAGCTGCTCGGCCGCTTTTACGCCCACGCCGTGGTGGGGATATTTGAGTCGTGGTTGCGGCAGGGCATGAAGGAAAAGCCCGAGCCCGCCATCCGCACCGCCGCGCGCATGCTCCGGGGCACGCTGGACACAGCACTCGCAAACCTCACCGACCCGACCCCCGACAAGGCGGGGGCGGCGAATTCGGACAAATGAAGCTCCGTGTGGCAAAATGCCACACGGACATTTTTTTGTCCATTGCGAAAAACCATGTAAAGCGTAAGATGAGGGAGAACTGTTAAATCCTATCGTATCGGTTGCGTTTGACAGGTCATTGAAGAAAAAATGAGGTATAGGCAACCATGGAAGAATCATTTGACCCTCCCCCCCGACAACCGTTGACTGTCGGTATCATTTACAACTTAAAAAAGGGCGTTCACAGTGATGTCCCCGACGCCGAGGCAGAGTACGACAACATTGAAACCGTACACGCCATCGAGGCGGCGCTGCGCGAGGGCGGGCACCGCACGGTACTGCTGGAGGCCGACGGGTCACTGCCCGAGCGGCTCCGCACCACTCGGCTCGATATCGCCTTTAACATTGCGGAGGGCATCAGCGGCCGCGGCCGGGAGGCACAGGTGCCCGCCCTGCTCCACTACTACGGCATCCCCTTCACCGGCTCGGACGAGACCACCCTGTGCGTGGCCCTCGACAAGGCGCTCACCAAGCGCCTGCTGCTCACCCACCGCATCCCCACCCCGCGCTACGCCGTGCTCACCCCCGACACCCTGCGCCGTCTCCCCGCCCTGCCCTACCCCGTGATTGTCAAGCCGGTGGCCGAGGGCTCCAGCAAGGGCATCTCGGAGGTCAGCGTGGTCAAAAATCGGGAGGAATTGCGCACCCTTGCCGCCGCCAATTTAGCCGCCTATCGGCAGGACCTGCTGGCGGAGGCATATATTGCGGGCAGGGAGTTCACCGTAGGCCTCTTAGGCAACGGTGAGGATCTCCGGGTCTTTACCCCCATGGAAATCTGTTTCAAAAAGCCCACGCAAGGGGCGTTTCACGTATACAGCTACCCGGTCAAGCAGGACTATACCCGCTATGTCTCCTACGCCTGCCCCGCCGACATCTCCCCCGGGATCGAACAGGAGATGGTGCGGCTGTCCCGCAAGATCTACCGCGCCCTGTCCTGCCGGGACTTCGCCCGCATTGATTTTCGCGTGTCGGAGGAGGGGAAGGTCTGCTTTATCGAGATCAACCCCCTGCCCGGCCTCGCGCCGGGTTACAGTGACTACCCCATGGCGGCCGCTTTCTGCGGCATGGACTATGCCGCCCTCGTGCAGGGCATCCTGCACGCCGCCTGCCGCCGGTTAGGCATCGGGTGAGGTGAGCGGCATGACAAGACAGCCTTTGACGCTGGAAAACTTCCCCGCCTGGAACGACTGGAAGTGGCAGTATACCCACCGCATCACGAACCTGGACGCCCTGTCGAAAGTGATCCCCCTCTCCGAGATCGAGAAGGAGCAGATCGGCCGCTGCCTGACCCAATTCCGCATGTCGATTCCCCCTTACTACGCCTCGCTGATTGACCCGGAGGACCCGAACGACCCCATCCGCCGCCAGGCGGTCCCCTCGATTGAGGAAACCTATGTCTGTCCCTCCGACATGACCGACCCTTTGAATGAGGAGGGGGACAGCCCGGTGCCGCACTTGGTGCACCGCTACCCCGACCGTGTGCTGGTGCTGGTGAGCTACCAGTGCGCCATGTACTGCCGCCACTGCACCCGCCGCCGCGTGGTGGGCGAGGGCGATCGGATCATCACCGACCGGCAGCTCCAGCCCATCATCGAGTATATCACCGCGCATCCCGCAATCCGGGATGTGCTCATCTCGGGCGGCGACCCGCTGCTCATGGAGACCGCCCGGCTGGAGCGCATTCTGTCCCGCATCCGCGCCATCCCGCACGTGGATATCATCCGCATCGGCACCCGGGTGCCGGTGGTGCTGCCCATGCGGATCACCGACGAGCTGGTAGGCATGCTCCGGAAGTACCACCCCCTGTGGATCAACACCCACTTCAACCATCCGAGGGAGATCACGCCCGAAGCAGAGCGGGCCTGTGCCGCCATTGTGGACGCGGGCATTCCGCTGGGCAACCAGAGCGTACTGCTGCGCGGCATCAACGACAGCCTGCCCGTCATGCGGGAGCTGCTGGTGAAGCTGGTGCATCTGCGGGTCCGCCCCTACTACCTGTACCAGTGCGACCTGTCCCGCGGCATCTCCCATTTCCGCACCACGGTGGACGCCGGAGTGGCGCTGATGCACGGTCTGACCGGCTACCTGTCCGGGTACGCCGTGCCGCGCTATGTCATTGACGCCCCCGAGGGGGGCGGCAAGGTCCCCATCAACTATCCGTATGTCATCAGCCGAAACGACAAAGAGGTGGTGTTTGAAAACTACCTGGGGCGCACCTACCGCTACCCCCAGCCCACCCCCGCCACCCCGCCTAACGGACCCGGCTAACGGCCTCGCCTAACGGCCGCCTAACGGCCCGCCTGACCCCCCGCGCAGCATAGCCCCCGCCCCTCTTGTTCGTCCGTAGCAAGAGGGCCTTCCTTTTTTTAGAAGGTCAACCACCGATTTGGCACAATGACCGAAATAGGGCAGACGATTTGGGCAGTTCCTACAAAATTTTCCCCCCGCTATGCAGAAAACTTGACAAGCTCATTCGACACAGATATAATGAGTAGAGCCAAGTTATTTTTTCAAAAGATGAGGAGTATTTTTCATGAAACTGTTTTATCGGTGCAGGTATCTGCTCTTGGCGTTGCTGTTGCTGGGAGTGTTGGTCTCCTGCGATTTCGGAGGGGGCGGCGGCACCACCACCCAGACCACCACCCCACCCGCCACCACCACCACCGAGCCGGAGGTATTCTATACCGTTACCGTCGCCTCGGGGGCGTACACCGTCACCCCCGACAGCCAGCAGGTCAGCGCGGGCGACACCGCCACCTTTACCCTCCTGCCCCAGACCGGATACGAGATCACCGCGGTGTCCGCGGGCACGTATAACTCGGTGGCAGGGACGCTGGTCGTGTCGGATGTGCAGGCGAACATCACCGTGACCGTCACTACCGTTGAGTCTCAGAGGCTCAGCTTTATGTTTTACGACTGCACCGCCTCGGTACCGAGCGGACTGCAATATGAGAACACCGAAATTACCGTGAGCGCCAAGAAGGGCAAGGCGCTGCTGGGCTGGACCCTGGGCGAGCCGGGCACCGAGTATGTCTCCACCGACCGCAACTATACCTTCACCCTGACCGAGGCGGTGAGCATTTACGCCAACTACGGCCCGAGCACCATTACCTATGACGCCAACGGCGGCACAGTGGTCGGCGGCACCACCTCCACCACCATGCTCGACACCCCCGACATCAGCTTTTACACCGCCCCCAACAGCCGTTGGGATAACCACACGTTCCGCCGCACGGGCTATGTCCTGATCGGGTATAACACCGAGGCAGACGGCAGCGGGCAGGCATACGGCATGGGCTCCAAGGTGACCTTTGCCGAGGACGGCCACCTCACCCTGTACTGTATGTGGGCACAGGAGACCCCGGCGTCGAGCTTCACTTTCAGCTCCGGCACCTACACCGTCGGCGGCCTCAACGGTTATGCCGTCACCGGGTACAGCGGCAACGACGACACGGTGGTCATCCCCGCCAGCCACAACGGGAAGCCGGTGGTCCGCCTGGCGAGCGGCGCCCTGCAGAACAAGGACTTCACCACCTTAGTGTTCTCCCGGAACATGCGGGAGGTACAGGAAAATGCCGTGACCGGTTGCGGCAGTCTGATTACGCTGTATTTCCCGGACAGCATCTGGAGCATTCCGGATGAGGCGTTCGACGAGATCACCTACAGCAACTTCAGGAACTTTTACATCAACGCCACCTCGGCGCCCCGCAACACCAAGTGGTGGGACGGCTCCTACCGCGTGAAGTGGGACCGCATGGTGACCGCCGACAAGCCCCGCATTGTCTTCCTGTCAGGTTCCTCCTCCATTCAGGGCCTGTCTACTCCCTACCTCGAGGCACTGTTTGACAATCAGTATACAGTGGTCAACTACGGTACCATCCGTACCTCAAACATGATGCTGTATATGGAGGCGTTCCAGGCCATCCTCGGCGAGGAGGACACGCTGGTCTTTGCCCCCGAGCACACCTCCATCTACCAGATGGGTGCGTCTACGCTGGACTATCTGAGAGTGGGCACGGCCACCAGCAACACCTTCCGTGACACCGAGGGTGTGTACAACGTGTACTGGCATGTGGACATCAGCAACTATACCAATGTCTTTGACGGGTTCACCCACTACAGCCAGTGGCGCTATCCGATGCAGGAGCTCCACTATGACTGGATCTTCAACACGGCAGCCAACTGGGTGGACCGGTACGGCGATTTCCACGCCGCCGACAAGCACACTTTCAGCACTTCCGCCACCCCCCCCTCCATCAATGTGACCTTCAACCACCTGACTTGGGACGAGACCAACACGGCTGACCGCGCCGACTTCCGCGACTATGCCGACCTGCCCGTCAAGCTCATCTCCGAGCTGAAGGAAAACGGCACCCGGGTGTACTTCGCCTTCGCCCCGGTCCATGAAGATGCGCTGAACACCGCCGCCAAGACCACCTCGGCACAAAATGCCTTTGTCGAGCTGATTGAGGACCTGTGGGAGATTGAAACCATCGGCTCGATTGCCGACCATATCTTTGAGAACGAGGATATGTACAAAAAAGATACCCATCACCTCAACGACTACGGCCGTGTCAAGCACTGCTTCTTCCTCTACCAGGCGCTGGCCGAGGTGCTGGGCATTGAGGACCCCTACACCGACAGCAAGGCCAAAGGCACCGACTTCGCAGGCTGCCTCTGGAGAGACTGACCCGACCATGCGGAGGCAGTCGCTCCGAGAATACCTCACCGCCCCCGGCAACGCAAAAGAACCGCCGGGGGCGGTTCTTTTTTTGTTGAGAATCGGTCTTAAAAACGACAATGACCCCGACAGGGCAAATCAGGCAGCACGGCACCGCCTGGCAGGCAGTCGCCCGCGGCGGCATGCCGGACGCCGGCAGGTTTCCGGGAGGCCCGTTACCGCTCTTTCCGAAAGCTCAGGTAGGAGAGCAGCGCGAGCAGGGCAATCCCGGCGGCGGCGGTGACAATCAGCGCGTCGAGCAGCACGCCCACCCTCGCCGCCAAATCCGCAAAGGAGGGTCGCAGGGGAAAGGCAGCCTCGGCAGCACAAAGCAAAACGGTGCCCAGCATCACAAGCACGAGCGCGCAGAGCAAGACAATCGCTACTTTTTTCTTTCTCATTCAGCATCCCCTTCCTGCACGGTCAACCCATGCGTGTTGATGATGATCCCCTCCCGGCAGCGCCGGCGGCCCTGCCGCGGTGAGCGCGGGGTACCGGCCAGTCCTCCGCGACACCCGACAGCCACGGTCATCACCGAGACAGCCACGGGTACCCCAAACGACGGTCGATGGGTCAATACAAGGGTATGATAGCCTAAACACATGAACAAAATAAAAACAAAATGTAAATATTATGTCATTATCATTAACAAATCGTCATGTTACAGCAAGATTTCGTCACAAATCCTTCACACATCGCCCGCCCGTCGAGTGGCCCCGCTCTTTTGCGCCGCCGGGGCTCTTACCCGAACAGGGACGCCATCGCCGCCGAGGGGGTGCGGCGCCCTCTCCCGGGCAGGCATGGTCCTGGCGGTGGTCGCACATGGGGCGCGGGTCCTTGCCGGCGCGCGGTCAGGGGCGCTTTGTTTCCTCCCGCTCGGCGCACGGGGGACAGTCCCCGGCCTTGTTCCGCCGGAAAGACACGAATTTGGCAAACAGATAGTTCAGCACGATAATGAGCACCGCCACGGCGACCTTCGCTACCAGGTCATGCATGTGCAGGTAGGCAATCATCAGAGAGGGCAGGGTGTTTTCCAGCACCCCCGACGCCAGCCGCATGGCAAAAAAGGAGGCAAACTGCCAGTAAAAGGCCCCCCCGGTGACGCGGCAGTCAAAGACAAAGCAGCGGTTGACCGTGAAAGCGAACAGCACCGCGCAAAACCACGCCATCCAGTTGGCGTAAATCGCGGTGATCTCCGGCCTTTGGGCAAAGGCGGTGGCAAAAACCTCCCGTGTCAGGATCCAGTACACGACAAAGTTCACCCCGGTGGTCAGTGCCCCGAAAAACAAATACCAGAACCCTTGGCTGTGCCTGTCGTAAAAGTCGGCGAGGGGCTTGGGCAGGAGGCGGTGCAGCAGCCGCCCTACCCATTGTTTGAAAGCTTCCATACTCTCCCCTTTTGTGTGAGCTACCCCCATTATAATACTTTTCGCCCACAAACGCAACTTCTTTTTCCAAAAAGCCGCCACCCGTCCCCCGCCGCCCCGTCCGGCAAAGTCAAAAAACGCAGAACACTTTTTTTTGAAAAGTGAACAAAAATGAGGGCAAGTATGCTATAATGATGGTGTATCGGCCGAACAGACAAGTCTCTTTCGCCGTGCCGTATCTTTTCCATCCATGCCACCATCCACCCACGGAGGGTACCATGTTCGGCTATGTCAAACCAGACAAACAAACCCTTCTGGTGCGGGAGTACGAGTACTACCGCGCGGTCTATTGCGGCATTTGCGCCGTCATGCGCCGCCGTACCGGGCGGCTGTCGGCCGTCTCGCTCAGCTACGACATTGTGTTTTTAGCGTTGGTCCGGCAGCTTTGCACCGACGAGAAAGCCACACTCAGGCAGGGGCGCTGCCCGACGCACCCTACCCGCCGCCGCCCCATGCTGGCGGAAAACCCGGTGCTGCTCTACGCCGCCCGACTCTCCGCGCTGCTCTCCTACTATAAAATCAAGGACGACCTGCACGACAAAAAGGGCTTTGCCCGCCTGGGCGCGCGGCTACTGTTGCCCGTCTTTGCCCGCGCGCGGAAAAAGGCGTCCCTGCCCGCGCCGGACGCGCTCATGGCGTCCCGGCTGTCCGAACTGGCGGCGCTGGAAGCGCAAAAGACCGCCTCGGTAGACGAGCCCGCCCACCTGTTCGGCACCCTGCTGGGCGCGCTGTTCGCCCACGAGCTGCCCCCGCCCTATGACCGTGTGTGTCGTGAGCTGGGCTACCACTTGGGCAAATTCATCTACGCCGCCGACGCCGCTGAGGACTACGGGAAGGACATCGGGAGCGGCTCCTATAACCCCTATGTGCAGCTGTACGCGGGCACCCCCCTGACCGACTCCCGGCGGCAGAGCATCCACACCGCCCTCCTGCTGGAGCTGGAAGGCATGGAACGCGCGGTAAACCTGCTGCCCCTGGATCGTTCGCAAACCCTGCGGCATATCATCGAGAACACCCTTTATGAGGGGCTGCCGGACCGTATCAAGTTTCTGCGCCCCGCCGCCACTTCAGCCGATGAAAGGACCGAGCATGACTGATCCCTATCAAATCCTTGGCGTTTCACGCAACGCCACCGATGAACAGGTGAAAGCGGCATACCGCGCGCTGGCACGCAAGTATCATCCGGACAACTACACCTCCGACAATCCCCTGGCCGATCTCGCCACCGAGAAGATGAAACAGATCAACGAGGCCTACGAGCAGATCCAGAAGGAGCGCGCCGGCGGCGCCCCGCCCCGCGCCGGCGGGGACTATACCGGCGGCTATACCGGCTCCCCCCTGTATGCCGAAATTCGCCGGCTGATCCAGACGAGGCGCATGAACGAGGCGGAAGCACGCCTCAAGCAAATCCCGCCCACCGGGCGTGATGCCGAGTGGCACTACTTAACCAGTATCATCCTGACCCGCCGCGGCTATCTCAGCGACGCCATGCGGGAGCTGGAGATCGCCTGCGAGATGGACCCCGGCAACGCCGAGTACCAACAGGCCAAACAGATGTTCAACACCCGTGCCGGCGGCTTCGGCAGCATGTATTACGACACCGACCGCCCCACCCGCGGCGGCTGCTCCGGCTCGGACGGCAACTGTTGCTTGCAACTGCTTTGCGCCGACTGCTGCTGTGAGATGCTGGGCGGCGACCTGATCCCCTGCTGCTGATATGAGACGGGCGAAAAAACTCACCCTCTCCGCCCTGCTCTCTGCGCTGGGAGTGGTCATTTTATCTGTCGGGTCACTGCTGGAGGTGCTGGACCTCAGCACGGTGTTTGTCGCCTCGTTGCTGGTGGTCTTTCTGCAAATCGAGCTGGGCACCCCCTGGCAATGGCTGACCTGGGGAGCTACCGCCCTGTTGGCACTCGTGCTGCTGCCGAACAAGTTTTGCGCCTACGGCTACCTGATTGGCGGCATGTACCCCATCTGTAAGTATTACCTCGAAAAACTGCCCAGAGTGCCCGCGACCATTGCCAAGTGCGCGCTGTTCAACGTACTGGCGGCGCTGCTGCTGTGGGTCTCCCTGTGGCTGTTCGGCCTGCCCGAGATGCGGCTGGGCCTCTACCTCCCGCTGATGGCGCTGCTCGCCAACGCCGTGTTTGTCTGTTATGACCTCGTGTTGACCAGGGCGGCGCTTCTCTACTGCCGCAAGTACCGCCACCGGATACAAAAACTACTCAAATAGGGAACTTTTATGGCAACAAAGATCGGTTTTATCTCCCTCGGCTGCTCCAAAAACAGTGTGGACACCGAGGTGATGCTGCACACCCTGCTCACCGCCGGCTACGAGATTGCCGAGCAGGACATTGACGCCGACATCATGGTGGTCAACACCTGCGGCTTCATCGAGAGCGCCAAGCAGGAGTCCATTGACGAGATTCTGGATGTGGCGTGGCTGAAACAGCACGGCAAGCTGCGCGGCATCGTGGTCACCGGCTGTCTGGCCGAACGCTACCGCGAGGAGATTTTTAAGGAGATGCCCGAGGTGGACGCGCTGCTTGGCGTGGGCAGCCTGCGGGACATTGTCGCGGCGGTCCGCTCGGTCGAGCAGGGGGAGTCCTACGCCTCTTTCGGCGACAAGGACCACGCCCCCTTAGGGGGGGACCGCATCCTCACCACCCCGTCCTATACCGCCTACCTGAAAATCGGCGAGGGCTGCGACAACCGTTGCAGCTACTGCGCCATCCCCTCCATCAGGGGGCACTTCCGTTCCCGCCCCATCGAGGACCTCGTGGCAGAGGCGGCGGAACTTGAAGGGCTGGGGGTCAGGGAGCTGAACCTGATCGCCCAGGACACCTCCCGCTACGGGCTGGATCTCTATGGCGAATACAGGCTGACCGAGCTGGTGCGCGCGCTTTGCGCCCGCACGCAAATCCCGTGGATCCGCCTGCTGTACTGCTACCCCGACAAAATCACCGACAGCCTGATTGAGGAGCTGCGCACCAATCCCCGCCTGCTCCCCTACCTGGACATCCCCATCCAGCACATCTCCGACTCGGTCCTGGCCCGCATGAACCGCCACGGCGACAGCGCCCTCATCCGGCGCACCGTGAGCCGCCTGCGCGAGCAGGTGCCGGGCATCGTGCTGCGCAGTACCGCCATCGTGGGCTTCCCGGGCGAGACCGAGGAGGACTTTGAGCAGCTCTGCCGCTATCTCCGCGAGGCAAACTTCGACCGCTTCGGCGCCTTTGTCTACTCTGCCGAGGAGGGCACGCCCGCGGCGGCGTACCCCGACCAGATCGATGAGCAGACCAAGCAGGACCGCTACGATACCCTGATGAACATTCAGCGGGAGATCAGCGAGCGCAGGCTGCAACAGATGATCGGGCAGACCCTGACCGTTCTGTGCGAGGGCTGGGACGCCGCCGCCGGCATTCATGCCGGCAGGAGCGCCGCCGACGCGCCCGACATTGACGGCAAGGTCTACATCCGCGCCAGTCGCCGCCTGCCGGCAGGGCAGTTTGTGCGGGTCCGCGTCACCGAGGCGATGGACTACGACCTGATCGGCGACGCGGTTGCCGACTAACCCCCGGCAGGCGCGCCCACGCTCCACTCAGAATCAAACGAGGTGTCACCATGGAAAACAAGCAGAAAATTATGAATGTCCCCAACACCCTTTCCCTTGCAAGGGTGCTGCTGGTCCCCCTGTTTATGGCGGTGCTGCTCTACCTGCGGGGGAACGGGCCGTGGGCTATGCTGCTCCCCGCCGCCCTGTTCGGACTGACCGCCCTGACCGACATGCTCGACGGCAAAATCGCCCGCCGCTGTCATTTGGTCACCGACTTTGGGAAGATGCTCGACCCGCTGGCAGACAAATTCATGATTTTCGGCGCCCTGGTCGCCCTGCTTTGCGCGCCCCGCTATGCTCCCCTGTCGGGGGTGTTCGTGTGGGTCGCCGCGCTGGTCATGCTGCGCGAGCTGTCGGTGACCTCCCTGCGCATGGTGGTTGCTACCCGGGGCACGGTGGTGCCCGCCTCCTTCTGGGGCAAGGCAAAGACCGTAACCCAGATTGCCGCCGTGGAAATCATTATCCTCAACCCCCTCATCGCCGGCATAGACCCCCACGCCGTCCTTTCCTACATAGCCATGGCCGCCATGACCGTCACCACGGTGGGCAGCGGGCTTGACTACTTCAAAAAATTGTGGCCCTATGTGAGCGGCCAGCAATAATTTTTCCCCGGGCGGGGCATACTGTTTCCAAACAGCTCCCGCGAGCGTCAAACAAAAAAATTGCCCTACCTCTTTACAAAAAGGGAAGGGTGTGGTATAATGCAGAAGAATTGACCCTCACCTCGGTTTGCGGATATAGGATACCGACGTATCGCTTCACCCGCCGCACCCTGGGATGTGGGCATAGATGCAAGGCGGTGCCGGGCTTTTCGCGCCGGCGCGGCAGAAAGGTGAGAACAATGGACAAGGAACTCAAACAGCAGATTATCAACGTGCACAAGAGAGGCGAGCACGACACGGGCTCCCCCGAGGTGCAGGTGGCGATCCTGACCAGCCGCATCAATTCCCTGACCGAACACATGAAGCAGAACCCGAAGGACTTCCATTCCCAAAGAGGTCTGCTCAAGATGGTCGGCCACCGGAAAAAGCTGCTGGGCTACCTGGCAAACAAGGATATTGAAAGATATCGTGACCTCATTGCCAAGTTAGGCCTGCGCAAGTAATGCGCATGCAGAGACGGGAACAGAACCGTTCCCGTCTCTGCGCTGTTGTAAAGGCGGTGTCGCACGGCGCCCCCTGCGCACCTCACCCCACAGGTCATCCGTGGCTCGACCCGAGCCACCTGACGATAGAGGCGGCGGAAGTAGCAGTACACCTGTATTCAACGCCTTGAATACGGCTGTAATGCTATATCCTCCGCACAAACAAACCAAACAAACGGAGGAAAAGACATGTTTGAAAACCATCGGGTATTTTCGCACACCTTAGCCGGCAGACCCCTGCAGGTCGAGGTGGGTAAGTTAGCGGGGCTGGCCAACGGCTCCGTGCTGGTGCGCTACGGCGACACCGTCGTGTTGGCGTGCGCGACCGCGTCCGCCGCTCCCCGGGAGGGCATTGACTTTCTGCCCCTGTCGGTGGACTACAATGAGAAGATGTACGCCGCCGGCAAGATTCCGGGCGGCTACCTCAAGCGCGAGGGCAGACCCTCGGAGAAGGCGGTGCTGTCCGGGCGTGTCGTGGACCGTTCGGTGCGCCCCCTCTTTCCCCGCGACCTGCGCAACGATGTCGCCGTGACGCTGGACGTCATGTCGGTGGACCCCGACTGCTCCCCGGAGGTCTCCGCCCTGATCGGCACCTCCATCGCCCTGTCCATCTCGGACATCCCCTGGAACGGCCCCCTCGGCGGCGTGTTCGTGGGACTGGTGGACGGTGAGCTGGTGGTCAACCCCACCGCCGCCCAGCGCGAGCAAAGCAAGCTGGAGCTGACCGTGGCCGCCAGTGAGGCAAAGGTGGTCATGATCGAGGCGGGCGCCGACCAGGTCCCCGATCAGGTGATGTACGACGCCATCATGCTGGCGCACCAAACCATCCGCGAGCTGCTGGTGTTCATCCGGCAGATCGTCGCGCAGGTGGGCAAGCCCAAGTTTGCCTATGCGTCGGGCGTGCTGAACCAGGAGATGTTCCACGAGATTTTCGCCGACTGCGAAAGCGCGCTGATGGAAGCGCTGGACACCGACGACAAAACGGTGCGGGACGCCCGCATCCAGCCCATCCTGGACGGCATCAAAGAAAAGTTTTCCGAGCGCTACCCCGAGCTTTCCGTGCAACTGCCCGAGCTGATGTACATCATGCAGAAGAAGGTGGTCCGCCGCTGGCTCATCAACGATAAGAAGCGCGTGGACGGCAGGCGTATGGACCAGATGCGGCCTCTGGCCGCCGAGGTCGGCATTTTGCCCCGTACCCACGGCAGCGGCCTGTTCACCCGCGGGCAGACCCAGGTGCTGACCGTCGCCACCCTCGGCACCATCGGCGAGGCACAGCGGCTGGACGGCATTGACGACGACGAGAGCAAGCGCTACATGCACCACTACAACTTCCCCGGCTACTCGGTCGGCGAGGCGAAACCCGCCCGCAGCCCCGGTCGCCGCGAGATCGGCCACGGCGCGTTGGCGGAGAAGTCTCTGGTCCCCGTGCTGCCCTCCGTGGAGGAGTTCCCGTATGCCATCCGTCTGGTCTCCGAGGTGCTGTCCTCGAACGGCTCCACCTCCCAGGCTTCCGTGTGCGGCTCGACGCTGGCACTCATGGACGCCGGTGTGCCCATCAAGGCACCCGTGGCGGGCATTTCCTGCGGGCTCATCACCGAGGATGACGGCAGCTGGACCACCATGATTGACATCCAGGGGGTCGAGGACTTCTACGGCGACATGGACTTCAAGGTCGCCGGCACCAAAGAGGGCATCACCTCCATCCAGATGGACCTGAAAAACGACGGGCTCACCCCGGAGATCATCATGGAAGCCCTGACCTCCACCCACCGCGCCCGCAACTATATCCTTGACGAGATTATCCTGCGTGCCATCGACAAGCCCCGCGCCGAGGTGTCTCCCTACGCCCCCAAGATGATCTCCATGAAGATCCACCCGGATAAAATCCGCGAGGTCATCGGCAGCGGCGGGAAGGTCATTCAGAAGATTGTGGCGGACACCGGCGCCAAGATTGACATTGAGGACGACGGGTCGATCTTCATCTCCTCGGTCAGCGCCGACAGCATCCAGCGCGCCAAAGCCATCATTGAGGCGATTGTGTTCGAGCCGGTGGTTGGTCAGACCTACCAGGGGACCGTCACCCGCATCATTCCCATCGGCGCCTTTGTGGAATACGCCCCCGGCAAGGAGGGCATGGTCCATATCTCCAAGCTGGCGAAAGGCCGCACCGAGCGTGTCGAGGACGCGGTCTCGGTCGGCGACAAGGTCCGTGTCAAGTACCTGGGCACCGACGACAGGGGCAGACAGAACCTCTCCATGAGAGACGCGGACTGACCCACCCAGCCGGCTGATCGCCGCCGAACAAAAAGGAAGCAGGCGTTTCGTCGCCCGCTTCCTTCTTTCTTTCAGCCCCAAGTGCCCCGCCGCACTGCGTCCTGCATTTCTCCGGTCAACCTCGTGCCCCTGTTTCCCGCCCCCCGGCCCCCCCTGCCGTCTTTGGGGTACGGCCAAAAAAAACAGGAAACAGTGTGTCACTGTTTCCTGTCCGGCACTTACGCCCGTTCCTCTAAGGGGATATACACCTGGTGCTGTGAGGCGGTGTTGTATGCGGGGCGCATGATCTTGTGGCAGGCGACCTCCTCGATGCGGTGGGCGCACCAGCCGGCAATGCGGGAGACCGCAAACAGCGGGGTGAACAGGTCCTCGGGGATCCCCAGCATGTCATAGACCAGCCCCGAGTACATATCCACGTTGGCGCAGATGGCCACGCCCCGGTTCTTGGTATTGTTGACGATGTCCACGGCATTTTCCTCGATTTGCGCCAACAGCTCGAAGTCCTCTACCCGGTCCTTCTGCCCCGCCAGCTCCCGCGCAAACTGCTTGAGCATCACGGCGCGCGGGTCGGAGACGGTATACACGGCGTGACCCAGGCCGTAAATCAGGCCGGAGCGGTCCCCTGCCTCCCGCCGCAGCACACGGCACAGGTAGTCCCGGATTTGCCCGCCGTCACGCGGGTTGGCGATGGCGGACTTGGCGTCGCGGAACATTTCCATGACCTTGGCATTGGCGCCGCCGTGCAGGGGGCCTTTGAGCGAGCCGACCGCCGCGCCGATGGCGCTGTATGTATCGGTACCGGTCGAGGAGACGGCCCGGCACACGAAAGCCGAGTTGTTCCCGCCGCCGTGCTCGGCGTGCAGAATCATCATCAGGTCGAGGATATGCGCCTCCTCCGGGAGGTACTGCTTGTTCGGGCGCAGCACCCGCAGGAAGTTCTCGGACACCGACAGCCCCTCTTTGGAGAAGTGGATGTGCAGCGACTCCCCCGCCGAGTAGTGGCGCTTGGTCGCGTAGGCGTTGGCGACAATGATGGGGAAGCGGGCAATCAGCTCAATCGACTGCCGCACCATGTTTTCCAGGGAGGTATCGTTCGCCCGCTCGTCGTAGGCATACAGCGCCAGCACACAGCGCGCCAGCTTGTTCATGATATCCATGCCGGGCGCCCGCATGATCATGTCCTCTGTGAAGTGCTCGGGCATTTGCCGCGCGCGGGACAGCACGTCATTGAAGAGCGAAAGCTGGTCCCGGGTAGGCAGTTTGCCAAACAGCAACAGGTAGGCGACTTCCTCATAGCCGAAAGTCTTCTGTTGGGCGTGGGCGCTCACGATGTTTTCCACGTCGATTCCGCGGTAGATCAGCTTGCCCGGGATGGCGACCCGCCGACCGTCCTGCATGACATACCCCTCGACGTTGGCAATGCGGGTCACCCCCGCCACCACGCCGGTCCCGTCGGCATTCCGCAGTCCGCGCTTGACCGGATCCCCTTGGTAGTACTGACTGTCTATCTGGTAGAGCTCACTGATCCCCGTGCAAAGGTCACAGAGGTTTTGATACCGGTTCAAGATGCATATACCTCCAAAAAAAATGAATAGAACTATCATAGCATATTGTTTTCAAAAAAGCAACGGGGAAAACAAAAAATCTCTTGCGAATGAAACTTAAAAAATAAAAAATTTCTAATGTTTTTCGAAAAAAGGCGTTTTCTATCGGTTTGCCCGTGAAAAATGAAAGTTTGCAGTCTGAAACTTGCCAAATTCCGCATTGACAAAAGACACTTTTTCGACTACAATAGTAGGAGAGACAGAAGGAGCTAAAATACATGAAATTACACAATGGCCGTGTACTGTGGCAGGGCGGGAGACCGCTCCCCGTCACAGAGCCAATCCCCGCGGACCCCGGCACCGGGGGCCAAGACAAGACCATGGCGTACCGGATTCTGCGCAGTCATGCCACCGAGATGACCGAGCGCCGGATCAGTGTCCGCTTTGACAGCCTGATTTCTCACGACATCACCTATGTCGGGATCATCCAGAGCGCCCGTGCCGGCGGCATGCGCGCCTTTCCCGTCCCCTATGTCCTGACCAACTGCCACAACAGCCTGTGCGCGGTGGGGGGGACCATCAACGAGGACGACCACGCCTTTGGCCTGTCCGCCGCCCGCAAGTACGGCGGCATCTACGTGCCCGCCAACCAGGCGGTCATCCACCAGTACGCCCGTGAAATGCTGGCCAAGGGCGGCGGCATGGTGCTGGGCTCGGACAGCCATACCCGCTACGGCCCGCTCGGCACCCTGGGCGTCGGCGAGGGGGGCCCCGAGCTTGTCAAGCAGCTCTTGCGGGACACCTATGACATCCCCCGCCCGAGGGTGATTTTGGTCTATGTGACCGGCACCCCCCGCCACGGCGTCGGCCCGCACGACGTGGCGATCGCCCTGTGCGGGGCGGTCTACCAAAACGGGTTTGTCAAAAACGCCGTCATGGAGTTCGCCGGCCCCGGCATCGCCTCCCTGTCCATGGACTACCGCTTCGGCATTGACGTGATGACCACCGAGACCACCTGCCTCAGCTCGGTCTGGGAGACCGACGGGCGGGTAGAGGCCCACTTCCGCCTGTACGGCAGGGGAGAGGACTATGTCGCCCTCGCCCCGCAGGAGGGGGCGTGCTATGACGGCATGATTGAGCTTGATTTGTCTGCCGTGGAGCCCATGGCGGCTCTGCCCTTCCACCCCTCCGAGGCGGTGAGTATCCGCGAGCTGACGGCGCACCCCGCCGAGGTGCTGCGCGAGGTCGAGCGTCGGGCGGAGGCACAGTTCGGCCGGCCCGGCGTCCTGTCCCTCACCGACAAGGTCAAAGACGGCAAACTGCACGTGGACCAGGGCATCATCGCCGGCTGCGCGGGCGGGATGTACGACAACATTGTCGAGGCCGACGCCATTTTGCGCGGGGCGCAGATCGGGGACGGCTACTTCAACCTGTCGGTCTACCCCTCCAGTATGCCGGTAAAAATGGAGCTTTTGTCGCGCGGCATTGAGTACAGCCTGTCCGCGGCGGGCGCGCTGTTCAAACCCTGCTTCTGCGGCCCCTGCTTCGGCGCGGGCGAGGTGCCCGCCAACCACGGCCTGTCGGTCCGCCACACTACCCGCAACTTCCCCAACCGAGAGGGCTCCCGTCCGGCAGACGGCCAGCTGTCGGCCGTGATGCTCTTAGACGCCCGTTCCATCGCCGCCACCGCCGCCCGCGGGGGGGTACTCACCTCCGCCGCCGACATAGACTACGCCCCGCCCGAGCCGGTCGAGCGGCGCTACGACCCCGCCCCCTACCGCAGCCGGGTGTACCAAGGGTACGGCAAGCCCGACCCGACGGTCGAGCTGAAGTTCGGCCCCAACATCACCGACTGGCCCCCCATCCCCGCCCTGCCGCAGCACCTGCTGCTGGAGCTGGCGTCGGTGATCATGGACGAGGTCACCACCACCGATGAGCTGATTCCCTCGGGGGAAACCTCCTCCTACCGCTCAAACCCCCTCAAACTTGCCACCTTTACCCTATCGCGCCGTGACCCCGACTATGTCCCCCGCACCCGCGCCATCCGGCAGGCGGCGGCAGGGGAGCTGCCCGAGCGCTACCGCGCGGCACTGGCACGGGCGGGGTTTGACCTTGCCCGACTGCCGCAACTTGAACTGGCGTCCGCCATCTTTGCCCGGCGACCGGGCGACGGCTCGGCGCGGGAACAGGCCGCCTCCTGCCAGCGCGTGCTGGGCGGGGCCGCCAACCTGTGCTATGAGTACGCCACCAAGCGCTACCGTTCCAACTGCATCAACTGGGGCATCCTGCCCTTCACGCTGGACCCGGACCCCCCCTTCTCCTACGGGGTGGGCGACCTGTTGCTCCTCACCGACATCCGCGCGGCGGTGGCGGAGGGCAGGGGTGAAATTCCCGCGCAGGTCATCACCCAAGGGGGGGTCTACCCGCTGGGGCTGCACCTGCAACAGATCAACCAGACCGAAAAAGAAATACTGCTGTCCGGGTGCCTGATGAACTGGTACGCTGCCAAAATGAGGTGAGACAATGAAACTGATTGAGATGAAAAACCCCATCGTGGAGATGGATGGCGACGAGATGACCCGTGTCATGTGGCAGATGATCAAGGACGAGCTGCTCTCGCCCTTCGTCTCCCTCTGCACCGAGTATTACGATTTGGGTTTGCAGCACCGTGACGAGACCGACGACCGGGTGACGGTGGAGGCCGCCCGCGCCACCAAGGTCCACCGCGTGGCGGTCAAGTGCGCCACCATCACCCCCAACGCCCAGCGTGTGGAGGAGTACAGCCTCAAAAAGATGTGGAGCAGCCCGAACGCCACCATCCGCGCCACTTTGGACGGCACGGTCTTCCGCACCCCCATCCTCACCCCGCGCATCAGACCCTATATCCCGGGCTGGACCCGCCCCATCACCATCGCCCGCCACGCCTACGGGGATGTGTACAAGGCGGTGGAGTATCGTGTCCCCGGCAAGGGGAAGGCAGAGCTGGTGTTTACCGACGAGCACGGCACGGAAACCTTCCGCCGGACCGTCTATGAGTATGAGGGGCCGGGCGTGCTGCAGGGGATGCACAACAAGGACTCGTCCATCCGCTCCTTTGCCCGCGCCTGCTGCAATTACGCGTTGCTGCTGGGACAGGACCTGTGGTTTTCCACCAAGGACACCATCTCCAAGCAGTACGATCAGATTTTCAAGTTCATTTTCCAGGAAGTCTATGAGACCGAGTTTGCGGACAGGTTCCGGCAGGCGGGCATCTCTTATTTCTACACACTCATTGATGACGCGGTCGCCCGGGCGGTGCGCTCGGAGGGCGGCTTTGTCTGGGCGTGCAAGAACTATGACGGGGATGTCATGAGTGACATGGTCTCCACCGCCTACGGCTCGCTCGCCATGATGAGCAGCGTACTGGTCAGCCCGGACGGCTGCTACGAGTACGAGGCGGCCCACGGCACTATCACCCGCCACTACTACCGCTACCTCAAAGGGGAGCGCACCTCCTCCAACCCCATGGCGACCATCTTTGCCTGGAGCGGCGCTTTGCGCAAGCGTGGGCAGCTGGACGGCACCCCCGAGCTTTGCGCCTTTGCCGACAAGCTGGAGCAGGCCTGCCTTGATACCATCGGCGACGGCATCATGACCGGCGACCTCGCCATTTTGTGCGGGGATGATGTGCGGACGGTCACCACGGCGGACATGCTCACTGCCATCCGCGCCAAACTCACCGCCCTGCTGGCGTAACGCACCATAGAAAGCCCCCCGCCTATTCCTGCTCATAGAGCCGGTTAGGCGGGGGGTTTGATACTTTTTCATGGCTTTTGGTGTCCGCCTCGCCCCATCCATCGGGTCAGGCAGGGGCATTTTGCATAACCTTTGACGCTCGAGCGGCCCCCAAGGGCGGGCCCTCAAGGGCGGCCCCTCAGGGGCGGGCAGGCCCGATGATGAACCGCCACAGGCGCGCGCGGTCCTCGGCGCTGGCATAGTCGATGCCCACGCGGGGCGCGGTGGTGTAGCGGTAGCGTGTCCCGTCGTCCTCCACCCACAGCCGGCCGCCCTCGGTGAAAGACGCGCCGTTATCGGACAGATCCACCCCCATCGCACGGGTCAGCCGTCCGGGGCCGCGCGCGCCCTCCACCCCCCGCAGCAGCACCGCCTCGGGGAAGTCCGCCTCCCCCGCGACCACGTTCAACAGGCAGTGGATACCGTAGCACAGGTAGACATACGCGATGCCCCCCGACTCATACAGGGGTTTGGTACGGGGGGTTTTGCCCGCGCGGGCGTGACAGGCGGTGTCGCCCTCCCCGAAGTAGCACTCTGTCTCGGTGATACGGGCGCGGCGGGTCTGTCCGTCCGCCCCCCGCACGCACAGAAACTTGCCCAGCAGGGCAGGGGCGAGCTCGGGGGCGTGCCGACGGTAAAAATCGTGGGGCAGGATCATTTGTGGTACCTTTTCCCGGCCGTGATGGTGAAAGAGCGGTAGAGCACCTCCAGCGCCAGCACCCGGGTGAGCTGATGCGGAAAGGTCAGGGGGGAGAGGGAGAGGCAGAGGTCACACGCCTCCTTGACCGTGCGGTGCAGTCCGTGCGAGGAGCCGATGACCAGGCACAGCTTGCCTCGCCGGGCGAGCGCCTGCTCGAGTTGTCCGGCCAGGGCGGGGGAGTCGTAGCTTTGCCCCTCCACGCACAGGGCGACCTTGTAGGCGTCCGGCGGCATGGCCGCCAGTATCCGCGCCCCCTCGGCGGCAAGGGCGGCCTCCACCTGCCCCGGCTGCCCCTCGTCGGGCACTTTCGCCTCGGGCAGCTCGGAGCGAGACAGGCGGCAAAAGGCCGAGAGCCGCTTCTCATATTCCGCGCAGGCGTCCCGGAGGTAGCCCTCTTTCAGACGCCCAACCGTGAGGAGGGTCACCTGTATCATGCCCGGATTTTCCTTGCTTCAATATAGTAACGCTTGTCTTTGGCGTGCCCCATAGAGAAAGTTTTGCGGGGCAGAGGCCCGTCCCGCATGACCGCGGCAAAAAGCTCCCCTTTGCCCATGCCCTCAAACAGAAAGCCGAGGGAGCACTCGTCCGCCGCCAGCGCCGCCAGCGACTCCCTGCCGTGGATATAGTCGAGCTTGCCGGTGTGTGAGACCGACTCCAAGAACTTGTCCAGCGTGCCCACCGCCAGCGAGTGCGCCCCGCAGGGCAGGTGCACCGTCTGTGTTCGCCCGCCGCTCAGGCAGACAATACTCTGCGCAGGGTAGCCCGTCCGCACGGGATGGCACAGCCCCTCGGCGTACGCCCGCAATGCCCCGACCAGCCGCTCGGCTTCCCCGGGTTTGAGGTCGGTCAGCACCCGGTAGATGGGCTCAAAGTCGAGGGCGGGGTCGTGGATATTCACCATCTCCACCAGCGCATAGCGGGCGGGCGAGGCGGCGGCGGCTACCGGGTCCTGCTGTTTATAGGATTCATAGATGGTTTTGGCGGTGGCAAGCGAATGGTTGCCGTCCCCCACGGCAAAGAGCAGGGGGGCGCCCTCACAGTGCCCGTACTTCTTCCGCCGCGCCTCGTCGGTCACCAGGGCGGCCAGACGGGCGTTCAGCGCCGCCTGCTCGGTGGCGGGCACAAACCAGCCCCGCGCATGACCGCCTCCCAGCATCAGCGGGAAGTCATAGGCGCTGGGCGGCTGCACCGTCAGCGCGTCAAAGGGGGCCAGCACGGTATGTCCGGGGTCGTCAAAGAGCAGCATGACATGCGGCAGCTCCAGCCGTGCCTGCGCGCGGATGGCGACCCGCGGGGGGATGCGCTCGGCAACCGTCCCCTCCGTGGAGCGCACCGGGGTGTCGGCGTCGGGCGCGAAGGAGTAGTCCTCCAGGTCGATCATGCCCACCAGCCCCCGCCGTACCCGGCCGTCCGCCTGGACCCGCTCGAGGTACACATACGAGGGCTCGTGCTCGGTGAGCAGTCGCCCGGCATAGGTGTCCATGGCGCGGTTGATGGCCCGGATTCGGTCGGTAGAGGCCTGCTCCAAAAAGATCTCGGGCAGGGTCAGGCGCAACGTGGAGGGGGCGTCCGCCACCAGGGCCTCGACCGCCGCCCAGTAGTCCGGCTCCCCGGTGAACTGGTCGCAGGCGATGACCGCCCACTGCTGCCCGTCCACCTTTTGAAAATTCGGTAAAATGATTTTGGCAGGAAAAAAGTGTTGCATGTGTACTCTCCGTTTTTTGATATGAAATGGAATAGCCGCCGCAAAGACCGCCATACTAACAGCAGGGTCGAAAAAGATGGTGGGGTTCATGTCACATCATCACATGACCCGAGGCGAGGATGTCCGTGATGTCGGAAGCAAAGGAAATGCCACTTGGCCTCATGTATGCCATGGCACAAAACAAACACGCGATGCAGACTTTTGCATCCATGAGCGATGCGGAGCAGGAAAAGGTGATTGACCGTGCAAAACAAGCCAAGACAAAAGCGGATATGCAGCTCATCGTCCAGTCATTGACCGACTCGGTCGGTGCCGTGGAGTACAGCTGACCTGGCTTTGTGCCTGATGGTGCCCGAGATAGCCGTTTGACGGTGCTTATCCGTCCGAAACTTTGTTTTGGTACCGATATTGCCCCTCATCGTGCCCTTTGGTACTGCGCACAGGGAGCGTCCCGATCTGGTGTCGGGGCGCTTTCTTACGCGCTTGTCAGCAACGCCAGCCCGTCCGCCAGCGCACGGCAAAAGGCGTCAAGGTCGCCCGCCGTGTTGGCCGTCCCGAAGCTGACCCGCAGGGTGCAGGCGGCTGTCTCTTGGTCCAGCCCGTAGGCGAGCAGGGCGGCGGAAGCCCGGGCGCGCTTGGCGTTGGACGAGCAGGCAGAACCCGACGATACATACACCCCCATGCGGGAGAGATAGTTTTGCATGGTCTCCGCCCGCACGCCGGGCAGGGTGAGGCTGAGGATATGCGGCGCGGCGCGCGGGGGCAGGTTGGGCGTGACCCCTTGCAGCAGCGGGTCGCTTTGCAGCCGCTCCACCAATCCCTGCCGCAGCGAGGCCAGGTGCGCCGTGTCTGTCGCAAAGGTCGCCCGTCCGACCCGGCAGGCCGCCCCGAAGGCAGAGATGGCGGGCACATTTTCGGTCCCCGAGCGCATCCCCCCCTCCTGTCCGCCCCCTGCCAGCAGGGGAGAGAGCCCCTTGCTCTGCCACAGGGCGGGCGAGACCCACAGCGCCCCCACCCCCATCGGGCCGCCCATCTTATGCCCGCTCACCGTCACCAGATCCACGCCCAGCGAGGCTGGGGTAAAGGAAACTTTACAAAACGCCTGGGTGGCGTCGGTGTGCAGCGCGGCGCCCGGGCAGTGCCGGCGCACCAGCTCTGCCACCGCGGGCAGGTCGTAGTGCGCGCCGGTCTCGTTGTTCACGCTCATCAGGCTGACCAGCACCACATCGGGCCCCGTCGCGCGTTCCAGCCCCGCGAGGTCCGCCACCCCGCCCCGGGTAGGAATCAGGGACAGGGTGAATCCCCGCTTTTCAAGGTAGGCGGCGGTGGCGGCGACCGAGGGATGTTCGCCCTCCCCGAGCAGGATCCGCCCGCCCGCAAAGCGCTCTTTGGCGAACACCCGACCCAGCAAGGCCAGGTTGTTCGCCTCGGTCCCCCCCGAGGTAAAGATCAGCTCCCCCTCCCGGGCGCCCAGGGCGAGCATCACCGACTCCCGCGCCTCCCGCAGCAGTCCTGCGGCAGCCCTGCCGGCGTCATGGCGGGAGGAGGGGTTGGCATAGCGGGGGTCACAGGCGGCCAGGTAGGCGGCCTGCGCCTGCGCGCTCATGGGGGTGGTGGCGGCGTGGTCCAGATAGACTTGGTGTTTCATTTATCGAAAGGTAAACTCCTGTTTGATTTGTTCGGCGTCGGGCAGGTACTCCTCAAAGGGCGAGGGGTCCCCGTCCTCCCGCGCGCTGTAAGTCAGCAGGTACACCCCGCTGTACAGCCCGGTTCTTTTGACGATGATGTACTGCCGGACCCGGTAGAGCACCCCGTCCTTTTCCCCCGTGAACTCGTAGCGGTAGGCGGGGCGGTCGTCCACCGACTCGACCTGCTCGGCGCTCAGGGTCTCATGGACCACCGTCAGGTTTTGGTAGTACCGCTCGTACTGCTCCCGCAGGGTCTCCCAGTAGTCCAGCACCGAGTCGGCGGACGGCTCCACCTCCTGCGCGGTGACGGCGGCGGCATGGAGGGGGGCATACGCGCTGACCGCGCCGCTCGACAGGGCGACTGTCCAGTCGGCGGGCACATACAGGTAGTAGCGCGTCAGGAGCGGGTCGCAGGCGAGCTTCATGCCCTCCGGCGCCGCCGCACCGGTATTCGCTACATCCGGAGTGGGCGGGGGCAACGCTCCCGCGAAGGCAAAGTTCCCCACCACCGCCGTCAGCTCGGGCAGGTGGCGGTCATAGAGGCTCTCCCCCTCTGCCGCTGTTTTTGCCTGGTAGGTAAAGACCAACAGCCCTTGCGACAGGTCGGTCTGCGACGGGTCGGTCGGTGGCGGGGTGCTTTGCGAAGCCGGTGTCCCGGGCAGCACAAAGTACTGGATGAAGCCGTAGTCCGCCTCCCGGTACCGCCCTCGGTAGCTCACCTGAAAGGCCGCGCGGCCCCCCACCTGTGCGGCGGCAGGCTCGCTCAGCACCTCATACCCCTCAAAATACTGCCGGAAGCCGGCCTGGCTGTCCGCCCAGTAGGCGGAGAGATCCTCGGCGTCGGGATAGATCAGGCTCACGGTCAGCGCGGTGGGGTCCACCGCCGAGGCATAGGCGTGCCACACCCCCCCGCCGTAGCTGAAGTGCCAGTCCTCGGGCAGGTACAGGGAGTAGCCGTGCCGGGCGGGGTCGGAGGCCAGCTGCATCCCCTCGGGGGCATCCGGGAGCTCCTGCCCGCAGGCAGACAGTGCCAACGCGAGCAACAGGCAACAGAACAAACAAGCGATTTTTTTCATAGGATATAACCTTTCGGGTCAAAATGCGCAGGGTCAGTCAAACCCCGCGGAGCGGGCAGCGTCCGCGCCGGCTCACCGCAGGCGCAGCAGCGCCTCGGCGGCGGATAGAATGCCGAACTTGCCGCTTTCGTAGGTCAGCCCCCCCTGTAGGTAGGCGGTATAGGGGGGGCGCAGCGGGCCGTCGGCCGACAGCTCGAGCGAGGCGCCCTGGGTGAAGGTACCCGCCGCCATGATGACCGGGTCGCTGTACCCCGGCATGTCCCACGGCTCACAGGAAAGGAAGGCGTCCACGGGCGAGCCGTGCTGGATCCCCCGGCAGAGCGCCACCAGCTTTTCCGCGCTGCCGCACTCAATCGTCTGAATGATATCGTAACGCCGGCTCTGCCAGCGGGGAGCGGCGACCAGCCCCATCCCCTCAAACAGGTAGGCGGCAAAGTGCATGGTTTTGAGGGCTTGCGCCACGCTGTGCGGCGCGTAGAACAGCCCCTTGAACAGGGACTTGTTCTGCCCCAGCGACGCCCCGATCTCCGCCCCCACGCCGGGCGCGGTCAGGCGGCCCGCGCAGAGGTCGACCGCCGCCCGTGTGCCGGCTAAGTACCCCCCCGACTCGGCCATGCCGCCGCCGGGGTTTTTGATCAGCGACCCGATCACTAAATCTGCCCCCACGGCGCTCGGCTCGGCGTCGTCCGCAAACTCACCGTAGCAGTTGTCCACCACCACATAGGTGTCGGGCAGGCAGTCTTTGACCAGGCGCGCCAGTTCCCCGATTTGGGCGACCGACAGCGACTGCCGGTTGGCGTAGCCCTTTGACCGCTGGATGAAGGCGACCTTGACCGCCCGCCCCAACCGGGCAAGAGCCGCCCGGATCGCCGCACTGTCCGGCAGGCCGTCCGGCAGCAACTCCACCTGCTCATACCGCACGCCAAAGTCGGCGAGAGAGCCCGCTCCGCTCACCCCCCGCAGCCCGATCACCTCATCCAGGGTGTCATAGGGCTTGCCGGTCAGTGACAGCAACACATCCCCCGGTCTGAGCAGGCCGAACAGCCCGATGGCGAGCGCGTGCGTCCCGGAGCAAATCTGGTGGCGCACCAGCGCCGCCTCCGCCCCGAACACCTCCGCCCAGACCAGCTCCAGCGTGTCCCGGCCGCGGTCGTCATACCCGTACCCGTCGGTGGGGGCAAACATGGCGGCGGACACACGGTGTTTCTGAAAGGCGCGCAGGATCTCGGCGGTATGCGCCTCGGCGCGGCGGTCTATCTCACGGAAGGTACCTTGCAGCGCCGCCTCCGCTTCATCGGCCAGGGCGGCCGGGGACACGGAGGGGCTCATGCGCGCCCCTCCCCACCCTCAACAAGCTGTCCTGTCGGGCATTCGGCCAGCGCCGCCACCAGCTTGGCGGCGGCCAGCACATCCCCCTTGTCCACCGCTTCCACGGCGGAGTGGATGTTGCGCGTGGGGATGCTGATGCCCCCCACCACCGCCCCACTGCCCGCCAGCTGGATGACCGAGGCGTCGGTGCCGCCCGCGGTCAGTACCTCATACTGGCAGCGGATGCCCCGGGCGCGGGCCAGCTCACCCATGCGCGCCACCAGACGGCTGTCGCAGATGACCGAATTGTCCTTGACCTTGATGGCGGCCCCGTCGCCCAGTTTGGTGACACTGACCTTGTCGGCGGGCTGGTCGGCGGCGGTGGTGACATCCACCGCGAAGCCATAGTCGGGACGGATGGCATAGGCGGCGGTGCGGGCCCCGCGACACCCCACCTCCTCCTGTACACTGAAAACAAAATACACGTCGTTTTCGGGCTCGGCCATCTGCCGCGCCGCCTCAATCAGCACGGCACAGCCCACCCGGTCGTCCAGCGGCCGGCCTGCCCAGCGGCTCCCCGTCAGGGCGCTCAGCGAGGGGGCGAGCGAAAAGGTCTCGCCCACGCGTACCCGCTTGGCGGCCTCTTTGGCGTTTTTCGCTCCGATATCCACATAGCAGTGCTCAATGCTCGGCTTGGACAGACTCTCCGTCTCGGGCAGTAGCAGCCCGCGGCAGCCGCCGGCAAAGACCACCGGGCTGTAAAGGGCAGCGGTCAGGCTCGCGCCGCCCAGCGGGGCGAAGCGGAGAAAGCCGCTCTCCTCGATGAAGTTGACCAGAAAGCCCACCTCGTCCATATGCGCGGCAAAAATCACGCGCTCGGGCTGCGCTGCCCGCCCTTTCCGATAGGCAATGAGGTTGCCCAGCGTGTCAAAGTGACACTGGGTGACATGGGGGGCGATCAGGGTCCGTATTTTCTCTCCCAGCGCGCGCTCGTTGCCCGAGACCGCACTGATGCGGCAGAGTTCTTTGAGTGTTTGGTACATCTTACATGTCCTCCTTCGCAAGGTAGCGGCCAAAGCCGACAATCATTTCATACACCAACTTTTGCATGGCGCGGTAGTCGGCGAGGTCCGCCACACAGCTGGCGCTGTGCAGGTAGCGTGTGGGTGCGCTGAGCGCCAGCACCCGCACCCCAGCGGCACTTTGCTGGATATGGCGGGCGTCGTTGCCGCCCGACACATACCGCTTGAGCTGTACGGGGATGTCCTTTTCCCGCCCCACCGACAGGGCATACCCGACAAAGGCGCGGCAGTACAGCGCCCCTTTGTCGGCCAGGGAGAGCACGCCGCCCCGCCCCATGTCCCCCACCCGCTCATGAGCGGACACGTCGGGCAGGTCGGCAATGGCAGTGGACTCCAGTGCCACCGCATGGGAGGGGTTGATACGGTAGGCGGCGGTTTTGGCACCCGAAAAGCCCACTTCTTCCCGCACGGTGAAGGCAAACGCCAGCCGCACCGGCGGCACGGTCCCCTCCGCGCGCAGGCGCTCCAGGACCGAGATCATGACGGCACAGCCCAGCCGGTCGTCAATCGCCTTGCCCTTCATGCGCCGCTCTGCTTCTCCGAAACGGACAAAGTCCGAGTCAAACACCGCGAAGTCTCCCACCGAAACCAGTCGCTGTGCGTCGGCCCGGTCGGAGGCGCCGATATCGATATAGAGCGACTTGCGGGTGGTTGCTTTCTCTCTTTCTTCCTTTGATTGCAGGTGAATGGGCTTGGCGGAGATGATCCCGGGCAGACGTGTCCGGTCGTGCCCCCACACCACCACCCGCTTGCCGCACAGCACCGCGGCATCAATGCCGCCCACCGTGTCAAAGCGCAGCTGTCCGCTGCTCTCAATGTTGGTGATCATCATGCCGACCTCATCCATATGCGCGGCAATCATCAGCGTGCGGCTGTTGTCCGCCCCGTCCACATACCCGATGAGGTTCCCCAGTTTGTCCTGCTCCAGCTCGTCCACGCAGGGACGGATACTCTCCCGGATCGCCGAACGTACCTCGCCCTCACAGCCCGAGGGACCAAAGAGCAGGCAGAGCCGCCGGAGCAGTTCGATATCGCGGTTCATTGGTACACCTCCTCGGTCAGCGTGCTGTCACAGATCAGCAGCCGCAGCAGTTTTGACAGTGCCACCCCGTCGGCGGCACTGACGCACTCCACCGCCGTATGCATCCCCGACAGGGGCAGGCTCATATCCACGGTGGGAATGCCCTCCAGCAGCAGGGGCAGGGTGTTGCTGTGCGTGCCGGTACTGGCCGCCTCCGCTACCGTCTGATAGGGAATGCCGCTTGAGGCGGCCACCGCCATCACCCGTCGGGTGAGCGCGCGGTGGGTCATGGGCGAGAGGGTCACGCCGGGCCCGCCCCCCATTTTGATGCCGGCGGGCGGCTCCACCCCCGGCCCCTGCGCGAAGTTGACGTCCAGCACCAGCGCCAACTCGGGGCGCACCTGAAACGCGCCCACCGTCACGCCGGCGGACAGCCGGCTGGTTTCCTCAAAGGCCGAGAGCACCCACGCCACATCATACGCCATCTCCCGTGCCGAAAGTCCGGACAGCGCGTGCAGCACGGCGGCGGCCGTGGCTTTGTTGTCAAAGCCCTGCCCCGCCAGCCGGTCATTGGCCAGCTCGACCACGGCAGTGCGAAAGCTCACGGGAGAGCCGATGGGAATCAGCTCCTCCGCCCTCGCGCGGCTGTAGCCCGTGTCAATGAGCAGCGTGTCCATGGGGCGGAGCTTGTCCGCCGAGTCGGCCCTTTGCAGGTGAGGCGGGGTGGAGGCAACCACGCCGTACACACATTCCCGACCCCACACGCAGACCTCCGCGGCGGGCAGCAGTCGGGGGTCTACCCCCCCAATGTTGGAGACCGACAGAAAGCCGTCCTCTCCCACCCCGGTCACGACCATGCCAACCTGGTCAAAGTGGGTGTCAATCATCAGAAGCGGCGCTCCCGCCCGGCCGCACCGCTTGAGGCACAGGTGGTTGCCCAGGCGGTCGCAGGTGAGGGTATCCACGGCGGTGCCCAGTAGCTCTTGCAGTGCTCGGGTCGTTGTCCGCTCCTGCCCGGAGACGCTCATCATCCCGGACAGCGCCCGCAGCAGGCGTTTGTATTGCTCCATAACTTACCTCATTTCCAGCAGTATTTGACGAAAGGCGTCGCCCCGCGCCCCGTAGTCGGTAAAGGTATCAAAACTGGCGCAGGCGGGGGAGAGCAGCAACGTCCCGCCCGTGCCCGCCATGCGGTGGGCCGTCCGAACGGCCTGCACAAAGTCCGCCACCCGCTCCATGGGCAGGCGTTCCCGCTCATACAGCGGGTGCGCCGTCAGCGCCGCCTCGATCGCCCGAGCGGTGTGCCCGGTCAGCACCACCCCGCCCGCCCGGCGCAACAGCGCGTCGGCCAGGGGCTCGTAGGACACCCCCTTATCCGAGCCGCCGCAGAGGACGACCGGACGGCAGGGCAGGGCATCCAGTGCCGCCGCGGTACGGGCAGGCGTGGTGTCAATCGAGCTGTTGTAGCAGTGAACCCCCCCGATTTGCCCCACATATTCCAGCCGGTGCGGCACCCCCTGAAAGGAAGCCGCCACGTCGGCAAAGACCGTGGTCGCCACCGGCCCGTCGCACAGCCCCACCGCCGCCATCAGGTTGGCAAGGTTGTGCCGGCCGGGGAGCCGTAATCCGTCCGCCGACAAAAGGGGGGTCGTCGTCTGCCCCTTGACCAGACAGACGTGCCCGCCCGTGAGGCAGACAAAATCATGCGCCGCGCCGAAGCGCTCCCGCAGCTCCCGCGGACTTTGCGTGAGGGAAAACAGGGTGTCTCCCTCCCGGGCCCAGTCGGCGGTATAGGGATTGTCGGCGTTCAGCACCCCGCGTTGCGCGCGCTCCAGCACTCGGCGCTTGGCGGCGGCATACTCGGTCATATCGGTGTGCCAGTTCAGGTGGTTGGGGGTCACGTTCAGTAGCGCGGCACGCAGGGGCGCGCAGGACAGGTCCATCAGTTGAAAGCTGGACAGCTCCAGCACCGCATAGTCGCCGGGGCTCATCTCGGGGAGGCGGGAGAGCAACGGCTGCCCGATATTGCCCCCAAGGAACACCCGAAAAGGGGTCTCCCCGTCCGCCGCCCGCCGCTCCGACTCGGCCCGCAACAGGGCGGCGGTGAGGGTGGCGGTGGTGGTCTTGCCGTCACTGCCCGTGACGGCCAGGAGGGTGGCGGGGGTCAGCTCGCAGAACAGCCCGACCTCCCCCAGCACCACGGCGCCCCGCCCCCGGGCATCGATCAGGGCGGGCAGGTCGGGGCGGATGCCCGGCGTGCGGAAAATGACGGGCTCGTTCAGCCGCCGCAGGTAATCCTCCCCGCACTGAAACGTCACACCGGGCAGGCCGGCATAGCGTTGCATCTCCGCCGACAGGGACAAAAAGGGCGCGCGGTCCCGCACCGAGATTTGGCGCGCGCCCCGCTCGTACAGAAAACGCAGGACGGCCAGACCCGACACCCCGCCCCCCAGCAGGGCGACGGGCTGCGTAAGGAGAAAGGCAAGGTTATCAAAGCGGCGCAAGCGAAAACTCCGATATCAATAGACTTCACTATTATTATAGTCACTATCGGCCTTTTTTGCAAGTACGAAATGTAAATCCTGTCACACAAGGCAAAAATCCCCGCCCGCCCGACAAAAAAAGCCCGCCCGCCCGACAAAAAAACCGCCCGACAAAAAAACCGCCCGACAAAAAAAGCCAGCCCGCCGCCCGAAAAACAACCGCGCCCCCATGTCCTCACGGACACAGGGGCGCCAGATGACACGCGCGGTGGAACCAGAAAACTTGTAAGCCGGGTTCTGTGCCTGCCCCGCGCGTCGCCGTCGGGAGAGCTCCCGTGACGACGCGGTCGGCAGACCGCAATCATCTATCTTTGCCGCCTGTCGCCAGACGGCTCGGAGACATGCTCCTGCCACCATTCAGATGCCGGCGGGCACCGTCGTTTGCACGCTCTGAAAGGTGTTGCTTCGGATAGGGTTTACAGGAAAGCGGCGTTACCGTCGCTTTCGGTGAGCTCTTACCTCGCCGTTCCACCCTTACCGAACAAAGTTCGGCGGTATATCTCTGTTGCACTTGCCCTGAGGTCGCCCTCGGCGGATGTTATCCGTTATCCTGCCCTGTGAAGCCCGGACTTTCCTCACGGTACGACCTTTCGGCATAGTACCGCGCGATTGCGCCGTTTTCTGGTTCGCTTTCAGTATACCGCGTTTGCGGTGTCTTTGTCAAGAGGCGGTTTTTTCCCCGATGTTAAGCACACGGCTCTCGAACAGGACGGCTGCCGCCGCCACGGTCAGAATGATCTCGGGGAGCATGTAGCCGCCGTTGTAGAGCAGGGAGTAGATAAAGGGGGAGCTGCCCTCCGCCCACTGACCCCAGATGACCACGCCGGTGATAAAGTGGGACACAAAGCGCGCCGCCATCACCGTCGCCATGCCAATATAGATACCCAAACGGCCCCTTTTGCGCAAGAACCCCCCCAGTCCCAGCACCGTGAAGGGGACCAGGTAGTCAAAGAGCACGCAGAGCAGTACCGCCCCGCCCGTCTCCAGCCAGACAAACACATCGCCTTCCACCACCCCCTGCAGCAGTTGAATGAGGGCGTACAGAAACGCCGTGGGCACACCCCACTTGTAGCCGTACTTGGCCGCCACCACCAGCAGCGGCAGCATGCTGCAAGCCGTCACCGACCCGCCGAGGCGGAAGGGCGCGTCAAACTTGAACAGGCTCAGCACAAACGCCAAAGCCAACATCATGGCGCACAGCACCAAAGTTTGCAGTCTGTTTTTCATGTGGTCCTCTTTCTGCGGGGGCATTCCTTGACCAAACAGAGACGCACGCTTACAGGAAGCGTGCGTCTCGCAAAAGCTCCCTACGGCGGCATTGTCCGCATCAGGTCAAAGGGTTCGGATGTCTCCGTCTCAGCCAAATGGCACCCCTGCATGTTTTTAATTGTGGAAGCTCGTGATCGGCACATCTGTGTCGGTCAGGGCCTTTACTTGCCATTGATGATACCATATTCCTGTGGCTTTGTCAAGTACAAAAAAAGTTGAAAAAAATAGAATTTCCCCATTGTGTTTTGTGAAAGTTGTGCTATAATGATAGAGTTGATTTGTACAAAAGGACGGAACCCGATGAAAAGAAACGATCTCAGAAACATCGCCATTATTGCCCATGTAGACCATGGCAAAACCACCCTGGTGGACGAAATGCTGCGCCAGGGCGGGATATACCGAGAGAACCAGGTGACCGAGGAGCGGGTCATGGACTCGGGCGACCTCGAGCGCGAGCGGGGTATCACCATTTTGGCGAAAAACACCGCGGTGTACTGGCAGGGCGTGAAAATCAACCTGATCGACACCCCCGGCCACGCCGACTTTGGCGGGGAAGTGGAGCGCATCCTGAAGATGGTCAGCGGGGTGCTGTTGCTGGTGGATGCCGCCGAGGGCCCCATGCCCCAGACGCGCTTCGTACTGGAACGCGCCCTGGCGCTGCAGCACCGGGTGATTGTGGTGGTCAACAAGATTGACCGGCCGGACGCCCGTTTGCACGAGATCGAGGACGAGGTGCTGGAGCTGCTCATGGAGCTGGACGCCTCGGACGAGCAACTGGAGTCCCCCATCCTCTACTGTTCGGGCAGGGCAGGCACCGCTTCCTACCGCCAGGAGGAGCCGGGCACCGACCTCGCCCCCCTGTTTGACACCATTTTGCGCTATATTCCCGCGCCGGAGGGGGACGAGCAGGCCCCCCTGCAGATGCTGGTCTCGACTATTGACTACAATGACTATGTCGGCAGGATCGCCATCGGACGCATCGAGCGCGGGGTCATGCGCCAGAACACCGAGGTCGCCATCTCCAACTTTCACGACAAGAGCGCCTCTCGGCGCGCCAAAATCGTCTCCATGTACCAGTTCGAGGGCCTGAAAAGAGTGCCGGTGACCGAGGCGATAGTGGGGGACGTGATCTGTTTTTCGGGCGCGGAGGACATCAATATCGGGGACACCGTCACCAGCCCCCAGCAGATTGAGCCGCTGGAATTTGTCCGGGTGGGCGAGCCCACCATGGAGATGACCTTTATGGTCAACGACAGCCCTTTCGCCGGCAGGGAGGGCAAGTATGTCACCAGCCGCCACCTGCGCGGGCGGCTCTACCGCGAACTGCTGCGCGACGTGTCGTTGCGGGTCAGCGACGGCGCCACCACCGACAGCTTTCTGGTCGCCGGCAGGGGCGAGATGCACCTGTCCATTCTGGTGGAAACCATGCGCCGTGAGGGCTATGAGCTGGCGTGCTCCAACCCCCGGGTGCTGTTCAAGACCGTGGACGGGGTCAAACACGAGCCCATGGAGCGGGTGACGGCGGACGTCCCCGAGGCGTATACCGGCACGGTCATGGAAAAGCTGGGCGCCCGCAAGGGCACCTTGGAGGATATGCAGCCGCGCGGCAACCGCTTCCGCCTGATCTTTCACATCCCCGCCCGCTGTCTGTTCGGGTATCGGAGCGAGTTTTTGACCGACACACGGGGCGAGGGCATTCTGAACTCCACCTATGACGGCTATGGCCCCTACAAGGGGGATGTCACCATGCGCTTCAGGGGCTCTCTGGTCGCCAGCGAAGCGGGCGAGACCACGGCCTACGGTCTGTATTACGCGCAGGACAGAGGCCCGCTCTTTATCGGCCCCGCCACACCGGTGTACGAGGGCATGATTGTGGGCGAGAACCCCAAGCCGGGCGACATCACCGTCAACGTCTGCCGCAAAAAGCACCTGACCGCCATCCGTTCCACCGGGGCAGATGAGGCGTTGCGCCTGATTACCCCCCGCCAAATGTCGCTGGAGGAGGCCATTGAGTTCATCACCGCGGACGAGCTGATCGAGGTCACGCCCAAATCCCTCCGCCTGCGCAAGCAGATTCTGAACACCGGCCGCCGCCTGAAAGCCCAGTCGGCCGCCAAAAACACTTAGGGTGCTTTCCGGGCGCGGCACTCATAGCCGGAGCAAGACAACCGAAGCCACAGCCATCATGACCCCCATGAGCTGCCAGCGGCTGTATCTCTCTCGAAAGAAAGCGGCGCCCAAAACGAACGTCGTCAATATGGTGCAGGCAGACAGGATCGGAAACAGCACGGATGCCTTGACTTGACCGATCAGCACCAATGTCAAGTAGTTGGCTGTTCCGTTGAGCGCCCCGGCGGCAACGCCGTACAAAAAGCCTTGCTTGAGACGCGCCCCAAGGGGGCGCGTCTCAAGCGTTTGCGGCGGTATCACCTGCCCAGCCGCCGAGCCTTTGCTTGTCGGCACAGGCAGCGGCACTGTCATGATGCCGCCTATTTTTTTGACGCAGCCCGCGCTCAAAAAAATCGCGCTGCTCACCATCATGGCAAACACCATAAATTCGGCATGATACAAACCCTGAAACAGGTTTTGATGCGCCATCTGGATGATGGCGCAAAAGCCGTTGGCAATAACGGTCAGGGTGATATAAACAGCCCACCGGAAGCTAACCGCTTTTTTCTCCGGCCCTTTTTTACGGCTGAGGATGAGGCACAGGGCAAGAAGCGCCAACCCAATGCCCTGGACGGCGGTGAATGTCTCCCACAGGAAGAAAAACCCGTATAGCAGCGGAATGACCAGCGAGAAAGAGGCAAGCAGGCTACTCAGCGATACCGGGCCGTACCGCAGCGCATAGTACCCGCTCTGCATGGAAAGGCTGAGCAGCAACCCGTACAGTCCCCCGAAAAGCACCGTCTGCCCATGCCAGACAAAACCGCCCAGGGCAAGTGCCGCAAACAGGGCAAGCGCCGACAAAGCCTTTTGGGCATTAAAGCTCGAAACGCTTTGCCCGGTTTTGGCGGCTAATTTGGTGCTCAGCGACTGCAGGGCGGTGCTGCCCACAACAAGGATGATGAGAATAGTCGGCAACATTTATGTTCTATCCGCCACTTGGTATTTTGACCAACCGGCCTTGGCATAGTCCCCGCCGGCGAAAAAAACCTTTCGCACAAGCGCTGCCATGTCGGTAGACGCGGTGTGGTTGTTTGGCGCGCTGCCACGGTACAGCAACCTTGCCCCATTGATGATGGACGGCATATGGACGCTGAGCGTGTGCCAGGTCGTGACCATGACGGGCATTTGTCCGTCGATGGCGGTTTGGGCGCAAGCCGCTTGGTTTTGGAAATCATACCACGGACACAGCGCTACAGGGTACCCCCTGTCGGTAAAGAATTTTGAGCTTCTGACGGGGGCATGTTTGGCATCGTATTGCCAGTCGGCAATCAACACGTCTTTGTCAATATGGGCCAGTATCTCGTCCCTTGTTTTTTCAGGAAAGTCATAGGTCATGTAGGTATTCTCATCGCCGCTTGCCGCTAAGTCCGCCCGCCTCAGCAGCATGTCTCCCCATAGGATAGGGGTGCGCCCCTCGGCTTTGACCTCGGCGATGATTTGCGCCAGGTATTGACCAATTGCTTGGCCGTGAGTGGTATCTCTGCCAAACGTATAGGCCTCGTCACACCCGATATGCAGATACTGCCCGTGCCCAAACAGCTCATAGAGCTCTGCGCGGATGCTTTTGAGCAATTTCTTTGTTTTGTTAGCGTGTATATTCCAGCACCACCCATCCGGAGTAAAATAGGGTGCGTGGGCGGGGTTTTGGTCAAGCACTACGTGTTTGCCATGCGCAACCCTACCAGCCGATGCATGCCCGAAATGGTTCCAGATCGGGACCAGCTCCATGCCCATATCCACCGCCTCGCGGAGCAGGGGCGCGATCTCCTCATAGGTATACCCATGCGGCCAGGAAAGCTCTTTGAGGCAGCGAAAGCGATACATGCCCCAAAACTCGAGCACAAGGTGCGTGTATTTCAGCACCCCGCACGCCCGGATGGTTTTTTGAACAAAATCTAAGGTGGTCTCCGGGAAAACGCACAAATGTAGCATCCGCACACCCACCGCCCCCTTGTCGAACCCCCTGCCGCACGGCAGTGAAAAGCGTTCCCGACCCGGCTCGGTGCAATCAATTTGAATGAGTCCTAACAGCGACATAAAACCATGCTTCAAAAAGGTTTCATTTCGCGCCGCAACAGACACGCCCCTTTCCGTGATAGCGATGGCATAGTCATGTTCGCCCGGCTCAATGTCCGCACTTTCCCCTATGCCAAAGAAAAACGGCCCGTCTTCCTCCCAGTCGATCGAGGATAACCCGGCGCAAAACCCCTGCCAAAGCTGCTGAAAAATAGCGCGGTGCAAGCTTTGGTGGGCTTTGGCCCTCACTGCCCTATGAAAACTGAACCGCCCCGCCTCGGCTGTAAAGCTTTCCATCTCTATCAGCATACAAATACCTCCTTGCGTATGATACCATTGATTATATCACAGAAAAGAAGCGAAAAAACCCACACAGCAACTTAAAAGGTGGACTTTTCGCTTCTTTTGTGCTATCCTATCGTCAACAGCCGAAAGAGGAGGGTCTATGTTCTACCAGAGAGAAAATATCGGGGCCCGGATTGTTTCCGTCCTGCATATGAATTGGCAAGCCACCGATACCTATGTGGTACCGCGCAACTTTTGTGCCTTGGCGTATCGCGCTAAAGGCGACGGGGTCTTTCGGATGGGGGAGGAGCGCCTCGCCTCCGGGCAAGACACGGTTTTTTTCATGCCCGCCGGGGTAGGCTATGAAGCGCACTATACTGACGGGGCAATCTATGCCATCCACTTCCATACCACCCTTTCTAACATGACCCCTGGCAATTTTGAGCCTGCCAATTCCGCGCGGCTCAAATGCTTATTTGAAAAAGCATGCGCGCTTTGGAAAGCGCAGCGCATCGGCTACCAGCACTTGGTCACGGCGGTGTTTTACGAGATATTGGCTGAAATCCTGCTGCAAACGGTGCAAAAACAGGAACTGAAAGCCTCCGACTGCTTTTTTCTCGCCCTGCAAGCCATAGAGGACTCCTACCTTGATCCCGCGCTCCGCATGGAAAGCATCTGCCAAACCTACCATATCAGCCCCTCTTATTTCCGTAAAAAATGTAAGGAAATCCACGGAAAATCCCCCCTCCGCTATATCACGGAAAAAAGATTGCGCTATGCGGAAGTATTGCTCGCGTCCAGCAAATATTCTGTGAAACAAGCCGCCTTTCTCAGCGGTTTTACAGATGAAAAGTACTTTAGCAGACTTGTGCGCAAGTTTTACGACTGCACGCCCAAGGACATTATGCGTCTCAAGCAGCTCAAGTCTTAGGGCGCGTTGACGGGACTGTTGAGGCCCATCTTTTTCCGATTTTCGAACATAGCCTCTGTCTGACGAAAAATCCGTCAGCGTATCTGTGCAACAAGGATTACCGGAGCCGCCTTACACCTTTCGGTTCAAAACGATTTTCGCCGGGCTTTTGCGGCAGCTCTTTTTGACGGGCGCCTGCTTGTTTGCTCATAGAGCCACCCTGCCCCTCATACAATGGTATGAGGTGGCTGTATGCAAAACTGGCTGTTGTTTTTGAATGAGTATCTGTTCGGGGTCAGCGTCCCCCTCCTGTTGCTGGGGACAGGGGTGTATCTCGGGCATCGGCTGGGCTGGTTCCCCTTCCGACACCCCGTGCGCACCCTGCGCGCCATGCTGGCGAAAGAGGAGGGGACTGTCAACCAAACTTCACCTTTTCGCGCCCTGACCATGGCGATGGCGGGCACGCTGGGCATCGGCAATATCGCGGGGGTGGCGCTGGCGCTGGTGTACGGCGGCGCGGGGGCGATCTTCTGGATGTGGTGCAGCGCCCTGTTGGCCATGCTGATCAAGTACGCGGAAATTCTGCTGGCAGTCGACAAACGCCGCCGGACAGCGGGGGGTTACGAGAGCGCCGCTATGTTTTACATACAGGGCAGCCGGAAACTCTCCCGCTCTGCGGCGGCGGTCTTTGCCCTGTGCTGTCTGGGGTGTTCCCTGATGATGGGCAGCGTCATCCAGAGCAACGCCGTCGCCGAGGTGTGCGAGCGGACGCTGGGCGTGCCCCCTTTGGCGAGCGGGGTGGCGCTGGCGCTGCTGACCGCGCTCGTGGTGTTCGGGGGGGCGCGCAAAATCTCCGGGGTGACCCTGTACCTCATCCCCCTTGTGAGCCTGCTCTACGTCCTCTTTTCCGGCTACATCATCCTTGCCGACTGGCGGGCGCTGCCCGCCGTCTTTGGCAGAATCTTCAGGGAGGCGTTTGCGCTCCGCCCGGCGGCGGGCGGGGTGGCGGGCTTTCTGTTTTCGGACGCGCTCCGGCTGGGCTGCACACGGGGCCTGCTCACCAATGAGGCGGGGTGCGGCACCGCCCCCATGGCGCACGCCACCGCCGACACCAAAGTTCCCGCCAAGCAGGCGCTGTGGGGGATTTTCGAGGTGTTTGCGGACACCCTCTTGCTGTGCACCCTGACCGCGCTGGTGGTGTTGCTGCGGGTTGACCCGCTACCGCGCGAGACCGGCAGCGGTATGCTGGTGGTGCTGGACGCTTTCCGCACGGCATACGGGGGGCTGGCGGATCTGCTGCTCAGTGTCGCCGCCTTTGTCTTTGTCTATGCCACGGTCCTCTGCTGGTCATACTACGGCACCGGCTGCCTGCGCTACTTCACCCAAAAGGAAAGCAGCAGACAAGGCTACTTATGCCTGTTCTGCTGCTCAATCATTGTGGGCAGTGTGTCGGCGCCCGCCCTGCTGTGGGGGCTGACCGACGGCCTGCTGGGGCTGATGACGCTCATCAACCTGACCGCCCTCTTGTCTCATGCCGACCGGGTGGTGTCGCTGTCAAGGGACGCGTTGCCCTTTATTGGTGCTCGTACACGCGCAGGTGGGAGGCGAGTGAGGCGCCGCCGCTGACCTTGGCGAGGCGGGCCAGACCGTCGGCCACCTCCCGCTCGGTCAGCACGGGGGTGAGGAAGGTGCACTCACCGTCATTTGACTGCAAAAACTCCACCTGTCCGAACACAATGCGGAAGTTATACTCATCACAGCCGATGAAGGACAGGTAGTGCCGGCAGGCAAAGAGGTTGAAATCGGTGGGCATATCCTCGCTGTTCTTTTTCCAGACCTTCCCGCTCGGGCTGCCCCACAGCGCGGCGACAATGTCGGCCACTACCGAGCTGGCGGTGGCATAGGCACCCGCGCCGTTGCCGTAGAACATCACGTCCCCGACAAAGTTGCCCCGCACCAAAATGGCGTTTTTCACCCCCGCGACATTGGCAAGCGGGCTGTCCAGTGGGACTAAGAAGGGCGCGACCACCATGAAGCACTCCTGCTTTTCGCGCAGGTAGCGACCCAGGAGCTTCACGGTGTACCCCGACTTGTGGGCGGTGTCCACGTCGGTGGCGCGGATGGCGGTGATGCCCTCGGTATGAATGCGGTCGCAGGTGACCAGCTTGCCGGTCGTGGTCGCCGCCAGAATCGCGATTTTACGACAGACATCCAGCCCGCCGATGTCGTCGATGGGGTTGGCCTCGGCATAGCCGCTCTGTTTGGCCTCCTCCAGCGCGTCGGTATAGGAGGCACCGTCAGAATACATCCGGGTGAGTATGTAGTTGGTGGTGCCGTTCAGAATCCCGCTGATCTCCTCGATTTCATTGACGGCAAGGTCGCGTGTCAGGGTGGAGAGGATGGGAATCCCGCCCCCCGTGCTGGCTTCAAAGCGATAGGAGACCCCCGCCTCTTTGGCGGCGGCCAGCAGCTCGTCCCCGAACTTCGAGACCACTTCTTTGTTGGAGGTCACCACGTGTTTCCCCGCCTGCAGCGCCTGCAGGGAAAACTCATACGCCGGGTGCGCCCCGCCCATCAACTCGGCGACCACCGCCACCGAGGGATCTTTCAGGATCACATCATAGTCATTGATGACTTTGTCTTTGTACGGACTGTCGGGGAACTGGCGTTTGTCAAGGATGTATTTGATGACGACCTCTTCGCCCGCCTGCTCTGCGATTTGACGGCTGTTCTGGGTCAATAAATCGGCTGTACCGCCGCCCACGACACCAAGACCGAGTATCGCAATGTTGCTCATAAGTCACCTCATCATAGAGAATTCCAGAACAGTATAACACAAACGGCGGTAAAAATCAAGCGAATTTCAAAAATCGCCCGAACAAGTCCCATTTTTTTCCGCAAAGGGATTGCCGCAAGGTGCGCCTTTCGCACGGCATGCGGCAATCCCTTTCACTGCTCGGCATCAGCCCTCATAGGCAGTATCAACGGTGAGAGAGGCGGCTTGGCTCTCCTCGGTGATATAGGCGAGCGGGTCAACCGCTTTGCCGGCAATGTGCAGCTCAAAGTGCAGGTGCGGCTCGTCCGCCATTTCGGAAAGGGCGGTCTCCCCCACGCTGCCGATCACCTGCCCGGCGCTCACCGTGGCGCCCACCGTCACGCCGGAGGCGAGCTGGTCTTTCAGGTTGCAGTACCTGGTGAGGGCATTTCCGTTGTGCGAGATTTCGACGGTGACCCCCAGCATCGGGTCGTCGTAAATTTTGCTGACTACGCCGTCCGCCGCCGCCCGCACACCGGCGCCGTCGGCGGTGCCGATGTCGATGCCCTGGTGCACGCGCCAGTGGTTCAGGGTGTTGGAAAACACCAGCACGCTCAGATCGTGTTCCTTGTACACCACGCCGCCGGCGGGGGCGATGAAGGAGGGAAGGGCGTCGGTATCCACCGGCACCTCCCTGGTGGTGTTTGCCACATCGCCGGTGCCGGGGTCCCCCGGGGCAAACAACCCCAGTGATGCCGCCACCCCGGCGGCCACCGCGCCGATGCACAGGACCGCCGCGACCACCATGTATAGGATGCGCGAGGCTTGGGTCTTGGCCGTGTTCTTTTCTTTTGTATCCATGTACCTGTTTCCTTTCGAAATGTTACTACTGGTATTTTTACCATTCCGCACGCATTTATACAGAAAAATCCAAGATATTGCCCGCACCCCGACAAAAAAAGCAAGCCGGCCCTGCCCACAGCAGACAAGGCAAGTCCGGCCTCTGATTTTTTCGGGCGGCATTTGGGCGCACGGCTTTACTTTTTGCTGTTCTTGTGGTACAATAAAAGGTAAGATAGGATGCTCGGGGCGGGATTTTCCCCGCCCGCCGGAAGGAGTCAGCGCATGAAAGAGGTTTTGTTGCTCGGCGATTCGATCGCATACGGCGGCACCACCACGCCGGGGTACGGCGTGTATGTGAGGGAGCGGCTGGCGGGCTTGTGCCGCGTGCACCAGCCGGCTGAAAACTGCCGTTTCGCCCAGTATACCCAGCGATATTTGCACGAGTGGGCACAGGCGATGGGGGCGGGCAGGGCGGTGCGTGTGGTGCACTGGAACAACGGACTGTGGGATGTGCTGCGCCTGCAGGGGGACGAGCCCTTCACCTCGCTTGCCATGTATGGAGAGGTGCTGGAGCGCATTCATGGACGCATTCGCCGCCTTTTTCCCGACGCACAGGTAATCTTTGCCCTGTCCACCCCGGTCATTGAGAGCCGCTCACACCCCGACTTCACCCGTCGCAACAGCGATATTCAGGCGTACAACCAAGCCGCCGCCGAGCTGATGGAGCGGCTTGGCGTGCAGGTCAACGATCTGTACACCACCGCCTCTGCCTTCCCCGCCGACTACTATACCGACTGGGTGCATTTCGGGGAGGCGGGCAGCCGCGCACTGGCCGACGCCGTCACCCGGCAGGTGGTCAGTTGCCTATGAAACAGGACACTTTTCAGCTACGCAGTCCCTTTCAGCCCACGGGCGACCAGCCGCAGGCGATTGATCGCTTGGTCGAAGGACTGGAGCGGGGGGACCGGCGGCAGACCCTGCTCGGGGTCACCGGGTCGGGCAAGACCTTCACCATGGCGAACGTCATCGCCCGCGTCAACCGTCCCACACTGGTACTGGCGCACAACAAGACCCTGGCGGCGCAGCTCTGCTCGGAGTTCCGCGAGTTTTTCCCGCACAACGCGGTGGAGTACTTTGTCTCCTATTACGACTACTACCAGCCCGAGGCGTATGTGCCCGGGCGGGATATGTATATTGAAAAGGACGCCCTGATCAACGACGAGATTGACAAGCTGCGCCACAGCGCCACCTCGGCACTGCTGGAACGGCGGGATGTCATTGTCGTGTCCTCTGTCTCCTGTATTTACAGCTTGGGCGACCCCCGGGAGTACCGCAAACTGCTGGTCTCGGTGCGCCCCGGACAGCGGCTGGGACGGGACGAGTTCATCGCCCGCCTGGTGGCGATCAGCTATGAGCGCAACGACATCAGCTTTACCCGCGGCAAGTTCCGGGTGCGGGGGGACGTGGTGGAGGTCCTGCCTGCCTCCACCTCCGACCAGGCCGTGCGGGTGGAGTTTTTCGGGGACGAGGTGGAGCGGCTCAGCGAGGTCAACACCCTGACCGGCGAGGTACTGCGCACCCTCTCCTTTGCCCCCATTTACCCCGCTACCCACTATGCCGTCTCGGACGAGAAGCGGGAGCGGGCGCTGGCAAGTATTGAGGCTGAACTGCAGGAGCGGGTGGCGTACTTCCGCGCCCGGGACAAGCTGCTGGAAGCCCAGCGCATCTACGAGCGCACTCGGTATGACCTCGAAATGCTGCGGGAGATCGGCTCCTGTTCGGGTGTGGAGAACTATTCGCGCATCCTGACCGGCCGCCCGCCCGGCGCGACCCCGTACACGCTGCTCGACTTTTTCCCCGACGACTTTTTGCTCTTTGTGGACGAGTCTCATGTGACCTTGCCCCAGGTGCGGGGGATGAGCGGGGGGGACACCGCCCGCAAGAAGAACCTGATCGACTACGGTTTCCGCCTGCCCTCCGCCTATGACAACCGCCCGTTATATTTTGAGGAGTTTGAGGCGAAAATCAACCAGGCCGTCTTTGTCAGCGCCACCCCCGGCGCCTATGAAAAGGAGCGCTCCTCCCAGGTGGTCGAGCAGCTCATCCGACCCACCGGTCTGATTGACCCGCAGGTCTTCATCCGTCCCATTGAGGGGCAGGTGGACGACCTGATCGGGGAGGTCAGGGCGACAGTCGGGGCGGGCGGCAAGGTGCTGGTCACCACCCTGACCAAGCAGATGGCGGAGGAGCTGACCGACTACCTGACCACCCACGCCATCAAGGTGCGCTATATCCACCACAATGTCGAGACCATCGAGCGCATGGAGATCATTCGCGACCTGCGGCTCGGGGTGTTTGACGTGCTGGTGGGCATCAACCTGCTCCGAGAGGGGCTGGACATTCCCGAGGTACAGCTGGTCGCCATTCTGGACGCCGACAAGGAGGGCTTTCTCCGTTCGGAGACCTCCCTCATCCAGACCATCGGGCGCGCCGCCCGTCATCTGGACGGGCATGTCGTCATGTACGCCGATGTCCTGACCGGCTCCATCCGCGCCGCCGTGGCCGAGACCAACCGCCGCCGCGCCATCCAGGAGGCGTACAACCGCGCGCACGGCATCACCCCCCGCTCGGTCTCCAAGGCGGTGCGGGACCTCATTGAGATCGGCCGCCGCGAGGCGGCCCCCTCCCCGAAGAAGGCGGCCCGCAAGATGAGCCGCGCCGAGCGCGAGGGGCTGATTGAGCAGTTGCGCGCCCAAATGAAGCAGGCGGCAGCCAAGCTCCTGTTTGAGCAGGCAGCCTACCTGCGAGATCAGATCCGGGAACTGGAAGCCGCCGTTTTACCCGACACCAAATCCGACAAACACAGGAAGTAGCATGATCACAGATATCACCAAGAGGGGCGCCCGCGCCATTAGGAAGTAATATGATTACAGATATCACCATCAAAGGCGCCCGCGCCAATAACCTTCAAAATATCGACCTCACCATCCCCCGCGACAAACTGGTCGTGCTGACCGGTCTGTCCGGGTCGGGCAAGTCCTCCCTGGCGTTTGACACCATCTATGCCGAGGGGCACCGCCGGTTTGTGGAGTCGCTCTCCTCGTACGCCCGCCAGTTTCTCGGGCAGATGGACAAGCCGGATGTGGACAGCATCGAGGGGCTGTCTCCCGCCATTTCCATCGACCAGAAGACCACCTCCAAAAACCCCCGCTCCACGGTAGGCACCGCCACCGAGATATATGACTACCTCCGCCTGCTGTATGCGCGCGTGGGCACCCCCCACTGTCCGGTCTGCGGCAAGGAAATCAGACAGCAGACCATCGACCAGATTTTAGAGCGGATCATGGTGCTGCCTGCCGGCACCCGCTTTCTGGTGCTGGCGCCGGTGGTGCGCGGGGCAAAGGGGATGCATGAGCGCGTGTTCACCGACGCGCGCAAGGGGGGCTATGTTCGTGTGCGGGTGGACGGCAGCCTGTACGACCTGACCGAGGAGATTAAATTAGACAAGAACAACAAGCACGACATTGACGTGGTGATCGACCGGCTGGTCATGCGCGAGGACATCCGTTCCCGATTGCACGATTCGGTCGAAAGCGCCCTGTCGCTGGCGGAGGGGCGGGTGGGGATTGCCATCGTCCCCCGCGAGGGCGAGGACGAACAGCCCGAGCTGTCCTTTTCCCAGCAGTATGCCTGCGAGGAGCACCAGATCAGCTTCGGCGAGCTGGAGCCCCGCATGTTTTCCTTCAACAACCCCTTTGGAGCCTGCCGTCGTTGTTCCGGACTGGGCGATTTGCAGACCCTCTCCCCCGAGAAACTGATTCCGGACAGAACCCTCTCCCTGCGGGAGGGCGCCATTGTCTGCAACGGCTTCAAGTCCATGGATGAGGAGAGCTGGACCGGCCCGCTGCTGGAGGCGGTCGGCGAGGCGTCCGGCTTCACGATGGACACGCCGCTCGGGCAATTCTCACCCCAAGCCATGCAAGCCCTGCTCTACGGGACGGACAGCCGGCGCTACCGGGTCACCCGCTGGTTCGGGAAGCAGCCGCGGGAACAGTACGCCACCTATGAGGGCATCATCCCCACCATCGAGCGCCGCATGAAACAGGCGGGGGGCGACTACTACCAGCAGTTCATGGAGGAGGTCCCCTGTCCCGAGTGCCACGGCGCGCGCCTCAACCCCATGGTGCTGGCGGTGACGGTCGGGGGACTCAACATTAACGCCCTGACCCGCCTCTCCGTCGCCGCCCTGCGCGACTTTTTCGAAGGACTGCACCTCGAGGGCTCCGAGGGGCAGATCGCCCGGGGCATCTTAAAGGAGATCAACGCCCGCCTGTCCTTTTTGTCCCATGTGGGACTGGACTACCTGAACCTGGCCCGCAAGGCGGGCACCCTGTCGGGCGGCGAGGCGCAGCGCATCCGTCTGGCGACCCAGATCGGCTCCTCCCTGGTCGGGGTGCTGTATATTCTGGACGAGCCCAGCATCGGGCTGCACCAGCGGGACAACCACAAGCTGATCGACACCCTGAAACACCTCCGCTCCCTGGGCAACACCGTCATTGTAGTGGAACATGACGAGGAAACCATGGCGGCGGCCGACTACATCGTGGACATCGGGCCGGGCGCGGGCATCCACGGCGGCCGGGTCGTGGCGGTCGGCACCCCCGAGCAGATCGCCGCCAACCCCCACTCGCTCACCGGCGACTACCTCAGCGGCCGGAAAGAGATTCCCGTCCCGGGGACCCGCCGCGCGGGCAACGGCACTTGCCTCTCTGTCGTCGGCGCCGCCGAGAATAACTTAAAGCAAATCAACGTGGACTTCCCCCTCGGCACCTTCACCTGCGTCACGGGCGTTTCGGGCTCGGGTAAGTCCTCCCTGGTCAACGCCGTGCTCTTCCGCACCCTGGCGCGCGACCTCAACCGCACGCACACCTACCCCGGCCGTTGTGAGCGCATCGAGGGGCTCTCCTTTCTCGATAAGGTCATCGCCATCGACCAAAGCCCCATCGGCAGAACCCCCCGCTCCAACCCCGCCACCTATACCGGCGTGTTCGGGGATATCCGCGCCCTGTTTGCCAAAACCCCCGACGCCAGGGCGAGAGGGTACGAGGCCGGCCGCTTCTCCTTCAATGTCAGGGGCGGGCGGTGCGAGGCCTGCGAGGGGGACGGGGTCAAGTGCATCGAGATGCACTTTTTGCCCGACGTGTATGTCAAGTGCGATGTTTGCCGCGGGATGCGCTACAACCGGGACACCTTGGAGGTGTACTATAAGGGCAAGAATATCTATCAGGTACTGGACATGACGGTGGAGGAGGGACTGTCCTTTTTCGACGGCATCCCCGCCATCGCCCGCAAGTTGCAGACCCTGTTTGATGTCGGGCTCGGATACCTGAAGCTGGGGCAGTCCTCCACCACCCTGTCGGGCGGCGAGGCCCAGCGGGTGAAGCTGGCCACCGAGCTCGCCAAGCGCAGCACGGGCAAGACCATCTACATTCTGGACGAGCCCACCACCGGCCTGCACACGGCGGACGTCGCCAAGCTGATTGAGGTATTGCAGCGCTTGGTGGAGGGCGGCAACACCGTGGTGGTCATTGAGCACAACCTGGACGTGATCAAAACCGCCGACTATCTCATTGATTTAGGCCCCGAGGGCGGGGAGGCGGGCGGGTATGTCGTCGCCACCGGCACCCCCGAGGCGGTCGCCGCCTGTGAGGCGTCCTACACCGGCCGCTACCTCCGGCAGAAGCTGCGCCTGCCCCCGCTTGCCTGACCCATACATCACGTCAAGAAAGTAGGGATACCCATGACGCTCAAAGTAAAAAAACTCGACAAAAACGCCTGCCTGCCCGTGTACGCCACCCCCGACGCCGCCGGGGCGGATCTGGTCGCCCTGATCGAGGACGAGGGGCACACCTGCTTTGCCCCCGGCGAGACCCGGCTGCTGCGCACCGGCATCGCCCTGGAGATCCCGCAGGGCTATGTCGGGCTGGTATATGCCCGCTCCGGACTGGCTTCGAAACGGGGACTGGCACCCGCCAATAAAGTGGGGGTCATTGACCCCGACTACCGCGGCGAGGTCATGGTGGCGCTGCACAACCACAGCGGCACCGTGCAGACGATCAGCCACGGCGAGCGGGTGGCGCAGCTGGTAATCGCCCCCGTGGAGCAGGCCACCTTTGAGGAGGCCGAGACCCTCTCCGCCACCCGGCGCGAAAGCGGCGGCTTCGGTTCCACCGGCAAACAATGACCGCTTTGACGGCGACCTTTTGTGGCGGGCACCCGGGGCGTGTATCACAGTAGCGTGGAGGAGAGGCAGTGCAGGCAGAGATTTTGAATTGCGCCCTGTTTCGGGGCATGACGCCGGAGGAGGTGGCAAGCCTGCTCCGCTGTCTGCAGGCCAGACAGGCCTTTTACCCTAAAAACACCATGGTTTTCCGCATGGGAGAACCAATCTCCGAGGTGGGGGTGGTCCTGTCGGGCGTAGTGCACGTGGTCAGGGAGGATTTCTGGGGCAACCGCAACATTTTGGCGGAGCAGTTGCCGGGGGATCTGTTCGGCGAGTCCTACGCGGGGGCGGGCGAGACGCTGTCGGATGTCAGCGTGATCGTCGACAGGGACGCCGAGATCCTTTTCCTGCAACTCAGCCGCCTGCTGCACACCTGTCGGGACAGTTGCGATTTTCACGCCCGCCTGATCCGTAATTTACTGTTTATCCTCTCCGAGAAGAACCTCCGGCTCAGCAAAAAGCTGGGGCATATGTCCAAGCGCACCACCCGGGACAAGCTGCTCTCCTACCTGTCCGAGCAGGCCCACCGCGCGGGCGGCCGGCAGTTCACCATCCCCTACAACCGCACCAAGCTCGCCGAGTACCTGTCGGTGGACAGAAGTGCCATGTGGGTGGAGCTGTGCCGGATGCGGGAGGAGGGACTGCTCGATTTCGAGCGCAACCGCTTCACCCTTCACGAGCTGTCCCACTGATTCCCGCCGGGCTATGCCCGGCCCGTCAGGAGAGCCCCCGCCCCCCGTGGACACCCCGGCCCTCCAAAAAAACACCGCTTCAAGGCAGTCGCCCGAAGCGGTGTTTGTTCTTTATTCACGGTGTCAGGGGCACCCCTTGACCCGAAGGGGGTTACGCCTCCTTGCAGGCGGTCATGGCGTCGGTGGCGTCCCTGTCGGCGATGATGGTCACATCCTCATGCCCCTGCAAAAAGGAGGCGGGGCAGTGGGCGCCGGGCGTGCCGTACAGCATCTGGCAGAGCGCGCGCCCTTTGTTCGCCCCGCTCACCAGCAGCACGATTTTGCGGGCGGCCAGCACCTCGGACAGCCCCATGGAGAGGGCCTGGCGGGGCACCTCGTCCGGGTTGTCAAACAGGCGGCTGTTGTCGGCGATGGTGCTGTCGGTCAGCGTCACCACGCGGGTGACTGAGTCCGGGGGGGTCCCCGGCTCGTTGAAGGCAATATGGCCATTGGAGCCGATGCCCAGAATCTGCAGGTCCCGCTTCATCGCCGTGCGGCTGAGCAGTTTGTGGTAGCGGTGGCACTCCGCGTTCAGGTCTGTCGCCAGTCCGTTGGGAATATTCGTATTGGCAAGGTCAATGTCCAGCCCGTCAAACAGCCGGTGGCGCATGTAGTAGGCGTAGCTTTGCACATGCTCCGCGCCCAGTCCCACATATTCATCCAGATTAAAGGTCCTGATGCGGCGGTAGGAAGTCCCGCCTGTCTGGCAGTCCTTCTTCATCTCCTCATACAGCCCCAGCGGGCTGCTGCCCGTCGCCAGCCCGAGCACAGCGTTCGGCTTCTCCCGCACCTGTTCCCGTACCAGCTCAAATGCCCGGCGGCTCATGGCCGCAAAGTCCGATACCATCACTAATCTCATGAGCAATCCCTCGCTTTCCTGTCATTATTATAATACGAAACGCCGCGCTTTGCAACAGGGAAGCGAAAAATACCTCCTTGTAACAAGAAAGAGGGCTGTTTTTTCAAACAGCCCTCCGTTTGCGTGTGACGGGTTGGTTTAATAGCTGTACTCGGTGGAAATGCTGAAGTCTGAGCCGTCCTTGGTGTAGGTGACCACGACCGAGGTGATATGGGTGCCGTCGGTGGTGATGAGAATCTCCGCCCCGTCAATGTCGATATCAGCGCCAAAGAGTGCGGCGCTGTCGGACAGGACGCCCTCCAGGGAGGTGCCGTCCTCTGCCACGTCCAGCTCGCTGAAGTATGCGGCGCTCAGTGTCAGGGTGGCCAGGCTGATTGCCTCGTTTGCCTCGGCGGAGGTCTTGGTGCCGGTCACGGTCTCAATGGGGCCCTCACCCGGGGTGAACTCACGGAACCGCTGCACGCTGTAGGCGCAGTCGCCATTAGCGTCAATGGTAAAGGTGGAGGTCAGGGTGTCCCCATCGGCGGTGGTCATGACCACCGTGCTGATGGCCCCTGCGGGCGCGGACGCCAGCATAGCGGCAATGTCCTCAATGGTCTTGGCAGGGACGCCGGTGGTGGTGGTGGAGGTAGTCGTGGCGGGCGGGGTAGTGGTGCCGTCCTCGCCGGTGGTCGTTGTCTTCGTTGTGCCGCCGCAGGCGACAATGCTCAGACACAAGACCGATACCAGCAGAATCGCAAGTACTTTTTTCATATGTATCTCTCCTCTCATTCGGTGACCTTGGACTTGATATCAGCCAAGGTAGCCCAGATGGCATCGCCGGGAAGGACGACCGCGATGGTTGCGCCGGCAATCACGAGGGCTTCTTCATAGACGAAGTTGTCTTCCTCGATATCGAGATTGTAGGATGTCACGGCGGCGTCAAAAGCTTCTGCGGCTGCAGGAACGCCCTCGATTTCCACGTCCGGCAGGAGCGCGTACAGGTCATAGGCAGCCTGCAGTGCCGCGTATCTGTCGCTCAGCTTACCCTCCGCGGACAGTGCCGCTACCGCTTCAATGTAGTCCTCGGCAAGGGCAAGGTCGGCGTCGGAGATCTTGATGGTCATGGTGATCGTGATACTGGCGGCAAGGTAGTTGTCGGACGCTGCCTGGGTGATGGTCACGGTGTAGGTGCCCGGTGCGGTTTGCGCGTTGCCGTCATAGACGATCTCGGTCTCGCTGTGGTTGGAAGTAGCGGTGATCGACTTGGCAGTGCCGTCATAGTCAAAGGTCGCATCCGCAGCATTCAGCACGGCGGCCGCTTTTTGGATCTCCCAGCTCAGGTTCGGGATGGACTCGGCGGGGGCGTTGTAGTTCGCGGTGTCATACACCAGCGTAGCGCTGGCGGTATAGGTGCCCGCATTGGTTTTCGCGCCGTCGGTCACATTCGCACTCACGCCGGCAGGCAGACCGGTCAGGGCAACCGTCTTCTCGGTGCCGTCATAAGTAAAGGCGGCGGTGTAGTTCCAGGCGACCTCGGACAGGTCAATGTCCGCCTTCCGAATCTCCCAGCTCAGCGGTGCCAGTGTGGCGCCAGCGGGCTCGTTGTAGTTGTCAGTATCATACGTGAAGGTCACGCTGGCGGTATAGGTACCGGCGTTGGTTTTCGCGCCGTCGGTCACGTTCGCGGTGAGTCCTTCGGGCAACCCGCCGACCGTCACCGACTTCTCGGTGCCGTCGTAAGTAAACGCGCCCTCATACACCCAGACCGGTGTGAACTCGGGGAAGCTTGCCTTGGTAATGGTGAAGGCAAGGGTGTCCTCGGCGGCCGCATAGGCTGCGGACTCCTCGGTGAACAGTTTGAGCGTGTATGTGCCGACGTTCACAGGGGCGCTCTCCAGAACCTCGCCTTCCGAATCCAGATAGGCCACCAGGACCTCGCCTGCCAGGCCCGTGTAGGCATAGGGAGGAACGTCCACGGTTTTTCCGTCATACACCTTGTCAATGTTGACGTCGTCAATGCTCAGGGTGGCGGCACGCAGAGGCGCGGTGCTGCCCTGCACATAGCTGTGTGAGACGTAAGTCCTGAACGAAGAGGAGGCACCGCCAATGTTCAGCGCTTCCACGACCGAGGCGGTGTAGGCAAAGGATGCCTCATCCTCGCTGAGGAGCACCTCGGATGTCCCGGCAAACTGCTCGGCGGTGGCGGCATAGTTATCATTCGGGTTGAGAATCAACCTTCCGTCGGGCACGGTTACGTCTATGGTATACGCTTCCAGCCCCTCCACGGCGAGATAGAAGTTGTTTTGCAGATACGCGTTGATATTACCCGTACCGGTCCCGGTTTGGGTGAAGGCACCGACGATCCCGCCCACACCACCGGTGGCAGTGAGAGTCCCCACGTTTACATTGTTCCAAACCCGTATGTTGGAGGATGCCTGCGTGCCGGAAGCGGCATTGTTGAATGTCCCGAAGATGCCGCCAACCTGGTTGAGACCTGTCACGGTACCGGCGTTGTAGTTGTTGACATAGTAGGCCTGGGTGTTGTTGCCGCCCAAGAACCCGACGATGCCGCCTGCGCTGGCGGCGCCTGAGGTAATGGCACCGAAGTTAGCAGAGTTCTGCACCTCGGTGGAGAGCCCGCCATACCCGGCCGCTGTCCCGAAGATACCGCCCGCCTCTCCGGAGGGAGCGTTCACGGTACCGAAGTTCATCGAGTTGAGCGCCTGTGTTTTGGTGGCTGTGCCCGAAATGCGCCCGGCAATACCGCCGATCATTTTGGTGCCGGAGACAGGCCCGTAGTTGACAGAGTTGCGCACGATACCGCCGCGGAACTTCCCGACAATACCGCCGTTGGAGGAGGAGGAGCCGGCGACGGTGGCGTAGGAGACGCAACCCGAGACAGTGCCTCTGACACTGTTAGAGGTCCCGTTCATGTAGCCCACGATGCCGCCCAGACCCTGAAAACTTGCCAGTTTGACCATCGGGCCGACCACGCAGTTCTCAATCAGGCCGTCGTCCGCACGTCCGACAATGGTGCCCACACCGCTCAAATCGCTGTTGGCGTAGGACTCACCGGTGGCGTAGTCGATGGTCAGGTTGCGGATGGTGGCGGCTTTGGTGTAGCCGAACAGCCCGACATAGGAACCGGAACGATAGGTGTATTGTTCCGCGATGTCCAGACCGTAGATGGCGAAGCCCTGCCCGTCAAAGACGCCGGTGAACGCGTTGGCTTCTCGGCCGATATGCATCCACTTGTTGGGGGCGTCTTTCTTGCCCAGTGTCCAGTCGGTGATGTCGTTTAAGTAAATGTCTGCCGTGAGCACGTAGTACGCGCCGGCATACCCGCCATAGGCCGCAGACGTCGCTACGGTCTCCTCTGCCGCGTTCTTCACGACCACGCTCGCCTCTCCCTCGGTGGGTACGGTGAGGGTGGCGGTGAGCACTGTCCCGTCCGCCAGGGTGATGGTGGTGACGGTAATCACGGCGCCCGAATCCGGGTCGGTGACAGGCTCGGCGGAGGTGTAAGCGGCAGTGTGCACCACGCCATCCAGCACCACATAGGTGTCGGAGGTTAAGGTGCGGTCAGAGAGCAGCTTGAGCTGCGCGCCATTGGCAATTTGAAAAGGTGAGGCGGCAGTACCGACACCGCCGTCAAAAGCGGTAGCGGCAGTGCCATCCCAGATGGCAGGCTGCGAGTCCTCGCCGGCTAACGCTGTCAGACAAACCACGGTCAAAGCAGCACTCAGCAAGCAGAGGAAAAGCAGCGCATACAGGGGTCTTTTGCGTAAAAATTGCTTCATATTTCCTTCATTCCTTTCTTGAGATATACCTATTAAACATTGTACATTTTTCGGGGCATCCTGTCAAGTAGTGCCGTTAGAAATTTCAAAGATTTGTAAAATCTGCTCAAAAAGCAATTGCCAATTTAGGCATTAAGACAATAGCCCCCCGCGC
>JBBAEK010000008.1:0-60777 GCA_041655935.1 Eubacteriales bacterium
TTGGTTGATTGGCATACCTAACGCTACTTGATACAATGCACCACACTTTCCGAGCGTGGTGCATTTTTACGAGTAACGGTTTTCTGTTCCAAGCATAAAGGACAATGCGGGCAAAAAGGACAATTTAACCTTGCCTGAGAGGTTTTCGCTTTCCGGCAGGGACAGCAGATAGTCGCATTTTGCTTCTTCCGGCAGAAAGAAGCCGCACTTTTCGATCGCAATTTCATGTATAGGGCGCTCCATACGAGTGCCCTTGTTTTTTTCATATTCTGCTTTGATAGCCGCCTCATACTTAGAATACTTGACCTCGGCAAACCGCAGAAAAATAAGGCCGAGAATAGGCTCAGCGTATTCTGTGGATTTTAAACCGGAATTGGCGCGGAGCTGATCGGCCGTAGCCCAAAGTGTATCTTTTAAATTTTTAATTTGTTTATTGGTCATGATTCATTATCCTTTCAGCATTCTTAACAGCACATAGCCGTTGGCAATGTTACCGAGCCAAATACTGCTCGTCCACTTCAAACGAAATTTTATTTTTTTCGCAGAACGCCTTTATTCTCTTCAGTGCATCATAACGCGGTTTCGCTTTCCCCATTTCCCATCTGTTTACCGTAGAGAAAGAGAGTCCAATCTCTTTGGCAAAAGCCTCCTGACTTAGCAGGGCTTTTATCCGTATATCTTTTATAACCTTACTAAATTCCATGGCTTCCATCCCCGTAATTAGCTTAAAAGCAAACCTATATAGCTATTATAGCGTTTATATCCATTAATTGCAATAGATTTGTTGAATAATCCCAATATAATGTATTTATTCAAAAATACTATTGATAAAATCATCAATTTCCTGCTGCTTTTTTCGATGATAGTAGTTATTAGCTTTCCGCGAATTACGGATACTTTGACACTGCATATTCTCACAATATGATTGACGATTTCCGTTTTTTACAAATATGGAGCCGCAGGCTTTACACACTCCGATTGAAGTTTTGCCACCGGTATCACTTGTAGCACCGGCATCCACGGAAATAAAGCGGGTTAGTGCATAATAGGCTGAATCAAATACAGGCAACAAAAACTAAGAAAGGAGCGAAGATAGCAATGCTGAAAGATAACCCAATTATCGTATACACCGCTGACTGCCTTGGGAACCTTGAAAACTGAGCTTATCAAAACCGTATTGAAATAACCGATACGCATGTTGCTGCAGCGGCATTCCGATTCGACAGCGTATTTGCCCAGTACAAGAACGATTACAGAAGCAAGGATAACTTCTTGTGGTCGAACGCACTGCCTATGGATCGCGACAACGACCACTCGGCCGAGCCGAAGGATTGGATCACGCCGGAGGACATCGGTTTTTTCTTTACGGGCGTTCCGCACATCATCCACTTTTCCCGACATCACATGAAGCGGAAAGGCGACAACTCCTCAAGGCAGCGCTTTCATGTCATCTTCCTGATTGATCCCACGACCTCCGAGCAAGAGTATGCCAAGTTGTTTCGATCCACGCCCCTGCGTGAGGGGCGACGGACGGGCTGCAGGCGCAGAAGCAAGCCGAACTGATTTCAATCCACGCCCCTGCGTGAGGGGCGACAGAGGAGGACGGTCAGCTATATCCCGTCGAAGTGATTTCAATCCACGCCCCTGCGTGAGGGGCGACAGTGGGGCACCCCCAAGGTGGACATGGACGAGATTATTTCAATCCACGCCCCTGCGTGAGGGGCGACGTTTGTCGCTGACGGGCAGGCGTGGGACTCCAAATTTCAATCCACGCCCCTGCGTGAGGGGCGACCTGGCGAGACGGTGGTTGAGGATGTCAAGGGCATATTTCAATCCACGCCCCTGCGTGAGGGGCGACGTGGTTACAGACCCGCCATATAATATCAACTACATTTCAATCCACGCCCCTGCGTGAGGGGCGACTCGTGGCAAGTACAGGCTGGTTGAGGTCAGCCCATTTCAATCCACGCCCCTGCGTGAGGGGCGACTTGAGCAGGAGGAGAAGTGATGGATGACCAGGTGAATTTCAATCCACGCCCCTGCGTGAGGGGCGACTGTAGCTGTACGGCACAGAGGCAGCCAGCTTCTCCATTTCAATCCACGCCCCTGCGTGAGGGGCGACCGGCTTGGCGCTTCAACATGTGCGAGAGCAGACCATTTCAATCCACGCCCCTGCGTGAGGGGCGACGCGTCCTTTTGGTATTGTGGGATGTTTGCGCTCATATTTCAATCCACGCCCCTGCGTGAGGGGCGACCGACGCAACTGACGTCGGAGCGCCGGCATCGGCATTTCAATCCACGCCCCTGCGTGAGGGGCGACATGTTTTTTAAGTTGCTCTATATAGCCGGATGCCATTTCAATCCACGCCCCTGCGTGAGGGGCGACCCGTTGCCGAAAGCCGAGGTGACAGAAAAATGAGATTTCAATCCACGCCCCTGCGTGAGGGGCGACCGTGTCAGTTTTTATGTGCTATAATAGTAGTATCAATTTCAATCCACGCCCCTGCGTGAGGGGCGACCCCAAGGGCAAGTACAGGCTGGTTGAGGTCAACCCATTTCAATCCACGCCCCTGCGTGAGGGGCGACCAGTACCGCTGCCTACAACAGCCCCGGTTTTTAATTTCAATCCACGCCCCTGCGTGAGGGGCGACGCTACTCTTGAGTACTACATACAGACAAGCAAGGTATTTCAATCCACGCCCCTGCGTGAGGGGCGACGCTACTCTTGAGTACTACATACAGACAAGCAAGGTATTTCAATCCACGCCCCTGCGTGAGGGGCGACTAATATAATGAGGGAAAAAGCGGGGGATAGTCATATTTCAATCCACGCCCCTGCGTGAGGGGCGACCCATCTCATCCAGCTCCACCTTCGGCACCGTCTCCCATTTCAATCCACGCCCCTGCGTGAGGGGCGACCGAAAGAGCCGGTATGGTGGCACTGCAAGGTTCAATTTCAATCCACGCCCCTGCGTGAGGGGCGACCATCGACCACATCACCGACAAGACCTATCAGGGTATTTCAATCCACGCCCCTGCGTGAGGGGCGACCTGGTTTTCGGAGGCGTGGGGCACCACCACAGGATTTCAATCCACGCCCCTGCGTGAGGGGCGACGCGTTCGGCAGATATGTAATCGCTACGAGGCGATATTTCAATCCACGCCCCTGCGTGAGGGGCGACCGTAGGTCACGCCTGGCACCATCACCTTGTTTCTATTTCAATCCACGCCCCTGCGTGAGGGGCGACAGGGCGTTCATTGCGACAATTTTTCCCTGACTTATATTTCAATCCACGCCCCTGCGTGAGGGGCGACCGGAGCAAATAGCAGTTGTTTGAAAGCGTGATTATTTCAATCCACGCCCCTGCGTGAGGGGCGACTCTTTTGCGACGCCTTTCGGGGCGGGGCCGACATATTTCAATCCACGCCCCTGCGTGAGGGGCGACCCTGAACCACAATACATATGTCAGGGGGAAATAAAATTTCAATCCACGCCCCTGCGTGAGGGGCGACTCCAAAATGATTTTTGGCATGGTTCGCAATCGAGGGTATTTCAATCCACGCCCCTGCGTGAGGGGCGACCACTGTCATGCACCTTCCCGCCCGTGACAGCAGATATTTCAATCCACGCCCCTGCGTGAGGGGCGACGGGCATATTTACGGCTTTTTGTGTTTTGGTTACTATTTCAATCCACGCCCCTGCGTGAGGGGCGACGGCACGAGCGCCCTCGCCAATGAGGAACTGCGTGATTTCAATCCACGCCCCTGCGTGAGGGGCGACGGGCAATTGGTGTTTTCGTTTGCGCGGCAGGTCTATTTCAATCCACGCCCCTGCGTGAGGGGCGACTCCAAAATGATTTTTGGCATGGTTCGCAATCGAGGGTATTTCAATCCACGCCCCTGCGTGAGGGGCGACCGCAGCACACTTTGAGGCTTGTGGCACTACATAAAATTTCAATCCACGCCCCTGCGTGAGGGGCGACATCATAGCTTGCCTCTTTCTTTCTCCCCGGTACCGATTTCAATCCACGCCCCTGCGTGAGGGGCGACGTCGCTCAATAGTGGCGCATACATGGCCCCTTCGATTTCAATCCACGCCCCTGCGTGAGGGGCGACATCATGACCATGCGAATGTGTCAATAGCTTTTTCATTTCAATCCACGCCCCTGCGTGAGGGGCGACACGGCAAAGGCGGGGCGATGAGCAAATATTCAGATTTCAATCCACGCCCCTGCGTGAGGGGCGACCGCAGCACACTTTGAGGCTTGTGGCACTACATAAAATTTCAATCCACGCCCCTGCGTGAGGGGCGACATCATAGCTTGCCTCTTTCTTTCTCCCCGGTACCGATTTCAATCCACGCCCCTGCGTGAGGGGCGACGTCGCTCAATAGTGGCGCATACATGGCCCCTTCGATTTCAATCCACGCCCCTGCGTGAGGGGCGACATCATGACCATGCGAATGTGTCAATAGCTTTTTCATTTCAATCCACGCCCCTGCGTGAGGGGCGACACGGCAAAGGCGGGGCGATGAGCAAATATTCAGATTTCAATCCACGCCCCTGCGTGAGGGGCGACCGCAGCACACTTTGAGGCTTGTGGCACTACATAAAATTTCAATCCACGCCCCTGCGTGAGGGGCGACTCATCAGTTTATGCTTTTTGAACATTTTGTTTTGATTTCAATCCACGCCCCTGCGTGAGGGGCGACGACATAGTTTCGTGGGCAACTGCCGTTGTTGATGGATTTCAATCCACGCCCCTGCGTGAGGGGCGACTTTTGTTGCAGTTCTCACCATTATTGGTTATAGATTTCAATCCACGCCCCTGCGTGAGGGGCGACCAAACCCAAACCACTTCCTATAACAAGTAAGGGATTTCAATCCACGCCCCTGCGTGAGGGGCGACTTTTCAAAGATATTTCGAATGTTTGCAAAGTTTGTATTTCAATCCACGCCCCTGCGTGAGGGGCGACATTGAGCGCTTCAATCTGCTTGTCCGTCAGGCTGACATTTCAATCCACGCCCCTGCGTGAGGGGCGACGGTTGAGGGGTGCAAATGAGTATCCGAAGCAGATATTTCAATCCACGCCCCTGCGTGAGGGGCGACACAGTGTTGATTTTGGTGGTTCTTGGCTGGATTGATTTCAATCCACGCCCCTGCGTGAGGGGCGACAAGGAGTTATTATGAGTAAGACCAACAACGAGGGGATTTCAATCCACGCCCCTGCGTGAGGGGCGACTACTCGGAGGTGTTGAGCTGTGCCTGCACCATCTATTTCAATCCACGCCCCTGCGTGAGGGGCGACCAAAAAAACTGTTCTTATCCGAGGGGGGAAACCCTATTTCAATCCACGCCCCTGCGTGAGGGGCGACGGATGCGTTCCATTTCGTTACTCTTGTGCAGGTTATTTCAATCCACGCCCCTGCGTGAGGGGCGACAGTCCTCTTGGATCCCTCCGTTGATCTGCGTTTTATTTCAATCCACGCCCCTGCGTGAGGGGCGACTTACTTGTTATAGGAAGTGGTTTGGTTTTGATGATTTCAATCCACGCCCCTGCGTGAGGGGCGACGGGTGTTGTTTAAGTTGTTTGGTAGATACACAACGGGATTTCAATCCACGCCCCTGCGTGAGGGGCGACGTTATATAAAATCAAGACTGCCATGAAAAGGGATTTCAATCCACGCCCCTGCGTGAGGGGCGACGCGTGTGAGGTAAAGCGTTTCAGCACACCAGTGATTTCAATCCACGCCCCTGCGTGAGGGGCGACGCCTTTGCTGCACTTCCACGGTCATTTTATCATATTTCAATCCACGCCCCTGCGTGAGGGGCGACCAATCAATTTTCATGATTGCAACGGAAGCGGACATTTCAATCCACGCCCCTGCGTGAGGGGCGACTGAAATCAGTCATTCCATTCCACATGCCAGCAAGATTTCAATCCACGCCCCTGCGTGAGGGGCGACTTCAGCATCTAAAAAACCTTTGTTGTACCCAGCAATTTCAATCCACGCCCCTGCGTGAGGGGCGACGGCTGGGGGCTATCACCATCTACCAGCACAATCTATTTCAATCCACGCCCCTGCGTGAGGGGCGACGACGCACCTGATGGTGCTGACGACACGGATTTTGAGATTTCAATCCACGCCCCTGCGTGAGGGGCGACCGAACATATCGAGCCGATGAGCGCGGAAAGCCCTATTTCAATCCACGCCCCTGCGTGAGGGGCGACCGTTTACAAGTTTGACGACTCCGAACGATTCGAATTTCAATCCACGCCCCTGCGTGAGGGGCGACTATCATGACCGTGTGCATATGTCAAGTGCTTTTTCATTTCAATCCACGCCCCTGCGTGAGGGGCGACATTTTCAACCACATCCGGGTCAACTTCGCCCGATGATTTCAATCCACGCCCCTGCGTGAGGGGCGACGAGATGTACGCTGACGTTTTTGCAGTGTTTTTGGATTTCAATCCACGCCCCTGCGTGAGGGGCGACACTTGCCGCATTCGCAATGTTGATTTAGGTGATATTTCAATCCACGCCCCTGCGTGAGGGGCGACTGTTGATTTCTCCTTTTTTCGGTGTGTTGCCGGGATTTCAATCCACGCCCCTGCGTGAGGGGCGACTTGGGGCAGCGGCGAACGCATCGAACCGCTGACCATTTCAATCCACGCCCCTGCGTGAGGGGCGACCGCGGAACCGTTACAGTGGGTAAAAATGGCGTAGATTTCAATCCACGCCCCTGCGTGAGGGGCGACGTCAGGGACGGCATCAACAATGCTAAATATTTCAATTTCAATCCACGCCCCTGCGTGAGGGGCGACTCGCCGGTTTTAAGAATGGCTTTGCCGGTTGACATTTCAATCCACGCCCCTGCGTGAGGGGCGACCGGTGGTCTTGTGCGGGCAATCGTCACGCAGGTTATTTCAATCCACGCCCCTGCGTGAGGGGCGACGTTGTATCTTTCCGCAGTCATTCTTCGCTACCTCCATTTCAATCCACGCCCCTGCGTGAGGGGCGACCCTAAATTTCTTGTTGTGATACGCTCCATTTCTTATTTCAATCCACGCCCCTGCGTGAGGGGCGACAGTAGAATGAACAATTTTATGTCGGATATGCATCGCGTTTTGTTCATTCTGCACATAGCTTTCCGTGTTTCCTTCTATCATACAAAAGAATCCCGGAAAAATAGCTGCCTTTTTCGATAATTTCGCGGTGCGAACCGACCGGCTTTTTCTGTTTGCTTGTCATTCGCACCAAATTGTCACGGTGTAGCCGGTCAGATCATCAAAACGCCTTCCGGCTCATAGGCTTGCTTGCGTCCGAAGCTCTTGATCTTGGTATCATACCGGTTTCCAAGACAATACAGCCTTAAACTGTCTTTCCCCGGATCGATGATCTCATTCAGCTTCGCTTCCAGTATCCGGAATTGTGCCTCGTCAACCAAACATTCAAAAACGGAGTTCTGTACCCGCTGTCCGTAATTGACGCACTGCTTGGCAAGTTTTCTCAGGCGCTTTTGTCCGGAACTGCTCTCAGTATTCACATCATAAGTCACAAGTACTAACATACACTATCACTTCCAAAGCATAGGCGGATAGGCATCGAGATCGCCGCGCAGATGCCTTGCAAGAAGCAACGCCTGCACATACGGAACCAATCCCCATTGCAGTTTTTCTTTCAGATACGGATGCTCGATCTGCTCATTCTTCCGTTCCTGCCAAGCTTTTAAAAACCGCTTTCTTGCATCATCGGTCAGCAATACCGCACCGCTGTCCACAAAGCGAAAATCCTTCGCTTCGAAAACGCGTGTATTGATACAGGTCAGAACAAATCGATCGGCAATACACGGGCGAAGTTCCTCCATCAGATCAAGTGCAAGCGACCGTCTGCCCGGTCTGTCGGTATGCAAAAAGCCGACAAATGCGTCAAGTCCCACAGATTCCAGCGCAGACGCACAGTCATACGCTAAAAGACTATAGGCAAACGACAGCAGTGCATTGACAGGATCGAGCGGCGGTCGGCGATTTCTCGCCTTGTACCGGAACGTATCCTTACCCTGCAGGATAAGCTCGTCAAACACGTCGAAATATCCATTCGCACACCCACCTTCTACACCGCGCAGTGTATCACGATCCGTTGTTTCACGAATCACGGCAAGAGCGTTTTTTAAGTTTGCGGATTCATTTTTCAGCTTTTCCGTGTCTACGCGCATGGCATGATCCCGACAACAGCGTTCCAGTACCCAACGGGCATTGAAAACCTTGCCGAAGATCATCATACGGGCGATTGCACAGCTTCTCGTCTCGTCATCGGCAATCCGGTACTGCTCTCTGCGAAGAAGCACATTGCCGCTTGTTTCTCCGACAGCGCGCGCAAGGAATCTGCCGTGCGGAGAACAGAACGCAATCGAGATGTTCTTCTTCGCGCAATGCCCCATCAGCGCCGGAGAGGCACCGAGATAGGAAAACGAAAGGATTCCCGAAAGGGTATGCAGCGGAAAGCGTGCAGCTTCGGCACCGCCTTTCTTTGCCACGACATTTTCTCCGTCAAGGGTCAGATAAATGTCCTCGGAAGTGATAAAAAGCGTGTTGAGAAGATGCTTCATTCTTCTATCGCCTCCTTGATATACTGTCCTACCGTCGGACTTTTCTGCAATTTCGGCAGACACAAGTCTTTGAGAGAGCATTGCCCGCATCCCTTGTTGGATTTAACCTTCGGAGTATAACCGCGTGTGTACAGTTCATGCATCTCTTTGAGACTGTCTTTCACTTTCTCACGGAGCGCATCGGTAAACTCCACTTGGTTTCGGTGATGGGTTTCTCCGTAATACACCGCGCCACACGGTATGGTACAGCACAGCATCCCTTCAAGACACATTGCCTGTCCGCAGAGCTGCAAATCGTTATCTTCGGTTTCCCGCGGTCTTCCGCGCTTGTACTCGATAGGGAATGGCTGCCACAGCCCTTCATATCCCGAAAGCGATACGCCGCAAGGACTTTTGCGAAATTCCAGCAAATCGCACTCTCCAGATACACCGAGTGATGCGGAAAACACCGGAACGGCGCGTTTTTTCAGCATATCGCCGCGGGATTCCTCAAAGGAGGGATCGTGCACCATCTCATGCATGATCTGTCCGTCTGCCGTGCGATAATTCTCCGCCCACTGGTTTTCGATGTGGATCAATGCCCATTGTCTTCGGCAGAACGCAAAGTGCTGCAGTCCGGAAAGCTGGAGATAGGCTTCTTCGTTGTACATCGGTACAACATCAGTCTTTCACGATAACCGAAACGGTTTCGGGGATGGATTTGCGGTCGATCTCTACTTGATAATCCGAAAATTTGCGTGCAGGTCCCTCAATGATCTTTTCGACATTGACTGCTTCAAACAGCTTGTGGGACGGCGCGTTTCCAAGCTCGCTGTCATGCTTGAAAATGATGAGTTTGCGAACCGCCATCTTCCCTCTTGCGGCAGAATGGTCTGTTTCAAACATATTCAGGATCGCTTCCCAGAGTAGTGCGAGGTCATCTTCGGAAAAGCCGGTGGTTTTGCGTGCAAGATTTGCGGAAATATACCCCTCTCCTCGATACAGACCATAGGGAATGATCGTCTTTCTACCCATTTCGTTGTTTTTCTTTTCCGCATCCTTCTCGGTCGTAATCGCTACACGGGTGATAGTCAGCTCCTGCGGCACAACGGGATCGACACTCTGCGCGAACGACATCTGCACCGGACCGCGAACCTGTCCACAGTTCATGCCGCACTTGGTAAAGGTCGTCATGACGGCTCCGAAGGTACGGATGTCAAAGAAATTCTGACACATGAAATCTCGTGCCTTTACGTCAAGACCTGCATCCTTCTTTTTTGCGTTACTGACCGCCGTCTTATCGGCTTCCACGCCAAGATACCGGAAGGCTTCCTGGTCGTTGGTGTTCAGAGCCGTCTCCCCGGATATGTAGAGACGATAACCGAGGCTGTTTTCCTTGATGGTTTCTACATAGTTGCGGATTTTGCGTTTCAGGCATACATCTGTCACGATACCAACTCCGGTTTCCGGGTCAACACGCGGCAGATTGCCCGCGTCAGGGTCGCCGTTTGGGTTTCCGTTTTCGCAATCGAATAATACCACAAAGTCATAGCGGTTCTTGATGATGTCAGACATTTTCAGATTCCTCCGTTTTTTCTGTTTTTTTCTTTTCAAACCTTTTTTGCGTCTGGTGATAATAGCCGAGAATAAACGCGCCTTGCTCCTGTAAGCTCATGGTATTGGGAAATGTGTCCGTCAGTGCGTCTGTCAATTCACCGATCTGCTTGGAAAGAAAAATCTTTTTCCCGCCCTCGATCTTTTTCAGATGGCTGTTTGACAGTTTCAGAAGAAGTGGAAAAACGGTTGACGGCATTGCGCAAGCAGAATTGAAATAGCGATCCTTGATCGTGGCGTTAAGTCCCGGATTTGCTGTTTCCTGTGTGTTTTCCAGCACAGAAAACAACCGACCAAGAATATAGGGTGTACTTTTGGCGGATTCATTCAGTGACACGGTGGCAGCCTCCTTTAATAATGTATTTTTGGTGTTGCGGATCAGATAGCCCTTGATGACGGCGGCTTTTGCTCTTGAAATATCGTGTTCCGCACGGATGCGGATCATGACCTGATTCAGCAGCGTTTCTGGATACCGGCTTCCCTCCAGAACAGCCCGAAGCACTTCTCCCGCCAGTTGTGGCGGCGGTGTTTTGTCGGTTGCGTTCTGAGGAACGGTTTCGCGAAGTAACGCCCACAACGGAATATCCCGGAATTTGCTTCTTCCGTCGCTACAAATATAAATATCCTTGTAGTGCTTTTGGAAATTGGCGACAATTTCTCCAAAGGTGTTCTGCCGAAAGAAACGCACGGAGATACGAGCAAAGTTCGGTGCCAGCCCAAGGATATAAAACCGATTGGAAGGATTCAGCGGGATGTTTTCAAATTGAACCGTTTTGCCCTTTGCCATTGCTTCCATCAGACTGTCTAACATCTTCTCGTCCATCTTCTCATCGGCACCGGAAAAGAATTGATCCATCGCATCCTGATAGGCTTCCTCTCCGCCTTCCGCCCAGTATACAACGGTGGTGTCGCCAATCTTTTTCTTATGCTTCGTATCGGCAAGCAGTGCGTTCAGCGCGGAGGTATAGGCGAACGCGGCGTATTTTCCCATCGGCGCGTTCAGGTTTTGCGTTTTTCCGAAGGATTCAAAGGCAGCGTTGTTGAAGGACACAAGTGCCGCACCGGATGATTGAGCACCGTCAACCCGTTTGATCGACGGATGGGTTAATTGAGGGATTGTCATTTCCCCGGTCACAAGGCAACGCTGCTTTTTAGCGTCTCCCTCGGCATTGTATGCACGACTCCATGCCTGGATCATCGACGGATATTTGCAGACGAGCCTATCCTTGAAGAAAAACGTCAGATTTACGCCGGTCTCAAAAGTTTTCAAAACATCAGGCGAAAAGAGTTCGGAAGAAATCAAAGCAGGCTCCCATGTTTCAAAGAACTTCCGAACGGCATTTGCTTCCGGCGTTTCAATACCGTCAAGCAGTCGCAAATGCAGTTCCTGACAAGCTTCAAAACGTTTCTTTGCTTTTTCTGGGTTTTCCGGAGAATACTCCAGCATATACATCGCGTTATCCCAAAGGAAGTTTGCCGCGATTCCGACCGTTCGTTTCACTGCCGCAGGCAACGGAATACTGCTTGGAACCTGCTTTTTTCCGTCTTTGGACACTATCAGGTATGGTATAATCTGCAACAGATTGCCATCCTCACCCAATTCCAGCGCGTAGGATATTTTCTGCGGTGTCCAGCCTTCTGCGTCGATTTTTTCTTGTAAACGCAAATCCTGATAGTAGGACACAAGTGCTTGCAGTATCATCGAAACACCTCACAATCTGTCAGCTCCAGCGTACCGTTTTCCAGTACCGCACGGAAAAACAGCGGCGTGATATTCTCGGGATCGGAATAGTCCATGTCGTAAAGCATAAATCCCAAGTCGCGACGCTCTCCCGGATAAGATGTCTGAATATCTCCTCCGCGCCAAGGCAGAAACGCCGCCGGAAATTCTCTCGTGCCAAAGCACGGCTGGTGGTAGCACTGCCCTTTCTCAAGTCTGCGACGCATGATGTCGGTGAATTTTCCCGCATTGTCGCCCGGATTTGCCTTGTCCGTCAGCTCAAAATGCGCGTCAATCACATAACGCACATCCCGCAGAACCATTGTGGCACGTTGCTGATGCTCAGAAGTGTCTGCGGAAAGCCGGATCTCCGTACCGTTCATTGCCCGTCTGACATTTCCGGCTGATATTTTCCCGGGCAGTTCGTTTCTGCGGATGTTGGTGAAGCGGATCGGACTTAACACATGGATCCGGTTGATCACCCATTTCATCCCCGGGTGCCAGTAGATTGCCTCCAGAATGCCTCTTGCAGCGGATGGTGTCATCACATCGTAGCTTACGCGCTCCACCTTCATCTCCGGTCGCGTGAAGCAGGCATATTCTCCGAAGACTTCGATTTGAAAAGCCAATTTCAAGTTCCTCCTTCCATGTTTTTCCTCACATAATGATTGCTTTGGATTCGCATTTGACGGAAAGCCCCAGGTCAATGTCATAGACTGATGCATCTGTCAGAACAAAGAGACCTTTGTCAATTTCTTTTATCTGACCGGCTGCCAAAAGAGCCTTTATCTCCTGTTCTGTGATAGAAACGGCGTAATCATTCATTTTGCGAAGGATCATGCGTGATCTCTTGCCTTCTTCATACGCCTGTATCATGCGTTCATTTTCGTCTGTTCTGATATAGAGCGTCATTTTTGCATCTTCGATCAGCTTGAATTTCTCGCCGATTGTGCGGAATGCCAGTTCTTTGATGGATTGCATAATTTCCTTTTTATCCGCATTCTGTTCCGGCAGCAGCTCATGATACAATTCATCGAAATAACACCGAATGGCTTCCGGAGAAGAAATATCGTCCGGATGTTCCCGCAAAGTGATCCTTGTTGCACCGATATTGATACCAAGACCAAACGGAAGATTGCCTTCCGTTTCAAAGATGTGTACAACCGATTCGATATTCTTTTTTTTGCCTTCCCGGTTGCACCGTCCGGCTGCCTGAATGATACTGTCAAGACCTGCGATTGCCCGGTACACACACGGAAAATCCAGATCAACGCCTGCTTCAATCAGACTGGTTGATACCACTTTGCATTCCTCACCGGACGCAAGGCATTTTCTGATGGCATCTAACTTTTCTTTTCTGTCATGCGGTGTCAGATAGGTCGTCAGACAAAAGAGATTGTCGCCGCACAGCGAATTGAAAATACTCTGAGCCTGTTTACGATTGTTGACGATACACAGCACCTGATGTTCAACCTGAAGCCGTGTGATCAGTGCCTCTTCCTCTATCTTGCCTTCATTTCGATAGCATACGCGACGAAACAGCGTTTTTTCTTCTGTTGACAAGGGCGGACACAACTCCACAGTTCGGTACTGCGGTGCGTATTCGAAAAGAAGCCTGTCCAATGACGGTTGGGTTGCCGTACACAGGATCGCAGAGCTTCCGAAATTCTTCACCAGCTGACAGATTGCGCAGACGCACGGACGCAGATACGGCACCGGCAGCATCTGTGCTTCATCAAAAACGATGACGCTTTCGGCAAAATTGTGTATCTTACGGGATGACGACGGCTTGGCTGCAAAAATTGATTCAAAAAACTGAACAGCGGTCGTCAGCACGATCGGCTCGTCCCATGCTTCCGAAAGAAATCTGCCGTCTTCTTCGCTTATCTCCGATTCTGCCGTCGAATATCGGAGTGCAACATTGTTCTCACCGAAGATGTCATAAAAAATTTCCCCGGTCTGTTCCAGAATGCTGCAATAGGGGATTACATACAGAATACGCTTTTTGCCGTGACAAATCGCGTGCCGCAGGGCAAAAGCAATCGAAGCAAGCGTTTTTCCGCCGCCTGTCGGAACGGTCATGGTAAAGAATCCCGGAGAGGCTTCAGCTCTTTCAGCCGCATGATTCCGGATGCGCGTCCGGCAAGCATTGAGCGGGCGTTCACTCTGAAAACTGTTCAGATAAGCATTCAGTTTTCCTTCGCACTCTTCAAGAGAAGCATAGTCGGGTTCATTGGTTTTGCTGCCTGAATACCACTGTTCGGTATCCGTCCAATCCGCGTCTACAAGGCAGGAATAGAGATACTGTGTGTAAAAATAAAAGTCTTCAAGGCTTAATGATGACTCCTTGTTATATAACGGAATTGCCACTTCATTACGAAATGCGCTGTAATTCGGAAGAGACGATATATTTTCACAAGACATCCTGGCGTAGAGTGTTCCGCTTTGTGAATCAATTCTACTTCCGAAATCAGGAAGTCCTCCGTGATGCCCGGCAATGCAGAATGCAGCGCCCAACGCTTTGAGCTTCCACGCTTCGTTTGCCCCGGCAGTCGCGTGATCGACTTGCTTTCTGCTTCCTTTCAGGCGTTGCTGAAAATCTTCAGAATATTTTCCTATGTCATGAATCATGCCGCAAAAATATGCATTTGTGCTGCAGGATTCCATCGAAAAACCTTTTGCGAGTTCCGCAACATTTTTCAAATGGTCTAATACCGCCTGCCCATCTTTGCGTTCTGTGAAATCTGAATGCGCATAAAAAACCTTGTCACAATGCGTACCTGCTTCCGTTCGATCCATTCCGTGTACCCCTTTCGCATGTTTCATAGCTTTTTTTGCATGGATACCCGGATCGCAATGTGCTTCCGGTAATATTGCCGACCATTGCACTTGACACAGCCCTGCTCCTTCTGGTACTATTCTTTTGCGTCGAAAATCGACTTTATGTGTTTCTTATACTGATCGAGCACCTTTTCCGGCGACATGACTTTCATCTTGTTTCCGAACTGTGCAGCCATCCGAAGAACACCGGGCTGACGCGGACGCGCACCGTTGATATGCATGTGCCCTTGTCCGCTTCGATCATATTCAGGTCCTCTCCGAAGTGATCGTAGACCGCACCGATGAGATGCTCATCGAAGTGAATGACGACGCTTTCCAGATCGCCGTTCAGCTTGTCCTGTGTCACGCCCTGGGCATTCAGTTTCAAATTAAACGGAGGATTTGCCATGATGAAATCAACTTTTTTCTCCTTATACAAATCCTCAGCAAAGGTAGATTCATTGCGTTCGCCGAGATTATGGGCGATGCCGCGAATGGCGAGGTTCATTTTGGCAAGCCGCCAAGTGTCGGGAATACGCTCCTGCCCGACTATGGATATTTTTGAGCGGTTACCGTTATGCCGCTCCACAAATTTAATGGAAGAAACAAACATCCCGGCAGAACCGCAGCAGGGATCGTACACAACACCTTCATATGGCTCGATGAGTTCGGCAATGAGTTGAACGATGCTCGAAGGCGTACAGTATTCGCCTGTTTCGTTGCTCGTGCCGGAGTCGACGGCAAAGACCTGCAAGAAATATTCATACACCCGTCCGATTAAATCGCGGCCATGAAAACGCTTCTCATCGATTTTATCGACTTTGTCGATAAGCATTTTTACTTGTTCGGGACGTGTGCCGAGGGTGGCGTAGAAGTTTTGCGGCAGAGTGCCTGTCAAAGGCGGGTTTCCGTCCTCTATATCCTTCATCGCTTTGTCGATGATAACAGCAATGTCGTCTGCGCTTGCGTTCGTGACGATGTGACTCCAACGAGAAGTCTCGTTCAAGTAAAACACATTTTCGGATAGATAAAAGGACTTTTTCTCCAAAAAAGCCGGAACATCGCCGTATTGTTTGGTGATTTCCTTACGGCGCTTGTCGAACTTATCACCCGCAAATTTTAAGAACACCAAGCCCATAACGGCATCGCGGTTCTTGTCATTGACGCCAACCGTCCCGCGTAGGCGTTGCGGCAATTCCACATTATAGATTCGAGCGATTGCTCGGTCGTTGCTGTTTTCTTAGCCATATTGTTTAACTTCTTAGACTCTTATGTTTTATTCAGAAATCTTCCCTTCGCGTACCCATTTATCGACTTCGGAAAGTTTGAACTTGTACTGCTTTCCGGCACGGCTGAAAGGAATAGTACCTTTGCGTATCCATGCACGGATTGTATCGTGGCTCACGCTCAAATGCGTTGCTACATCTTCAAGGTTTCCCCATTTTTCGGGAACTGTATTGCCGACTTCGTTGTTCATTGGAATCCTCTACTCATGCTTTTTTAGAACATAGTGTTAATGGTTAGTATCCATAACTATTAAAGATAAATGCCTACACCTATCAAGGCTCTCCGCAAATCCAACCGCTTACTTAACCATGCTGTTTCGTCTAACACATCCCGGCCGTCATTGGCGTTGATCCCAAGCTTGACCGCGTTTTCGTTTAGCTGGCTTTGCAATAAAGGCTGGACAGATAGTTTTTGAAAAAACACTTTCCTTGCTCATGAAAGTGCGTAACAAGACCATAAAAAAACTGCTGGCTTGCGTTGGCACATCGTCTGTAGCCCTTATTTGTATCCATAAACAAAGAAGGAAATGTCACTATTTCAGCTTTCGCCGCATCGCTCAGCTTTATGAAATGTTGCGCCCGCTCTCTCGGTATAAGAAACGAGCCGGTTTGCCCCACAAAAGCCTCATCCTTAATAATAAATAGATTGCAGTAATCTGTGCCGAGTTGAATTTGCTGCTGCCCGTTTACTCCATTTACAAATATGGCGGTGCTATTAACTGCGCCGACAGTGCCAAAGAACTGGTTACCGTTCGGAGCATTGTAAGCGGTTTGCGCCACAACAGTTTGCTCGTTAGGTTTTTCAATTTTGATAATGCATTATTCATAGCTCCCCCTAACTGCCAATTACATTTTCAACATTGCCGAAAAACTGGTTTTTAGCATTGAAAACATTCCCATTGACTATTACTTGCTGTGTTGTTGACGTTGGTTGCTCTACGGTTTTTTCAAATACATGAGGCTCGCCCTCAATTTCAGTTTCGTTTTCATCGATGAAATCATAATCATCTGTTGCCGTATCTGCGGATTTATTTAAAAACGGAATAATCGTTATTGCCCGTTTTATTTCATTTCCAATATCACTATTAAAAACCCATTTGCTGTTTGTGTCACCCTTTTTTGTGTGCCAATTGTTAAAGGTAGCTTGTCCTACGGTATTATCCTTCACATTCGTTACGACATAATGCCAAACACCGAGAGCAAAAGATGCCAGCGATATATTGTCTATATTCAACACTTCACTTTTCGACATTTGTTTTCCTTCGATTATAAAGTTTTTATCAATATTTGTATCTTTTTCGATAACTTCGAGAAACGCCTTAAAAAGCCACGCAGCCTTATCCTCACTGACAAATCGCTCTATCAACTCCGACATGGCTGACACTATATTGTGGTATTCACTTTTCATACGCAAATCAAAAGCATCGATGTCTGACGACTCAAAAACAGCAGCAAAATATGTACCGCCGTTGTCTTCGCACTGTCTGTATCCTCCAACATTCTTTTTAAAGGAGAAGCTTTCACAGGCGGATTAAATGATGGCTTAATTATTCTAACAAGCTCGATAAGTAGTTCCGGCTGTGACAAGCCGTCGGTTTTCCCGTTTGCATTATCTCGCTTTGCGGTTCACTGTCCTCGTGCGGCTAACAGCAACATAAAAACCGTATCTCCGCATAATCGCGGGGAATCAATTATTGACATCATTTCGCCTCCATAGAAACCTGATAACTCTATAAACCCTATCGACTTTTGACGTCAACTTTATGCACTATTGGATTGTTCTTGTGAGGAAACAAGGACAAACACCAAGCCCTTGTGAGAAATCACGAGGGCTTTTTTTGTTGTCTTTAGTAGCCAACAAACCGAAAGAAATCCCACCAAATCATTATAACACGCAAATCAGAAAATATCAATCCAACGGAGGGAAAAGAGATGCCAACGCAAGAATGCGCCCGACCGCCGCCTGTTCGGTTACCACGGAACCCATTGCCTCAAGGCTCGGACAAGCCACAAAAAAATCTATGGAGGAATAGCACATGGCAACTATCGGTCTTGACAGACGTTACTATTCAAAGATAACCGAGGATTCTAACGGCGAAGAAACCTATGCTACGCCGCTTGTGCTCGCTAAAGCCATCATCGCCGAACTCTCAGTGGAACTGGTGGAGGCGATTCTGTGCGCTGACACGGTGCAGCCGAGGTGGTAAAAGACTTCAACAGCGGTACGCTTACCCTTGGCGTTGACGACATCGTCCCCACGGCGGCGGCAGATTTGACCGGCGCGACCACAGACGACAACGGCGTACTGATCTCTGCCCGTGAAAACGTGGGGGCCCCTGTCGCGGTAGGGTTCCGCGCACAAAAGGCAAAAGGCACCTGCCGCTATTTCCGGCTTTATCGCGTGAAGTTCAGTCTGCCCGCAACGAACCTTTAGACAAAGGCGGATTCCATCACCTTCTCTACACCGACCATCGAAGGAACGGTTATGCGCCGTAACAACTCGATGGCATGGGTAAACACCCATGGAAAGCGGAGGTCACAGAAGGGAATGCAGGTGTTTCATCCGGTACTATCACCGGTTGGTTTACTGAAGTTTATGAGCCGGTCTATACACCCAGCCATAAGGAGGATTGAGCTATGGATAATGAAAGAAGCGCCGCAATCAACATCGGCGAAAAAGACGATGAACTGGTTCTGACCACACGTGCGACAAAAGCGATTGCCGGACGGTACGGCGGCCTTGAAAACCTCGGGGAAAAACTGATGAAATCAGAGAACTTCGAGATGGCGCTGGATGAGATTGTTTGGCTTATTACGCTACTGGCGAACCAGTCCAACTTGATTCGAAACCTTAAGAATAAGAATGCACCAGAGGAACTTCTTACAGAGGAAGAAGTGGAGCTTCTTACCTCCCCGCTTGACTTGGCGGCATATAAAAACGCTATTACAGAGGCTATGTTCAAAGGTACAAAGCGTGATGTTGAAAGCGAGGAAGATAGCGCCGCCGGGGGTGCCGCATCAAAAAACGTGGAAGTCGGGTAACGGACGCTGAGTCTTTACCCGGCTTCTTTACTATGGAACAGTTCAGATGGGCATGGATGCAGAGGAATTCTGGCTTATGCCCATCGGGCTGTTTTTTGATTTATGGGCGTGCCACAAGCAATGGCATGGCATTGAAAAGCCGAAAAAAACACGGACCATTGACGATATTATCCCGCTTGGCATCTAAGACTGAATTGAAGTGTTCACAAGTTTGATGTATAATAATTTAGCAAGTCAAGATACGGATTTTCGCAACTTATCCACCCAAAACGCATCTCATCCAAAATCGCTTGCTCCCGAAACAAAGCGCATTTATACTTGGGGCATAAATCAATTTGGAGGATGGAATTATGGGAACTATTACACTGGTTTTATTGCTCGCGCTGGAGACGTTTTTTCTTGTTTGGGCAATCAAAACAAAGAACAATCACAGGGAAGAAAAAGCAATTATCAGCATCGGCCTACTGGCTCTTTTCGGACTGCTGCTTGTCACAAGAGTTTATGAATGGAGCTTTCGCTATGCGGCACTTTTGCTCGTGCTGGTTATACAAGCTGTTTTCAGCGCGATCATACTCGTCAGAAAAAGAGAAAAGGAATATAGGTTAAGGAGAAACGTCCTTCGTTTCGTAAGAAACTGTTTTATCTTTACCTTCGCTCTTTTCCTTGCCATTCTTTGCCCGCAATATGAACAGCCGAAAACAACAGGCACTTATGAAGTGGCGACGGCAAAATACACATGGACTGATACCGGCAGGGTGGATGAGTTTTCGGAGTCCGGCGAAAACAGAGCCTTGACAGTCGAATTCTGGTATCCTGAAAACACTGATAAGACATATCCGCTTGTTGTTTTCTCTCACGGCGCGTTTGGCTTCAGCGGAAGCAATTACTCCACGTTTGCCGAGCTTGCCTCCAACGGATATGTCGTCGCAAGCATTGGGCATACCTATCAGGCATTTTATACGATGGATACAAACGGCAAGCTCACGATTGTAGACACCGATTTTATTAATAAGGCGTCCGAAATTAATGCCGTTCATGACACACAGCATGAAGAAGAAATTTACAACACCACAAAAGAGTGGATGAACCTTCGTACAGATGACGAAAACTTCGTTATTGACACGATAATCTCTGAATGCGGGAGCAATAAGTCTGATGCGCTTTTTTCTATCATCAATACAGAAAAAATCGGTCTGATGGGGCATTCTCTCGGGGGCGCGTCATCCGCACAAATCGGCAGAGAGCGCGATGATATCGATGCTGTCATCGTCCTCGACGGAACCATGCTGGGCGAAGAAGTGGCATTCGAAAACAACACGGTTGTTCTTAACGACACGCCTTATCCCGTTCCGCTCTTGAATGTGTATGCGGAAGATCATTACACAAATTCAATGGAGCTTGTCGGAGATAGTTACAATAATTTTTACGCGACAAAAAACGCCCTCTGCGCATATGAGACGGTATTTCAAGACGCAGGGCATCTGAACTTTACCGACCTGCCGTTGTTTTCTCCTGTGCTTGCCAAAATGCTTGGCGTGGGTACGGTTAACGCGAAGTACTGTATTGAAACAATGAACGAAGTTGTGCTGGAATTTTTCAATGGCTATTTAAAGGACGCGGGAGAGCCGAAAATCGAAAAGGAATATTAATCTATGAAAGTACGAATCAAGCAAATCAGTGACAAAGCCGATGAATGCCTTGTTATAGAATGCGTTGAGGTTACACCCGACATTGAGAGCATACGGTCGTATGCTCTCACTAAGGGGACAACATTGACGGGGAGTATGGACGAACGCATATATCAATTCAATCTCTCCGACGTTTTCTATTTTGAAGCGGTTGACGAGAGGGTGTTTGCCTATACAAAGGGGAGGTCGTATGAACTTAAAATCCGTTTATATGAGCTAGAAAATGCCTATGCGGATAAGCATTTCATCCGATGCTCGAAATCCTTCGTTATCAACCTGATAAAGCTTGAAAGTATAAGCCCGGCTTTAAATGGGCGGTTTACGGCTCATATGAAAAATGGTGAAAAAATCATCATCTCACGGCAATATGTGCCTGACATAAAGCGCGCTGTCATGGGAGGGAAATAAGATGGACTTTAAAACATTCTTTGTGAAAAAGGTTATGATGAGCTTTTTTGTATCGGTAACCTGCATTTGTGCGGCTATGGCTTTGGTTGGAATGGTATTTGAACCCGATGCCCGTTTCAGTTACGAAGCGTTCCTGTCTCCTCTTATCTTCGGTGCGACGGCGTCGATTCCCTCGCTCGTACAATATTCAAAAAAAGACTTGTCCCTAAGGCAAACGGCTATCAGAAATGTACTCCATTTTCTTTTACTCGAAGCGGTTATATTGTCGATCCTCTATTTTTTGGGTCTGCTCACAAGCGTGTCTATGGCAGTATCGCTTGGAATCTCCATATTCGTGATTGATTTAACCGTCAATCTGGTGATGTGGATCAATGATAAAAGAACCGCAAAGGAGTTTAACTACGCGTTGAAAAAACTGCAAGACGATTACGGTGCTGGCGAATAGCTATCTATAGCATTGCAATAAATATCTTTTAAGAACAATCCGATGGGGTTGTTCTTTTCTTATGCCCATTTTGAGGAGGTGAGCACAAATGGCAGACAATTTCGGCCTGAAAATAGGCATTGAGGGCGAGCGCGAGTTTAAGAACGCCCTCTTTGATATGGCGCTGTTCTTCCTCAAATAGCTGCTTATAGTAACAAAGTCAGTAAGCCGTTTTGCGAGAAACACTGTTGACAGCCTCACTACCATCCGTAAGCTGAAGGAAGCCGGCTGTGAGTGCATGTTCCAGAAAAAAAATATCATGACATTCGACTCCAAGGGTGAACTGTTAATTACGATAATGTCGAGTCTTGCTCAGGAAGAAAGCCGCAGTATTTCCGAGAATGTAACCTGGGGGCAGCGAAAGCGATTCGCTGACGGCAAGGTCAGTATTCCGTATGGTCAATTTCTTGGATATCGAAAAGGGCCCGATGGTCTGCCAGAGATGTGCCTGAGGAAGCTGAAATCATACGGAGTATATCGGATGTTTATGCAGGGCAAATCCACAAATGCGATAGCAAAGCTACTGACTGCAGAGTGCATCCCAACACCGGGGGCATGAAAATAACGGCTCAATGGGAGAGAGAGGTTCTCCGTCATTGAGCCCTATGTTTATATAATAATAAAAACAATAGTTTAACGATAATATATTTTAACGATTACAAAACACCCTCCCCATGCTGTACGAGCCGAAAATTATATCTTTTGCCGCAACATCATTCAAAAATACTATGGGGGAGGACTTGAACCACCGATTTTTGCTGTTTTATAGCTGTTTTAAAGGTAAAAAAGAGTTACCGTAGCTGATAATTGTATCAACTACGGTAACTGATTTGGTTGCGGGGGCGGGACTTGAACCACACGACCTCCGGGTTATGAGCCCGACGAGCTACCAACTGCTCTACCCCGCGTTATCTGGATGCCATTGTAGTATAGCACATCGCTTTGGATTTGTCAAGGGCTTTTGGGGAAATCCTTTGTCTGTCTCTATGAGCACAAATTGCCAAGGTGAATTCCACAGCGGCAGTTGCTTTGAGAGGGAGCACTCGGATAATTTTTGAGAAAGCAATTGACAAAAGCCCAAATATCTGTTATACTACCTCAAATCAACAACTTGCGAGAGCGCAGGCTGGAGACAGGACGCCGGCAAGGTGCGTACCACACAATACAGGCAGACATGCCTATGGCGGATCTTGTCGGCAGACAGGATCTTTTTTCTTGCCACGGCAACAGGAGGTAGAACATGGCACCGCTGCACCAAACAGAGATGAGGCATGGTATCCCGCCCTTCATTGCCTCTTTTGCAGACGCTTGCCGGAAGGCGGGCATTGACCTCTCATTTTTCACTCGTTATACGGTATTACCCGGCTTTGTAGATGTTCATGTGCATCTGCGGGAGCCGGGTTTTTCTTATAAGGAAACGATCGCCACCGGCACCGCTGCCGCCGCCCGCGGGGGCTACACCGCCCTGTGTGCCATGCCCAACCTCAACCCGCTCCCCGACACGCCGGAGCACCTGCAACAGCAATTATCCCTCATTGACAGGGATGCCCGGGTGCGTGTCTACCCCTATGCCACCATCACCAAGGGACAGCAGGGCGAGGTACTGGCGGATATGCAGGGTACCGCCCCCTATGTGGCGGGCTACTCGGACGATGGCCGGGGGGTGCAGTGTGAGTCGCTGATGCGCGCCGCCATGCAGGAAGCACGGCGGTTGGACCGACCCATTGTCGCCCATTGCGAGGATGAGACCCTGCTACACGGCGGCTATATCCACGACGGCGCCTATGCCCGCCGCCTGGGCCACCGCGGCATCTCCTCCGAGAGCGAGTGGCGGCAACTGGAGCGCGATTTGCGCCTCGTGCGTGAGAGTGGCTGTCGGTACCATGCCTGCCACCTCTCCACCAAGGAGTCCGTCGCCCTCATCCGGGACGCCAAGGCGGCGGGGCTGGATGTGAGCTGTGAGACCGCCCCGCACTACCTGCTGCTACACGACGAGCAACTACAGGAAGACGGCCGTTTCAAGATGAACCCCCCCATTCGCACCGAGGAAGACCGACAGGCGTTGCTGGAAGGGCTGGCGGACGGCACCATTGATATGATTGCCACCGACCACGCGCCGCATAGTGCCGAAGAAAAGGCAGGGGGGCTGTCGGGGAGCCTGATGGGGATTGTCGGGCTGGAGACTGCCTTCCCGCTTCTGTACACGTATCTGGTCAAAACAGGAGTCATCTCTCTGTCGCGACTGGTCGAGCTGCTCGCCAGCGCTCCCCGAAAGCGCTTCGGCATCCCGGCGCAGAACGACTTTACCGTCTTTGACCTCACGCAGGCCTACACCATTGACCCCGCTGATTTTCTGTCGAAGGGAAAGAACACCCCCTTTACGGGCTGGCAGGTGTATGGCCGCTGTCTGCTGACCCTTTGTGGCGGCAAAGTTGCCTATAGAGACCAAAGAGGCCAATAACCCCCCCTGCACTCCCCACCAAACATGACCAACCATGACGAAAACGAGGATATCATGACACAAGGGATCTACCACATCGTCGAAAACAAGAAACTGGCGCACCTCACCTACCGCCTCATCTTGCGCGGTGATACCGCCGCCCTGACTGCTCCCGGGCAGTTTGTCAATGTCCGGCTCGAGGGGGCATTCCTGCGCCGTCCACTCTCTGTTTGCGACTATGATACAAACAGCATCACCCTGATTTACAAGGTGATCGGAGAGGGAACCGCCGCCATGAGTCGCAAGCAGGCTGGCGAGACGCTGGACCTGTTGGTGGGGCTGGGCAATGGCTTTGACACCACCCGGAGCGGGGAGATGCCCCTGCTCATCGGGGGGGGCGTCGGCATACCGCCCCTGTACCGATTATGCAAAGAATTATTGGCAGAAGGAAAAAAGGTCAGCATCATCCTCGGCTTCAACACACAGCGAGAAGTTTTTTATGAGGAGGAGTTCCGGGCGCTGGGTGCCTCGGTGTTCGTCACCACGACGGATGGCAGCCATGGCACACGGGGGGTGGTCACCGAGGCCATGAAAGGGCTGGCGTATTCCTACTTTTACACTTGCGGGCCCCTGCCCATGTTCCGGGCGATCGAGCAGGTCGCACGCACCGGCGGGCAGTTCAGTTTTGAGGAGCACATGGCGTGCGGCTTTGGGGCGTGTATGGGCTGTACCTGCGCCACCAAATACGGCGACAAGCGCATTTGCCGGGACGGTCCCGTGCTGTGCAGGGAGGAGATTGTATGGTGAACACCAAGGTGATTTTATCGGGCTGGGAGCTGGACAACCCCGTGATTGGCGCCAGCGGCACGTTCGGTTTTGGTGCCGAGTTCGCACAGCTCTACGATATCAACTGCCTGGGCACCTTTTCCTTCAAGGGCACGACCCGGGACAAACGCTTTGGCAACCCCACCCCTCGCGTGGCTGAATGCCCGGCGGGTATGCTCAATGCCGTCGGACTGCAGAATCCGGGCGTGGCGGAGGTCATTGCCACCGAGCTGCCCAAGATAAAGCAGTATTTTCACAAAAGGGTCATTGCCAATGTCAGCGGCTTTTCGATAGAAGAATATCGGGCGTGTTGCGCCCTCTTGGATCGGGAAGAACAGGTCGGCATGATCGAGCTCAACATCAGTTGCCCGAATGTGAAGCACGGCGGCATGAGTTTCGGCACGACCCCCGAGTCCGCCGCCGAGGTGACCGCCGCCGTTCGGGCGGTGGTGAAAAAGCCGCTCTATGTCAAGCTCAGCCCCAATGTCACCGATATCGTCAGCATCGCCAAAGCGTGTGAGGCGGCGGGAGCGGACGGCATCAGCCTCATCAACACGCTGCTGGGCATGCGCATTGACCGCCGGACCCGCAAGCCCGTCCTTGCCAACCGGATGGGCGGGCTCTCCGGCCCCGCCATTTTCCCGGTTGCTGTCCGCATGGTCTACCAGGTTTATGAAGCCGTCTCCATTCCCCTCATTGGGATGGGCGGCGTCAGCTCAGCGGGGGATGTGCTGGAGATGATGTTGGCGGGTGCCACTGCCGTGCAGGTGGGGACTGCCAACCTGATTGACCCCTATGTCTGCCGGGACATTGTACAGGCGTTGCCCGCGGAAATGGCGCGCTATGGGATCCACACATTACAAGACATGATCGGAGGTGCCCACCATGGGTAAGGATGTGATTATCGCCTGCGATTTTGCAGGCAAGGCGGCTACGCTGGCTTTCCTGGACCGCTTCCGGGAGGAAAAGCCCTATGTCAAAATCGGCATGGAGCTATTCTACGCCGAGGGGCCGCCCATTGTGCGTGAAATCAAGGCCAGGGGGCACCGGATATTTTTGGACCTGAAGCTGCACGATATTCCGAACACCGTGGGCAAGACCATGCGCGTGCTGTCGGGGCTGGAGGTGGACATGTGCAATCTGCACGCCGCCGGCACCGTCGCCATGATGACGGCGGCACTGGAGGGGTTGGTGCGCCCGGACGGAACCCGCCCGCTGCTGTTGGCGGTCACCCAGCTCACCTCTACCGGTGAGGAGCGCATGAAAGAGGAGCTGCTCATTGACCGTCCCCTCGCCGAGGTGGTCCTGCACTATGCGCAAAACGCAAAGGCGGCCGGATTGGATGGCGTCGTCTGCTCCCCCCTGGAGGCGGCGCAAGTCCATGCCGCCTGTGGGGCGGGGTTTCTGACCGTCACCCCCGGCATCCGCTTTGCCGATGGTGAGATGGGGGACCAGGTCAGGGTCACCACCCCCGCCCGCGCCCAGGCACTCGGGGCGGACTACATTGTGGTCGGCCGCCCCATCACCGCCGCCGCCGACCCCGTCGCCGCCTATCGGCGGTGCGTCGCCGAATTCTTAGCATAAGGAGAACGTTATGACACACACGGCAGAACTGATTGCCCGGGACCTGCTGTCCATTCAAGCGGTATTTTTTCGTCCCGACCAGCCCTTCACCTGGGCCAGCGGTATCCAAAGCCCGATTTACTGCGACAACCGCCTCACCCTGACCGCGCCCGCCGTCAGAGATGACATTGAGCAGGCCCTCGCCGAGCTCATCCGCCGCGAGTATCCCGACGCCGAAGTGCTCATGGGCACCGCCACGGCAGGTATCGCCCACGCCGCCATCACCGCGCACCTCTTGGGGTTGCCCATGGGGTATGTCCGTTCAGGCGCCAAGGACCATGGCAGAGAGAACCAAATTGAGGGCAAACTGGAGCCCGGCCGGCGGGTCGTGGTGGTCGAGGACCTGATTTCCACCGGCGGTAGCGTGGTGGAGACGGTACAGGTGTTGCGCGGTGCGGGAGCAGTGGTGGCAGGCATTGTCAGCATCTTTACGTATGGCATGAAAAAGGGGCTGGAGCGGCTGGCAGCCGCCGGGGTGCGCAACCACAGCCTCACGAATTTTGACACGGTGGTGCGGGTGGCGGCGGAGGAAAACTACATCCGAGCGACCGATGTCGCGCGCCTGCTTGCCTTCCGAGACAACCCGAGCGACCAAAGTTGGAGAGGAGGAATCCTATGAGAAACCTGATCGATATCATGGACCTGTCGGTGGCAGAGATTGACCGGCTCATCACCCTCGCCGACGACATCATGCGTACCCCCGACAAATACCGCGCAGCCTGCCAGGGCAAAATACTCGCCACCCTCTTTTTTGAGCCCTCCACCCGCACCCGCCTGAGCTTCGAGTCGGCGATGCTGGGGCTGGGCGGCTCCTGCCTTGGCTTTGCAGAGGCCAACGCCAGCTCGGCCGTCAAGGGCGAGAGCGTGGCGGATACCGCGGCGGTGGTCAGCGGCTATGCCGACCTGATGGTCATGCGCCATCCCAAGGAGGGGTCCCCGCTGGTTGCCGCAGCCGCCGCCACCATCCCGGTGATCAATGCGGGGGACGGCGGTCACTACCACCCCACCCAGACCCTGACCGACCTGATGACCATCCACTACGAGAAGGGGCGCTTTGACAACTTGACCGTTGGTCTGTGCGGGGACCTGAAGTTTGGCAGGACGGTGCATTCTCTCATCGCCGCCCTGTCCCGCTACAGCGGCGTCCGGTTCGTCCTGATCTCCCCCGAGGAACTCAAACTGCCCAGCTTTGTCAAACAGCAATATATCAAGGACCGGCGGCGCGCCTACACGCAATCCACCACCCTGGAGCCGGTTATCGGGGAACTGGATATTTTGTACATGACCCGAGTGCAGAAGGAACGGTTCTTCAACGAGGAGGACTACCTGCGCCTCAAGGACAGCTACATTCTGACCACCGACAAGATGAAGCTTGCCAAGTCCGACACCATTGTCATGCACCCGCTGCCCCGCGTGAACGAAATTGACACCGCCGTGGACGCGGACCCGCGCGCCTGCTACTTCCGGCAGGCACGGTACGGCCGCTTTATCCGCATGGCGTTGATTATGAAACTGCTGGAGGTGTCCCTATGAAGATTGATGCCATCAAGAACGGTATCGTGATTGACCATATCACGGCCGGCAAGGCCATGCAGCTGTACACCATGCTCGGGCTGGACGATTTGGAATGCACGGTGGCGGTCATTAAAAATGTGCCCAGCCAAAAGATGGGCAAGAAGGACATTATTAAAATCGACTCCGCCATTGACATCAACCTGGAAGTGCTGGGCTACATCAGCCCCCATGTCACGGTCAATTTCATCAAGGACAGCCTCCGGGTAGACAAGCGACACATTGACCTGCCCACGAGCCTGACCAATGTCATTCGTTGCAAGAACCCCCGCTGTATCTCCACCACCGAGTGGCAGATCAAACATGTCTTCACCCTGCGCGACAGGGAGCGCGAGGAGTACCGCTGTATCTACTGCGACACTGCCGCTCCGCCCAAGCCCAAATACTACGAAAAGCTGTAAACCCCCTGTCACCCCACCCCAAAAAGCACCCTGACACTGAGAAAGCCGAAAAAACACAAACAACCGCCCGACCGAGTGGTACAAAGCGGTTGCTTGTGTTGGAAGGGGACTCGCCCCGATGGCCTACCCGACAAGATTCGAACTTGTGACCTCCAGAGTCGGAGTCTGGCGCGCTATCCAGCTGGGCTACGGGTAGATACAGTGCCTCACAGAACGGTGGTTCTGCGGCAAACAGTAGTATAGCACAATCCGGATGGATTGTAAATAGCAAAAAGAAAAAAAGGGTCAAAAAAGCGTTGCCCAAAAAAAGCGGCTGTGGCGCCAACAAGCTGCCGAACGAACCCCCTGCCTGCGGTGCCGTCCGACAGTCTGCGCCACTGAGCCACGCGAAAGAAGAGCCAAGCCATGCCTACCGTCATTACCTGCCCGGTCTGTCAGTTGCCTCTTGTCAGGGAGGCCCTGCAATATCGATGCGCCGCCAACCACACCTTTGATATCGCCAAGCAAGGGTATGTCAACCTCCTGCCGCCCACCCTGGGCGGCAGCGATCGCGGCGACAACAAGGCCATGGCGGCGGCACGCCGTGATTTTTTGAACGCGGGCTACTACCGGAACCTGTGTAGCGCCGTGAGCCGGCTGGCAGTGGGTGTTTTCCCCCGGGGCGGTGTGCTGTTGGACGCGGGTTGCGGGGAGTGCTACTACACCGATGCCGTCACCCAAGCCTTGCTGGCGGCAGATCGGGCACCGTGTGCCATTGGGCTGGATATATCCAAAGAAGCGCTCAAAATCGCTGCCCGCCGCCCCACTGTCCGCTCCGGGCAGGTGGAGCTGCTGGCGGCGGCTCTGCACCGGATGCCGATTGCGGCGGGGAGCTGCCATTTGGTGCTGAACCTGTTTGCCCCGCAGGTAAACGAGGCGTATCACCGGGTGCTGGCGGCAGGGGGGCACTTGCTGTTGGTCATACCCGATGCCCGCCATCTGTGGGGAATGAAGTCGGTTTTATATGAAACCCCCTATGAAAATCAGCTCTCTCCCACCATTTTATCGAGATTTACCCTGCTGGAAGAAGAGTCTATCCGGACAACCATCACCCTGCAAAGCCAAACCGACATTCAAAACCTCTTTCTGATGACCCCCTACTATTACCGCACGCCCCCCAAGGGTAAAGAAGCGCTGGCCGCCCTCCATACCCTGGAAACCGAGATTGCCTTCCGGTTGCTCCTTTACAAAAAAATCTGAGGGTACCACTTGTGCGGTCGAGTGCTTGCGCCGGACCCCGCGGTGTTCCCCTCATCCTATACATCCTGTCGTTGCGCCCCTTTGCTGTGCAAATCATCGCATTTTGCAGAGGGGCGCATTTTGTCAATTATAGTTTATATTTGATACGTGTTTCGGTACGGTACCGGCAGGCGACTCTCACAAAATCAGCATCGCGTCTCCAAAGGAAAAGAAGCGGTAGCGCTCCTCGATGGCGGCTTGGTAGGCGTGCAGGATGCTCTCCCGGGTGGCAAAGGCGGAGACCAGCATGATCAGGCTGCTCTCGGGCAGGTGAAAGTTGGTGATCAGGGCATCCACCGCCCTGAAGGTGTAGCCGGGGTAGATGAAAATGGCGGTTTCGCCCTCCATGGCGTGTACGGTGCCGTCGGCGTCCGCCACACTTTCCAGCACGCGGCAGGTGGTGGTGCCCACGGCAACAATACGCCCCCCCGCTGCCCGGCGGCGGTTGATCTCCTCTGCCGTTTGCCGGCTGAGGGAGAAATGCTCGGTGTGCATATGGTGGGACTGGATGTGGGTGGTTTTCACCGGGCGAAAGGTGCCCAGCCCCACATGCAGTGTGACTTCCCCATAGCCCACCCCTCTGTCCCGCAGTTCTGCCAGCAGCTCGTTTGTAAAATGCAGTCCCGCGGTCGGGGCGGCGGCCGAGCCCTCCTCTTTGGCATAGACGGTTTGGTAGCGGTTCTTATCCTGCAAGCGCGTTTTGATATAGGGGGGGAGAGGCATATTGCCTGTCTCCTCCAATACTTCATATACATTCCGGTACTTACTTTGGTCATAGAGCAGTCGCACCAGGCGGTTGCCGTCCTGCAGTACGGAGACCACCTCCGCCCGGAGGTTGTCCGAAAAGAGAAACGTCGCCCCCACCCTCGCCCGTTTCCCGGGGCGGACCAGGGTTTCCCACACATCCTGCCCGTGCGCGCGCAGCAGCAACAGTTCAATGTCGGCCCCTGTTTTCACGCTCTGCCCCAAGAGGCGGGCAGGGATGACTTTCGACGAATTGACCACCAACATGTCGGCGGGCTGGAGGTAGCTCATGATATCGCCAAACACACGGTGCGCCAGCTCGCAGCTCTCCCTGTCCAGTACCAGCAGGCGTGACTGGTCCCGCTGTGCCGGTGGCGTCTGGGCAATCAGTTCGGGCGGCAGTGCAAAGTCAAAGTCGGCGGTGCACAAGGAGGTGGGAGGGCGTTCATTGTCAATGGGGTGGTTTGCGCTCATCATGGCTACCTTTCAGGTTGGTTGTATCGGCTGATAGGAGCATTATATACCAGAGCGGGACAAAATTCAAGTGCGGGTTTGTTCCGAGCGGTGGGGTGCGTGGTGTGTCGCCGCCGCCGCACCCCCACAGGAGACAGGATATTTTTTTGACAAGTGTGAATATGTATGGTATAATATGTCCCATCAAGCAGGGCGGGCAAGCCCCGCCTGTTTAGAGGTAATACATCTATGAGAATGAGACGAAAGAAACACTTCGATGACCGCCTGCAGGCCTGTGCGCATCTGTTGTGTCGCCGTCCTCAAAGACCGCTCCTGTCGCCCGAATATCACTTTGGTTTTGCCGGCGATGTTTTTTTAGAGATAGGCTGCGGGAAAGGCAGTTTTGCCGTACAGATGGCAGCCGCCCACCCCGCCGTGTGCTACTATGCCATGGAGCGGGTGGGCAATGTGCTCATCAACGCCATGGAGTTGGCGGAGCGCGAAAAGGAGAACCGCCCCGACAACCTGCGCTTTATCATGGATGACGCCGACCGCTTGCGCGACTGGTTTGCCCCGGGGTCTCTGTCCGCCATTTACTTGAATTTCAGTGACCCGTGGCCGAAAAAGTCGCACAGCAAGCGCCGCCTCACCCACCGCCGCTACTTACAGCTCTACTTCACCCTGCTCAAAGAGGGCGGGCGGCTGTATGTCAAGACCGACAACGACGGGCTGTTTGCCTTCACTCTGGAGGAGCTGGAGGCGCTGGGATGCCGCCCCGACTACCGGACCGATGACCTGCACCATTCCCCTTATGTCGCCGACAACATGATGACGGAATATGAGGCGCATTTTGTCAGCGAAGGCAAGCCTATCCATGCGCTTGCCATCACCGTCTCGCCCTATATGACCACACGTTTGACCAGCGAACAAGAGGCAAATATCGACTAACCCCCTGTTTTTTGCCCTCCGTTCCGAGGAACTGATTGAGGAAGGAGGGCAAAGGCGGACAGGGAGTGTTCGAGAGCTGCTCTTTTCGGCGCCGGTTTAGCCGGTTGTGCTCCGTCCGGGGGACATCGACCCCGGCGCCCCCCGGTGCGGGCTTTTGGGAAGCTGTTTCTCCAAGTAGACGATTTTTTTCTTTTTCCTGGAGATTTGCCCGGCACGATCGGTGGTGGTGGCAGGCGCATGAGTCTGCTCGGTCACGGTGGTGACCTCCGCCGTCGTCGCGGGGATACCGCTCTGCTCCGCCACGGACCTTTCCACCGTTCGGGTAAAGATGTCATGCAGGCGGCGGACAGGTTTGCGGGCGTCTTTGACGGCGTGGCGTAGCTTCGCGACGGTCAGTGCGGGCAGCATATGGGTCAGAAAGCCGTCACGCGTGTCGGCTTTGATTTCCATCCGCCCGATGTCTCTGCTTTGCGGGACGGCATAGGCCGGTTTGGCTGTCCGTCCGAAAGGCAGCAGACCGCCGAGGACGATGCCCAGTACCAGGGCGGACAAACAAATCATGGTAACGGTACAGTTGGGTTGTTGATTTTTCATCACATCTACCTTTTGTCATTGATTTTTTGAGGGGTTAGTGCGAATTTGGGCGCTTTAGCTTCTTGCCGGATGCGTTGTCGCGACTGCGGCATGGTCGCGCTCCCTGTGCGTCGAGCTGAGCCGCCAAGGGAGGGCGCCAACTGAAACATCAAACGCAGGACCGGCGGTCGGGACTGCGTCTCCGCCCCAAGCGCCCCGCATAAAAGAACGGTGGTGGTGGAAAGAATAAGGGCAGTATGTCCCGCGCATTGCGCCCGGCGCACTGCGCCGCGAAAAGACATATAGTCCCCCAAAGGAGCTTTCCATGAAACCATTCCTCCAAAAAGCAGGTCGGTGGCTCTCCCGACTGAACCCGACAATTGAGCAGGCGTATGATGTGCGCACTGACTTTTACCTCGATAAAGACCGCCCGTCTACCCGCATCAGCCAGCATCACCAAGGGTCCGTGACCATCGAGGTACGCAAACTATTGTTGACAATGCTGGTGTTGAGCGGAATGTTCACGGTTTTCTCAGCCCTGCTCAAGCGATGAGTGTTCGACAGGCTCGATTAGTTGCCCCCATGCCGCACGGCCGCATAGGGCAGTGACGGAAAAGGCGCCAAAGAAAACAAGACACCATGTGTAATCTATTGTGTGAATGACCAGGGCAAACATGCGTGGAAGATATTGTAACGGCTGGGAAAGCAGAGAAATAGAGCCAAGCGAAGGCAGTGAGGCAGGACCATGGAAAAAGGCAATCATCCCGGGAAAGGTCATCGAAGCAGGGTCAAGCAGAAGTTTCGTGCAGGCGGTTTGACCGGCTTTTTGCCGCATGAGATGCTGGAACTGTTGTTGTTTTATGCCCTGCCGTACAAGGATACCAAGCCGCTGGCACGCCGCTTGCTCGACCGTTTCACGTCCCCCACCGGCGTTTTTGACGCGACCGAGGCGCAGCTACTCTCCGTGGAGGGCATCGGACAGCAAACGGCGGCCCTCTTTGCGCTGGTACGCCATATCGGGGAGCGGGCAGCGCAGATGAGCGAGTCCTCCGACCCCTGTTACAACGACTATGAACGGATGGGCGAGTTTGTGCTGTCCTGCTTTGAGGGGGAAACACAAGCGTGCACCTACCTGATCTTGCTTAACAATCGTTTTCAGATCATCTCCAGCCGCAAAGTATTTGAGGGCAGGTTTTCCAGTGCCGCCCTTCAGCCCAAAATGCTGGTGTTACCCGCACTGGAACAGCGCGCCTCCATGGCGGTGCTGGCGTCGAGCCACCCCGACCGCATCCCGCGGCCGGACGAGTATGAGGTGGAGACCACCCGTGCCATGTCGGATGCGTTCTACTTAGTCGGCGTCAAGTTGCTGGAGCACTATATTGTGTCGGGGCATCACTATGTCCCTATATCCCGCTGTATTCCCGGCGGTCTGGAGGAGCCGGTCGCGTATGACCACTTCAACGCCAGCCGCACGATTGCCCTGGGGAAGGAGGGCAAGCCGTGAACAAGCAAACCGCTCTTTTTCGTGCGGAACAGGCGGCGCGGCTGAGAGCGCAGGGGGCGGACGATTTCACCGACCGCCAGCTGTTGCAATTTTTGCTGAGCTATGCCCTGCCCGCCGAGGTCGCCGAGCATCGGGCGACCGCCCTGTTTGATACCTTTGGCACCCTCCATGCGGTGCTGACCGCCCCGGAGGCAGCGCTCAGGGAACAGGGACTGCCCGACCATGCCGCCCTACTGCTCTCGCTGGTACTGCAAGTACGCGCTTTCGTCGCGGAGCATGCGGCGCGCGGCGTGCGCCGTTTTGATAAAGCCGAGCTGCTCGGCCGGTACTTGGTAGAGATTTATGCCCCCGTTCGGGTGGAAACCGTCTATCTGTGCCTGCTCGACGCTCAGTACAAGCTGCTGGACACCGTCAGGGTGGCCGAGGGCTCGGTCAACTCCGCCAACCTGAACATCCGCCGCATGGTGGAACGCGCGCTGGAAGGGGGCGCTTCCTTCGCGGTGGTGGCACACAATCACCCCTCCGGCAACACCCAGCCCTCCTCGCAGGACCTGGCCACCACCGCCCGCCTGCATGCGGCCTTTTCGGTGGTGGGGATCACCCTGTTAGAGCATATTTTGGTGGCAGGCAACCGCTTTGTCCCCCTCATCCTCCACGCTCCCGACCCCTATCCCCCCCGCCCCGACTTTTATACCGAGCCGCCCCCTGCCCCCGATCCGCGATAGATCGGCTCTTGGGATGCCGGCTTTCTCGCCGCGGCGGGCGCGTTTGGCGGTGAATGAACAAATAAAGGGAGGTGTGCCGCATGAACTTTCTGCAGACCACACAGCACTATTTTAGCCTATGGGCGGGCACCGATCTCAGCCGGGTGCCCAAAGGGGCGGTGACAACGGTTGAGTGCGCCAAGCGCGACCGCACCCAGTTCGGCTATGACAAGCCCTTTGACCTGTTGCTTTTTGTGTTCCCCGACCGGCTGGTGCTTTCTTACGGCACACGGGCTGCCGGGCGTCTTGACCTTTTGACCGGGGCCCTCACCCCGACCCTGCCGCTTGAAGGGCTGTCGGAGTGCCTCTGCCGCATCTACGAAAAACAGCCCCGTATTTCTGTCAAGTATACCTATACCGACGCAGGCGCACAGCCGGCAAGCAGCCCGCAGGCAGGGCAGCCGTCCGAGGCCGTCACCCTGCAACCGCAGGACTTTGCCGACTACCTGCAGTTTTTCACCACGGTTTTTCCGCACCTGACAGAGGCGGAGGACGGGGAGTGGTTGCATACCTCTTTTTTGCGGGGAGTGGAAAAGGGTTGTTGTTGCGCCTGCTACCAGCACGGGCGTATTGTCAGCCTCACCGATGCCCCCGGCACCCCTTACCTGTCCGACTGCACACAGGAAGTTGGGGTCAATACGCTGCCCGAGTACCGCCGCCGCGGCTTTGCCCGACAGGCCTGTACCCTTGCCCTGCAAAATCTGGTGCAAAACGGGTATTGCCCGCTTTGGTCCACCGACAAAACCAACATCACCTCCCAGCAGTTGGCGCTTCGCTTGGGTTTTATTCCTTACCTGCACACACTTTCGCTGACGCTGTAAAATCGAAACGAGCCTGAATCATCCCGCGCCCCACAACCGATGTGCCCGGGAGCGTACCGCTCACAGACAGCGCCACCGCCTTTTTCACTAAACCCCCCGCTCTCACAGGCAAAAAGGCAAAAAAAACACATGGCAGACCGCAAAGGTCCCATGTGTTTTTTTGTTCCGCGGCGGAGGGGCACCTCCGCGGATGTGTTGTCCGGAGCCAATGGCAGGGTTGCCTTGGTTGCCCTACCCTCCCAGTCCCTCCAGCACTCCCAGGCCCACAATGCCGAGGATGACCACGGCCACGGCGACATACTGGCGCCGCTCGAGGCGCTCCCGTAAAAAGACGCGCGAGAGCAAGACCGAGACCATGCAGTAGGCCGAGATCATGGGAATGGCGACCAGGGCGTTGGCGACAATGGCATAGATGTACGCCAGTTGTCCGCCCGTCTCAAACAGGGCGGCGACCGTCCGGTCCTTCTGCTCGAAAAGGTCAAACTTTTGCTTTTTGATTGCCACTAAGTACACAAGCAAACAGACAGCGACGAACAGGAAGGTCAGCTCATAGGAAGCGTTGGCGACATCCTCAAAATTGTCCTCGGTCACGCCCCGCAGGAAGGTGGTGTTGACATCATCGGTATAGTAGGCGTCAAAAAAAGTGCCCAGCGCATCAATGATACAGTATAAAATAGGAAGGAAAAAGGCGACAAACCCGATTTTATACTTGCGGTCGTGCGCTGCCACATAGGCATCCTGTTTTTTCTTCTCAAAGTACCCCAGCAAAAACACGCCGACAAGAATACAAATGATCGCCGCCGTGGTGGGCAGGTCGGTCATCTCACCTAAAAAGAGGAGGGTCAGGAGGAAAGCCACCGCGCCCGAGGCATTTTGGACAGGAGAGCTGACCGACAGCTCCAAGTAACGCAGGCCGAGGTAGCCGATGACCATGGACAGAATGTACATCAAAGAGACGGGCAGGTAGATCAGCAGGTTGAGAAAATTATACTCGGGAATGCGGAACAGCAGCAGGTACAGCGCGTGCAGCCCCATTACTGCTCCCACACAGATGGCTGTTTTCAGGTGGCTGTATCGGTCGGACTCGTTGGCGCCCTTCTTATAAAACAGGTCGGCGGCCCCCCAGGCAAGGGTGGCGGCCAGGGCAAAGAAAAACCACATAAAAGAGTTACCTTTCAATTTAGAATGAGAGAAAAGCGGTCACATCGGGATGTGGGGATGGGGGCGGGGTCAGTCAATGACCGCACCGTTTGCCCTGAGCAGGCGGCGAATCTCGTCCACATTGGCCTCCCCTACGCAGGCCCCCTGCTTTTTCGCCACCGACGCCGCCACCCCTGCCGCCTCACCCAGGGTGCAGACCACGGGCATGATGCGGTAGGAGGCTTGCGCTTCGTGGGTGGAGGAGATGCAGCGGCCGGCCACCAGCAGGTTCTTTGACCCACGGGGCAACAAGCAGCGGTAGGGAATGGTGTAGTACTCGTTCGGCGGGAAGTAGTAGTGGCTGGTGCCGCTGCCCTCGGGGTTGTGGATGTCGATGTCGTAGTTGCAGGCGGCAATGCCGTCCTCAAACTTACGGCAGGCAAGCAGGTCCTCCTGGGTGAGGCAGTACTCGCCGTCAATCATGCGGCTCTCTCTGACGCCGATATGCATGGCAGTCTGCAGCAGGGTGGCATGCTCACAGCCCGGCACGTAGCGGCGCAAGAAGTGAAGCATTTCCATCACCTGCTCACGCGCGATGATCTCCGCCTCGGTCACCTCGGCGGCACTGGTAGGGTTGTGCTTGACCACGCGGGTGGTATTAAAATGGATCACCGAATCCGAGATGGTGTTGAACACCAGGACATTCTCCCTGACATTGGTGATCTCCCCGCTTTGTTGCAGTTCCTTGTACTTCTCCTGCATCAACGCGCGGTTTTGGTAGAACAGCGGCAGATTCACATCCCCCACCCGGAAGCAGAGGGTCATGGGCTGGCACAGCGAGTCGGCTTCGCGCCCTAAGTGGGTGGGAAAGCCCGCCATGACGGCTACATCAGCATCGCCCGTGCAGTCAATGAAGTAGTCGGAGGACACCTCGGTCAGACCGGACTGGTTCGAGAGGGTGAGCGCGGTGATCTTCCCGTCGGTGGTCCGGGCGGCAATCACCCGGGTGTGAAAGAGCAACTGCACACCGGCCCGGCGGGTCATTCTGTTCAGGACGACCTTCAGGTACTCCTCCGAAAAGGTAGCTAGCGGCTGGCGCGCATACCTGAAGTCCGCCCCGTGAATGGTGGTGGTCAGCTCGACCAACTCCCCGCAGATTTCTTCAAAGATGCCCCGGCTGAGCAGTGTGAACCGCTCGCCTGCCTTGGGGCGGACGGGCGTAAAAAAGGGCATGAACGGGTTGACCAGTGCGGTCGCGGCCGCACCTCCCAAACAGTTGGACTCCTCCGCCAACAGAACCGACAGGCCCTGCCGCGCCGCGGCAATGGCGGCCGCCGCACCGGTAAACCCACCGCCGGCGACAATGATATCGTAGTGTTGCATGTGACACCTCCTTTGATTTCGCAAGGAATTATACCATACCATGCCGTCAATTACAACTGCTTTCACTAAAAAGCGCGTGTTTTTTGTCGCCATGACCGTTGCGCCGGGGGACGTGCGCTGTCTTTGCGCAAAAGGCCCCCCTGTTCCGCACAGCGGAACAGGGGGGGGCTGCGGCAGAGGCAGTGTGGGCGGCAACCAAAGCCCGGCTGTCCACCCTTTCCTGAAGGTTTAGGCGGGAAGAGGCAGCCACAAGCTATTTCTTTTTCCCGAACGCGTCCTGATTCATATTGGGGCTGCTTCTGACACCCAAATTCACCGCTCTTTTTTCAAAGGCGGCTCTGGAAATTTCGATATCCTCCAGCACCTCTCTGGGGTCGGTACACCCCACGGTGACCATATCGCAGTCACGCAGGGTAGCCCAGCTGAAGTTCAGCCCCACAAAGGGCGTGCATCTGCCTGCCGCCATGGACTTGATGGTCATCACGGGTTTTTTGGCCTGATGAATGATCCTGTTGACGGTTTCGATTTCCACCTGCATCAAAAAGCCCAGGCAATTGTATATCTGTATGTACGTCTCCACATCGTATCCGTTCAGGTCGCTGTATACGACGATCTCGGGCATATGCGCTGACAGCCCCGGGATCAATCCGGCGTCTCGGATCATCTTGGTGTAGTCGTCAATGCGCTCGATCTTCTTGGTGGCTTTATTGACCAGCCTTTCCACGCAGGAGTGGTGTAACAGGCAGAAGGTCGCCCCGACGGACTTGCTCTTTTTGATGGACGCCTCAGCCGACGCCCGGGCTGCGGGGGTGTTGTCGATATCAACGAACGGGGTGTCGATCAGGATGATCTTTTCCCCCCGTTTTTCCTCTATGTCATAAATGACTTTCAGGAAACGCTGCATGCCCTCCAGTCCGAAAGGCGCCATGATCGCGTTGATGCCGTTATCCAGAAAGATATGGAGCATCTCGGCAAATTTTTCGGTGGAGGCGTGTCGCTCGGTGATGAGTGCATCGGCGGCGGGGCTCCGGTGGCTCCAACCCGCCACCCAGTTGGTGCCGATAATCATCCTCGGAAGCGAAACACCCGCTACCTCGGTTCTCGGGAATTGGTAAGCCATAGACCTCATACCTCCGCATCTCTTTTCTATATGATACCTTGTTTCAATAGAAAAATAAATGCTTTCTTCAAAAAATACATCAAACGGGCTTTGACGGGCGCGGCCGTGCGGTCAGGCAGGCACTATTTTGAAAACATGACCTTTTCGCTGTTGAACATGCGGGTCAGCACAAAGGCCATCAGTCCTGCCAGCAGCAGGTTGGAGAGGGCGGTCAGTGCGATGTGCAGTCCCTGGTAGGAGAAGGAGAAAATGCCGTTCATGGCCTGCACGGAGTTGTAGAGGGGAATCAGGTACAGCCATAGGGCCTTGGGCGCATTGCCCCCGATCATGCCGGTCACCCCGATGAGGGTGGCAAAGACCATCATCACGGACAGGTAGCTGGTGGCCTCCTTCACGGTTTTCGCATAGGCGGAGACCACCGAGATGATGGCGACAATCAAGAGGATGGAGGTGAAAATGACCAGCAGCAACATGAAGTAATCCCCCGCCCCGTAATAGTTGCCGCCGAGGTCAAAGCCGTCTATCGCCATCAGCTTGGGGAGTGAGAGCATGGTGCCGAGGAAACTGGACAGGCCGCTGAGCAGGGAGATGATGGTCAGGCTGACAATTTTGCCGATGGCCAGTTGGCTGCGGGGCAAGGGCGTGACCAGCAGGGTCGAGATGGTGCCCCGCTCCTTTTCGCCCGCAATGGACTCCGGCGCCACCGCAACACAGCCGGTGAACATGAAAATCATCAGCAGCATAGGCATCATCATGGAAAATATCTGCCCCACCATGTCCTCATTTGAGGCCAGGTCATAGGGTTCCCCGCCGCGGTTGATGTCAAAGAGGTTGGTAAGGTCGGACTCATACTGGTTCAGTACAGCCGCAAAGCGCGCATACGCCTCGCCCGACTGCACCCTGGTTGTGTTGTAATACAGCTGTACTTGCGGCACTTCCCCCGACACGGGAGGCTGTATGGCGTCGTCAAAATCCGCAGGGAAGATGACCAGCAAATCCAGCGTTTGCGCCGCCACCGCTTGCTTGGCGGCGTCGATGTCCGCCTCGGTGATGGGGGTGACTTCGGGCAGAAGCGCGCCGTACGTCTCGGCGATCGTGGGAGACATATGTACCGCCCGCACGGTGTATACATAATCCTCGTCGGTGGTAAATGACCGGGAGAGGGCGCCGCCCATGAAGGAATACAGCACATAAATGAGCAGGCCGGGGAGCAGCACGGTGAACAACAGGCGGCGGTCGCCGAAAAAGCGCCGCAGCTCTTTTTTGATGATGGTGATGACAGTCTGTTTCATAGCACCTCTCCCGTCCTCTCCTGATACAGGGTGAAGAAGGCCTCCTCCAGCGTCCGCCCGCCCGTGATGTCGGGCAGGGTGCCGCAAGCGGCCATTTTGCCGTCAAAAATAATGCCCACGCGGTCGCACAGCTTCTCTGCCAGGTCAAAAATATGGGTGGAAAGGAGGATGGTCTTGCCCTCCTCCCGCAGGATGCGCATGAAATCGGTCACAACCTTTGCCGTCAGCACATCCAGCCCGTTGGTGGGCTCGTCGAAAATGACGATGGCGGGGTCATGCACGATCGAGATGACCAACGACACCTTCTGCTTCATGCCCGTGGACAGGTTGGCAACCTTGACCTCCGCGAAGCGGTCGATGCCGAACTTCTCAAACATCATTCGCTTGCGCCGGTCCCGCACCGCAGGGGGCAGGTGGTGCAGCGCCGCGAAAAAGTCAAAAAGGTAGTTGGGAGTGAAAAAATCCTCCAACTTCAGTTCACTGGTGAGAAACCCGATTTTCGCCCGCACTTCCGCGGGCGCCCCGGTGACACTGCTGCCGTCCACGAGCACCTCGCCCCGGTCGGGCTTGATGAGTGTGGCAATGATGCGCAGCGCGGTGGTCTTGCCGGCGCCGTTGGGGCCCAGCAGGCCGAATATCTCGCCCCGATAGGCGGTAAAGGATACGTCATCCACCGCCACCTTGATCCTCCGGCTGGCCTTTTCGAGCTTTTGCTGTTTGGCGGACAGGGAAAAGGTTTTGGTCAGTCCCGATACCCGCAGAATCTCTCTTTCTATCAAAGCTCGGCTCCTTTCCATGCAGTCTCTCATATATATTGTAGAGATGTTTTCGGGAAAACGATGTACCTGTTCAAGCCGTACAGCTCCCTTGGCGATGCCGGTCCGGGGGGGCATTCGTCGGTGAGCCGCCTCTGACGGTGCGCATGTCGATACAGCGAATTTCCCACCACTCATTATAGTAGATGCCCCCTTTTTTGTCAAGTTTTTTCCGCCGATTTTGTCGCCGGGAAGCTACGCCAACAATTGTAAACAATTCGTAAATTTCGACACTCAATGTAAACTATTTGTAAACTTTTGTGGAAGTTTTTCGGCTCAAACAGAAGGCGTGCAAAAAACAGGCGAAAAAATAAATATTTTACAACAATCTCTTGACTTATTGTCATATGGCTGATATAATAATAAACTGCATTATGTTTGCCTTTGTCGGTTCATTCCTGCCGCTTTTAATAAATTAGAGAAGCAAAAGGGTGGCGTCCGTGTGCTGTTGCCATGGCGGCAGACAGGAATTTCTATTTCAAATGATGGGAGTGGTTTTATCTATGCTTAGTACCCGGAAGCTTGGCACGACCGAAAGATTGAGTTTTTCCAAAATCAATGAAACACTGGAGATGCCAAACCTGATTGAGGTGCAGAAAAAATCCTTCAAATGGTTTTTGGAAGAGGGTCTGCCCGAGGTGTTACGTGATGTTTCACCGGTGTACGACTATTCCGGCAACTATGTGGTCGAATTTGACAGTTACTCCATCGATCCCACTCCGCGCTACCCTGTGGAGGAGTGCAAGGAGCGGGATGTTACCTATGACGCCCCCCTCAAAGTGGTGGTCCGGCTCACCAACACCGAAACGGGTGAGGTGAAGCAGTCCCCTATTTACATGTGCCACATGCCGCTGATGACCCCGAACGGGACCTTTATCATCAACGGAGCGGAGCGTGTGATTGTCTCGCAGATTGTCCGTTCTCCCGGCATTTATTATAAAAGTGAAATCGACAAGTCCGGCAAGCACTCCTATTCCGCCACCGTCATTCCCTACCGCGGGGCGTGGCTGGAGTATGAGACCGATTCCAACGATATTTTCTATGTGAAAATCGATAAGAACAGAAAGGTGCCCATCACCGTTCTGGTTCGCGCGCTGGGCATTGAGTCGGACCAACAGATTCTGGAGATGTTCGGCGAGGAGGATATTCTCAACGCCACTTTCACCAAGGATGACTCTGCCAAGGAAGCGCTGGAAAACCACAGCACGCTGGGCGATGAAGCGCTCAAGGAAATTTACAAGAAAATTCGTCCGGGCGAACCCCCCTTGGTCGAAAGTGCCATCACGCTGCTGAACAACCTGTTTTTCGAGCCCAAGCGTTATGACCTGGCGCAGGTGGGGCGCTACAAATACGACAAAAAGCTGGCGCTGGCCAAGCGCATAGAGGGCCACACCCTCGCCCGACCGGTCGCCAGTGTACTGACCGGTGAGCTGTTGGCAGAGGCAGGCGCCTTCCTCACCCGCGCCCTGGCACAGCAAATCGAGGACCATGCCGTCAACGAAGTATGGGTCAAGTCGGAGCACAGTAACAAGGAAGAAATCAAGGTGTTCTCCAACCACACCGTCTATCCGGAACTGGTGCTCGGGTACGACCTGAAGGACTGCGGCGTCAATGAAAAAATCAACTATCCGGGCCTGATGAGCATTGTGGACGCGGTCAATGCCGACGACACCGTCACCGACAAAACGGCCGCCATCAAAACGGCAGTGCGCGAAAAGCTGGCGGAGCTTTGCCCCAAGCACATCACCCGCGAGGATATTTTTGCCTCCATCAACTACCTGCTGAACCTGTCCCACGGGATCGGCACAATTGACGATATTGACCATTTGGGCAACCGCCGTCTGCGCTCGGTCGGGGAGCTGCTGCAAAACCAGATGCGCATCGGCATGTCCCGCATGGAAAAGAACATCAAGGAGCGCATGTCGGTGCATGACAGCGAGGATATGACCCCGCAGTCGCTCATTAACACCCGCCCGGTGGCAACGGCCATCCGCGAGTTTTTCGGCTCCTCCCCCCTGTCCCAGTTCATGGACCAGAACAACCCCTTGGCGGAGCTGACCCATAAGCGCCGTCTGTCAGCCCTCGGCCCCGGCGGCTTGTCGCGCGACCGCGCTTCTTTTGAGGTACGCGACGTGCACTATACCCACTATGGCAGAATGTGCCCCATCGAGACCCCTGAGGGTCCGAACATCGGGCTGATTTCCTACCTGGCAACCTACGCCCGCATCTCGGAACACGGCTTTTTGGAGGCTCCCTACCGCCGTGTGGACAAAGAAACGGGACGGGTGACCGACGAGATTGTCTACATGACCGCCGACATTGAGGACAACTACATCATCGCCCAGGCCAACGAGCCGCTGGACGAGGAAGGCCACTTCCTCAACAAGCGGGTCATTGCCCGTGAGCGGGCAGAAATCCTCGAGGTGGACCGGGAGCTGATTGACTTCATGGACGCCTCGCCCAAGATGGTGGTGTCTGTCGCCACCGCCATGATTCCTTTCCTTGAAAACGACGACAACTCCCGTGCCCTGATGGGTTCCAACATGCAGAAGCAGGCAGTGCCGCTCTTGGCGACCGAGTCCCCCATTGTGGCGACCGGTATGGAATACAAGGCGGCGGTGGACTCCGGCTCGGTGGTTTGCGCCCGCGAGGGCGGCGTTGTGACACAGCTCAGCGCCGACCAGATCATCATCAGCACCGACAGCGGCGGCAAAGATGTCTACCATCTCGTCAAGTTCAAACGTTCCAACCAAGGCACCTGTATCAACCAGCGCCCCATTGTCGTGCGGGGACAGCGGGTGAAAAAGGGTGATGTCATTGCCGACGGCCCCGCTACCGCCAAGGGCGAAATTGCTTTGGGCAAGAACGCGCTGGTGGGCTTCATGACTTGGGAGGGCTACAACTTCGAGGACGCTATTTTGCTGAATGCCCGCCTGGTGCGGGATGATGTCTATACCTCCATCCATATTGAGGAGCACTCCATTGAGGCGCGCGATACCAAGTTAGGCCCGCAGGAGATCACCCGCGAGGTCCCCAATGTCGGGGACGATGCGCTCAAGGACCTGGATGCCGACGGCATCATCCGGGTGGGCACCGACGTCCGTTCGGGCGATATTTTGGTGGGGAAGGTCACTCCCAAGGGAGAGACCGAGCTGACCCCCGAGGAGCGCCTGCTCCGCGCCATTTTCGGCGAGAAGGCAAGGGAAGTGCGGGATACCTCTCTCCGTTTGCCCCATGGCGAGTCGGGCGTGGTGGTGGATGTCAGGGTGTTTGACCGCTCCAACTCCGACGATTTAGCCCCCGGCGTCAATAAGGTGGTTCGTGTGTATGTCGCCCAGAAGCGCAAAATTTCTGTGGGTGACAAGATGGCGGGCCGCCATGGCAACAAGGGCGTTGTCTCCCGCATTCTGCCCCCCGAAGATATGCCGTTCTTACCCGACGGCACTCCGCTCGACATTGTGCTCAACCCTCTGGGCGTTCCCTCCCGTATGAATATCGGGCAGGTGCTGGAGGTACACTTGGGCATTGCCGCCAAAACCCTGAACCGGATGATCATGACCCCGGTATTTGACGGCGCCAACGAGGCGGACATTGTCGAGCAGCTGCGGCAGGCAGGGCTGGCACGTCCCATCATGAAGGGCGAAAGTCTCAAGGGCAAGGACCTGTTCACCGAGTCGCTGGATGAGGAGGGGAATGTGGAGCTGGTGCCGGTTGACCCCGCCATCGCCGCCGACCCCGATAAACTGGCGGCTCTGATGGAGACCGAGGACGTCCGTGTCATTGACGGCAAGGTCACCCTCTATGACGGCAGAACCGGCGAGCCCTTTGACAACCCCGTGACCGTGGGTATCATGTACTACCTCAAGCTCCACCACCTGGTGGACGATAAAATCCATGCCCGTTCCAACGGTCCCTACTCGCTGGTGACCCAGCAGCCGCTGGGTGGCAAGGCCCAGTTCGGCGGCCAGCGTTTCGGTGAGATGGAAGTGTGGGCACTCGAGGCATACGGCGCCGCCTACACCCTGCAGGAGATTCTGACCGTCAAGAGTGACGATGTGCTGGGACGTACCAAAACCTATGAGGCGATTGTCAAGGGACAGAACATTCCCACGCCGGGCATCCCCGAGTCCTTCAAGGTGCTGGTCAAGGAGCTGCAGTCGCTCGCCCTCAATGTCAAGGTGCTGGATGTCGCCGGCAATGAAATTGAGCTTTCGGACATTGTGGACGACGACACGAGCACCCGCGTGTTTACCTCTCTGGAGGAAGTTGAGGCGGCGGTTGACCACGAAATCGAGGAGATTGCGGACGACGAGACCGACGCGGACGATGAGTTCCTGGAGGACGAGGATGAGTTTGCCAGCGACGACGAGGAGGAGAGCATCTTTGCCGACCCGGACGAGTCAGTCATCATAGACGGTGAGGAGCAGTAAAGGGATCCGCAGTTGCCACCAACTGCTACGGTGCTGCGACGACCGTCAAGGTCACATTTTTGAAGAGAGGAACAGGCGGATGCACAAGCGGCGTCCGCGGGGAAAACAGATATTATGATGATGCCGGAAACCAAGAAAAGGAAAGTGTTTGATTCCATCAGAATCAGCCTTGCTTCTCCCGAGATGATTCGAAGCTGGTCTCGTGGCGAGGTGACCAAAGCCGAAACCATCAACTACAGAACCCTCAAGTCCGAGCGGGACGGGCTCTTTTGCGAGCGCATTTTTGGCCCCACCAAGGACTGGGAGTGCATGTGCGGCAAGTACAAGCGCGTACGCGCCAGCGGCAAGATCTGCGAGAAGTGCGGCGTGGAGGTGACCACCAAGAAGGTGCGCCGCGAGCGCATGGGACACATCGAGCTGGCAGCGCCGGTCTCTCACATTTGGTATTTCAGAGCCATCCCTTCCCGCATGGGCTTTTTGCTGGACATGACGCTGCGGCAGTTGGAGCCGGTGCTGTATTTTGCCCGCTATATCGTCATTGACCCGGGGCACACCCCCCTGGAAAAAAAGCAACTGCTCACCGATGCGGAGTACAGAAGTGCGTATGAAAAATACGAGAATGATTTCCGCGCCGGCATGGGAGCGGAGGCCATCCGCGAGCTGTTAGCCGAGATTGACCTTGACGCGCTTTCGGCTGAGCTCAGGGATGAGTTGCTCAAAGCGAGCGGTCAGAAAAAAATCAAGCTGATCAAAAGGCTGGAAGTGGTGGAGTCCTTCCGCAAGTCGGGCAACCGCCCCGAGTGGATGATTCTGGAGGCACTGCCCGTCATTCCCCCCGATATTCGCCCCATGGTGCAGCTGGACGGCGGCCGCTTTGCCACTTCTGACCTGAACGAACTGTATCGGCGGGTTATCAACCGCAACAACCGTCTGAAGAAGATGCTCGAGCTCCATGCGCCCGAGATCATCATCCGCAACGAGAAGCGCATGTTGCAGGAGTTTGTGGACGCCCTCATTGACAACGGCAAGCTGCACAAGCCGGTCACGGGTGCCTCCAACCGCGCGCTGAAGTCGCTCTCCGAGATGTTGCGGGGCAAACAGGGGCGTTTCCGCCAGAACCTGCTGGGCAAGCGCGTGGACTATTCCGGCCGTTCGGTGATTGTGGTGGGTCCCGAGCTGAAAATCTACCAGTGCGGCCTGCCCAAGGAAATGGCGCTGGAGCTCTTCCGTCCCTTTGTCATGAAGCGGCTTTTGGAAACCCAAAAGGCGAACAGCATCAAGGACGCCAAGAAAAAGGTGGATAAGGTACTGCCCGAGGTGTGGGATGCACTGGAATATGTCATTCGCGAGCACCCCGTGCTGCTCAACCGCGCGCCGACCCTGCACCGCCTCTCCATCCAGGCATTTGAGCCGGTGCTGGTAGAGGGCAGAGCCATTAAACTGCACCCGCTGGTCTGTACCGCTTTTAACGCCGACTTTGACGGCGACCAGATGCCGGTGCACCTTCCCCTCTCCGCCGAGGCACAGGCCGAGGCACGCTTCCTGATGCTGTCTGCCAACAACCTGCTGAAACCCCTCAACGGCCACGCCGTGACCGTCCCCTCACAGGATATGGTGCTGGGTTCTTACTACCTGACCATCATCCGGGAGGGTGAGCCGGGAGAGGGGCGGATGTTCCGCGACTTCAACGAGGCCATGATGGCGCATGCCAGCGGCCTGTTGGGGCTGCACGCCTCCATCAAGGTGCGGATAGAAAAAGAGATTGACGGAGAGACATGCAGCAAGATCATTGATACCACCTTGGGGCGCATGATTTTCAACAGCAAGCTCCCGCAGAACCTGGGCTATGTGGACAGAACCGACCCCGAGCGTATGTTTGACTTAGAGGTGGATTTTGTCACCACCTCCAAGAAGCTCAAGGAAATTGTGGACCGTACCATCAAGTACCACGGCTTCCCCGTCGCCGCCCGCGTGCTGGACGACATCAAGGCCATGGGGTACAAGTACGCCACCAGAAGCGGCATCTCCATCTCGATTTACGACATGACCATCCCGCCCGAAAAGAAGTTATTGCTCAGCGAGGCGGAAAACCATGTGGACCTGATTGCCCAGGCGTACGAGCAGGGCGAGATTACCGAGCAGGAGCGCTATGACAAGACCGTCAAGACATGGGAGCAGACCACCAATCAGGTGACCGAGTACCTGCAGGCGGGACTGGACCCCTACAACCCCATCAACATGATCTGCACCTCCGGTGCCCGTGCCTCCATTAAGCAGATGCGGCAGTTGGCAGGGATGCGCGGCCTGATGTTTGCCACCAACGGCAAAACGCTGGAAATCCCCATCAAGTCCAACTTCCGTGAGGGGCTGACCATGCTCGAGTACTTCATGGGTGCGAAGGGTTCGCGTAAGTCGCTCTCCGACACCGCCCTCCGGACCGCCGACTCGGGCTACCTGACCCGCCGTCTGGTAGACGTCTCGCAGGATGTCATTATCAGAGAGGAAAACTGCGGGGCAACCGAGGGGCTCGTCATCAGCGAAATTCGCAACGAAAACACAGTGGTCGAAACGTTCCAGGATCGGATGATCGGGCGCTTCACCATGCGCGATGTGCAGGATCCCCGCACGGGCGAGCTGATTGTGGCGGCAGATGTCATGATCAGCGAGGAGCAGGCCAACCAGATCGTCCGGTGCGGGATCGAGTCGCTGGAAATCCGTACCGTGTTGCGCTGCCAGGCCAAACGCGGCATCTGCGCGCATTGCTATGGCGCCGACCTTGCCTCCGGCAACCCGGTCAACGTGGGTGAGGCCGTGGGGGTCATCGCCGCCCAGTCCATCGGCGAGCCGGGCACCCAGCTCACCATGAGAACCTTCCACACCGGCGGTGTGGCAGGGTCGGATATCACCCAGGGTCTGCCTCGGGTCGAGGAGCTCTTTGAAGCCCGGCGTCCCAAGAAGGCCGCAGTGGTCAGCGAACATGCCGGTACGGTGCACATTGAGCACAAAAAGACCAGCAAGATCACCATTGCCCAGGAGGACCCCTCCCTGTCCCCCGCCACGTACGACATTCCGTTCGGCATGCAGATCATTGTCAACGAGGGGAGCTATGTCACGCCCGGTCAGCCCTTGACCGTCGGCTATGCCGCCCCCGCCGACGTGTTGCGCCTGAAGGGCTTGGCGGCGACCTATGACTATATCATCCGTGAGGTGCAGAAGGTCTACCGCGGCGAGGATGTGGAGATTAACGACAAGCACATTGAAGTCATTGCCCGTCAGATGACCCGGAAGGTCAAAGTGCTGGAGGCAGGTAGTACCCCCCTGCTGGGAGGCACCATGGTGGACATCAATGAGTTCAACGCCGAAAATGAAGCGTTGGATGAACGGCTGGCTGCAGGTGAGACCGGGCTGACTCACGCCACGGCCGAGCCGGTGCTGCTGGGGATTACCCGTGCCGCCCTGCTCACCGAGTCCTTCCTGTCCGCCGCCTCCTTCCAGGAGACCACCAAGGTACTGACCGAGGCTGCCATCAAGGGCAAGGTGGACCACCTGCTGGGACTGAAGGAAAATGTGATTATCGGCAAGCTGATTCCTGCCGGCACCGGCATGGACCTCTACCGCGACATTGAGATTCAGGACAAGGAAGACCCGCAGGACATCCAGGAGTATATCGCCGCCCGTATGGCATCCGTTCCGCAGTGACACGAGGGTCCTGTACCGGTTTGTCCGGGATTTGTCCACTATTTCCGACAAGTGTCTTGACAAACGGGACCCTAAGTGGTACAATACTATGTCTAAAAGCGTTCCGGCGGGGATTTTCGACCTTTTTTCCCTGAGTGCCCGTCCGCGCCGTCGACATCTTTTGCTGATGCACACCCCGTTGTGCACGGGGCTGTTTCAGATAAACATTTACAATTACTTGAAGAAGGAGGAAACACATGCCAACCTTTAACCAGCTCGTGAAACACGGCCGCCAAAAATCCCTGTACAAGTCCAAGTCGCCTGTGCTGCAAAAGGGCATCAATACCCTGAAAAGCGCGCCCGTGGATCAGAGCGCACCTCAGAAGAGAGGCGTTTGCACGAAGGTCACCACCACGACCCCGAAGAAGCCTAACTCTGCGTTGCGTAAGATTGCCAGGGTACGTCTGACCAACCAGATGGAGGCTACCGCCTACATCCCGGGGATCGGGCATAACCTGCAAGAGCACTCGGTGGTGCTGATTCGCGGCGGACGGGTTCGCGACCTGCCCGGTGTCCGTTACCACATCGTTCGCGGTACACTCGACGCACAGGGCGTGGCCAACCGCAAACAGGGACGCTCCAAGTATGGAGCGAAGCGTCCCAAGAAATAATACTCTGCAAGGAGTGTTATCGTGCCGTCATCCACTCTGTAATTATAAATGTTTATTATGATGCCAGTCTGTTGACGAGCACTTACGAAAAGCCGTGGCGAACGAGCACCGCTCATTTGCCCGAGTTGGCTTTTCGAGTACCTTTGATATCATCATTATTAATGAAGGAGGGAAGAACAGTGCCAAGAAGAAGTCAAATTTCCAAAAGAGAAATTCTGCCCGACCCCATGTATCACTCCCAGTTGGTCACCAAGCTGGTGAACAACATCATGCTTGACGGCAAAAAGGGCGTGGCGCAGAAACTCGTATATGAGGCATTTGGGATGATCGAAGCAAAGCTCGGCGAGAACGCTTTGGATGTGTTCACCGCAGCTCTTGAAAACGTCATGCCCACACTGGAAGTGAAAGCGCGCCGTGTCGGCGGCTCCAACTACCAGGTGCCCGTGGAAGTGCGCGCAGAGCGCCGTCAGACGCTGGGCTTACGCTGGATTACCGGCTTTGCCAGAAAGCGCGGCGAAAAAACCATGGCCGAGCGGTTAGCCGCGGAGATCATGGAAGCCAAGGCGGGCGCAGGCGGCGCATACAAGAAAAAAGAAGATACCCATCGTATGGCCGAAGCCAACAAGGCTTTTGCCCATTTCAAGTACTAAGCACAGGTTGAAACAGATTACCAAGGAGACTTTATGCCACGAGAATATTCACTGGAGCATACGCGGAACATCGGCATCATGGCGCACATTGATGCGGGTAAGACCACTACAACCGAACGCATTCTGTTTTATACCGGCAAGACACATCGACTCGGTGAGGTTCATGAGGGCGCAGCCACCATGGACTGGATGGCACAGGAACAGGAGCGGGGAATTACCATTACCTCAGCCGCTACCACCTGCTTCTGGAAAGGCACCCGTATCAATATCATCGACACCCCCGGCCACGTTGATTTTACCGTCGAGGTGGAGCGTTCGCTCCGTGTGCTGGACGGTTCTGTCACGGTGTTTTGTGCCAAGGGCGGTGTCGAGCCGCAGTCTGAAACAGTCTGGCGCCAAGCCGACAAATACAAAGTACCGCGCATGGCGTACATCAACAAGATGGACGTCATGGGAGCGGACTTCTACCGCGTTGTCCGGATGATCAAGGAACGCTTGCGCGCGAATGCGGTGCCGATTCAACTCCCCATCGGCGCACAGGCCGACTTCAAGGGCATCATTGACCTGGTTTCGATGGAAGCCGATGTGTACTATGATGAACTTGGCCGGGATATGCGGGTCGAACCCATCCCGGAAAACATGCTTGAAAAAGCCAAGGAATATCGGGCAGCCATGATCGAAGCCGTGGCGGAAACCGATGAGGCGCTTTTCGAGAAGTTCTGCAACGAGGAGGAGATCTCCGAGCAGGAAATCAAAGTTGCCTTGCGCGCCGCCACCATCGCCAACAAGATTGTTCCCGTGGTATGTGGTTCTTCTTACAAAAACAAGGGCGAACAGAAGTTGCTGGACAACATTGTCGATTTGATGCCCAACCCTCTTGATGTCCCTGCCATCAACGGCACGGACATGAACGGCAATGAGATTGTCCGACATTCCTCCGATGAGGAACCCTTTTCCGCCCTCGCGTTCAAAATTATGACCGACCCCTATGTGGGCAAGCTCTGCTTTTTCCGCGTGTATTCGGGCAAGCTGAGCAAGGGCGATACGGTTTTCAACGCCAACAAGGGCAAGGACGAGCGTATCGGCCGCATCCTGCTGATGCATGCCAATGACCGGCAGGATATCGACACCGTGTATGCGGGCGACATTGCCGCCGCGGTCGGTGTGAAAAACTCCACCACAGGGGATACCTTCTGTGACCGCAAAAACCCCGTGATTCTGGAGTCCATGGATTTCCCCGAACCGGTGATCCGCGTGGCGATTGAGCCCAAGACCAAGGCGAGCCAGGAGAAGATGGGCATTGCCCTTTCCAAACTCATGGAGGAGGACCCCACCTTCCGCACCTATACCGACTCCGACACCGGCCAGACCATCATCGCGGGCATGGGGGAACTGCATTTGGAGATCATCGTGGACCGCATGATGCGCGAGTTCCATGTGGAAGCCAATGTCGGCGCTCCTCAGGTCGCCTACAAGGAGACCATCCGTGCCACTGCCGAGTCGGACACCAAGTTTGCCCGTCAGTCGGGCGGCCGCGGTCAGTACGGGCATGTGAAGATTCGCATCGAGCCCAACGAGCCCGGCGCCGGCTATGTGTTCAAGAACGCCATTGTCGGCGGTGTGATTCCCAAGGAATACATCCCGGCCGTTGATGACGGTATCCGCGGCGCCATGCAGGCGGGCGTGGTGGCAGGGTACAACGTCGTGGACGTCATTGTCACCCTTTTCGACGGTTCCTACCACGAGGTAGACTCCTCCGAGATGGCGTTTAAGATTGCCGGGTCTATGGCGTTCAAGGATGCCATGAGGAAGGCTAACCCCACCCTGACAGAGCCTATCATGAAGGTTGCCGTTTTCGTAGCGGACGAATACCTGGGTGATGTCATCGGCGACATTGCGACCCGTCGCGGCCAGGTGACCAGCATGGAGACTCAGGGCGGCAGCCAGCAGATCAATGCATTTGTCCCATTGTCCGAGATGTTCGGGTATGCGACCACCCTGCGGTCCAAAACCCAAGGGCGCGGCGGCTACTCCATGGAGCCCAGTCACTTTGCGGAACTCCCCGCCTCGGTGCTCGAGGAAGTTGTCAAGCATCGCAGCAAATAAAAACAGACACCCCCACCCCCCGACCAACAAAAATTAAAAACAATTCTTTAGGAGGATTTTATCAATGGCAAAGACTAAATTCATCAAAGACAAACCCCATGTCAATATTGGTACCATTGGTCACGTTGACCACGGTAAAACCACTTTGACAGCCGCCATCACCCGTCTCCTGTCTATGAAGGATGGCAAGTCTGAGTTCATGGCTTATGACCAGATCGACAACGCGCCTGAAGAAAAGGCCAGAGGTATTACAATCAATACCCGTCACGTTGAGTACCAGACCGAGGCGCGCCACTATGCACACGTCGACTGCCCGGGTCACGCCGACTATATTAAGAACATGATCACCGGCGCCGCGCAGATGGACGGTGCTATCCTGGTGGTGGCAGGCACCGACGGCCCTCTGCAGCAGACCCGCGAGCACGTGTTGCTGGCTCGTCAGGTCGGCGTGCCCTCTATTGTCGTTTTCATGAACAAAGTGGACATTGTGGACGACGAGGAGCTGCTGGACCTGGTGGATATGGAAATCCGCGACCTGCTCAACGAGTACAACTTCCCGGGCGACGACACCCCCATCATCCGCGGCTCGGCCCGTGTCGCCTTGAACTCCACCCAGACCGACCTGAACCACCCCGACTATGCGTGCATTTTTGAGCTCATGAAAGCGGTGGACACCTTCATCCCCACCCCCGAGAGAAAGGCAGACCTGCCCTTCCTGATGCCCGTCGAGGACGTGTTCTCCATCTCCGGCCGCGGCACGGTTGCCACCGGTCGTGTGGACAGAGGTACGGTCAAGCTCTCCGATAACGTAGAGCTGGTCGGTCTGACCGATGAGAAGCGCACCACGGTCATCACCGGCATCGAGATGTTCCACAAGCTGATGGACTACGCAGAAGCCGGCGACAACGTGGGTCTGTTGCTCCGCGGTATCCAGAAGAACGAGATCGAAAGAGGCCAGGTGCTCTGCAAGCCCGGCTCCATCCACCCCTACACCAAGTTTGTGGGTCAGGTGTATGTTCTTACCGAGAAAGAGGGCGGCCGTCAGAAACCGTTCTTCTCCGGCTACAGACCGCAGTTCTATTTCAGAACCACCGACGTGACCGGCATCATCCACCTCCCCGCAGATGTGGAAATGTGCCGCCCCGGCGACAACGTGAACATGAACGTGGAGCTGATCACCCCCATCGCCATCGAAAAGGGTCTCCGTTTCGCCATCCGTGAGGGCGGCAAAACCGTGGGTTCCGGCATCGTGGCTGAAATCAACGACTAATCTGTCGATTCATGAAACCCAGCCGGAAGCTGTCTCTTGCCGTGTATACGGCAAGAGACAGCCGAGTGCTTTGACGCTTTCCGACCAAAGTACCCTGCCCGTTGCAGGGAAAACAGCCGCTCCGGCGGAGCCGGCCTTGCCTCCGTCGTCCCGTTGCCGACAGGGGCATACCTTTGACAACTGCATATGATACAAGTGAGTCCCGCTCCAAAGCCACAACGCTTTGACAGAGGATTCATCATAATCTTTGGGGATTGGTGCAATTCCATACCGGCGGTATAGTCCGCGAGCGCCCTTGGCGTTGAGCAGGTGTCATTCCTGCACCGACGGTGATAGTCCGGATGAGAAAAGGTTAAAAAAATACACATATCCCCTTTCACGGGGATTTTTTTAATCCTTTTTTGTGTACACAGAAAGGAAAGAAACATGCGTCAACCCTTCAGACCCTTGGGCGGGCACACCCGCAAGCTCGTCATGACCGCGCTCCTCTCAGCCGTGGCTTACCTGCTCATGCTGCTGGAATTCCCCCTGCCCTTGTTGTTACCGGATTTTATTAAGTTTGACCTTTCGGAAGTCCCCGCCCTGCTTGCCTCCTTCAGTATGGGTCCTTTGTGGGGTGCCTTGGTTTGTCTGCTGAAAAACCTGTTCAAGCTCTCTGCCTCCTATTCGGGCGGGATCGGGGAGCTGGCGAATTTCCTGATGGGGGTCTTTTTTGTGGTGCCGGCAGGCTTTCTCTACCGCTGGCGCAAAACCAAACAGGGTGCGCTTTTGGGCATGATGGCAGGCTCGCTGTGCATGGCGGTCTCCAGCTTTCCCATCAACTACTTCATTACATACCCCGTGTATGCCAAACTCATGCCGCTCGATATCATCATCGGTGCCTACCAAGCCATTCTCCCCTCGGTAGATGGACTGGTAGCTTGCCTCTTGATTTTTAATCTTCCCTTCACCCTGATGAAAGCACTGGTGTGTACCGCCGTGGTCTCCCTCATTTATAAGCGCCTGTCCCCCCTGATTCGGGGGCAGGACGCCTACCCCACCACCACGCGCGCCCCTCACAGTCCCCCGCCACAGGCAAAAGACGGGGAGTAGGATTTCCTCACAGCCCCTGAGGGCACCTGCTGACTTTGCCGCCTCTTCGGTTGCGCAGGTGTTCGGAGACCACTGACAAAAACCCACTCAAAACCTCTTGTTGAAGATGGTTTGAGTGGGTTTTATGCTGTTTTTGACATTTTTTTATGGGCGGAAACGGAGACGGGAAGCGCTCTCGCCTATGACTTGACGGCAGTCAGGGCGATGAGCAGACGCATATCGTCGGGCTGGACCTTTGCCTCGTGTGCCGCCCGATTGCGCACCACCGCACCGCAGCGGCGGCACTGGTGCAGGATGACATAACCTTTGCGGGCATCCGGCAGCACCTGCAAGGGCTGCATCGGCCCGCCGCATGCATTGGCGCGGTCCCCCGGCAACACATCCACATGTTTCGACCACAGGCAAAAAGGGCAGTGGTTGCGGGAGGTGAACCCCAGTGGCAGCACCTCGGCACCGCAGTGTTCACAGGCAAACCCCCGGTCATTTTTTTTGAAGCGTTTATTTTCCATCCGAAAATTTCCTTTTGTTGAATCTGCACGATGGGGCATACTACAAATGCAATCATTTTGATTGCCAAACAGTGACAGCTACGGCACTCGACCTCCGTGTCAGCAAATAAAACTCCGGAGATATAAACATGAAACTAAGAAAAACATGGATGGCCTTGTTGGTGATGGGAATCATCGCGGCCCTGCTCGTGATCCCGTGTGCCGCCATCGGCAACATTGATGACGACCATATCATCGATGGCGACAATCACAAGGCACCCGGCGTCACCACTGCCCCCCTGCCGGAACCGGTCAGACCGGGTGCGGTGGAGGATCTGAGCGGCAGACGGATCGGCAGCAGTTGGAACAACCTGCTGAGTACCGACCGAATGCAGCCGAACACCAACGCCATGGACGGCATCAACGGTCCCGGTGGGATGAGGGATATCCGCACCCCCGACGATGCCGCGCGCTACCAATACCAGAGCGGCGTGGACAACACCGTGGATGAGACCACCGCCGGTGTGTGGGGCATCCTCATTGCCATCGTGGTGGCCGCCGCCGCCATTGTCCTGATCATGCTGTTGGTCCCCAGAAAAGACGAGAGGGAGCGCCGCAAAGGACAGCGCCGCTGACAAGGTCATCAGACAGCCCTCTTTTCGGGGCAGAATGGCACCCTTGACTTCAAGCAATTCGGCGGACTGCTGCCCGACTGCAAGTCAGCCTCCGCTTCCGAGTGGATACCCGGAGCGGGATGGCGCAGGGCGGCAGTCCGTTGAGGGGGCAGGGAGCTGCGCGCGCCTCATGCGCCGGTGGTGCCCTTACTTACCCACACAGAAACGCGCAAATACGGTATCGACAATTTGTTGGCTGACCGTCAGCCCATCCAGTTCCCCGAGCGCCGCCAGTGCCAGTTCCAAGTCCGAACCCGCCACATCATACGAAAATCCTCGCTCGAAAGCCGACAGGGACGCCTGCAAGAGAGTCCTTGCCTTTTCGAGTGCCGCTGCCTGTCTGGCGGTGGCAATGATGGGGTTTTCGCCGATTTTGATACTTTCGCTCGTAAACAGTCGGTCCACCGCGGCCGTCAGCTCGGACAGATCCCCGTATTTTGCCGACAGGGGGAGCACGGCGGCGAAGGCCTGCAGGTAGGGCGGCACGGTGCTTGGCGCCCGCAAGTCCGCCTTGTTCAGCAGCGCGACCTTGACGGCCGCCATTCCCTGCAACTCACTCACCAGCGCCTCGTCCTGTGCCGTGAATGGTTGCGAGCCGTCAAAGACCGCCAGGATCAGCTCTGCCGCGCGCATTTTTTCTCTTGCCCGCTCAATGCCGATTTTCTCCACCTCATCCCCGGTGTCCCAGATGCCGGCTGTGTCATACACGTGCAGCACCACTCGTCCCAGCGGCAGTGTGCGTTCCAGCAGGTCGCGCGTAGTGCCTGCTCTTTCGGTCACAATGGCGGCGTCGTCCCCGCCCAGCAGGTTATACAGGGTGCTTTTCCCCACGTTGGGACGGCCGACAATCACGGTGGTGATGCCCTCACTGATGGCGTGACCCGTGCGGTAGCTGTCAAGCAGGCGGTGCAGTCGGGCCTCAATGCCCCCCAACTCCGCCACGATCTCCGCACGGCTCAGCTCGGCGAGGTCCTCCTCCGGGTAGTCAATCGCGGCATAGACGGAGGAGAGCAGATGCAGCATGGACTCCGAGAGCGCGGCCACCTCCGCGGTGACCTGCCCCCTTGCCTGCTCGGTGGCAAGCTTGATTTGGTCGGCAGAACGCGCCTCGAGCAGTTGCCCCACCGCCTCCGCATCCCGAAGGCTCAGCTTGCCGTTGATGAAAGCGCGGCGTGTGAACGCCCCTGCCTCGGCAGGTACGGCGCCCGCCAGCAGCACCGACTCGAGCACCGTTTGGGTGAGCAGCACCCCGCCGTGACAGCACAGCTCCACCATGTCCTCTCCCGTGTAAGAAAAGGGCGCACGGTAGGCAATCGCGATGCCGTCGTCAATCTGCTGCCCCTTGTAGAGAATGCCGCCATATACCGCCGTGCGGGGCGGGTAGTCCCGCAACTTCTTTTGCGATCGCGGCGCAAAGCAAGTGTCGGCAATGTCAAAAGCGTCTGTGCCGCTGATGCGGATAAGGGCGACCCCGCCCTTGCCGGGCGGGGTCGAAACAGCGGCGATCGTTTGGTTAAGGTCGGTCACTTTCATGACTGTTCGGAAGCGTCGGATTCTTCGGACTCAGGCTCTTCCGAGTCCGATTCCGTGGTAGGGGTGGGTTGCTCTGCCGAGTCAGACTCCTCCTGCACTGCCGGTGCCGTATCCTGCGGCGATGCCGTCTCAGTCTCCTCCGGCTGCGGGGCGTCGGTCTGTGACGACTCCGGAGCCGCGGTCTCGCTTTCCCAGGCGGAGGCATCCGGGTCGGCATCCGACTGCGGGGCCGTCGCGCTGTCCTGCGGCTTCAGCTGGTTCTTTTTATCGCTCACCGAGATCACAATTTTACGGTTGTTATCCGAGCCTACCGAGTAGGTCGTGACCCCTTCAATCCCCTGCACCTCCGAGTGGATAATCCGCCGCTCATAGGAGCTCATGGGTTCGAGCAGGACATTCTTCTTATTGCGCAGCGCCTTTGCCGCCATCGAGCGCGCCAGCGTGCGCAGTGTTTCCTCGCGTTTTGCCCGGTAGCCCTCAATGTCTACGGTGACACGCAAACGGTTCTTTTCACCCCGGCTGTTTTTCTGTGTATAGGCCAGGTTCGCCAGGTACTGCACGGCATCCAGGGTCTCCCCGCGATGCCCGATCAGCGCGGATGCCTCCTGCCCCACGATATTCACACGGCGCGAACCGTCGTCGCAGGCAAGCAACTGCACCTCTGCCTCGATGCCCATATTCGAAACCAGGGTACGAACAAAGTCAAACGCTCTGTCCTCGCCCTCCTCTACTTCCAGGCGGGTGAAGCGCAGCTCCGTTTCAAAGACGGCGACCGGTTTGGGGCGGTTGTCCTTCTTAGGGGCATTTCTGTTATCCTGATTACCCGGCTTTTTCGAGCCCTTCTTCGGCTGGTTGGAGGGGCGGTTCGCCATGGGGGCTTCCGGGGCCTGCCGGGGCGGTTTGCTTGGCGTATTCTCTTTGTATTGGTTCGGCTTGCCCTTGTTGTCTCGGCGGTCTCTGCGGGGCTGCGGGTCGGGAATCTCCATGCTGGCCTTCACCTGGGCGGGCTTGGCGAAAAGACCGAAAACGCCCTTGCTTCCCGCGTGTAAAATCTCAAAGGTCACATCATCCATTTCGGTGGCACCCAGTGCCAGTCGCGCATTTTCTTTCGCTTCCAGAATATCTTTTCCGGAGGCGACAATCTCTTTTAACACAATGATTTCACCTTTCTATTGTCATTGAATGATCGTTACTTGTCTGTTGCCTGATCTTCCGAGTCTTCCGACGGCTCATTATTGAGCGACTCATTTTTGAGCGGCTCATTATTGAGCGACTCATCCTTGAGCGGCTCATTTTTGAGCGGGGCTTTCTGAATGCCGGGCGCCTGCTTTTTCTTGGGCGGCGGGGTGGTTTTTCTGGGCGACGGCGGCAGGTCGTCATCGTCGTCGTCGATGTGGTGAAGGGAACGGGGACGCTCGGTCGGGGCTTCCCGCTGGACTTCCTTCACTTCCCTTTGGAATTCCTTTACCTGCTCGTCGGTCATTTTCGGAATCGGCCAGATCAGGTTCAAGAGGTACATCTGCCCCATCTGCAGGACCGACTGGTAAATCCAGTACAGGCCCAGTGCCGCCGTGAGCATGAAGGAAAAGACCAGGCTCATCAGGGGCATCATGGTCTCCATGATCTGACCGGATTTCTGCTGGTCTTCGGTCTGTCCCGAAAGCTCTGCCTGCAGGTTCCCCGACAGCTTTTTGGACAGTTTCATAGAGAGCCAGGAGGTGAGCAGCACAAAAACCGGGACTAAAATCAGCAAGGAGCTGAAATTGGGGGTTTGGGCAAAGTCAAGGCCGAACAACGTGAAACTGGGGAGCTGCGAGAAGTCCTCTGCCATCCCGGCAAAGGAGGAGGAATTCGCCTGAATGGCGGAGGTGAGTTTGATTTGGTCAATGTTCTTGATGGCTTTAAAAGCCACATCCTCGCTGACCTGCAGTGCTGTTCCCTCCATCAAGCCCAGCTCAACGGCTTTATTGTAGAGTAGCGCTACCGTTTTTTCGGAAAAGCGGGAAATATAGATCAGCGGGTGACGGATGATACGATACAGTGCCAGAATGATGGGCATCTGGAGCAGTAAGGGCAAGCAGCCGGCGAGGGGGGAGTACCCCTCTTTGGTCTGCAGGTCCATCAGCTCCTGCCGCTTTTTCTTGAGGGTGACCTCATCGTTCCTGCCCTTGTATTTTTTCTCAATCAGGGCAATTTTCGGCCGCAGCAGGGCACCTTTGACCTGGCTTTTCTGTTGCTTGATGGACAGGGGAAAGAGGACAATCTTGACGGCGATGGCGAACAAGAGCAGCGCCAGCGCATAGTTTCCGCCGCTGATCTGACTGAAAAAGCGGATGGCGTACCCAAAAGGTACGTAGATAAAATCCATTATATTCATGCAATTTGATTCCTATCGTTTGTTTCTCTCTCCTCCTCCGACAGACCGAGTCTCACACGTTTGAACCCTTTGCTTGGCACGGGGTCATAGCCTCCGCCGCCAAAAGGATTGCAGCGCAACACACGCCCCAGTGACAGCAGTGATCCCGCGAAAAAGCCGCGCCGTTCAAATGCCGTCAGGGCATAGGCGGAACAGCTGGGATAAAATCGACAGCAAGGCGGTTTGAGAGGGGAGATGCATTTTCGGTAAAACCGAATCAACGCAACACAGATTTTTTTCATGTTTGTAACAATCCTATTTTTTGCAAGGCGTAGCGCAATTCGCTCGCGACTTGAGGGCTTTTCATATCGGTCATGGCGCCTCTGGCGGCGATGACAACCAAAAAACCCGTTTTGATCGTGACTTGCTTTGCCACTTGACGGTACGCCTCCCGCAGGACACGGCGTACCCGGGAGCGGACC
>JBBAEK010000009.1:0-49139 GCA_041655935.1 Eubacteriales bacterium
TAGCCCTCTTTTTCAATCCCAATCTTCCGATTAAATAACCGCTTGTCTGTGTTAGCCGAGGTAATTGATTTGCATATTCCAAGGACTTTTCGTCGTTACCGTTCCAGTGGTATAAATATGAAAGCAGTGATGTTGTTTTCAGGCGCATGGCTGTATCGGTAGAATCGCTTAAAATCCTTTCCGCAATTTTAATTGCCTCATTCAGATTTTCACTTTTTGTACGGATAACGTTTTGCGCCTGACCGAGCGACCATGCAAGATAATAAAGCACTTTATCATTGCCCGGAAATTCAGCACACGCCTTTCTTGCGACATCAACCATGTCTTTCAGTTTCCATGCTTTGTATAATTCATCTGCTTTGTTCAGATAAGCGTTGATTTTATCGTTCGTTTTACTGATATCAACGCCCAAAAGTTCATCGGTAGTCACGCCGTAGAAATTAGCCAATATAGGAAACATCGAAATATCCGGCATTGCCGAATTTGTTTCCCACTTTGATATTGCCTGAAATGATACACCGAAGTATTCTGCAAGTTGTTCTTGTGTAAGGTCGCGTTTTTTGCGCAGATATTTTAGTTTTTCACCTAAATCGTAGTTCATGTTTATCTCCTCAATATTTATTGAACCGGTTCTGATAATATTATAGCACAATAAATAGTTAAGTCTATATACTCTCGGTAGATGATTATTCAACCGATAATAGAATTTCCATTTGGATTTATTGAATAAATCATTGAGAAAAGTATGCAAGACAAAAATATTGTTAAATAGTTCCTCCATAACAAACACAACTGTTTAATTGTATCAAAATAACGGTTCTTTGCCAAACACACGGCTATCACCGCGACCTGAAGCCGCAAAGGTATCCTTTGCGGCTTTATCATAACATTAAAGGAGGTTGAGATGGACATAGCAGTGCTCAAGAAGATGATCGAGGATGACAACAATTGTGAGACAGAACGCTCTTGGACAATGTCGGGTTTTATGTTGCAGCATGAAAATGATTATTTAGTCGTTAAAAGGGTTGACAGTTCAAACAAATGGATTGACGCAGATGAGATGGGAAAAATGTGAAGTGTTGTCTTTTTTTCAAAGAAAGATTTCAAATACTTACCTCGCTTCAATAATTGACAAAAACTTTTGATCTGAGGATTACCCCTGTGTTAAAAGGAGTAACAAGGGATGCTATGGAATTAGAATTTATGGGATGAAAAAAGAACCTGATAAAGCTATTATAAAATTTATATTAGATTATATTTTCGACAATTAACATAGTGCATATTTTATCGTATCAAACAGCCTTTCCTGTGTCTTGAGCAAACAGGAAAGGCTGTTTTTGATGGTTTGGAAAGGCACTTCGTACTACCAATTTTGTGCCATGAGGCGTTGCAGTCTGTTCCAAAGCCGATCACGGTAAAGCAACTGCCGTGTGGCTCGGTCAGCGTGCTTATATCAATCTTGCCGCGCTACCTGTCCGTTCTTCCACAGCTTTTCTATGCAAAGGCGAAACTAGGGACGGCAGACTCCCGTGTTTGAGACCACTCCCAGCCCATATGTCCTCGTCTCACCGCGCATACCGTCTTTTTTATGATTTCACCAGCATTCCCCGATAGATACCGGGGGCCGAATCCTCAATACCCACGGAGCCGGGCAGGCATTTCTCGTAGAATTCCTTTGCCGTTTTGCTGATGCTGCCGATGATGGCATAGCCGTACCCGTCAAGCTTCATATTGAAAAGGCAGGAAAGGAGTAATGCCTGACCGATGCCGCGCTTGCGGTAGGCCTCCGCCACCGCGGTGGGACCGAAAAATCCCTTGGCGGTCGCATCATAGCAGGCAAAGCCCACCATTCGCTTGTCCGCTTTGGTTTCGTTTTCATCCACCGCAATATAAATGGTGCGGTTGGCACCCAAAAAAGCGGTTTCGGCTTCACTTGCCCAGCCCTCTCCCTCTCTTGCCCGAATCCACTCAATCACTACCGATTTTTCCGGACCGATGGGCTTGCGGATGGTAATGTTTTGCTCCTTGACACGGTGCAGGGCAGGTTCGATTTCCGGCAGTTGATAAAGTTTGACAAGTACATCCATGGTGAGCTCTCCTTGGCTTTTTCGCATCATTGACGGTGAAAATTGGGGTCATATCCCCATTTTCTTTTTTCTATTTGATGCCATTATAACAGAAAGAAAATCGTGTGTCAAAGCTTTTTGGTTTTCGTGAGTGTCCTGAAACTTGTTGATCATGCCAAACAGCCATCTACTATGCCGGGTGCAGGGTGACAAGAACGCCGGCATTGTACCAATGCCGGCGTTCTTGCTTTTTGAGACAGTGCCGTTTTGCGGGTCAATCGAGAGCACTTTTTTACCATTATATCATGTTTGTTTGATTCATACAAGCCCCTTTTCAAGCCCCTAATTTCCGACTCGCAGACCATGCTCACGCGTTGCCTTTTTTGAGATTCATAACAATGTTCCAAAAATACAAAAATAACACGAGAAATATCTCCCCCTCACCCCTTATAATGAGAGTACAGCATCAAGCGGTACTGTCAAATACAGACGAGCACGGGAGAATATAGATGAATTCCTATCAAAGAGTAGTGGCTGCCCTGTCGAACAAAGAAGCGGACCGGGTGCCGGTCTATCCGATTTTAAGCGGCATCACCAGAAAGCTGGTGGGCGCCACCTATGAAGAGTGGTCTACCGACGCTGAGATTTGCGCCAAGGCTTTCATCGAGTCCACCAAGCAGTTTGACATCGACTGCGTGGTGACCTTGATTGACCTGTCGGTGGAGTGTGACGCGTGGGGGCAAAAGCTGGTCTTCCCCGAAAACGAGGCGGCTCACCCCGACTACAACGACTATCTCATCAAGGACATCGCCGAGTATGCCAAGATTAAAAAGGCGGACTATCGCACCTCCAAGCGGATGATGATGCACCTTGACGTGTGCCGTCGTCTGGTGGCGGAACTCAAGGGGAAAACGCCGATTGTGGCGTTTGTGTTCGGGCCGCTGGGCGTGCTGTCCATGCTGCGCGGTCAGCAGGATATGTACATGGACATTTACGACGACCCGGACGCCGTGAAGCAAGCGACGGGTGAGATCACCGAAACGCTGAAAGAGTACGTGGCGGCACTCTGCGACTGCGGTGTGGACGCGGTCATGTTTGACACCCTTTTCGCCTCGGGCTCCATCATGTCCAAACAAATGTGGATCGAGATGGAGGGCGTGTTTGTCCGTGAACTGGCAGAGGTCGTGCGGCAGAAGGGCTGCCTGAACATGGTGCACAATTGCGGCAAGAGAATTTACTTTGACGCGCAGATCGAGGCCATCCGGCCCGCCGCCATCTCCTTCCTGTACCCCCCGGACGACTGCGCCGACTTTGCCGAGTGCAAGCAGAAGTATGGGGATCGCACCATGCTCATCGGGTCTGTGGTGCCGGTCAGCGCCGTCACCGGCAGTGACGAGGCGTGGGACGAACAGTGCCGCTCGCAAATCGACGCCATGGCCAAGGGCGGCGGCTTCATGCTGGCTACCGGCTGTGAATACCCCGCCAACGCTCCCTTTGACCGCGCCCGGCGCATGATCGAGATTGCCAAAACATACGGCTCCTATCAAAAGTAAGGGGCGCCTTTGCCCCTTCCCTATTCCGGACTTGCGAGCACTCGCAAGTCCTTTTTTTCGGCCTCTATCCCCAAAGGCTAACGGCGCCGATCAACAGGGCGCGTTTTCTTCAAAAATATTTACAATTTCTCTGCAAGGCTCCTAAAATACGACAAACATCGCACAGTCGGGCCGCTATAATGGTATCATTAAGAAGAAAGAAGGGAAAATACCATGAAAAAGGAAACATCCATGCTGGAGCAAGTCGCCTTACAGCACGGGACAAGCGTCTCGGAAGTCGTAGAAGAGATTGCCTATGCCATCGCCTACGGCATGGCGGACCCCGACCCCGCCGCGCGCGCTTTCTGGACAAGCATCCCGCGTCAAGGTGCCGTCCCCACCCCCGAGGAGGTCATTGCCCACACCGCCCGGTACATATTGGCGGGCAGCCCGAGGCGCTTTCAAAACAAAGAAGGCGCATGAGCCCATCGGGCGGACGGGCAGACCTCCCTGCACAAGAAAGCGGCGGAACCATATGGTTCCGCCGCTTTTTTCTTTCTGCCGGTGCAGGCAGGGGGCTCTGTCAGGGTTGCGGGGGATGCTCGGCGATGTACTCATCCAGCAGTTGGGCGGCGTGGGTGACCAAACGGGCGCAGGGACGGACGGCATAAAATGCCGCATCCCGGCCGTCCGCCACAGGCCTTCCGATATCGGGCGGGCGTTTGAGCAGCTCGCTGCATTGCAGGGTGCCGTGTGCCTGCCTGAACGCCAGCACCAGCGACTGTACCAGCGCGTAGTGCGCCGCCTTTCCCTGCTCGTCCGCGGGGTCGGTGTAGCCGTAGAGACAGCCCGCCGCCAACAACATGCCGCTGACGGCACCGCACACCTCGCGCAAGCGGCCCATGCCGCCGCCAAAGGGGGCTGCCATTTTGACTGCCGCCTCGGCAGGCAGTCCGGTCAGCTCACAAAAGGCGGCAAAGACCGCCTGGGCACAGTTATATCCCCGTTCGAAAAGGGCGCGGGCTTGCCCGTCATGTCGATTCAACAGCGTCTCCTCTCCTTTCCGCTTGCTTGGCTGCCCGGCGGCAGAGCCTATCGGCCTTCAGTTGTCGGCGAAGGGCGGCAAAGACGGCGCGCTCCCCCTGCTCCTGCAGCAAGCGCAGCCATGCCTCCAGTTGCGCGGCGGTCTCGGAGTGCATGTGCGAAGCCGCGTCCCCCCGCACAAAATATTGCAGGGCGGCACCGTCGGTGTAGCGCCCCCGTAAGTAGATTTTGCAGGCGGCGACCCTGTCGCAGAACATCTCCGCCACATAGCGCAGCGGCATTTTCACCGGCCGGGTTTGCTTGGTCTCGGGGTGAATATCCCGCCAGTACTCGAAATGGTGCTTGTTGCGCCCCTTGTGGTGCATCCACGCATAGGAAAAGCCCAGCCGCTCGCGTTCGAGCTCGTTGGGACTTCTGTCGCCGACATAGTATTTTGCCCCCACCGAAAACTCAACGGGGCTGTACTTGGACAGGTCGTGGAGCAGCCCCTGCCAGGGGATGCCCGCCCGAAAGCAAGACCGCATCACCAGGTGGCGGTGGTGGGTGATGGTGCATAAATGCCTGATGGCTTTTTTCATTGACATAAAACAGTCCTACAAAATCATTTCCATGGTGCGGCGCATCTCCCGCATCCCGTACTTTTCATAAAAGGGCAACGCGCTGCCCGGCATCGCCCAGACATTCAGCTCCATGCGGCGGCAGCCGTTCGCTCGGGCAAAGGCCCCGGCGCTGTCCATGAGGGCGCGGGCCATCTGTTGCCCCCGATACGCCTCCTCCACAAACAAGTCGTCAATATAGAGCGTGCGCTCGTCGTGCAGCAGCGGGTGGCCGCTGACCGTGCGGAGCATACAGAACAGATAGCCCGTTGCCTCCCCGCCCTCGTCCGCCACAAAAATCCGCTTGTCGGGAGCGGACAGGATCGAGAGCAGCTCTTCCCTGTCATATTTGCGGCTGCCTTCCCGGAACAGGTCCGGTCTGCCCTGCCGGTGCAGCTCGGCGATTTTCGCCAGCATCCGCAACAGCCGCGGCGCGTCGGCCGCGACAGCGTCTCTGATGATCATACGATATACTCCTTATAGCTGCATTATAGCACCGCGGGGAGTCTTTGTCAAACCGAAATTCAGATTGACAAGCCTGCCCTGTCGATTTATAATAGGGATAAGGACAGACCGCTCACCGGTTTGCCCGTGACTAAAAGGTGAAGTTTAAAGGAGATATACTGCCTCGGCAGTATCACTTGGATACATGGCCATTTTGACCTGTGAACAACTGAGCGTGGGCTACGACGGCCGGGCGGTGCTGCGCGAGGTGTCGTTTGCGCTCCCGAGCGGTGCGTACCTGTGTGTGCTGGGCGACTCGGGCAGCGGCAAGACCAGCCTGCTCCATGCCATCCTCGGGTTTTTGCCGCCCCTGGCGGGCACCGTCCGACTGGGGGAGGGGGTACGGCGGCAACACATCGGCTACCTGCCCGCCCCCAACATGCCCGGCCGCAGTTTCCCCTTCAGTGTGTGGGAGGTGGTGCTGTCGGGCAGTACCCGGCGCTTTGGCAGGGGGTTGTTTGTGGGCAGAGAAGCCAAGGCCTATACCAAACAGCAGCTCACACACTTCGGGCTGGCCCCGCTCGCCCGCCGTCCCTTCCGGGAGCTGTCGGGCGGACAACAACAGCTGGTCTTGCTGGCGCGGGCAGTCTGCGCCGCCGAGGGACTGCTGCTGCTGGACGAACCGCTGGCGGGGCTGGACCCCTATGCCTCACAGATATTCACCCGTCTGGTGCGGGAGGTGCACCGGACAGAGGGGATGACGGTGGTGGCGGCAGCGACCGATGCCTCACTCCCCTTGGCAGACGCTACCCATGTGCTGGATTTGGGCACTTTTCCCGCCTTTTTCGGCAGCGCGGAGTCCTATCGTTCCCGGTAGGCCTCCGCCGCTTTCTCTGTCCCTCTCACAGGATTTGCAAAAAGCGCAAAATTGTGCTATACTGACTGTCAGTGCAACCGATACGATAGGGAGGCTACCATGAATCACTTTTCTTTTTACAACCCGGTCAGGGTGCATTTCGGAGAGGGTGCCGTGTCGCACTTAGCGGCGGAGCTCTGCTCCTATGGCGCGAACATCCTGCTGGCATACGGCGGTGGGAGCATCAAGCAAAGCGGTGTGTATGAGGCGGTGCTCGGGCAGCTCCGCTCCGCCGGAAAACGGGTGGTGGAACTGTCGGGCATCATGCCCAATCCCCGCACCGAAAAGGTGTACGAGGGCATTGAACTTTGCCGGACCGAAAAGATTGATTTTGTCCTGGCGGTAGGCGGCGGCAGCGTCATTGACTGCGTGAAAGCCATTGTCATCGGCGCCCTCACCGAGGCCGACTTCTGGGAGACACACTATATCCGGCACGTTCCTCCTCGTGCCGCGCTGCCCTTCGGCTGTGTGCTGACCCTGCCCGCCACGGGCAGCGAGATGAACGCCACCTCTGTGATCAGCCATTGGGGAGAGCACCGCAAGCTCGACTTTCAGCATGAACTGATGTTCCCCCGCTTTTCCATCCTGGACCCGACCTATACCTACACGATGCCGAAAAAGCAGCTGGTGTACGGGGCGGTGGACACCCTGTCGCATCTGTTTGAACAGTATTTTTCCTCCCCCGATGACAGCTGCCTGTCGGACGATATTGCCGAGGCGCTCATGAAGAATTACCTCGAAAACCTGCGCGTTGCCCTGCAAACCCCCCGTGATTATACTGCCAGAGCGAACCTAATGTGGGGCAGCACGCTGGCGCTGAACAAGTTGACCTCCCTGTCAAAGGAGACCGACTGGGTCTCTCATCAGATCGAACATGCCCTCTCTGCCTACTATGACATCCCGCACGGGGCAGGCCTTGCCATTGTGCACCCCCTGTACCTGCTGTATGTGTGCGACAAGGCCCCCCGCAAGTTTGCCCGCTATGCCCGGAACGTCTGGGGCATTGACGGGGGAGGGATGAGCGAGCTTGAACTGGCGCAGGCGGGTATCCGGAGGACCCGGGACTTTTTCCGGGAAATCGGCGCGCCCACCACGCTGGGCGAGGTGGGCATCCCGGCCGACGCCATCCCCACCCTGGCGGCACACACCAAGCTGCTACCCGGCAGCTATCGCAAACCCATCACCCCGGCCGACATCGAACGCATTTTAACCACCTGTCTGTGATGTCTCCACGGGCCCCCGTGCAGACAATAAAAAGGGTAACAACATGAAAAAAGTAACCAAATCCGCCATTCTCGAGTCCTTCGTGACCCTGCTCAATAAAAAATCCATCCGCCGCATCACGGTCAAGGACCTTGCCCGCAGTTGCGGTATCAACCGCAATACTTTCTACTACTATTTCACCGATATTTACCGTGTGCTGGACGAGGTACTCGAAATTGAGCTGCAGCACGAGCTGGAGGCGCAGGGGGACTTTGACGGACTGTCCCTACTCTTCTGGCGGCGGGTCAGCTTCGCCAGCCAAAACCGAAACGCCATCCGCAACCTGTACCAAAACATGAACCGCGACCAGTTTGATCGCTACCTGTACAGCGGTCTGCCGGTGCTGATGCAACGCTTTGTCGCCGAGCAGGCACAGGGGCTTTCGGTGTCGGACGAGGTGCTCGAGGAGGCGGCGCGGCTGTGTCAGAATGTGCTGGTGGGACTGGTACTCGAGTGGGTGTATAAGGGGATGAAGGAGGATTTGTGCTATGGCCTGCAGCGGCTGATGCTGGCCGCCAAACCCATGGTCCACACCATCCTGACCGAGCCCGGCATCCACCCCCCCGCATCTTGTGAGCCAAACCCCTGAATATAGGGTTTTCGGGCACTTTCGCCAATGTGTTCATTGTCTTTTGCCCCTTCCAAATGATATAATAGACAAGACTATCATGCGGAGGTGTTTTATGACAGGAAATCAAGTCCATTTTTGGGATGGTGAGATCTGGAGTTTTGTTGTCACACTGGGCATTATTTTTATCGCCATGTTGGCAGCCAACATGCTGCGGCGCTTGATCGGTCCCCTGCGCCGCTCCCTGATTCCCTCCTCTGTCCTGGCAGGTTTTTTACTTTTGATTGCCAACGCCATTTACAAGCAGGCGGCGGGGCATTCCATGTTCGGCATTGTGACGCTGGAAGCGCTCACCTACCACGGTCTTGGCTTGGGTGTCGTGGCGCTGTCCTTCCGAACCGCCGAGAAGCGTTCGAACAAACATACGCAAACCGACATTCTCAACACCGGCCTGACCACGGTCTCCACCTATTTGCTCCAGGGGATTTTGGGCATGCTCATCAGCATCGGGTGCTTCTATGCCCTGGGCAGCTTTTGGGCGTCGGGCATGCTGCTCCCCATGGGGTACGGCCAGGGCCCCGGCCAGGCGTTCAACTGGGGATTTAACTATCAGAATGAGTACGGGTTCGCGAACGGTACCAGCTTTGGTCTGACCGTGGCGGCGGCCGGCTTTATCGCGGCCAGCATCGGCGGCATCATTTATATGAATGTCATGAAGCGCAAAGGGCAGCTGAAAGCGCAAGGCGTCAACGCCGAGGAAGTCGAGGACCTCAGTGCCGAGATGGTCACCCAAAAGGGGGAAATCCCGCTCTCCGAGTCGCTGGATAAGCTGACGGTACAGGTCGGACTGGTCCTGTTCGCTTACATGGCAGCCTACGTGTTCATGCACTATGTCTCCGCTTTGCTGGACAGTACGGGCGCCGGACTGGCAGACACCGTCAAGGCGCTGATGTGGGGCTTTAACTTCTTGGTGGGCATGCTGTTTGCTTTCATCATCAAGCTCGTCATGCGCTTCTTCAAGAAAGTCGGCGTGCGCAAGCGCGAGTACACCAACAACTTCATGCTCAACCGCATCTCGGGTCTGCTGTTTGACATCATGGTGGTCGCCTCCATTGCCGCCATCGATCTCTCCGCGTTCAAAATCAAGGAGTTCCTCATCCCCCTGATCCTCATGTGCGTGCTGGGCGCTTTTGCGAGCTACTACTTCATCCGCTTTATTTCAAGAAAGCTCTTTCCCACCTACACCCACGAGGCGTTTCTCAGCATGTACGGCATGCTCAGCGGCACGGTCAGCACCGGGCTGATCCTGATGCGCGAGATCGACCCGCTGTACGAAACACCCGCCTCGGGCAACCTCATCTTCCAGAACCTGTGGGCGGTGGTTTTCGGCTTCCCCATGCTGCTGCTCCTCGGCTTTGCGCCCCAAAGCATCGGTTGGGGCTGGCTCTCGGTGGGACTGATGGCCGTGTTCTTTATCGGCATCACCACCCTGCTCTTCCGCTCCTACCTGTTCAAATCCAAAAAGGGCGGCAAGAAACAGGCCAAATAACCAAGCATCCAAACGCACCCGAGCCACATGACTCGGGTGCGTTTTTTCTGCGGACGCCGCCGAGAAAATTTTTCGGCGATATCGCCGGAAGTCTCGACTTCCGCGCGTTTCCATGGTACAATGAGAGGCAGAGATGTTACGATACAAGAGACGGGAGGGCTCTCAAATGAAAATAGTCATTTTGGACGGCTACACCCTCAACCCCGGCGACCTGAGCTGGGCGGGGCTGGCGCGGCTGGGGGAGCTGACGGTCTATGACCACACCCCGCCCGAGCTGACGCACGAGCGCATCGGCGGCGCGCCGGTGGTGTTCACCAACAAAACGCTGCTGACTGAAGAAGTGCTCCGGTGCAACCCGCAGTTGCGATACATCGGCATTTTTGCGACCGGGTACAATGTGGTGGACCTGCCCCGTGCCAAAGCGCAGGGGATTGTCGTGACCAATGTGCCGCAATACGGCACCTATGCGGTGATGCAGGCGGTCTTTTCGTTTATCTTGCACTTTACCAACGGAGTGGCGGCGCAAAGCGAGTCGGTACACCGCGGGGATTGGAGCCGCAGTCGGGACTTTTGCTACTATCCGCCCTCCCTGACCGAACTGTACGGGAAGACGCTGGGCGTCATCGGCTTCGGACGCATCGGGCAGCAGGTGGCGCAGACGGCGCTGGCCTTCGGCATGCGCGTGCTGGCGTACAGCCGCTCAAGAGGCACCTCCCCGTATGCGGAGATGACCGACATGGACACGCTACTGAAAGAAAGCGATTTTGTCAGTCTGCACTGCCCCCTGAACGCCGAGAATGCGGGCATGATTCACCAGGGCAACCTTGCAAAAATGAAATCGACCGCCATTCTCATCAACACCGCCCGCGGCGGTCTGGTAGTTGACTGTGACCTCGCCGACGCCCTTAACCGGGGCATCATTGCCGGAGCGGCGCTGGACGTCCTCTCCACCGAGCCCCCCGCGCCGGACAATCCCCTCCTGAGTGCGAAAAACTGTCTTATCACCCCGCACACCGCCTGGGCGGCAAGGGAGGCGCGGGCGCGCCTGCTCGACATTGCCGTCCGCAACGCGGAGGCCTTTCTGGCTGGCCATCCGGTCAATGTCGTCTTGGGCTGACGCCCGCTGCCCTTCCCCGGCGGCAAGGCGCGATTCCCTTACCCGCACCGCCAACAATATTTTTGAAACCGTAACTCCGGGCGGCAGCGCAATCACCCGGAGACAGGAGCTGGTCGAGCACTTCTGGCCGAAATTTGAAAGCGGTGCCATCCGCCCCCACATCCACCGCGTCCTCCCCCTCGCGCAGGCGGATGAAGCACAGCAGATTCTCTATCGCGGAAAACATGTCGGCAAGGTCGTCCTCCGTGTCAGGAAGCCGATCGGGGCATAGCATGACCGTGGCGAGACACTGAAACCTGGCGGTGCTTTCGTGCAAGGCTACAATTTGATCTGGGCATTCAGCCCCACGGCCGGACAGGTGCTGATGTGCCGGGCTGCCGGACGCTTCTGTCTGTGCCCGCAACAAACAGCCTCGTTCCGAATACAGAACGAGGCTTTTTGCGTTGCTTCCTTTGGATGGTGGAGATAAGCGGGATCGAACCGCTGACCTCTTGAATGCCATTCAAGCGCTCTCCCAGCTGAGCTATACCCCCGTGACGGGAAGCTGTTCAATCAACGCTCCCATTATACTATGCCGTGCTCATTTTGTCAACAGTGAAATGCCGAAATTGTGTTTTTCTTGTGAAAAAAGCGGCGTTGTCCGCATCCCTTGACAGCCCTTGCCGGTTTGGTGAGGCAGGTTTTCCGCCTCACCAAAGCCGTAGGGCTCCGCGCAGGCCGCCCCGGTCTTTCCCCCGATTACCTTTGGGACAGCAGGAGGGCCAGATTCTCGGGGGCGGGCTGGCGCAGGCCGCTTTCCATTTCCTCACCCATGGCAACGACAGCGTCGTTGACGGGGGTGGGGACGCCGTGCTGGCGGCCCATGCGGGCAATATAGCCGTTGAGGTACTCAATCTCGGTCTGCTTGCCGCGGCGGAGGGCGGTGAGGGAGGAGGAGGTGAGGTTCTTATACGTGCTCCCCATGACGCGGAACACCAGGTACCGCCTGATGCGACTGATCATCCCGTCCCCCCGGATCAAGCGGTGATAGTCCACCTTGCCCGCCAAGGGCGGGACCTGCAACCCCGTGGCGTCCGCCACAGCGAGCGCCTCCCGGCAGATGGCGAGGAAGAACTGCCTCGCGGTTTTAGTTTTCAGCATCTGTCCCAGCGTCTGCCCGGTAAACGCGCCGCCGCAGGTGATACAGGCGTTGATGATCAGCTTGGAGTAAATATGGTCCATGATCCGATTGGTGGTCTGGGCGGGGGCGGCCTTGGACAGGCAGGCGGCGAGGGTGAGCAGCTTTTCGTCCACCGCGTTGTTCACCCGTCCGATGAGGTACCCGCCCTCCCCCGTGAAGTCCACATGTCCGTCCTCCACAAAGGTCGCGCTGAAGGACACAATGCAGGCGGCACTGCGCGCCTTGCCCGCAATGGCGGCAAGCTCATCAATGCACATGCCGTTTTGTACCGACACCATCAGCCCGTCCTCTGCCAACCAGGGAAGCACACTTTCGGCGGCACGCGGCATATCATAGGCCTTGGTGACAATCATGATATAGTCAAAGCTGCCCGAGAGTGCCTCGGGGCTCCCGACAGCAGAGAGGCGCACCTGCTTTTCGCCGCACTTCCCCGTGATGCGAAGCCCGCTTTCCCGCAGATTTTGGGCGGTCTCCTCCCGGTGGCAGAGCAGCGTGATATCCTCCCCCGCCTCGGTCAGAAAGGCGGCGGTGGTGCCCCCGATAGCACCTGAACCAACGATTAAACTCCTCATTGTCGCCACCTCACTTTTTGAGCTGCAGGGCAGCTTGCAGGGCGTACGCGAACAGCGAAAGCGCTTCTTTTGCCTCGTCGGGGGTGATGATCAGCGGCGGCTTGATTTTCAGCACATTCATCCGATACCCCGCCTCGCCGAGGATCAGCCCGGCCTGCAGCGCGATGTGTTTGACGGTCTGGGCAAAGACCATGTCCGGCTCCTTGGTGCGCGGGTCTTTCACAAACTCGATCCCGATATGCAGCCCCACCTGGCGAATATCGCCGATTTGCGGGTACTGTTGTTGCAGCCCATGCAGTCCCTCGGCAATCATTGCCCCCACCCGGTTGGTGTTTTCCAGCAGACCGTCCCGCTCCATGATCTCTATCTGCTTCAGCGCGGCCACCTGGGCAATGCAGTTGTTGGAGAAGGTATGGACATCCTCCCCCAGTGGCCCGAATCCCTCTACTTTGTCATGAACAAGCACCGCGGCAATCGGGAAACCGGCGCCCAGGGACTTACCCAAACAAATGATGTCGGGCTCTACCTCATACTTGCGCGCGGCGAACCAGTCGCCGATACGGCCATAGGTCTGCAACTCGTCAAAAATGAGCAGTGCCCCCATGTCGTCGCAAAGTTTGCGTAGCCCGCGCAAATAGGCCGCCGGCAGCGGGATCTGCCCGCCGCTCGCCTGCAAGGGCTCGACAATCACCCCTGCGACCGGCCCCACCACGCCGCTGCCGATCACTTCATAGGCGGCCTCCAGGCAGTGTCGGACACACGCCTCCTCCGTGCCGTCAAAACGGTAGGTGTAGGGGTTGGGCACACGAATAAACAGGTCGTTGACAATACTGCGAAAGCTGTCAAAGCCGGTGAACATCCCCGCCGTTTTGGTGGACAACCAGGAGGCGGCGCCGGTGGTGAGCGAGGTGCCGTGGTAGCCGTCCTTGAGGGTGACAAACTTGCGCGCCCCCTTCACGTTTTTCACGGCGATTTTCATCGCCGCCTCAATGGCGGCACTGCCGCCCACCGTGAACAGCACGCGGTTCAGCGGAGCGGGCGCCAGGGCTGTCAGCTTGTCCGCCAGGGCATAGCGCGGCAGGGAGTCACTGTTTTGGTTGAGGTGTCCCAGCCGCCCCATTTGCTCATAAACGGTCTGGCGGATCTCCTCATTGGCATGCCCCACCAGCAACGCCCAGCCCTGGGCGGTGCAGTCTATGTAGGACTTGCCTGTGATGTCCCGCAGCCTCACCCCTTTGCCCTCGGTGAAGCAAATGCCGTGCTGGCCGCTCCCCAGCATGACTTTTCGGTTCAGCGCGTCTATCCGGTCTGGTGAGATCTCATTGATCCTTTTGATCGTGGGGTCCATAGGCGCCTCCTGTATGAGAATATTGAGTTTTCTGTGACGGGCGATTGCCTGCGCTACAGAGCAAAAGCGCTACCTAAGTATACAATATATGATGAATTTTGTCAAATGCTATTTTTCAGCCCGCCGTCATCCTCTGAAAAAAGCCTCCAAATGATTGACGCACCCTGCGAAGAATGGTATAATAGTCCTATCATTGACAGGAGGGGATAGAGCATGAAATACAAGGCAGATTGGGAAAGCGCCAAGGTCAGACTGGCGGCTTTTTGGGAACAAGAGGTGGTTGACCGCTGTTGTTTTGAGGTGACCGCCCCGCTGGAGCCGCATACCGACCCCACCGCCCCCCTTGAGCCCCGCCCCGCCAACTGGCGGACAGACCCTGACTTTTTGGTACGGCAATATCGAGGCGAGTTTGCCCGCACCTATTACGGGGGTGAGGCGTTCCCCAAAACCTTCATCAATTTGGGGGCGGCGGGACATGCCGGGTACTTCAAGGGCGCGAAATACGAGATCCACGACGACTCTGTGTGGTTCTTCCCCTCTGCCCATACGGCGGACGATCTGGTGTTTGACGAGGAGAGTTTTCTGTACCAAAAGACGCTGGAGCTGGCAGAGAAGTTTGCCCTTGACAGCCGTGGGGACTACATCATCGGTATGCCCGACGGCGCGGGCAACGCCGATGCGCTGGCGCATTTGTGGGGGTCCCAGCGGCTACTGGAGGCGATGATTGAGGAGCCCGAGGAAGTGCAGCGGGCGCTTGCAAAAATGCAATATGCCTATGAAAAAGAAATGCTGGGCGCCTATGAGATCCTCAAAAAGCACCAGATCGAGGAGACTTGTATCGGCTGGATGGGTACTTACGCCGCCCGGGGGCTACATGCGCAAATGCAGTCTGACCTGTCGGTGATGATTTCTACCGATATGTACAACGAGTTCATCATGCCCGAACTGGAACGCCAGTGTGAGATACTCGACTACCCGCTCTATCATTTTGACGGCATCGACCAAATCAGGCATTTAGACAGCCTGCTCAGCATTCGCAAGCTGCGCGCCATCCAATGGATGCAGGTGGCGGGGCAGCCCAGAGCCACTGATTTCATACCGGTGCTGCGGAAAATCCAGCAGGCCGGCAAGGGACTGTTTATCATGGTTCGCCCGCACGAGGTGCAGCCCCTGATGGAGTCGCTATCCTCCCGCGGGCTCTACCTGTCCACCAAAGTCTCCTCCCCTGGGGAGGCGGACGAGTTGCTTCAAAAGGTGAAGGGCTGGACGCACGAGTAAGCCCCCGAAAAAACGAACCTGTCATGACACCGGTGTACAAAACCGCTTTTTGGGGCACACTAACAAAAAAAGAGGTGTGCTCACATGAACGGTCATGTCGAACTTCTGAACTTTGTCTACCAAAACTCGCAAATGGGTGTCACTACCATCAAACAGCTCATCGGGATCGCGGAGGACGAGTCTTTCAAAAAGCATCTGGAGTCCCAACTGCAGGGCTACGAGGAAATCCACCGGGCGGCACAGACAGCGCTGGACGCGCACGGCCACGACGCGAAAGGCTTGAGCCGACTGGAGAAAATCAAAACCTATCTCATGCTCAACCTGCAAACTCTCACCGACCGCACCCCCTCTCACCTGGCGGAGATGCTGATTGTCGGCAGCAACATGGGCATCATTCACGCGGTGAGAAAGCTCAGGCAGTACCAAGAGGCCGAGCCCGAAATCCGCGCCCTGATGGAAGAGCTGCTCCGCTTCGAGGAGAACAATGCCCAGCAACTGAAAGCCTTTCTCTGACAAAAGAAAGTGCCTCCCCTGACAAAAAAAGCGCTCCCTCCCGCGCCGTCATCGGCGCGGGAGGGAGCGCTTTTAAGCGTGATAAATTTTTTCTCCGCACCCGCAAGAGAGGGCTGTTTTTTTGAATTCTTTTATGCTATAATACAGGAGCACTTGCGTGCGGCTGCCCGATCGACGGTTTCACAAAGACGCCCTCGCAGACACGCATCTTGACTCATGGTAGTATGAAAGGAAACTTCGGGTAGTCATCATGGGGCTCATCTCACTACTCATCACGCTGCTCGTCTGCGTGGTGATGTCTTTCTGTACGATCAAAAAACCGTCTGTCACCATCGGTTTCATCAAATGCAAGGGGCGGCCATGGCAGGCGGACAGCTACTACCTGATTGCCTGCCTGCTGCCCCTGGTGCTGTTGCTCATCGGCTCGCTCTCCCTTGAGGACGTGTACCGGGGCATCACCGCCCCCCGCGCCGTCAACCCACTAAAAATCCTGGTCCTGTTTTTCTCCATGTGTTTTCTGTCGGTCTGCCTGGACAAGGCAGGTTTTTTTGAGCTTTGCGCGGCAAAAACCCTGCAAAAAGCAAAAAAGGGGCCCCTGACCCTTTTCAACTATTTCTATTTCTTCATCGGGCTTTTGACCGTCTTCACCAGCAATGACACCATCATTCTGGCGTTTACGCCCTTCATCTACTACTTTTGCAAAAACGCGCACATCCCCGCCGCCCCGTTTATCGCGGCGGAGTTCGCCGCCGCCAACACCTTCAGCATCATGCTCATCATCGGCAACCCCACCAACATCTACATCGCCACCAGCAGGGGCATTGACTTTTTCGGCTACCTGCGGGTGATGGCGGCCCCCGCGCTGACCGCCGGCGTTACCGCGTACCTCGTTTTGCGACTGATCTTCTCCGCCACTCTGCGCAGTCGGACCATGACGCCGCAGGCAAACCTGAATGTCGGGCTGAAAAACAAGTCCGCCGCCCTTTTGTCGCTGGCGGCCCTGTCGCTCTGCCTGATCACCATGTCTGTCAGCAGTTTTCTCGCCATCGAGATGTGGCTCGTATCCCTGTTTTTTGCCGGCACATTGGCGCTTGCGTTAGCCGTCCTGCAATCGGTACAGCAAAAAAGGCACCTCCCGGCAGCCCCTATCCTGTCCCCCGCCCTGCAAGGCCTGCCGTACGGCTTGGTTCCTTTTCTGCTCTCCATGTTCGTGGGGGTTCTCTCCCTTGAAAAGCACGGGATCACGGGGGCAATAGCAGACATTTTGCTGCGCGGAGGGGGGGAGCTGTCGGGCATCCTCCTGTTTGGCTTTGTGTCTGCCGCCGCCTCCAATATTCTCAACAACATCCCCATGAGCGTGCTGTTTTCGGCCGTGCTGGCCTCCGCCGACGCCCCTGTATCCGTTGCCTATGCCACCGTCATCGGCTCCAATATCGGTGCCTTTATCAGCCCGACCGGAGCGCTCGCCGGCATGATGCTGTTGCGACTGCTGAAAGACAAGGACGCCGATTTCCGCGCCTCTGCCTTCCTCAGGTACTTAGCCCCCGCCGCCCTCGCCTCGCTGGCGGCCTCGCTGGTCACCTTACGGCTTTGCTTGTAAGGCCCCTCAAAAGCAGTTTTCGATCTCCTCACGGACGATCCTCACCCATTTCGCCACGTTCTCGGGCTGATGATTGATCGTCTCCACATCCTTTAAAGAAATATCAAATTGGCTCCGCTGTGCTTTGAAAATCCGGAAGTGCTCGCGCATAAACCCGCGCACAAACTCCTCGTTGAGACCTGTACTGATCATGCTGGACGGGTTGGGCCGCCAGGATATAATGTACTCCCGTCCGATCTGCTCCGCACACTGCGGCACGTTGGCAAAGGGCGTGACGGCGATGCGTCGCAGGTTGGGGATTTTTCTCAAATAGTCGATTTTGTGGGTTAGATCCTCACAGCACCCGTATGCCACCAGGCCGAATTTCTCCAGGATGGGCAACTGGTACCGAAGCACGAATTCGTCAAACATCTCCGGGCTGAAGGTGGTGAATTCCTGGGCCGCCATATACCCCCACAGCTCCCGACGCCGCGCCCCATAGGCGTTGGCTTTGGGATCCCGCAGCTCTTGCGCATACGGCATCGCCTGATTCTGATGGTTGACCAGTGAGAAGTCACCCGCCCGCTCGGCCTCCTCATGAACCTTGAGGATGGCGTCCCGCATCCATGCCGCCACTTTGTGAAGCCATTCGGGACGGTCATAGGCATCCCACATGATTTGCTCCAGCCCCCGCAGTTTGGCAAGGTCTGTCGAGATATCGCCGGTCCACATGAGGAAAGCGGGCCCCCGGTTGACATGGACATCCATGGTATCCCCGATGGCGTCACAGAGCTTTTCCGCTCTCTCCCGCGTGACTGACTCATTGATCCGATGGCTGGGGATGACCAGCTTTTCAAAGTCTTCCTCTGTTTTCAGTTGCGGGTTAAAGGCCGCGGCGCCCCCTGCGGCGGGCTTCTCGCCCAGCGACGTCCTGACCCCCCATCTGAGCTCGACGGGCGGATCATACACGGCATCCACCGTGACCCACGGCTCGATAATCGAGTCGTCCCCGATGGTATCCCGAAACATCATCTCCCGCAGCTTCACTTCATACCCCCTGTAAAAGGGGTCCTCACAGTGCAGGGACTGCTTTTCCAGTATCTCATGAAAGGCAAATGTCCGGACATAAATCAGCGGCCGCGTCGTCACAAAGCTGTTGTGTCGCCGCCACAATTCTCTCCGCTCCTCTTGCACGGGATGCCGGGCAATTTCCATGACCCGCTTGGCCAGTTCCTTCAAGACCTGTGTCTCTTGCTTCATCACATTTTCTCCTCAAGATGATCAAGTAGCGCCTTGTGCACAAAAAAAGCGAATGTCCGAACGGACACTCGCACTGGTCGGGATGACAGGATTTGAACCTGCGGCATCTTGGTCCCAAACCAAGCGCTCTACCAAGCTGAGCCACATCCCGTTTTCTGTATTCGCTGCCTTGCAGCCATCCGGAAAACCGCTCTGCAAGTGTTATCATTATAGCAACTTACTAAGGATTTGTCAAGCTTCCCCTCGAAAAAGAGCTACTGGCGACGCCCCCGCCGACAGATCAAAAAACGACTGCCACGCATCCTTCCGGAGCGTGGCAGCCGTTTTTGTTTTTCGGTACCGGGGGCGATTAGCCCACGAGCCCGGAGCGTTCGATGCCCTGCACCAAGTAGCGCTGGCAGAACAGGTAAATGATCAGCAAAGGCAGGATGATGAGGATACCGCCGGTATTACGAATGGCGGAATAGTACATCGCCTTGCCCGCGTAGCCGGTTTCCAGTGAGGGCGGGATGGTGCTGATGATATCCGGGAGCAGCCATGTCTTGTTCACCGCACCGGCAAAGAACAGCTCGGAGTAAAAGCTGTCGGTCCACTGCCACGAGAAGGCAAACAGGAAGATGGTAATCATCATGGGGATCGACAGGGGCAGGATGATGCGCACGAACGTATGGAAGGTGCCCGAGCCGTCCACATAGGCCGACTCCTCCAGCTCGTCGGGCACGCCCCGGAAGAACTGGCGCATCATAAAGATGTACAGCCCGTTTTTCAGCCCGATGCCCGCCATAGACATGATGATCAGCGGCCAGAAGCTGTTGGTCAGCTTAATCGTGTTGCCGAAGATCAGCTCAATGGGGCCCTTCATATTAAAGGACTGAATGGCCGCCAGGTCAAAAGAGACAAAGTGCTGCAGCATCGAGAGGCGCAGGGTGGAGTGAGGGACGGCCATGGTGATAATGACCAGCACCGTCACCAGCTTGTTGCCCTTAAATTTAAACTTGGCCAGCCCGTAGCCCACCATACAGCAACAGAAGGTCTGGAGCAGCGCGCAGATCAGCGACAGGGCGGCGGTGTTGAACATCGCCTGAAAGTACTCGTTCTCAATGATAAGAAATTTGTACATCTGCAGGTTCCAGTTTTTCGGGATAATGCTGACGGTCGCGTCCACGAAGTCCTCTTTGGCCATGAAGGACTGCAAAATCTTGGACAGAAAGGGCGAGAGAATGACATAGGAGACGCCGAGCATGATGACAAAGCGAAAGAAAAACCATACCTTTTCAATCCAGAAAGATGGGCTGGTGAGTTTCATCCGCAACCGGTCTTTGTCCGAAATCCGCCCCTGAAACATCACGCGCATGGGGTGTTTGCTATCACTTGCCGGCGGGGGTGCCTGTGTGGTTTTTGTATTCATTGACTGGACCTCCTTTCTCAATCTCTCTTTTGGTAGAACACAAACGAGGATGCAATAGCTGCAAAGGCCGCCACGATGAGCAGCACCATCAGGAAGTACAGCCACGACATCGCTGTCGCCAAGTGGACACGGGGGATCAGGTGCACCCGTTCAATGAAGGCCATCACCACATTGGCTTCCTTGGTGAAGGAGTCAATGATGGTGTAGATGAGGTTCACCAAAATCATAGGGCTGATCATGGGGAAGGTAATCTTCCAGAAGGTCTCCCACGAGGTGGCGCCCTCAATCTGGCACGCCTCATAAATGGAGGGGGAGATGGATTGCAGGCCCGCCAGGAAAATCAGCATCTGCACACCCGAGTCGTTGATGATCTCATACACGCGGTTGACCAGTCCCAGCACATACGTGACCAGTTCCCTGCCGACCTTCATGTTGGAAAAGAGCATGTCAATGTCCATCATGGAGATCAGCTCTCCGCCTCCCTCCGCACCGGTGTCAATGCCTCCCTCAATGCTGCCCGACAACATATCCTGCAGGTTGATAGCCTCCATCAGACCGGTTGCCAGAATCACGGGGATAAAGAAGATGGCACGGAACGCAGCGCGCCCCAACATCTTTTGGTTGAGAATCACCGCGATAAACAAAGAGAAAATCACGATGGCGGGCACATTGAGCACCAGTTGACCGGCGCCGCTGAGCAGCGTGCTGATAAACTCCTCGTTCTGCAACGCTTCACGGTAGTAGGTGAAACCGGCAGGCTTCACCACGTTATACGCCACCTGCGTCACGGGGTCGATTTCTTTGACCAGCGTGTTGAAGCTGAACCAGATGGAGTCAATGACAATGGGGGCGTACACCAGCAAAATACCGATGATAAAGGGCAACACAAAGAACCATCCCTGCCGTGCCTTTCTGGTGGAAAGTGCGGCACCGCCCGGCTTGTGTCTACGCTTGGGAATGACTTGGTTTGTCATGTAATGGCCTCACTTTCTTAATTGATACGGACAAAGGACATCGGCTCAAGGGTAAACTCTCCGTATCCTTGCAGGTTGATGCGCACGCTGAAGACATTGTAGTTGAGGACAAAGTGCACCGTATCCTCTCCGGAGGTGTAAGTGACCAGTACCACGGTGCCGTCCGAGATGGTGAAGTCGGTCTTGAGATAGTCTTTATCCTGCGCATAGGAATAGGTGACAAAGCGGTAGGCGGAGTCGTAGTCCAGGGAGTCATAATGCAGCGACAGGTAGGCGGCGCCCGGGGCGGAATGGCTCAGACTCAGGCACAGAACGTGCAACTCGGAGAGGAATTCCTCGGACAGCTCGTCGGTGTCAAACCGCTCTTTTGCCTGCTCAATCAGTGCCGCCTCATCAAAGCTCAGGCTCACTTCCTGCCCCGCCAAAACGGCGATTTGCTCGTTTAACACCGCGGTAATCAGGGCGGTACCGGTCGATACCCGGTCTGTCACATAGCTTTGGATGATGGCGAGCAGCGCGGGGTCGGTCAGCTTGCTGACGATCTCATTGCGGGCGAACCGCTCCAGGTCCTCGTCTGCCTTGTAGGTGTTCAGATAGCTTTTGTACGTGGCAAAGCTGGCGAACATGGCGTCCTTGGTTTCCTGTTTCAGGGTGGCGGTGGCCTTTGGCACATACCCCGGTTGCCCCTGGTTCGCCTGGTCTTCCTGCCTTAACTTGTTGAAATGCGCCTGCGCAATGATGTCGAGGGACTGCGTATAGAACAGGTGCAACATCCTCAGGTTTTCTACCTTCGCCGCCTTTGCCGCACCGGTCAGTGCCACCAACTGCTGGAGGAATTCGCTTTCCAGCGTTTGCTGGTTGGCGAGTATCTCCGCTTCTTCCACGATACGTTCCGCGGAAATCTTTTGGTGGTGGCTGATTTGGTAGAGCTGCAGATCTCCGATGGCCTGGTTGATGATGTTGTAGTAGGTGAGCATATCCTCTTTCCAGATCTGGTAGTTGACAGAGTAATACCCACTGAACCACGGATTTTCTTTCATCAGCTCGGTGTTCTGGTACGCTAAGATAAAGTAGAGCGAAGCGCCGCTTTCGATGGAGCGCAGAATCTGGTAGATGGGGTCGCCCTGCTCGTTGGTGGGGGCACCCGCATACTGGAGAAAACCGTGCGCCACCATGCCGAAGAAGGGCACGGTGTAGCTGGTGGTGCGGTAGTGGCTGCTGTCAATGGGGGCATTCAGCAGGTAATCAATGTGCTGCAGCGCATACATGTTCCCCCCCTCCGACATGACAGAGCCGTACTGGTCGGAGACCTTATCGAGGAATCTTATCACATGCCCCATCGATTGCTCTCTGAGGGTGGGGGATTCCTTGTTGAAGTCGGATGCGAGGTCCTGCGCGGCGGTGGCGACGGAAACGGCGTCGTTCTCGAATTTGACATACTTCAGATGGAATTTGTCAAAGAGCGCAGTCAGCCGCTGGGGTGCGACCATCAGCGAGGAGGACCCGCCGTCCATATCCTGGAACAGCCCGTCATACACCCGCTTGTTGGCATAGCGGTTATCCACCGTCCGCGCCATATCGCGCTTCAGGCGAATTCCGCTGAACAGCGGGACGTTGGCGGCGTTCAAAAAGTCAAACTCCGGGAACACCGTCAGCCCGGCGTCGGCGTTCTGCTTGGCGTAAGCCACCAACTGCCGGAAGCCCGCTTTTCCGCCGGCGGCACGCTCCCACTTGATCTTGACGGGATAGGTAGCGTAAATGCCGTCGTTGGCATAGCCGGTCAGTTTGAACTTGACATTCGTGATGCCCTGCTCGCTCAGCTCCTCATACATCGTGCGGACATCCTCAAAGGAGGTCAGGGGCACGTTGACGGTCACGGGGACGGTCAGGAACTTCTTGGTGGTATACATGATCCCCAGCGTCTCTACATAGAGCGGGAGCCGGTCATTTATGTCGGCTTCTGTCAGGGCGGTCAGGATGCCGCTGACCTCGTTTGTCAGGTAGTCGCGGTAGGCATTCGCCATCCCCACATAGTCGGCGACATAGGTGGTCGGAATCTCCAGCTCCTCCCGGATATTCTCATCGGTCAGGAGCACAAAGCGCAAATTGAAGCTCCCCTGGTACTTATGGGCGGAGATCACCGTGAAGTTAATGGTGGTGCCGCCGTTGCGCAGCTCATAGGAGTCGTTGGGAATCGGATTGAAGCTGGGGAATACAGAGGAATAGGGATTGGAAAGCCCGTTGATCGAGACATGGAGGTCCGCCATCGCGGCGCCCTCCTCCAGGATGGCAAGGTAGCCGTTGTCCAGATGGGTCTCATAGAACTCGGTCACGGTCATGGTGGCGGCGGCATAGTTGTCGGCGTTCAGCATGACCATGGTGCCACTTGCGTTCCAGTAGTGGTCCACATACACGCGGACATCGCCGTCAGAGAGATAGTAGAAGCGATCCTCGGTAGTCTCGTCCTCGTGCTCGATGGTCTCTTTGACATACCGGTAGGTAAAGCTGCCGCTCCTGTATGTGCTCTCGCTGACATAGGCAAATTCGCCCGGGCGATAGGGGTCGGCGTGGTAGTACAGGTGTTTTGTTGAAATGGTGCCGTACACCGGCATACGGACGGCTTCCTCATTGGCGGCTTCCACCGAATGGAAGGCGTGGTCGATGCCGTACACACTGCCCATCAGGGTGATGTTCTTGTTATTGAAACTGTCGAAATCAATCACAGCACCGCTGCCGTCCGGGTAGAAAATGTAGCCGCCGTCCTTCATGTTGCCGCTGCCCATGTACTTCAGCACGCTGATATCCATCAGGGTGTACTTGGTCTCGTCATAGGACACGCTGTTGGCGGGCAGGCGGACCGAAAAGCCGGTCTCGTTCAGGGTATACTCCAGCGCGCAGCGAAAGACCGGGTTGACCTCCACTTCGGGCTCCAGCATGGTCAGCCGCTCATCCTCAAACATCATCTCAAGCGTGTAGTGCGGCGCATACTTGACCACCGTGTTCTGCGCATCCCGCTTCCGCTTGTTGCTGAGCCCCTGGTCCAGCGCATAGAGCGCCTGGTAGGTGCCGTCCTCGTTTTTCTGGGCGGTGGCGGGGTAGGTCTTGAAGATGTTCTGCCGCATGGTCTCGGTCAGACCGGGGCGATTGGGGTCTTGCAGCTGGTAAAACGTCGTCAGGCTGAAATAGTCGGTGACCGCGTACGCCATCTCGGAATACTTGATGAATTCCATGCGCCCGCAAACCATCTTATAATAGAGGTAAGCCCTGTCATACCAGGTCTTGAACTCGGGGATATTGCCGAAGTTGGTATACTGTTCAAAGTAAGCCAGGACATCCGCCAGCTCACCGCTCAGGGGGCGGTAATTTGAGCCGCCGTTTCTCTTGGCCTCGTCGATATTTTCCTGCACGGCGTCCTCACCGTCCAGTGCCACCCGGGTGATGACCATTTCGAACAGCAACGCGACCAGCTTCTCCTGTGCGGGCGCGATAATCTGCTCCTCAAACTCCTCTTTCATGATGCCGTTGGGGAGTAGGTAGCGCGTGGTGGTATCGCCGATGGTGTACTCAAAGCGCACGCCGCCTTTGATCGGGGTCAGGAACAACTGCCCGCGGCTGGTGCACCAATCGTAGCTGTTATAGGTGACCTTGGCACCGTCCATCTGGGCGAACTCAATGATCACCTGCGACATGAGATCCTTGGGGGTGGTATACGGCGCCACATAGTTCGCGCCGATATAGTAGGGGTTCGAGTTCAAGATCTGCCCCGACAGTTTATCCTTGACATACAGCTCCCCCGTGAAGCGGTTGGCGTACATGCTATACTGTTCATTTTCTGCATAGGGCAGCATGTAAGGGTCACGGTCCAGCTTATCCTGGGCGCTGGGATACGACTGCTTCAGTGTTTTCTCCACCTCGAGCTTCCAGATGTCCTCGTCCACCGCGGGGAGCGGTGCCGCCGCGACCCGTAGCTCCAGCACAGGCAAGAAACCTGCGACGCTGGCAAAGAGCATCACGGCCACCAGCACAGTGGATAGTATTCGGTTTGATTTCATATGCATGTCTCCTATACCTTTCGCTACATCCGATAGCCGATTTCGGTGACAATGGTGTTCACAAAGGCCACCATTCTGCCCACCAAGCTGGAAAATAGCGTCAGCACGAACATGATGACGGCCATGCTGAGAATGGTGGCGAGTGAGGTAACAATGTTTTTACCGAGCGAGTAGTCGTGGGTGACCAGCATCCCGAAGAAGAGGAGGAATCCGACCCAGACAAAGCCGATGCCGTTGATCAGATTGTAAAACCCGGCGTCGGGAGTGGCCATAAAGTTTGAAAAAATCGTAGAGACAACCAGGAACAGCGGCAGGGGTGCCAACGAGTAGCAGGAGGCCACGAAAATATCCTTGTACGACCCTTCCCCCTCAAACAAGGTGGTCAGGCACCAGTTGGCGGTAGTCCAGAGCAGAATGGGGGCGAGCACGGAAGTCAGCTGGAGCAAAAAGCCGGTGTAGCTCTGCTGGGTGTTGATCAGGTAGCCTCTGGCCACCGACTGATAGTAGAAACAAACCACGGAGATAAAGACGATGGTGAGCCCCGCACGGACAGACCCCCGCTTCTCGTGCTTCAGGTCATAGAAGCCGTCAAAGGGGTGGAAGATGAGGTAGAAACTGTAAATCAGCTCTTCCCAATAGCTCTTTTTGCCGATCTTGAGGGTGGTCTTTTCGTTCAGCCGCTTGGCATATTTCAGGAACATGGACAGCAAAAACACCACCAAAATCACGATGAGCGGAATCAGGAGCAGGTATTTCGACGTCCATGCTTTCCGGATTTCCGCGTAGGACTTGGCGTAATTCTCGGTCTCATAAGCGGCTTTCAGGTATTCCATCGCCGTCTCATACTCACCGGCGCGGTAGTACGCCTTGCCCACGCCGATATACGCGGCGTCAAAGTTGTTGTTGAACTGCAGCACATCCATCCAGTAATCGATGGAGCCGCTGTAATTGTTTTGGTTTTCATTGGCGAGCGCGTTGATGAGCAGGTCCCCGTACTTGGTGCGGGAAAATACCGTGAAGGCGCAGTTGGCGTAGTCCAGCAGCAGCATCTTGTCGCCCTGGTAGGTGATGCCCTTGATGGCGGAGACGTTGCCGAGCTGCATCCCGTCGTCGCCGAAGGCAAACAGGAGCACGCCGTTGGCGTCATAGGTGTAGGTTCTGCTGCGCTTGGAGTCAATGATGGTCCATGACTTCTCCGGCCCGACCGCCACGTCCACAATGGACGAGACGCCGGCGCCGCGGATGGTGTTACCGATCATGACCTCGCCGCTGCAGTCAAAAAATCCGTTGCGCTTCATCACCTCGTCACCGGACGAGTTGACCTTGCGCACGGGGGAGAAGTCGGGCAGCTTGGAGGTGAGGGTTGCCTCCTGTCTGGCCGAGTCCCTGACCACGCAGGTCAGGTAAATGAAGCCCTCGCCATCGATGGCAATGTTCTGAATCTGGGAGGGGATGTTGGCAATATCGCTCTCGTCCTGTTCCTGGTACCGGCGCACAATGCGCTGCCAGAGCGAGAGCGTGGTGGCCTTGGGCGCGCCCATGAAGCCGGTGAAGTTGGCGTTTTCGTCCATGACAATCACCCCTTCATAGGAGGCGGAGGACACCACAAACATCCGGTTATACTGGTCCACCACCATGGCGATGGGGGTATAGGGATTCTCAGAGCCGAACAGAGGGGAGTCGGGCTTGGGTACGGTCTTGTAGTACTGTCCATCCAGCGTGAACATCACAATGCGGTTGTTCTGCGTATCGCACACATAGATGTACTGCCCGTTGACAAACACACCGGTGGGGGCGGCAAAGCTGTCGTTGTCCCGCTCGTCACTGTTGAAGGTGCGCAGGACATTGACGGCTTTATAATATTTATTAAGGATGATGACCTGGTTGTTTTTCTGGTCCACGATATACACCCGCTGGTCGGGTGCCGCAAAAATATCGGTGGGTTCCTTGATGTCCAACCACTCCCCTTTGTAGGGAGCGTTGGTGAGCATGTACTCGGAGTTGACATACAGGTTGGCGGAGTAGGCGGCGGGAGAGTGCAGCGAGTCGGTCATGGAGTAGGTATAGGTGGTGTACGGCTCGTAAGCGGCAGCGGGCAGCGTGCCGAAAAGCAGACAGGCGATATAGGCCACGATGAGTACACCGGTGAGTTTCTTTTTCATGTGCGCACCTCCTTTAATCCTTCATTCCACTGGAGCCCATGGTTTCGATGATCTGGCTCTGGTTAATGACAAAGACCAGAATGGGGACAATCATCACCAGCACGGCGGCGGCAGCCCCCGCGCCGGAACGGGCAATACCGCCGGAGACAACCTGGTTGATCGCGTAGGTGAAGGTTTTCAGCTGTTCGGAGTGGATGTAGACACTGGAGCCGGTGTTCCACAGGCCGCGGAAGCTCTCGATGATCAGGGTCAGCCAGGCGGGCTTCACCATCGGCATGGCGATGACCCAGTAAATCTTGAACTCGGACGCGCCGTCCAGCCGCGCGCTTTCCAGAATGGATTCATGCACGGCACTGTCCATAAACTGCTTCATCAGGTACAGCCCCAGCGTGGCGGCCACGGCAGGCAGGATATAGGCAAAATAGGTGTCGATCATGCGAAAGGCGCTGAACAGGATGAAGTGTGTCACCATGTTCACCGTGGAGTGGAACATCAGACTGGTGACAATCATCTTGAAAATGAAGTTTCTGCCCGGGAAGGTCAGCTTGGACAGCGCGTACGCCGCCATAGAGGCTAATAATAGGTTGCCCAAAGTTCCGGCAAAAGTGATAAAAACCGTATTAAATATGTAGCGGGAAAAAGGCACCAGGTTATCGTCGAGCAGGGTGAACAAATCCTTGAAGTTGGCAAGCGACGGCCGCCGCACCAAAAAGCGTGGGGGAAACATAAACAGCTCATCTAAGGGTTTGAGCGACTGGCTGATGACATACACCATCGGGATAATCATGAAGGCGCCCAGAATCATGAGGAAAAAGGTGATGCCCGCGTCGCCGCCGGTCGAGCGGCTGAGCACCACGCGATGCCCTCTGATTCTCAGCTTGCCTGTGCGTTTGATACCATCCATCTCACTGCCCTACCTTCGACAACAGTTTCTTAATAATGAAGTTGCTGGAGATCATGATCACAAACAAGATGGTTGCAATCGCGGAGGCATATCCGACCTCAAAGCGCTGTCCGCCATAATCGTCCAGGTGGTGCATGATGGTGTAGGCGGCGTACTCGACAGACGGGTTCCCCGCCAGGGCGGTCACCACCGCGCCGAAACCAAAGGACTGCGTGATGGACAGCACCGCGCCGAACATCAGCTGCGGGCGCATGGTCGGCAGCGTGATGTACCACAGCTCCTGCCAACGGTTTTTGATCCCGTCCACGGCTCCCGCCTCGTAATAGCTCCGGTCAATGGTCTGCAGTCCTGCGATAAATGCCAGGAACGCCGTGCCCAGCGAGGTCCACAGTGCGACCACGATACACAGCGGCATGACCCAGTTCACGTCATGGAAGAACTGGATCGGGCGGCTAATCAGCCCGATATTGATGGCAATCCCGTTCGCCCAACCGTAAGTGTCGCCCGAAAACAGTGCGCCGAAAATGGTATACACCCCGCCGGAAATCGACGGCGCGTAGAACACCAGCGTCACCACCGAACGAATCTTGGGGGGCAGCTCGTTGATGAACCAGGCGACCAACAGCGAGAGCATGTAGGACACCGGCCCCGTCACCGACGCGAAAATCAGTGTGTTTTTGCAGGCGATGAGAAAAATCTCGTCCTCCAAAAACAGTCTTGTATAGTTGGACAGCCCTTTCCAGTGCGGCCACTGCAGCATGTTAAAGTCTGTGAGCGACAGAAGCATCGACAAAAAAACAGGCAACACCGTAAAGGCCAAAAAGAGGATGAAAAAGGGAGCAACCATCGCGTAAGCGACCTTATTGCGCTTCATCTCTTTCCATGTCCATTGGGCGCGTGTCATGTCTTTTCGAGATACGGGGCGCTTGGCTGTATCTGTTGTATGTGACATGTTCATTCTCCTTCTTTCGTTTCGATTGGTCAAACGCTTATGGCGTCATATCCTCAGGCGTCTGCCCACTCTCCAGAGTTTTCAGCCCAAATTCTTCTCGTTTTCTGGAAATTTCGGTGTTGATCGCGGAAATGTACTTCTGCAGGGAGTCCACCGGGTCCGCCCCCGTGTTGTAAGCCGCCAGGAAGGCAAAGTTGATATACCGGGCATAAATGTAGCTGCCGGGATAGTTCTTCACAGAAGCCAAGTGATCCATCTGGTCATAGATGGCCTTGGCCTCGGAGGACGTCCAGGACAACAGGTCAATGGCATTCATGTTGGCGGTGGCGTATTTCGCGGAGGGCCCCTGAATGGCGACCATGCGGTTGCCGTAGCTGGACTGCGCCTCAGCCGACGTGACCCACTTCAAATACTCCCACGCCGCCGCTTTCGCCTGCGCGTTGCCGCCCTTCTTGTACGGGATCACCACGGCGGCGACCCCCGCCAGTGCCGTGTAGTTCAGATTGCCCTCGCTATCCAGCGTGCCCGGGACAGAGGAGAACTCCCACAGCCCGTCAATCTCGGTGGCAAAGACGACCAGGGTGTTGTAAATGCCGACATAGTCGCCGATGACAATGGGCATCTCGCCTGTTCTGAAGCGGTTGGCCGCGTCATACTGGTAGGGGAAAGAATAGTCGGTAAACAAGCGGCAGTAATCGTCAAAGACCTCGAGCGCAAGGTTGCTGTCCAGCCCGATCTGCGAGCCGGCATATTCGTAATCGTCCTCGTACTTCCACATCGAGCCGCCGTGTTGGTAGAGCAACATCTGGTAGATGCCGAGCAGCCCGACTTCCAGATTGTTGTTTTGCAGCACCGGCAACAGGCCGAGCAGCTCATCCCAGGTCTCCGGCACCTGCATCCCCAGGTCCACCAGCACATCGGTGCGGTAATACATCATGGGGAGGTTCATGGTCATGGGCAACCCGTATACCTCGCCGAGCAGCTCAATGGTATTGATGGCAGCGTCATGGAAGTTTGCATCAATGTACGCCTCATGGTCAGAGAACTCATTGATGGACTGAATGGCGCCGCGAATAGAATAGTTGATGACCGTGGCGCTGTCGAGCCCCATATACGCATCCGGTCCCGCCCCCGCCAAGATCGAGGGCAGCAGGGTGCCGCCCGCCACCAGCTTCAGGTTGGTGGCGATGTTCGTGATGTTGTTTTCCCGGCAATAGACACTCTCATTGGCGCAATAGGCGGTGAAGCTGCTGTCAATGAGCGAACGCCAGATCTTGCTTTGGTCACGCCCGTCAGCCAGCCAAACCTCCAGCGCATCCGCGGAAAGCGCCGCCCGGTCGGTGACCCCCATCACGCTGTAATCGGTAAAGAAGGAGCGGACAAAGGAGCGGATCTCGTACCACAGAGACTGAAAGATGTTGGCGTTGGCTTTGGGCAGTTTATCCTCGTGGGACTGAAACGCAATCCAGTCCACGGTCATGGAGGAGGTTTTCGACTGGTTGAACCAGGTGCCCAGCGTCCCGAGGTAGGTTTTCAGCGAGGCTAAGTTGGCGGCGATTTCCCGCTCGTCGGTCCCCATGCGCGCCAGCAGGAGCGCAATGGTATCGAGCGTGGAAATATGCGCCCCCGTGGAACCGCTGATGAGCTCAAAGTAGTCGGCAATATCCGACAGCTCCACGGCGGCATAGTTTAAGTTGTAGATCACCTCAGGCATAATGTCCGAGAAAAAGTAGTCCCGGCTGTCATCGGGGGTAGCGCCCGTGAGGCGGAGGATTTCCAGGTAGCAGTCATTGATGAGCTTCAGCATGTCGGATGTTCTGCTGAGTGTTTCCGCCAGGCTGCCCAGTCCCACCTCCAGATACAGGACATAGGTGACACCCTCTTTAAAATAGAAGCTGAATGTCTCCTCGCCGTCGCCCACGCGGACGACCTGCCAGTCCTTATTGTAGTCAAAGCGGGCGTTGTACGCCTCCTGGAAGGGAACGGTGGGGGTGCCGTCGGCCAAGCCGTACATGCCGTCGGACGACCACAGCTTCACCGCGCGGCAGACAAACATGCCCATCAGCGTGGTCTGCTGGACCCGCATGATCATGTCATAAAGCCCGGTCTGCTCCACGGTAAAGGCATACGCCGCATACTGCCCCACGCTGTTATAACTGTCCGAGCCGATGACATTGTACACCTGTGCGGTGGCGGCGCTGGGCTGGTTCAGGGCGGAGGAGCGGTTGCTCGACATATACACCGAGGTGTCGGAGACATACAGCGGCAACTCCGCCTGAATGACGGTGCCCTTCCCTGTGGAGACCGAAGTGGCACCGAGGGTTTCGGTGATGTGCCGGTAATACTCTTCATATGTAGGCACAGTGACCTCGGCCGAGTCCGTGGGCACCAGCACGATCGCCCCCAGAATCGTCGACTCACGCTGAGCCTGCAAGGTCAGCGTGTGCTCGCCCTTCGAAAAATAAAACTGGTAGTACTCGTTGGTGAAGCCCACCGAGTCCCGGCAGTAGTAACTTCTCCAGGCACTGCGCTGTCTGTTCGGCGGGGTCAGGCTGTTGCCGGCCAGGTCCTGGTTGAATTTCCAGGTGCCGTCGTCATTCTGCGGGTACTCATAGGTCCAGATTTTCGACCAGTTGAAATAGTTGGCCTCCGCAAAAGGGATTTCACCGTCAATGCTCAGCTTACGCTCGATGTCATTGACCGTGGATTCTATGAGGGACGTATAATACACGAATTTGATATGGTACATGCCGTTTTCGGGCACGGAAAAAGCCCATGTGGCGCTGCCCTCATTGGGCAGGTACACATAGCTCATGTCGCTGTTGTAGTCGTCCGTGTTCCCCACCAGTGCCGCCCATGCCTGCGCGCTGTCGATCACATACGCCTCGGCGTCGCCGGTCGGCAGTTGCGACAAATCAAACACAATGGGCGCAGCCCCGGGCAACACACCCTGCTGCTTCTGGATATAGGTCGCATAGGAGTCCGCCCTGAGGTACTTTTCCATCTCCTCAAGGCTGTTGCTGGTATTGTTCTTGTACCTGTGCTGCCCGCCCGGATCGGCACTGATCTGGATACTAAAAGCGCCGAAAGCAAACAAAACCGCCAGCAGCAAGGACAGCAACCGGATATGTTTTGGTTTTTTCATCAACATTCGTGACCTCCCGGAGTAACGCATTTTTTCAATATTTATAGTCGGCAGTTCTAAAACATAGTACCACACCGCCAAAAAAAAGTCAAGACTTAATTGGCGGGTGATTTTTCCGCGTCGGCTCTCTTTGCCCTTTCCCGGAAAGCGAATTTTCGCCGGAAAGCTTTTTCATCCTTTTTCGGCAGTCCTCCTGTTGCGGTGGTGTCAGCATGATTTACTATTCCGCCCAAGTATTCAATGATTTGCATGCTATTCTTTTGTTGAATGTAATTATCATTTACCCTTTCTTTAATTGAGCAGGTTGTTTCATTTTAGGCACTGTTTTTGTGCATTTTGTACATTTTTCGCCATATTTTTTTATGCCTTGTCGCTTTTGCACAAGCTACTTTTATTGTCATTTTTTACTTCGCAAAGCAAAGATATATTTACATATTTCACTCCCTCCGCATGCTCTTTCACCCTCCTGTTACCGCCGTCCCGACGAGCGACCCCCTTTTTCCGGGTGATGCCTCCCCGTCCTCTGCCACGCTGCCCGAGAGCGGCCTTTTTCGACGAGATATATTGACTTTTTCACCGTCACAGAGTATAATACAGGCAGCCCCTCCGATACAGGTGAAGAAAGTAGGAATGACAGTATGTATTACATTGGTGTTGACTTAGGCGGTACCAACATCGCCATTGGGATTGTCAATGAGGAACAGAAAATTATCGAAAAAGGCAGTGTGCCGACACTGCCGAGCCGTGCCCCGGAGCTGATTGTCAATGACATTGCGGACCTGGCGGGGTCTCTGCTGCACAAGCAAAACATCCCCCTGTCTCAGGTTGCCTACGCGGGCATTGCCACCCCGGGGAGTACCAATAATCAGAAGGGTATCGTCTACTACTCGAACAACCTACCCTTCCAGGACTTCCCCATGGCCGAGGTGTTCCGGAAGTACCTGCCCGTCAGGCAGGTGTATATTGAAAACGACGCCAATGCCGCCGCTTGGGCGGAGGCGGTCGCCGGCGTGGCACGCGGGGCGAGCATCTCGGTCATGGTGACCTTGGGCACCGGCGTGGGCGGCGGTATCATCATCGACGGGAAAATTTTTTCCGGCTTCAACTACGCGGCCGGGGAGCTGGGACATATCGTCATCAAGAAGGACGGCAGACTCTGCACCTGCGGCAGACGGGGCTGCTGGGAGACTTACAGTTCCGCCCCCGGGCTGGTGCTCAGCACGCGTGAGAAGATGACGGAGTGCCGCACCAAGGGCATCCCCACCCTGCTGCAAAGCGAGGCGGATGCGCACGACGGCAAGGTCAACGCCCGAACCGCTTTTGACGCCATGAAAAAGGGCGATGTCATTGCCAAATCCGTGGTGGATGAGTACATCGAGGACTTGGCGTGCGGGATCACCAATATCATCAACATCTTTCAGCCCGAGGTGCTGTCGATCGGCGGCGGTATCTGCAACGAGGGGGACTACCTCTTACAGCCCCTGCTCCGCATCCTGGACCGCGAGCAATACACCCGCGACAACAAGGAAAAAGCCCGGGTGCTGATTGCCGCCTTGGGCAACGACGCCGGGATCATCGGTGCCGCAGGGCTCGGACGAACCATTTAATCGCACGGACAGTAAAAAGGCTTGCCTCACCGAGGCAAGCCTTTTTTTTGCGCTTGAAATGCCGCCCGCGCCACGCTACTGTTGCGCAGGCATGGCAGGTGCCGCGCGGTGCGCCAAAACTTTTTTTCAAAAAAGCGTCACCGATTTCGCACCGAGCGCATAGGCTGTTAGCACGGGCGCGAGAGACGTGCGTGATGCGCTTTTCTTTGGCACTCTCTGCCCTGCTTGCGACGATACTTACCATGAGCGGGCAGGGGGCATGTGGCAGTGGCTGAACAGAACCCGGCACCTGTCCAGGCGCAACAGTCCGTAGCTCCCTTCTCGGATACTGCCGGGATTGAACAGGTACACCTCTCGGGGTTCGCCGACATAGCACTCCAGCGGGCGGTGCGTGTGGCCGAACAGCACGAGCGACGCATCCATCTCCGCGGCCCGCCCGAGCAGCCCCTCCGTGCCGGATTTCACCCCGTACCGGTGGCCGTGACAGAGCCAGAGCCGCCTGCCGCCGAGGTCGAGCACCATCTCCTCTGCCGCCCCCTCGGCAAAGGGGCCGTCGCAATTGCCCCTCACCGAGGCAAAGAGGATCCCGGGGCGCTGTGCCGCCACCAGGGCGGCGTCCCGATACCCATCCCCGAGGTGAAAGCAGTGGGTGGCATCCGGATGACCCTCGAGCGCGGCCAGCATCCCGTCGGTGCGGCCGTGAGAATCTGAAAAAATCAGGATTTTCAGCATAGTGCGGGAAACACTCCTCTCGCCCTTGACATATACTACTGGTGAAACCAACTATGGAGGCCGGAATGAGACTTGATCAAAACATGATGCGAGAACTGCTCAAAAAAAGCGACGCCGAATTATGGGAGACCATTGTGGCGGTCGGACGCGCCAAGGGGGTGCAGTTACCCGAAAGGCCCCCCGGGCCCACCGAAATGGCGAACCTGCGCGCCGCACTGGGCGGTGCTTCGGGCAGGATGAGTTTGGCGGAAGCGTTGCGCATCATCACTCAGTTCGGCAAGTAAGACTTTTACCGCTTGCCGCATGCCGTGCCGGCCGCCGCCAAAGGTGCTGTCGGCGCGCGGCAGGGCATAAACCATTCAGAAAGGAGTGCGTGCGAGCATCTGTTGCTTTCATGCCGTCGTGCCATGAGTCAAGAGTCCCCCAAGGGCCTGCCCGCGATGCTGTCGGGCCTGCTTGCCAACCCCACCGCGCTGAGTGGCATCCTGTCTCTGCTGGGCAATCTCGGTCCCCTGTTCACCAAGAGCCCCCCGCCCGCGGAGAGCGTGTCGCCCGCAGTCAGCGTGCCGCCCGCAGTCAGCGTGTCGCCCGCAGTCAGCGTGTCGCCCGCGGACGGTATGCCCCCCGCAGAAAGCGGGTCGCCCGCCAAAGAGCTCTCTGCTCTGGCGGCAACGGCGGCCCCCGCCGTCACCCTGGACACGGAAGCCCTTCCGGCAGAGACTGCGGCGGCAGTGTCGGCGATCCCCGCCCTTGCCTCCGCCAACCACCATCATCGACGGGAAATGCTGTGCGCCATCAAGCCCTTTATGAACCCGAAAAGAGCAGACATGATTGACCGCATCCTGCAGGCCGCAGATCTGGTGGCTATCTTTCGCACGGTGAAATAGCTGTCTTGAGAAAGGAGCGTTATGTACCAACGAAACTATTCGGGACAGGGGGAGGACCCGCAGAAGATGCGCCGCAAGCTCCCCGCCAACTATGCCGGCAACGCTTTTGACTTTTCCGAGGAAGCCCCTGCTCCGTCGACACCGGGCGAGGGGCGGGTGCATTTTCAGGAAGGGGGCGCAGAACACCCCGCTCAAGAGCTCCCGGCTCGAGAGCCGTCGGCTCATGAGACGCCCGCGGCGCAGGCAACCCACAGCACCGCCCTCGGGCACTCCGGCGCGGCAAAGAAAAAGTTTCCCTTCCTCCCCGCGGACCTGTTGTCACGGTTCCGCCTCAAGGAGCTGATGAACTGGGACATTATCCTCTTAGCGGCGGCAGTCCTCCTCCTGTGCAGCGACGGCGACGAGGATGACCTCGGGCTGCTGCTGGTGATGTTGCTGCTGCTGCGGTAAGACCGCCCACGCGAGAGGGTGTCAGTCCTCCTCTCCCCTAAAAGAAAGAAATCTGATTGGTTTCGGACAGGTTGCGCAACACGCCGTTTTTGCGCAGCACATCAATGACCGTGCGGCTCAGTCCCGCCCGCTCCCTTAGCTCCTCCACCGAGAAAATCTCGCCCGACTCCCGCGCCTGCACAATTTTCTGCGCGGCGGTGTCCCCCAGCCCGCTCAGGGAATTGAGGGGCATCCGAATCTTGCCGTCCTCCGGCAGAAAAGCAGAGGCGTCCGACAGATATAAATCCACCGGTAAGAAGCGCACCCCCCGCGCCATGCATTCCAGCACGAGCTGCATGGTGACGAGTTGGTCTGCTTCTTTTTGCGTGGCGTCATTGCCCTTTTTCTCAATCTCCGACATCACTTCCCTGACCCGTGCCCTACCCTGCATGACGATTTCTCCGTCAAACCCCCCGGGTGCCACGGTCAAATAGGCAGCATAGAACGCCATGGGGTAGTGAATCTTGTACCACCCGAGCCGAATGGCGGACATGATATAGGCGGCGGCATGCGCCTTGGGAAACATGTACTTGATCTTTTTACAGGAGGCGATATACCAGTCGGGCACGCCGCACGCCTGCATGGCCTCCTCATACTCGGTCCGCACCCCCCTGCCCTTGCGCACGTCCTCTGTGATGGCATACGCCAGGGCGCTGTCCAGCCCGTAGCGAATCAGGGTGAGCATGATGCTGTCGCGGGTCCCCACCACCTCGGAGATGTCGTGACCCTGTTGAATGAGGGTCTGGGCATTGCCCAGCCAGACATTGGTGCCGTGGGTCAGACCCGAGATCTGCACCAGGTCCGAAAAGTTCTTGGGGCGGGCCTCCTGCAGCACGCCGATGATGAATCGCGTGCCCAGCTCGGGCAGTCCCCAGGTGCCCAGCGGACAGCCGCCGATATCCTGCGGGGTGATGCCCAGCGGTTTGGTGGAACTAAAGAGGGCATAGACGGCGGGGTCGTTCATCTTCACGTCCAGCACGCTGGTGCCGGTGTACTTCTCCAGCACCTTGTACTTGGTAGGAATATCATGCCCCAGCTCGTCCAGCTTCAGGATGGTGTCGTGCAGGTAGGAAAACTGGAAGTGGGTGGTGACGATGTGAGAAAAAGGGTCGTCGGCCGGATGCTGGACGGGCGTGAAATCGTGCACATCATATTCCTTGGGGATGACAATGATGCCGCCGGGATGCTGCCCGGTGGTACGCTTCACCCCCACCAGTTGTTCAATCATGTAGTCCAGTTGTGCCCGGGGCAGGGACAGCCCCTTTTCCTCTAAGTACTTTACGAGGAAGCCATAGGCGGTTTTGGAGGCCAGCGTGCCGATGGTCCCTGCACGGTAGACATTTCCCTCGCCAAACAGCTCCTCTGTGTACTTATGTACCATCCCCTGCACATCCCCCGAAAAATTGAGGTCTATGTCGGGGGTTTTGTCTCCTTTGAAGCCAAGGAAGGTCTCAAAGGGAATGTCGTGTCCGTCAGCCGTCATCTCCCGGTGGCACCGGGGACAGTGCTTGTCGGGCAGGTCAAAGCCCGCCCCCACCGAGCCGTCGGTGATAAATTCACTGTACCGGCACTCGGGGCAGCGGTAGTGAGGGGGCAGCGGGTTGACCTCCGAGATGCCCGCCATGGCGGCGGCAAAGGACGAGCCCACCGAGCCGCGGGACCCGACCAGGTAGCCCTGCGACTCACTGTACGCCACCAGTTTTTGCGCGATCATATACAGCACCGAAAAGCCGTGGCGGGTGAGAGAGGACAGCTCGCGCTCCAGCCGGTTCGCCACCACCTCGGGCAGGGGGTCCCCGTACAGCGCATGCGCGCGCTGCAGGCAGAGCCGGGTCAGTTCCTCGTCCGCGCCCGGCATGGCGGGTGAGTAGGTCCCGTCCGGGATGGGCAGGATGTCCTCGATCAGGTCCGCGATGCGGTTGGTATTGGTGACGACCACCTCGTAGGCCTTTTCCGCGCCCAGGTAAGCAAACTCCCCGAGCATTTCCTCGGTGGTGCGCAGGTAGAGGCCGGCGGTGCGGTCTCCATCGGCCATTTTCATGCCCTTGAGCAGGATTTTGCGGTAGATCTCCTCCTCCGGCGCGAGAAAGTGCGCGTCACAGGTGGCGACCACCGGCTTGCCCAGCTTCTCCCCCAGCGCCACAATTTTGCGGTTGATCTCTTGCAGGGCGGCATCGTCCGCCACCCGCCCCGCGTCCACCAAAAAGCGGTTGTTGCAAAGGGGCTGGATTTCAAAGTAATCGTAAAAGGCGGCAATCTCCTCAATGGCCGTCTCCGACAGGTTGTCGAGCAGTGCCTCATACAGCTCCCCCGACTCACAGGCCGAACCGATCAGCAGTCCCTCCCGGTACTGTTCCAGCACGCTTTTGGGGATACGGGGGTATCGCCTGAAGTAGTCGAGATAGCTTTTGGAGATCAGCCGGTAAAGGTTTTTGAGCCCGGCCTGATTTTTGGCAAAGAGGATCATGTGATGAGGGCGCAGACGGAGCGGGTCGGTATGCTCGCTCATGGCGACCGCCATGCCGGCGAAGTCCTCCACCCCCTCCTCCGCCAGTTGCTGCTGCATACGGAAAAAGATTTGCGCCAGCATGGCGGCGTCCTCGGAGGCGCGGTGGTGGTTGAACGCCTCCAGCCCGTAGTGGCGGACCAGGGCGTCCAGGCCGTGACGGTTCAGCTCGGCGTTGACGTAGCGGGAGAGGGCCAGCGTGTCCAGATAGGTGTTGGTAAAGGGAAGCCCGCAGCGCGCCGCCGCCGTGCGGATGAAGCCGGCGTCAAAGTTGGCATTGTGCGCCACCAGCACGCAGGTGCCCGCAAAGGCAAGGAAACGGGGCAGTGCCTCCTCGATGCCGGGAGCGTCCGCCACCATCTCGTCGGTGATACCGGTCAGGCGTGAGACCGACTCGGGGATGGGGATGCCGGGGTTGACGAGCGACTCAAAGCTCCCGGTGATTTCCCCCGCCCTGATTTTGACCGCGCCGATTTCTGTAATCCTGTCGGCGGTGTTGCTGAGGCCGGTGGTTTCAATATCGAACACCACCATCTCGTCCCGGAAGTTCGGTCGGTCCTCGCCGTAAATGGCGCGGGCCGTGTCGTTGACAAAGTAGGCCTCCATGCCGTACAGAATTTTCACGGGGGATTTCATGGCGCGCTGGACCCGGAGCAGCTCCGGGAAGGCCTGCACATTGCCGTGGTCGGTGACTGCCACCGCCCGGTGCCCCCACCGCTCGACCGTCTCGAGTAGCACGTCCGGGCGAATCAGGGCGTCCATGGCACTCATGGTGGTATGCAGGTGCAACTCCACACGCTTCTCCGGCGAAAGGTCGGTTCGGTGCACGCGCCGGATTTCATAGGCGGCGTTTGGCGACAGGTAGAGCTCGTCCTCCGTCCGCTCTTTGCGCACCCGGCAGGACAGGGCAATGCTCTGCCCTACTTTCAGCGCGGTAAAGCAGTCTGCCTCCTCGGGGGGCACGAAGGTCCTCATATACATGGCGGAGGCACCGTCCGAAAGCCCCACCAGCACCTGCAGCCTGTCGCCGCTTTTGGTTTCCTTGGTGGTGACGGCAAACACCTCACCCAGCACCACGGCGGCGGACTGGGGCTTTTGCAGCGCGCCGAGCGGAGTGGGAGACTCGATGGGAAAGGGCTCGCCAAACAGCAGCTTGGCACCCGCTGTGCTGAATGTATCGTGTCCCACCTCAAAGGTAGTCTGGTTTTTGACCAGCAGGTGTGTGCGCTCCTCGGACAAGCCGCTGACCCGGGTGAGCGGCGCGCCCTCTCCGCCTGCCGGCGCTGCCTCCGGTGCCGCCTGTTCCCGCTTTTCAAAAGAGGTGCGCGCCTCCCTGTCAAAACCCTCCAGCATCGCCTCCAGTTGCCGCCCCCGCTCCTCTGCGCGGTCGGCCGCGTCCTCGCTGGAACAGACCCGCACCGTGCGGCTCACCCCAAAACGGCTTTGCAGGATGCCCGAGAGCAGTTGCTCGGTGCGGGTGCACTTCACCACTTCCACCCCCGACTCCGTGTAGGGAATGCTGACCGTGACGGTCTGCCCGTCGTCCTCATACCGGGCGCCGGCAAAAAAGCCGGGGGTTGCCGCCCCTACCCGCACCGCCTCCTCGGCAATCTCCGGCATACAGTCGATACCGAACAGGTGGCACGGGTAGTGCGGGAAGATCAGAAAGGAAGCCGCCCCATAGAGTTCACGGCACTCGTTTTCAATCTGGCAGAGCAGCGCATTGCTCTCCGGCGCGTCAAAGGACAGCTCCACCTCCACCCGGATGGGGGGCTCCTTGGTGGCGCGCACCGCAAAGTTGTACCCCCTGGCCAGCAGCGCTCGTTTGGCGTCGTCCGGGCAGTACCGCTTGAAAAATTCCAAAAACGTTTTTTCCTGATTCATGGATACATCCTATCTTTGAAAAAGGGCGCCGCCTGGCGCCGCGGGTATGGGTGCGGGAAAAGGATCAGAGCGCCCCCATCTCCTTGATATGGGCGATAAGGACAGGCACAATCTGCTCGGCGGGATACTTGCCGAGGACTTCTCCGGCGCGGAACAGCAGAGCCTCGCCGCTCCCGCAGGCAATGCCGATATCGGCGTCCCGGGCCTCCCCTGGGCCGTTGACCGCACAGCCCATGATGGCGACCCTGAGCGGCAAGTGCCCCAACCCCTCCTCCGCCACCGCCGCCTCGAAACGGGCCAGCAGGGGCACCAGGTCAACTTTCGTGCGGCCGCAGGTGGGGCAGGCAATGATGTCCATGCCGCTCTTTATCAGGTGGAGTGCGCCCAGAATCGCCTTGGCAGCGGCCACTTCGTGCAGCGGGTCGGCTGTCAGGGAGACACGCACCGTGTCCCCGATCCCCTCCGCCAAGAGGGTACCGATGCCCACCGCGGCTTTCACCGTCCCGGCCTGCAACCCGCCCGCCTCGGTCACACCGATGTGCAGGGGGTAGTCGGTCCGCTCGGCCAGCATTCGGTTGGATGCAATCATACGGGGCACGTCCGAGGACTTGACCGAGAGGACCACCTGCTCATAGTCCAGCGCCTCTAAGATGGCGGCGTGGGAAAGGGCGCTTTCTGCCAGCGCCTCGGCGGTAGGTCCGCCGTATTTCTCTAAAATATGTTTTTCCAGCGAGCCGCTGTTGACCCCGATGCGGATGGGAATCTGCCGCTCACGGCAGGCGGCAACCACCTCCGCCACCCGTCCCCGCTCGCCGATGTTGCCGGGATTGATGCGGATCTTGTCCGCACCGCCCCGCACCGCCGCCAGCGCGATGCGGTAGTCAAAATGAATGTCGGCGACCAGCGGCACCCCGACCCCCTCCCGCTTCAGAAAGGCGAAAATATCGGCGGCGGCAAGGTCGGGGATGGCGATGCGGACAATCTCACAGCCCGCCGCCTCCAGCGCCCGTACCTGGTGCAGGGTGGCTTCCTTATCGTGCGTGTCGGTGTTGGTCATGGACTGGATGGCGATGGGCGCACCACCGCCCAACAGCAGCCGCCCGAGTCTCACTTGTCTGGTGGGATGTCTATTCTGCATGGTTCACCTCAAAACAACGCCGCAATGTCTTTGAAAGTCACCAGCACCAACAGCCCCATGAGCAGCGCGAACCCGACAAAATCAAACAGGTTGGCGTATTTCATGGGCAACGGCTTGCGAAAGACGATTTCAAAGAGCACATACAACAGGTGGCCGCCGTCCAGGGCGGGCAGGGGCAACAGGTTCATCACGCCTAAGTTGATGCTGATGATCGCCACCAGGTAGAGCAGCGGGCCGGCCCCGCTCTTGGCGGCACTCGTCAGCTCACCCGCCATACCGATGGGACCCGAGGCCGCCTCCAAGGTATAGCGTCCCCGTATGAGGTCAAACAGGGACTCCCAGACCATGTTCACCACCAGGACCGACTTGTGCACGGTGTGTTTGATCACCGTCCCCACCGTGCTTTTCTCGGCATATACCTGAAAATCGGTGTCCCCCAGCCGCTGCCCTCTTTCCTCTCTGATGGGGAAGCTCACGGTCAGGGAGAGGTACTCCTCCCCCCGCCGCACCACGATCTCCACCGGCTCCTGCCCGTTACGCATGACTTCATACAGCACCTGGTCGGCAATATACACCCGCCGCTTCCCCACCCTGACAATCACGTCATCCTCCCGCAGGCCGGAGTCCCGGCTGGAGTACTCATAGCCGGTCAGCTCGGTGTCAAAAAAGTGATGGATTTTGGTGGTGCCCAGCGTCACGACAGAGCTCAGAATCGCCATGACCAAAAAGCCGAACAGCAAATTCATGGCAGCCCCCGCCGCATGAACCACCAGCCGCTGTCCCGCCGGCTTGGCGGACAGCGACTCGGGATTGTGCTCCTCCCCCTCCTCGGTTTCCCCCAGCATACTGACAAACCCGCCAAAGGGGAGGAAACGGAGGGAGTAGATCACCCCGCTTTTCTTTGAAGTATAGGAAAGCAGCTTCGTGCCCATCCCGATGGCGAACTCGTACACTTTCACGCCAAAACAGCGCGCGGCAATAAAATGCCCCAGCTCGTGAGTCAACACCAACAGGCCAAACACGAACACCGCCAAAAGAATCTGCCAAACCATTCCGGGCATCCCTCTGCCTCCGATTCTAATTCATTTCATCCAAACCAAGCAAGTCATCGAGGTCATCCTGCCGCCCTCTGTACAGGCTGTGCCAAACAGCCCGCCCCCTTTGCGGGATCTTGCCATCGCTTTTTGTGTTACAAGAGGCGCCGCGCGGTTTCGCGCGCTGCCTCGTCACAGTGCAGCAGTCCCTCGAGGTCGTGTACCGCCGCGGCATGGCGGTGCAGGGCAACTGTCTCAGCCACCACCTCGAAGATACCGACAAAGGAAAGCCGCTCTGCCAAAAATGCCGCCACCGCCACTTCATTGGCAGCGTTCAGCACGGCGGGCACACCTCCGCCCGCCTCAATGGCGCGCCGCGCCAGGGAGAGCAGGGGAAAGGTGTCAAGGTCGGGCTCGGCAAAGGTCAGCTTGCCCAGCGCCGCGAGGTCGAGCTCCTCCCCCATGCCGCAGAGGCGGTGCGGGGCAGAGAGCGCGTAGGCGATACAGGTGCGCATGTCGGGCAAGCCCAGTTGCGCAATGACTGCATGGTCAATATATTCCACCGCCGAGTGGATGATGCTTTCCCGGTGCACCAGGACCCGAATTTGTGCCGCAGGCAGTCCGAACAAATGCACCGCCTCGATGACCTCAAAGCCCTTGTTCATCAGGGTGGCGCTGTCCACAGTGATCTTCGCCCCCATGTTCCAGGTGGGGTGGTGCAGGGTTTGCGCCAAGCTCACCTGCCGCAGCGCCTGTTTCGAGTAGTCGTAAAAGGGGCCGCCCGAGGCGGTCAGCCACAACCGCTTCACCGCCCCCCGGTCATGCCCCTGCAAGCACTGGTAAATGGCGCTGTGCTCGCTGTCCACCGGGAGGATGGTACACCCCGCCTCCCGGGCGCGGCGCATCACCACCTCACCCGCCACCACCAGCGACTCTTTGTTGGCGAGCGCCAGCCGCCCGCCGTGCTCCATGGCGGCAAGGGTGGGCAGCAGGCCCGCCTTCCCCACAATGGCGTTCACCGTCACCGGGCTGCGCGCGGCGGCAACCGCCTCACAAATCCCCGCCTCCCCCGCCAGTACACGGGTGGGCAGGTCTGCGAGCCGCACCCGCAGCTCCGCCGCCGCCCTCTCATCTGCCAGGGCGCACAGAGGGGGTTTATGGACGCGCACCTGCTTTTCCATCAGTTTGACATTGTCGTGAGCGGTCAGCAGGTCGATGGGGATACGGTGTGCCTCTGCCAGTTGCAGGGTCTGCGTGCCAATGGAGCCGGTAGACCCCAGCACCGACAAAGAAGTAGGGCAATAGCTGTCCGGTATGCTTGTCATAACACTCCCCTCAGAAAAACAGTGACCACGGTTCCGGCAACAAGCTGAGCATCAGGCAAATCGGCGCGATGGCAAGGATGGAGTCAAAGCGATCCAGTACCCCGCCATGCCCCGGAAAAAGCGTCCCGAAATCCTTGACCCCGTGCTCCCGCTTGATCAGCGACATGAGCAGGTCGCCCAGCTGCGCCAGCACCGCCGCCAGCAATCCCCAGAGCAACAGCACGGGATAGTTCGGGGTGAAGTCGTCGGTGAGGACGCCGACCAGCAACCCGTACAGCGCAAAGGCGGCGACACAGCACACCGTCCCGCCCACACTGCCCTCCACTGTTTTTTTGGGGCTGACTTCGGGGATAAGTTTGTGCCTGCCGAAGAACCTGCCCGAAAAGTACGCGCAGGTATCGGTACTCCACGCACCGATGAACACGGGCAGCACCGCCAACAGTCCCGCCTCCCGTTGCCGCAGGAGGTAGAGGGAGACGGCGGAGAGGATGATATATAAAGTGCCCAGGTAGACCGAGGCCACTTCCGCAAAGGGAGTCTTCCCTCTTGCCAGCACCGCCACGGCGAACAGATACAGCATCCACACCTGAAGTACGAAAAATACGAACACTATGCACACCGTTACGGGTACCTCAGCCATAGTACAGGCCAGGGCAAGCAGGGGGACAGCGAGGGCGAGCAGGTAGGCAGGAACGCTGTACGCGGGCTTTTTTTGCACCCCCATGACCTTGAGAAACTCGAAATTGCCCGCCAAAGAGAGCAGCACACAGGAGAGCGGCCACAGCAGCGTGTCCGACAAAAACAACAAAAGAAGCAGGCCAAGCAAAATGACAGAGCCCGTGGCAATCCTCTGTTTCATCGTGTTCCTCCTGCTGTCGTATGATGAGCCATCACCGCCCTACATGGCGACTGAATGGCGATTCTTCCGCTGTCTGATCATTGAAAGCGCTTGCCCGCCGGGCATTCAACCACTCGAGAAACGAGGTGGCTTACAGGCCGCCGAAGCGGCGGCGGCGCTTGTAGAAGTCGGTGACGGCCTGATAGATTTCCCGCTCGCCGAGGTCCGGCCAGAGGGTCTTGGTAAAGCAGTACTCGGCATACGCCGACTGCCAAAGCAGAAAGTTGGAGGTGCGGAAGTCCCCACCGGTCCGGATGATCAAATCCGGGTTCGGGAAAGGGGCGGTGTAGAGGTGGGCGGCGATGTCCGCCTCGGTCACTTTGCGCGCACCCCGCTCGATGAGGCGGTTGACCGCATGGACAATCTCCGCCCTGCCGCCGTAGTTGAGGGCGATCTGTACCACCCGCTCATACCCCGCGCTGGCTTGCTCCAGCTTGCTCGCCTTTGCCTTCAGCTCGGGGGGGAGTACCGACAGGTCGCCGATGAAAACCACCCGCACCTGTTCCTTGGCAAGGGTCGTCCGCGCCTCGTCCATGTAGCGGTGCAGCAGTCTGAAAATGCCGTCCACTTCTTCTTTCGGGCGCTTCCAGTTCTCGGTCGAAAAGGCATAGACGGTCACGACCCGCACCCCAAGGGTGCCGCAGATACGGAGCACGCGACGGAAGTTCTCGGCGCCCTTGACATGGCCGAAATTGCGGTTCAGGTGCCTTTTCTGCGCCCAGCGGCCGTTGCCGTCCATAATGAAGGCAAGATGGGTCAGCCGCTCATCACAGACGGGCGGCGGGGTGCTCTTTTTGAACAATCGGAAGGCCGACAAATCAAATCTCCATGATTTCTTTATTTTTCGCGTCGGTGACCTTGTCAACCTCGGCGATGAATTTGTCGGTGAGCTCTTGGATCGACTTGTCGCTCGCCTTCAGCTCATCCTCGGTCATCTCGCCGTTTTTCTTCATCAGCTTGGCCTTGTCGTTGGCGTCCCGACGGATGTTGCGAACGGCGACCTTGGTTGCCTCGCCCGTTTTGGCGATCTGGCGGGTCATCTCCCGGCGGCGCTCCTCGGTCAGCGTCGGGAACACGATGCGCAGCACGCGGCCGTCATTGAGGGGGGTGATTCCCAAATCCGACGCCAAAATCGCCCGCTCAATCCCCTTGAGGGTGGAGGCGTCCCACGGCTGGATCACCAGCGTGCGGGCATCCGCCACGCTGACAGACGCCACCGCGGTGATGGCGGTGGGGGTGCCATAATAGTCCACCTGAATCTTGGCAAGTACTTCCGGATTGGCTCTGCCCGCACGCATGGTAGAAAGCTCCGACTCATAGACGTCGATGCTCTTCTGCATTTTGGCGCTGTATTCTTTGGTGTCAAGTTTCATGGCTTCTTCTCCTTTTATGTATGGCCTATGGTTAGTCGGTTGTGATGAGGGTGCCAATCGGCTCGCCGGCGACAGCCTGTAAGATATTATGCGGGGGATGCAGTCCAAAGACCACGGTGGGAATTTTGCTCTCCATATTCAGCGCCGCCGCGGTGAGGTCAATGGCGTGCAGCTGGTGGGCGATCAGGTAGCCGGCACTGATCGTGTCAAATTTGCGGGCACAGCCCCCGTCGGGAGCGTTGGGGTCGCGGTCATAAATGCCGTCGATATTTTTCGCCATGAGCAGAGCATCCGCCCCAATCTCCGCCGCGCGCAAAGCGGCGGCTGTGTCGGTGGAGAAGTACGGGCTGCCCAGTCCGCCCCCGAAAATCACCACCTCGCCCTGTTCCAGCGCCGCCACCGCTTTCTCCCGGGTGTAGAGCTCGGTGAAGGGGTTCATCTCGGTCGCCGTCATGACCCGCACCGGCAGGCCCGCGCGGGAAAACGCGTCCTGCAGGGCGATGGCGTTGATGACGGTCGCCAGCATCCCCATCTGGTCGGCGCGGCACCGGTCCATCTCTGTTCCCTGCCGCCCGCGCCAAATGTTGCCACCGCCCACAATGACGCTCAGCTGCACCCCCTGCCGCCGGCACTCCAGCAGCACCTGCGCGATTTCCTCGAGGAAGGGGTAGTGATACAGGCCTTGGCAGCCGACCGCCAACGCCTCTCCGGACAACTTCAGCACAATTCGCTTGTATTTCATGAGCATTCCTTTTCCCCCGATATTTTCATCCTCTATTGTACTTCAAATTCACCGGTTTGTAAACAGTTTTCATAAAATTCGAGGCAGGAAACCGATAGGGTGTGCGGACAGTATCCGAAATCCTCGGATGTGGCGCGGCTTTCGGGGCGTTTGGCACCCGCCATACGGCGCCGTGTCTATGAAAAAGGCTGCCGCGATTGCCTGCGACAGCCTTTTTTTCGGGGAAATCAGTTCCCGCCTACCATTTTTGCGACTTCAGCTGCCAAGTCATCCTCGCGCTTTTCAATGCCCTCGCCCTTGTCGAACCGGGTACAGGAAGTCACCTTGATGTGGCCGCCCAGCTCTTTGGCGGTGGCCGCGATATAGGCGCCGACAGTCATGCTGTCGTCCTTCACATAGCTCTGCTCGAGCAGGCAGTTGGCTTCATAGAACTTCGCAATTCTGCCCGAGATCACGCCCTCGATGACTTTGGCGGGTTTGCTGGCAAACTTGGGATCCTGCTCCAGCTGTCTTATCAAAATCTCTTTCTCCTCCGCAATGACGGCGGCGGGGACAGAGGCCTTATCCAGATAAGGAGCGTTGAACGCTGCTGCCTGCAGGGCAATGTTTTTCGCAAATGCCTCAAAGGCAGGGGTGTGTGCCAGATCGGTCTCAAAGCCCACCACCACGCCGGTGACGCCGGAGCCGTGGATATACGTGCTGACCACGCCCTCCGTCAGGATGAAGCGGCGAATGCTCAACTTCTCGCCGATGATAAAGGTCTTTTCCTCGAGCACCGCTTGCACCGTCTTGTCGGAGTCGGGGTAGGTGCACGCGAGCAGCGCCGAAACATCGGCGGGCTTGTGCTGTAAAATGGTGCGGAGAATGTCCTTGACAAAGGTCTGAAAGGTCTCGTTCTTGGCGACAAAGTCGGTCTCGGTGTTGACCTCGACCATGACGGTCAGATTGCCGTCAGTCATAATGTCCACCAAGCCCTCGGCGGCGATCCGGCTCTGCTTTTTGGCGGTTGCCATCATGCCCTTCTCACGCAGCAGCTTCACGGCGGTGTCAAAGTCGCCGTTTGCCTCGGTCAGCGCGTTTTTACAATCCATCATGCCGCAGCCGGTTTGTTTTCTCAGCTCGGCTACATCTTTTGCTGTGAATGCCATTCATTTTCTCCTGTTCAATGTCAATTTTCTTTCGTTGTGTCCGAAGATGCCGACTCGCCTGCCGGTGCCTCAGTCTCGGAGGCCGGCTCGGGCTTTTCACTTGGAGCCGCCGTTGGCTCCTGCTGCACGTCGGTGAGCTGCTCGCCGCCCTTGCCTTCAATGACAGCGTCTGCCAGCGCGCCCGAAATCAGCTTGATGGCGCGGATGGCGTCATCGTTGCCGGGGATGATATAATCCACCTCGTCGGGGTCACAGTTGGTATCCAAAATCGCAATGACCGGAATGCCCAGCTTTCTGGCCTCCAGCACCGCAATTCTCTCCTTGCGGGTGTCCACAATGAAAATCGCATCGGGCAGGCGCTCCATGGTTTTGATGCCGCCGTAGTTCTTTTCCAGGTCGTCAATTTCTTTGAGCTTCTGTGCGGCTTCCTTTTTGGGCAACAGGTCAAATGTGCCGTCGGCTTTCATTTTCTCCAGCTCGTTCAAACGGCCGATGCTCTTGCGAATGGTTTTGAAGTTGGTGAGCATACCACCCGGCCAGCGCATGTTGACATAGAACATGCCCGCCTTCTGGGCTTCCTCCTTCATGGACTCCGCCGCCTGCTTCTTGGTACCCACAAACAAAAGGGTGCCGCCCGCCTCGGACAGGAAGCGTACATAGGTGTAGGCCTCCTCAAATTTCTTCACGGTCTTTTGCAGGTCAACGATGTGGATGCCGTTTCGGGTGGTGAAGATGTACTCCGCCATCTTGGGGTTCCACTTCTTGGTCGGGTGGCCGAAATGGACGCCCGCTTCAAGCAACTGCTTGATGGTGATGCTGAACATGGGTGTTCCTCCTCAAAAATTGGTTTTCCTCCACAATGCGATACAGTACCACGACTGCCAGGGTTGCCGGCAGCACCTGCGGTACACACACATTGTGTGTGTGATGTTCTGTGGCTTTTTTTGCACAGAT
>JBBAEK010000010.1:0-47901 GCA_041655935.1 Eubacteriales bacterium
TGCTTAAAGCAAGTAAGGTCACTTGTAGACTACAAGTTCGATAGGTCGCAGATGGAAGTGCAGTAATGCATGCAGTTGAGCGATACTAATAGACCGAGGGCTTGAACTGCTTTCTTGCAGTCAGGCAGTACTACTTGAGCTTCGTTTCCATAAAAGCTTTGTTCGGTTTTCAATGAGGATTTGCTTCGTTGCTTTCCATGAGGAAAGCAGGTTTTACGGCCGTTGATTTGCATGCACCTTTAGCTCAGTTGGTAGAGCAACTGACTCTTAATCAGTGGGTCCCGGGTTCGAATCCCTGAAGGTGCACCATTTTGTCATTGATGAGCGTCACTCTTACAGGTGGCAGCTTTTTTACAGGCCCCTATCTTTACCGAACCGCACCCGGCCGCACCCCTTCTATTCCTCCTTAGCTCAGTCGGTAGAGCGCATGACTGTTAATCATGATGTCGCTGGTTCGAGCCCAGCAGGGGGAGCCAAAAAGTCCAAGTCTTTTGACTTGGACTTTTTCATTTGTGCCGCAGGCACAACATCATTTGACCGAAGGTCAACATCATTTCGAGCGCAGCGAGAACATCATTCCTCATGAGGCGGCACAAATGAATGATGTTGTGGCAAGCCGCAAATGATGTGCTTAACACCTAACCAATGTAGGGGCGAACATTGTTCGCCCGCGTGCTTCAATGAATGCCCCTGAAATAAATTGTCTTATTATGAAAACGAACGGCGGGAGCAAGCCCCCGCCCTACGTTATGAAATTGTTTTCTCCGCTAAGAATGCAGAGGCGATGGGTGGTTTTTCTTTTGGCTTCTCGCCCTGTATAGGGCGAGAACCTGAAAGATCCTGCTGTGGCTCGAAATTAGAAGTTCTGTGGCGGATCTTTCCACGACGCTTGCGTCGTAAACAAGCACCAGCAGGGGGAGCCATAAAAGAATGGGGCTGCGCAAGAAGAATCAGGGACGGTAGATCACAATGCGATAGCCACCACGTAAACGAAAGCACGCTGGAAAAGACATACGAAACGGCGATGCGCAAAATAGTCGATGACGCGGACGACGTTATCGGTGCAATACAGGAATGCATCGACGAGCAGTTCAAAGACAACAAGAGCATGGAACTTGCGAAGATAGAAAAGCAAATCGTGGCGGTACAGGAAAAGGCGGTTACTGCAAGAAAAGATAAGATGCGTGGCGCAATCACGGAAACGCAGTACACGACGATCATCGAGGAATGCAAGACGGAAATGCAGGGATTAGAGGCGAGACAGAAAGAACTGCAAGAAAGCGCTGTGGGATACGCAAACGTCGCAGCGTGGATGCGTAACTTCAAAGACTCAATAAGCAGCGGCGAAATCGTAAACGCAGACAACGGCTTCATCATGAAGCAGCTGGTCGAACAGATGATCATCAACGACGAAGACATGGAAATCCGATTCCGCTGCGGAGTAAGCGTAACCGAAAGGTACGTTAAATAAAAGCATCATCGGAAAAGCAAAATGATGCAATTAAAATAAAAAATGATGCAATAAAAACCAAGAAGCCCTCGGCAACCGGCAGCAGTCGGAAGTCGAGGAATTTTTGCATAGAACCGTGTGAAACGGATTGAAAAATTCACAAAAATATGGTATAATTTATTCAAATAATCGGAGCACATGGAGACGATAAAATGAAAGAAGAATGCTTAATTTGCAAAGCCCCGCTCGAATACCTCAACGAAGATATCGAAATGAAGTGCGCAATCTGCCATAAAAGAGAACTCAGCAAGACAAGATGCGTGAACGGGCATTATGTTTGCAATGAATGTCATACCAAAGGCGTTGACAGCATTTTCGGCGTATGCCTTTCGGAAACATCAAAGAACCCTGTTGAGATTTTGAACAAAATGATGAATCTCCCGTTTTGTCATATGCACGGACCTGAACATCACATCATGGTCGGCGCGGCGCTTTTAACGGCATACAAGAATGCCGGTGGAAACATTGACCTTGAAAAAGCACTGACGGAAATGAAAAACAGGGGACAGAGTGTTCCCGGCGGAGCGTGCGGTTTTTGGGGTGCTTGCGGTGCGGGAATCAGCTCGGGAATGTTCGTTTCCATTATTTCTGGCTCAACACCTCTTGCGGGACAGCCGTTTGGATTGTCAAATAAAATGACGTCAAAGTCGCTTGATGCCATCGGCTCGATAGGCGGTCCCCGCTGTTGCAAGCGGGATTCTTATCTATCCGTTCTTTCCGCCGTTGATTTCGTGAAAGAACATTTTGGTGTTGAAATGGAAAAACCAGAGGTCGTCTGCGAATTTTCAGCTCGAAACAACCAATGCCTCGGGAAAAACTGCCCGTTCTCAAAAGCGAATCATTAAACTGTGAAACCCTACGTGGTGATCACAACTGAATTTTTATGCCCTCGATAACCGGCAGCAGTCGGAAACCGAGGGTTTTTGCATATAAAGTAGTTTTTTGAGTTGAGTAAATACGAAAATACTTGTGTTTTTATATAATTTATGCTATAATAACATTTACTTAAGAGCACATTTTGATTCATAAACCACTTCATGAAAGGAAAAGGAAAATGAAAAAACTCAAAAAGATAGTAGTAATGGTGGCACTTATATGCGTTGCGATTCTTGCTTTTGCGGGTTGTGATGGAAATACAGAAACCGGAATTAAGGTTTCTTTTTTGGTTGACGGCGAACAATATTCGACTGCGACCTTTTCTGGCACCGTTGTAGCACCTACGGATCCGCAGAAAGAAGGCTATGTGTTTAAGGGGTGGTTTTTTGATTATGGCACTTGGGAAAAGCCGTTAACATATCAGTCACTGTTAGACCAGCCGATCGCAGGAACAGACGGAATTAAAGTGTATGCTCAATTTGTAGAGTATTCTTGCGAAATGGACGGCAAGCAGCATGAATATGAAAAGACCGTGATAGAGCAGAACGGCTGCACAACTTACGGAAAAGAAAGATATCAGTGCAAGAATTGTAGCAACAGTTATGAGCAAACAACATATCCAACTGGGCACAACGAAAAGCTAATTGATTCTAAAGATGCAACTTGTACCGAAAATGGTTATAAAAAATATAAATGCGAGACTTGTCAGGCAGAGAGAACGCAAACAGTTTATTCAACTGGGCATAACCTAAACAGAGCAACAAGAGAATGCTCGAACTGTGACTACGCAGAAGATTTCGTTGTTACATTTAACACAAACGGCGGAACTACAATTGAGAAGTATTACGTAAAATATAATCAACTGATTACTGGGGAAATTGTTACAACAAAAACTGGATACGATTTCTCTGGATGGAAGAATGGTACTGTAATATTCAATATTGCAACTGACAAAGTTACAAAAGATATAACATTAACTGCGCAGTGGACGGCGCATATTTCTCATGTGACATTCAACAATTCCTCGGAAACGGCGAGAGATGTTACATTCGGATCGAAGGTTACACTTCCGACATTAACCAAAACGGGATACGCTTTTGGCGGATGGAGTTATAACGGAGTAAAAATTACATCAACGACATGGAACATTGATGTGGCGAACGTTGAACTGGAGCCGATATTTACACCCAACACATACACTGTCACATTAGAAGTGACGACAGGAAGCGTCGCATCAAAAACGGTGCAAGCGACATACGGAGAGAAAGTGCAATTCCCAGTTCCCACAGGCGGTGTTGGTACTTTCGCCGGTTGGTATAATGGCTCAACAAAATTCACAGATGAAACCGGATTGTCGCTGAACAAGTGGAGCAGGATAAGCGCGCTTACTTTGCACGATATGTGGATCGTAGAGGTTGCAACGTTATCCGATTTTGAAGCAATCAAAACGAATACGGGTAAAAATATTACATGGAAACTCGTATCCGATATAACAATGCCCGAAACGGCGTGGGAACCGATACAGAATTTCGCAGGTGTTTTAGATGGTAACGGTCACAGCATCATTGGATTGAAACTTACTGACGATTCAGCTGCAAAAACGAATAAGATTGGATTGTTCGGTGCGTTAGCCAACGGCGCGACGATTGAGAATTTAACCGTTTCGGGTGTTAATTCCGAAATCAGCAATTTGGGCAAATCATACTCGTTTGGCATTATTGCCGCATATGCGAACGATAATGTAACAATTCAAAATTGCGTTGTGAGTGGAACGGTTACATTAGCGAAACAAAGCGCAGCAAACATTGTTTACGCTGGAGGAATATGCGGACAAATAGGATATTCAAACGTAGAGATTAGTCTGTGCAAAAACAATGCCGCTATCAGCGGCGGTACATATACCGCTGGAATAATTGGTTATGTAAAATACATTACTCTGGCAGGATGCGTAAACAACGGTAACATCACAAATGCCGGGTGTGGCGCAGGCGTTGTCGGTTATGGTATTGAAGGCGTCATTGCACAGATGTGCAAGAACACGGGCAATATTTCAGCAGACAATTTTGCTGGAGGCATTGTTGGCGGAAGCCCATTGATATATGTTGATCAAGCGGCGAACTACGGCAACATAACCGTTGCGGATGTTACAAACATGCAATACGGCGCAGGCGGAATTGTTGGCTCAGGGTATTTTATTAACGATGATATACCCGCAACAATAGTGACAAATTCATATAACATGGGCAACATTCGTGGTGGAGCCGGAGGCGGAAACGGAACGGGCGGAACCGCTGGAGGCATCATCGGATCCAGCTACGGAGCAGAGGTATCGAGTTGCTATAATGCAGGATCGGTTACGGGGTATATGTACACAGGCGGTATCGTTGGATTGTCGATTTCGCCGAGCATAACCGAGTGCCTTAATGCAGGCAGCATCTCTGGTTCCTTAAGATCTCCAATGACGTATAAAATTGGAGCTGGAACAATAAGCGGATGTTATTACTTTGGTTCCAGTTACGATCAGGCGAACGCAACGAGCGCTTCGTCAACTTATAGCAAAGAATTTTATTTGAATTCGCTGTTCTGGCAAGAATACAACGAAGCCAAAAAAACGGGATACTGGATATTCCACGAAGATGCATATCCGACATTGATGTTTGAAGATGCATTGGAAGAAATGTTCAAATAAAAACAAGTTGATAGCAAAAGCCCTTGGCAGGAAAAGTCAAGGGCTTTTTGAAAAAAATAGTCATAAAAGTATTGACAAAAAAGAAAAAAGTGCTATACTATAACGATTTGACAAAAAGTCAGATGGGCGGTTACGGGGAGCAGGAGGATAAATATGTATCATTTCATCGAAGACAAAGACTTCCTAAAGCGCATGAAATCACTGTGTTCTGATATTGTAAATCAGCTTGTACAGCAAATCAATGGCGACGGCGAAATGCGCGTGAAGGCAAACCTTGTCGGCAGCGGCGCCAAAAACTTGATTACACAGAACGAAAACAATCCCATTGATTTGGATTACAATCTGGAGATTGTTGATAGCGGATCGTTTGATATCAATGACGGCACCGGCATCAAAGAATATGTCCGGAAGCAGTTCAATATCGTTTTGAATGCAAACGAGTGGGGAGACTGTCAGGATTCAACGTCGGCACTTACAACGGAGCAGCGCATTTTTAAGAATGGTAACAAAACACCATACAGCATTGATCTTTGTATCATAGCAACGAGCGATGATGCGTGGTTTCGTTTGATTCATGAAAAGACCGGATACTTTAACCGGGACAGGTGGTATTGGAATAAGGGACGAAATTCCGAAAAAATGCAGCAGAAGGTCAACTGGTTGAAAGAGAACGATTTGTGGCTCGAAGTCAGAGACACGTATTTGGAAAAAAAGAATATGTATCTGCGCCGCAACGATCACGATCACAGTTCATTTATGATTTACATTGAGGCAGTGAACGAGGTTTACAACCGGCATTAAGATACGTTAAACTCGCTAATAGTTTAGAATAAATGACATAAAAAACAGAGGGTTAGTCGTGGTGTACGTCTGGTGAAACTACCTTTTAATTATGATACCTTTGGTGAAACTCTCGCAAGAAAAAAGACCGCTTAAAAACGGTCTTTTTTCTATCCAATCCGAAGGATTGGCATGTAATCTCACCGCAGGTGAGTCTGTAATCGCCGAAGGCGTATGGCATCACGCGTCAGCGTGTATCCTCCTTCGGATTGATTACATTCAACACTTCGTGTTGATTCCATACCGCAGACAAGCTGCGGATTTCATACACGGCTTCGCCGTGATTTTATGAGTTGCATTTTTGTACTATGAGCTTAGCAAAAAAGCAGGTCAAATGACCTGCTTTTTTACTGCCTTTTTTATTTGGCATAAACCTACTATGCCATAACTGACGATCATATGCTCACCGCGACTGACTAACGCGAAGTCAGTAGGCGACCGAGAAAAACAACTGAGTGTTGTTTTTCGACGGGAGATTGCGAAAATAAGGAGCTTTCAATTGAATGAATTTCGGACCGCTTCTTTTACCGAAAAATTTTCTATTTTATTTAATCCTATTGATTTGCAACTAATAAAATGATAGATTAGTCTCAAGAAAGCATGTATGAGGATACGACGCTGTATAACTACCGGTATTTGCCAAGCCTTGAATCGAGTAAAAAATGTAAGGGAGAACGAGAATGGATAGAATAAAAGTTGATTTTTCAAAAACTTTGGGTATAGTAAAGCCTATGCATAGTGTAAACAATGGACCGGTTTACAAATTTGCGGCGGATCAAAGAATTACCAATATAGATCATTACAAAGCGGCCGGTATCCCCTATGCAAGAACCCATGATGCATCTTTTTATGCAACCTACGGCGGAGAGCATATCGTTGACGTCAATATGATATTCACCGATTGGACAATGGATGCAACAGATCCTTCTGCGTATGATTTTGTTCTTACAGACGAATATATGCGTGTAATAGAGGCGGGTGGTGCAAAGGTGTACTATCGACTCGGGTCCAAAATCGAGCATTGGTCGAAAAAATATAATACCTTACCTCCTGCGGATTATCAGAAATGGGCAGTTGTATGTGAGCATATCATTCGCCACTATACCGAGGGATGGGCAGATGGATTCCATATGGATATTGAATATTGGGAAATATGGAACGAGCCTGATCTTGACTCGGATGATTCAACTCATAAGCGTTGTTGGGGAGGAACAGCCGCGGAATTTTATGAGCTTTACTGTGTTGCGTATAAGCACTTAAAATCCTGTTTTCCGCATCTCAAAATAGGAGGACCCGCTTGCGCAGGTCTGAAAAAAGAATGGCTTGATGGGTTCTTCTCCAAACTCAATGAAAACGGAATCGTGCCTGATTTCTTTTCGTGGCACGTTTACGGGGCAACTGTAGAGAAGATCCAGAATAAAATAAGGCTTGCCCGAGAATTGCTTGACAGTTACGGCTTTGAGAGCACCGAAAGTATTCTCAATGAGTGGAATTACGTTAAAGGATGGGAGAATGAAGAATGGATCTATTCGCTAAAAGCAGAAAAAAGCCTCAAGGGTGCTGCTTTTATTGCGGCAACGATGTGCATGGCGCAGTACGAAAAACTTGACAATTTGATGTTTTACGATGCCCGTCCTTGCGGAATGAACAGCCTTTTTTCTACCGACTTTGTATTTGAGTGTTTGAAGGGGTATTATCCCTTCTACATGTTCAATCAACTATATAAATTGGATCAGGCTGTGGAAATAGAGAGAGAATCCGATGATGTGTGGGCGGTCGCAGCAAGGGGCGATGAACAAAATGTGATGTTGACATATTATCAGGATGATGATAGCGCACCCGAAAAGACGGTCAAGGTCGAATTCAAAAACGTCAAAAACACAAACGGCGTAAAACTTGAATACTATCGCCTTGACGAATCACATGATTGTGAACTTGTCAGAGAGGAAATTTTTACAGCAAACGAATTTTCTGCTTATATCAAAATGTCAAACTGCACAACCTACCTACTGAAAATCATTCAGTTGTAATTTTGTCCTATAAACACATCATAAAAACCACTTTTGTCTACCATGATAAAAGTGGTTTTTTCTTGCTTTTCGGGCACTTTTTGAAGAAAATAGGGCAATATCGGGCTTCCGGACAGCAAAATCGCTGTTCGGAAGCTCTTTTTTTATTGCCGCAGCCCGATCAGGCGCAAAAGTAGGCAAAAAGGAACGATTGATTCAGCAAATCTGCGATACCATAGTTCAGTTTGTTCGGAAGATCGATAATTTTTCTTCCAATCTTACCTTCAGGGGAGAGATGTTTATTTGTAATTTTTCTCATAAAAATACCTGTAAAGGATCATAACAATCCTCCGTTTTGCTCATACAACAAGGTACTGAGTCTTTGTGTTTTTTTGCCTTGAGGTCGAATCTCTAGGTATTTCTCTATTACGAATGACGAGTAGAAATACCCGGAGATTTTGGTGTGAATAACGTGTGAGATGGATTTTTTGCGATTTGTCAAGCCTCTTTTGCCGAAAAGCCTTGACTTTTTCTCCGAGTTATAGTAAAATATTTATACGAATGACGAGTAGAAATACTCGGAGGCACTGTTTTGGTTGTTGCCGCAATCAAAATAGTGCTTTTTCTTTTCTCAGAGATACAATCAAGAGAACCACCGCCTTTCAATAATTCTATCTCAATAAGTCAGCCTTTTCTTGGCAGCCTCAGGAGATACGCCGTAAATTTATACGAGTTCTTTTTCGGACTTGCCTTTAGAAGCTTCATACGGCATCATTACTTCTCCGGCAATAGCCTTGACCGCCCATTCGAGACGTCTATACTGTGGAACATCTGGTGTCAACCGCCTCGAAAAAATTGGTTTGAAACCGAGCTTATCAAGATATGCATGCATTATTTCATGAATAATATGCATCCGATGTCCACCGGTTCGTTTTTCCAAAGCTCCGAGATAAACGCTTTCCTTAATCTGAATGAGATAACCGTCCTCGCAAGGAATGCATTGTGCGGGAACATTACCAGCCAGCACATTGTTATAAACGACTTCGTATCGAACATCTTCAAAACCTCCAAATCAGGAAGACGATCAAGAAGCGGAATCGGGTCTATCGGTTCGTCTTGCGAAAATCCGCAAATGGAACGAAACAACTTTGCGTACAGTCTCAAAGCGTGCCTGCATGTGGGTTTAATTTCATAGTCCATCAATCGTCCCCCTTGTCCAATAGTTCGAAGATTGCATTCGCTGTTTCATCGTCAAGTTTCTCAAACGAGCGCTGGAATTGAATAGCAAGTCTTCTCTGTGTTATAGATGCGGAAACCAAATTCAATTTGACTTGGGTCTTTGAATCTTCAATGGCATCATATAGTTCTTTTTTCTCAAGCTCGGATAATTGATAATGTTCAATTAGGATTTGCGCCCATGTTTCAGGCACATTCTTCTACATGATAAAAGCACTTGCTTCGGCAGGTGCTTTTTTCAACGAAATTTGCCCTTCGGGCAAGTGAAATGGCCGCCGGCGCGGCAGTGGAACAGGGGTTGGCGCTTCTGTGAAATTGCGCTGCGGCGCAGTGAAGGGCAAGGGAAAAGTTCACTTCAATTCAGGGCGGGTTCTAAAATGGCAGGGTTCCCTGTTGCTTTTCCTGATGACTTGTGATAAAATGAGAAGCACTGATATATATTAATTAAAAGGAAGGGAAGAGCGGTGCTTTCAAAAAAATATGCGAAGGACTACCGGCTGGAAAATGAGGTCGGGCCGAGCGGAAGAATGGTTACCCGGGTCGTTTACTGCGGCGCGTACTATGGCTTTTCCGCCGACCGGGACACGCTGCGGCGGGCACGGACCGTCATTTTGCTTTCCTGTCTGGGCTACTGGGTGTTCTTCTGGCTGGGGCTTTTTCTGAACGCCGCTGCCATGAGGCAGCTGTATGTCGCGCTCCCGTACTTTTTCGGCTTCCTGCCGGCGGTCTATCTCACGTCCTCGCTTTGGTACCTCTTTCAATATACCAACCGCCCGCCCGAGCACGGGCTGACCCGGGAGCAGCGCGACAAAACATACGAGCGACTGTCAACCAGTTCCTTTCTGACCCTCCTGCTGTCGGGTATGGCGGCGGTCGGGATGATCTTTTACTTTCTGTTTTTATATAAAAACCAAGGCACCTCGTGGGACTTTGTGGTGACATTGTCGCTGATTGCCATGATTGTGGCCTCGTTTTTAGTTTTTTCGACCAAAAAAAGCCTCACAATCCAGAGACTTGTTTCAAAATAGTTAAAAAATGAAGTTTTTTTGAAAGAAAAACATTGACAATGTGAATGGAGTACTCTATAATTAAAGTGAACATTTTTTTACTTGGCGCCGGAGGTTTCGCTTATTTTTGTCTTTAGTAGGTTTTTATGAATCTACATAAAAGAAAAATTATTTTATGGAGGAATGAAAATGAAAAAATCGTTTTCCAAGGTGCTCGCGCTGCTTCTTGTTCTTTGTATGTTTGTACCCGGACTGGCAGCATGTACATTTGGCGGCGGCAAAGGCACCACCACGACAAGCGCAGGCGGCGAATACACGGGCGGCAACACACTGGTTGTTGGCTACAGCACTTTCTCCCAAAAGTTCAGCCCCTTCTTCTCCAAAACCGCCTATGACCAAGACGTGGCGGCCATGACGCAGGTCAATCTGCTGACCTCCGACAGAGAAGGTGCGGTTGTTCTGCTCGGGAAAACCGGCGAGACAAGGTCCTTTAACGGGACACCGTATGACTACACGGGCATTGCTGACTGTGTCATTACCCAGAACCAGGACGGCACGGTTGTCTACGCATTCGAGCTGAGAAATGACGTGAAATTCAGCGATGGTGTCGGCCTGACCGCAGATGACGTGATTTTCTCCATGTATGCGCTGTCCGACCCCTCCTATGACGGCTCGTCTACTTTCTACTCGCTCCCGATTGTGGGCATGACCGAGTATCGTACCGGCGTGAACGCTGACATTTATGCCAAGTACGCAGCCATTGCCGACGCGATCATCGAGGCCGGCATTGACGAGGTTTCCACCGAAGAGGGTGTGACCGCAGCGCTGACCGAGGCTTTCTGGACTACAGCTCTGGACGCAGGCGGGCTGAAATTCGCGCAGGAAATCATGGACTACTGCATTGCCAAATATGCAGCCTATTTCAGCGACGTCAATAACAACGAAGTGGCCCTGGGTATGTATGTTTGGGGCTTTGGCGAACCGAGCGAAGACGGCACCAAGTTTATCGGCGCGTCGGGCACGGAATATGACTATGACACCTTGTCGCTGGAAGACTACTGGTTTGAGCTGACCGAAGCGTATGCGGATGAAGAAGGCGTCGTTGATTATGCCACCATGAACCAGATCGAGTCGGCCGGCACCAGCCTCTACGACTTTGCCAAGGAAGCTTTCATTTCCATCGAAGGTCCGAAAGACCCTGCAGCAGGCGGTGCTATCACCTCTATCGCAGGTATTGCGAAGACCGGCCAGTACTCCCTCACCGTGACCATGACACAGTTTGACGCTGTGGCTATTTACCAGCTCGGCGTGACGGTCGCTCCGCTTCACTACTACGGCGATACGACAAAGTATAATTACAGCAACGATCAGTTCGGATTTGACAAGGGCGATTTGTCTGTCGTGAAAGCCAAGACCACCACGCCGATGGGTGCCGGTGCTTACAAGTTTGTGAACTTCACAAACGGCATTGTCAACTTCGAGCGCAACACGCAGTACTACAAAGGCACACCGAAGATCACCTACATCAAATTCCAGGAAATCACCAGTGAAGCCGACAAAGTGACTGCCATGGTGACAGGCACCGTGGATATCACTGACCCGACCGTCAGTACTTCCGTGATTGATGCCATCAAGGATGCCAACGGAGCAGGTCAGCTGACCGGGAGCGCCATCACCTACAACGCGGTGGATAACCTCGGCTACGGCTATATCGGTATCAATGCTGACAACGTGAAGGTTGGCACAGACAAGGCAAGCGAGGCTTCCAAGAACCTCCGTAAAGCATTTGCCACCATCTTCTCTGTGTACAGAGACACGGTGATCAACTCCTACTACGGTGACAGAGCCACTGTGATTCAGTATCCTATTTCCAACACCTCCTGGGCAGCTCCCCGTCCGTCCGACAACGATTATGCCATCGCTTATTCCAAGGATGTGGACGGACAGCCGATCTATACGAACGGTATGACGGCAGCGCAGAAGTACGCGGCAGCCCTGCAGGCAGCCATCGGCTTCTTACAGGCAGCCGGCTACACATGGGATGCAGGTACGCAGCAATTCACAGCCGCTCCCGAAGGCGCTGAACTGGCCTATGAGTTTATCATTCCGGCAACAGGTACGGGCGACCACCCGGCCTACGGCATTTTGACCTCCGCTCAGGAAGCGCTTGCGAGCATCGGCATTACGCTGAGCATCAATGACCCGACTGACTCGAACGTTCTGTGGGACAGCCTGGAATCCGGCACCTGCGCTATGTGGGCAGCTGCCTGGGAAGCAACACCGGATCCGGATATGTATCAGGTGTACCACAGCTCGAACATCGTCGGTCTGCATGGCACGGACTCCAACCACTATGCGATCTCTGACAGCACGCTGGATACCCTGATCATGGATGCCAGAAACTCCGATGACCGGTCCTACAGAAAAGGACTGTACAAGGAATGCCTGGAGATCCTGCTTGACTGGGGTGTGGAGGTTCCGACCTACCAGAGACAGAACTGCGTCATCTTCAGCACGCAGAGAGTGGAGATTGATACCCTGACGCCCGATATCACCACCTTCTGGGACTGGATGAATGATATTGAAAATCTCGAGATGAAATAAAATCAAACAGTCTAAGATAGGCTACCGGCAAGAGTCTGCTTTTGCAGACTCTTGCTTGGTATTGTCAGAAAATATCTTATTTGGAGATATTCCATGCTTAAATTCATAGTGAAACGGCTGCTGCTCTGTGTGATCATCCTCTTTTTCGTCATGTTTGCGATTTATTTGCTGATGAGAAACCTGCCTTCCAGCTATGTCGAGACGACGGCCCGCGAGCTGGCGGTCAGACCGGGCAACACAAAAAGCGCACAGCAGTGGATAGCGGAGCTGAACGCTCAATACGGACTCGACCGGAGCCCGATCGAAGGATTTGTGACATGGCTCTCGTCGGCCGTCAAGGGAGAGTTCGGCGACAGTTGGTACTGGACGGTCAAAGTGACTGATAAATTCAACGAGGTCATCTGGTACAGCTTTTTCCTGGGACTCATCGCATTTATACTGGAAATCATGATTGCCATACCGCTGGGCGTGATCGCCGCCAAAAAGCAGTACAGTATCACCGACTACACGGTGACGGTCATCGGACTTGTGGGTATTTCCATGCCCTCATTTTTTGTTGCGACGGTGCTGAAAATGGTGTTTGCGGTCAAGCTGGGCTGGTTTGATCCTATCGGCATGGAAACAGCGCGGCTGGCCGGCACCCTTTCCGGATTCCGCTGGCTGCTTGATGTGGCATGGCACTTTGTGTTACCGGCAATGACTTTGACAATTCTCGGCATAGGCAGTCTGATGCGTTATACCAGAACCAATACGCTTGAGGTGCTGAACGCCGATTACATACGTACCGCGCGCGCCAAGGGGCTTTCCGAACGCCGGGTGATCGGATACCACGCGTTCAGAAACACCCTCATCCCGATCGTGACCATCCTCGGCGGTTCGCTGCCCGGCCTCTTTTCGGGCGCGCTGATCACCGAAACACTGTTTTCCATCCGAGGCATCGGATACGCCTCCTATTATTCCATGATAGGCGGAGATATTCCCTTTACCATGTTTTATCTGTCATTTATCTCTATTCTGACCCTGCTTGGGACCCTCATCTCAGACATACTCTACGCGGTCGTTGACCCGAGAGTCAGAGTCAACTAAGGGGGGAGGAAAAATGGAACCAAAAAACTTTAATGAAGAACTAAAAAAAGCGGAGTCTGAGGCAAAGCTGGGCCGTGTCGGAAACGAGGACGGCACCATGAAGCTGGACGACACCCAGCGTGTCAAGGTGCTGAGCCCGGGCAGACTGGTGATCAAGCGTTTTGTTCGCAACAAGCTGGCCATTGTCGGGGCTTCCATTCTGGCGTTCATGTTTATTTTTTGCTTTCTCGGCCCGCTTTTCTATCCCTATCATCAAACACAGAAATTCTATAAAACAGATATTCTGCAAAACGCAAGCTACGCTTCTGCCAGGGAGCGTACCACTTACAGTGCGCATAAGCTGGCGGGGGGCGATGACGTTCACCGTTCGGTCGTCAATATGGTCAACTCCCATATCACGAACAATATGGAGCCGAATCAGTTGACCCAGCTGTTTGTCTTTGATGACGGCGGCGCGAACAGATACCTGCTGCAATATGAGGCCGACAGCGTCTATTCCCTGTATGACACCGACCTCCTCAGAGTCGGCCAGTTTTCCTTATATCTTTTGATCGGCGAGTACGATTCCTTCTTAAGACAACTGGTTTTAGCGGACGGCGTGACGCTGGGTGAAGCATTTACTGCGGCAGCCGAGGCGGCCATACAGGACAAGCTGACCGAGTTTGAATATGACGGGGTCAGTTACACGGTGGAGAATGCCGGCGCCAAGAAATATCACATCAAGCAGTATGCGGACCACCCGCTGCTGTATGACATCGAGCCGATCGGGGCGGCATTTGAAGCGGCCGCCAAGGGCGCCATCGAGAGCAAAACATTCAGATATGAGGGGGACACCTACACCGTCTCCGATGCCACTCCCGGTACCTACCGGATTGACCGTGTGACGATCGGCAACAGGCGGTATATCTATTCACCCTACACCATCAACCTGCTGGATGACACGAAAACCCTCTCCACCGCCTTTTTACGGGAGGCGCTGGTGGCGCTTGTCGGGGACGAGACTTTCGAGTTTGAGGGCGAGACTTACACCATCGGCGAAGAGGACGGGGAGATCAATCTCTATCGCGGAGAGGCCCCATACGGTATTTTCACCACTTTCTCGGTCAGCCGCAGCAACGGCTCGGGCGCGTTGCCGATCGCATTTAAGAATGACCTGAAAGCAAAGGTCAATGAGATGATCGATCGGAATGTCACCAGCGATACGCTGCTGACACAGCTGGAATTGCAAAACAGCGACGGGTCCATCGCCCGTGACGAGGACGGCAAAATCATTTATGTCGATACGGAAGTGAGCATCACCCGTAAAGGCAATGAATTTGAGGTCAGGTGTGACAGGCTCGAGTACCTGATTGATATTTACGGCAGACCGATGAGTACTTTGACGAGTGACACTCACCTGATCGGCACCGACGGCGACGGCTATGACGTGCTTTCCCGCATTATGTACGGCGGCCGGGTGTCGCTGATGGTCGGATTTATCGTGGTGATCATTGAGATCATTCTCGGCGTGATCATGGGCGGCATATCCGGGTATTTCGGCGGATGGGTGGACACGCTCATCATGCGTCTGGTGGACATCTTTTACTGCATTCCGACCATGCCGGTGCTGATTATTATCGGTGCCCTGTTCGATGCCGTGCAGATGGAATCGATGACGCGTCTGATGTGGATGATGGTAGTGCTCGGATTCCTCGGTTGGGCGGGTGTGGCCCGCATGGTGCGCGGACAGATTCTTTCGCTCCGTGAACAGGAATTCATGGTCGCCACCGAAGTCGGGGGACTGCGCGTCTCCAGGCGTATTTTCCGCCACCTGATCCCCAATGTCATGCCGCAGCTGATTGTCAATGCCACGGCAGGACTTGGCTCTGTCATTCTCACCGAGTCGGTTCTCTCCTTCCTCGGCCTGGGTGTCAAGCACCCGCTGGCCTCCTGGGGTTCGATGATTAACTCGGTGTCGGATTACAGCAGCATGATCAACTACACCTATATCTGGGTGCCGGTCGGCCTTCTGATTTGTCTTACCGTTATCGCCTTCAACTTTGTGGGTGACGGCTTGCGCGACGCCTTCGATCCGAAGATGAAGAGATAAGGGGGAAACGGATATGTCTATCTTGAAGAAAAAGACAGCGAAGAGCTCCTCGTATATTTCCGGCAGTGAGTCACGGAAAATCTCCAAGTTTAACAGAGCGCTGACGAGAAAGCTCGAACGAGAGCGGGATAATGCCAAGAAAGATCCTGCTTTATACATGACAAAAATGCGCGACGAGCGGAACATCGTCGAATTTGACAACATGTGCACCTACTTCTTTACCGACATCGGTACGGTAAAGGCGGTGGACGGTGTGTCCTTTGACATCCCGAGATCCTCGACGGTCGGCGTCGTGGGCGAATCGGGCTGCGGCAAGAGCGTGACGTCGCTTTCGCTGATGCAGCTGGTACAGCGCCCGACCGGGCAGGTCGTCGGGGGCGAGATCCGCTTCAATATCGGAGGCGGAAAAGCCTATAACATTGTCAATACCCCGACGTCAAAAATGAGGGAAATCCGCGGCAACCATGTGTCGATGATCTTCCAGGAGCCCATGACCTCTCTGAACCCGGTGTTCCGTATCGGGGATCAGGTTGACGAGGTCATCAAACTGCACAATCCCCACATGAGCAAGGCGGATGTCAAAAAAAGAACGCTTGAAATGATTGACCTTGTCGGCATTGCCAATGCCGAGGGCATCTACTCGATGTATCCGCACGAGCTCTCGGGCGGGATGCGCCAGCGTATCATGATTGCCATCGCGCTGGCCTGCAACCCGGAGCTGGTGATTGCCGACGAGCCGACCACCGCGCTGGACGTGACCATTCAGGCACAGATTCTTGATCTGCTGAAGGAGCTGAAGAATAAAATCAACAGCTCGATCATGCTGATTACCCACGACCTCGGTGTGATTGCCAGCATGGCCGACTATGTCGTGGTCATGTATGCCGGGCGTGTCGTTGAAAAGGGCACGGCCCACGAAATCTTTAACAATCCATGTCACCCCTACACCATCGGCCTGATGAAATCAAAGCCGGTGGTCGGAAGGAAGGTGGATTCGCTTTACAACATTCCGGGCAGCGTGCCGAACCCTGTGGATATGCCGAACTACTGCTATTTCAAAGACCGCTGTGAATACGCGTGCGAGCAGTGCGCCGGTCGGTATCCCCCCGAAATCAAGATCAGCGATACCCATGTTGTGTCCTGCTACAGGTTCTTCGGTGAGGGTGAAGTGTTGGAATACCCGAAATCCGTGAATGTGGAGGACTTGTTATGAACCAAGTGACAAAAACAAGCGACCATCCTGTGAGTCACAGCGAAAATCTGCTGGAGGTCCGGCACCTGAAAAAGTATTTTCCGATCAGGTCCACCATCCTCAGATTGGTGGTCGGAAACGTCAAAGCGGTGGACGATATCTCCTTCTCGATCAAGAGAGGCACGACCATGGGTCTGGTCGGCGAGTCGGGGTGCGGGAAGTCGACCGCCGGCCGCACCCTGCTCCGCCTTTTCCCGAAAACGGCGGGCGAGGTTTTGTTTGACGGGAAAGATATTTTCAGCCTTTCGAAAAAAGCGCTGCGTCAGTTCCGTCCCAAAATTCAAATCATCTTCCAGGACCCCTATTCCTCGCTGTCCCCCCGACTGCCCGTCGGTGAGATTATCGGTGAGGCGGTGCGTGAGCACAATATTGTGCCGCCGGAGGAGTTTGACGACTATATCACCAGAATCATGAAGGCCTGCGGGCTGCAGGAATACCACAAGGACAGATACCCGCACGAGTTCTCGGGCGGACAAAGACAGAGAATCTGTATCGCGCGCGCGCTGGCGCTCAATCCGGAGTTCATTGTCTGCGACGAGCCGGTGTCGGCGCTGGACGTGTCGATCCAGGCGCAGATCATCAACCTGCTCAAAAAACTGCAGAAGCAGTTTAACCTGACCTATCTCTTTATCTCGCACGACCTCTCGGTCGTCGAGCATATTTCGGATACGGTCGGCGTGATGTATCTCGGCAGCATGGTCGAATATTCGAACACCGAAAAGATTTTCGCCAAACCCCTGCATCCGTACACGCAGGCGCTGTTCTCTGCCATCCCGGTGCCCGATCCTGATTTCCAGATGGAGCGCATCATTCTGGAGGGCAGCATTCCCTCTCCCGCCAATCCGCCTGCCGGCTGTAAGTTCCATACCAGATGCCGCAGTTGCATGGAAATCTGCAAGAAGGAAGCACCCGCATGGCAAGAGGTTGAGCCGGGCCATTTCTGTGCCTGCCACCTGTACAATACCGAGCGGAAAGCCTAAGGTCATATGCGGGCACCCCCATGGCGCAGCCGGCGCAGGCCGATCTGTTCTAAAAAAAGCTGTGCCGCTTTGGCACAGCTTTTTGCTCCCATCGCGGGACACAGCCACCCCGTATCGGTCGGCAGGTTCTGTGAGCGCATAGAGCCAGTGACCAGACAAGGAGCGTTACATGTCAAAAAAACCTCGCAAGAAAAAAGAATATGACGACGATGACGGCAGAACCATTGCCAACATGAATGTGGAGGGGATGCCGTGGTATCAGAAGCGCGCCCATGACGACACCCCGGCAGACCCGCAAAGTCCCGCGGGGGAAGGTGCCGGGGATGCCGGCGCGGACAACCAACCCATCACACTGACCAAAACAGAAGGACGCGCCATGATGCGCGGGGTGCTGTTGGCCGCCTTTCTTGTCGGTGCCGTCTTTTTCGGTGCTATCGCGCTGTTTATCCTGTTTTGCATCTATGTGTGGTTCAGGTAAGGCGGGAGCGGAGGAGATATGAAAAGCATCAAGAGTGTCTACAAGGTAGGCAACGGGCCGTCGAGTTCGCATACGGTCGGGCCGTACAATGCGGCGCAGCTGTTCGGGCGGCGGTACCCGGACGCCGACCGGTATGCGGCCACCCTGTACGGGTCACTGGCCCTGACCGGCGACGGGCACAGTACCAAAAAGGCCATCCTCGCGGGCTTGCCGGGGGCGGTGGTCTCTGTTGACACGCAAGCCAAATCGTTGCCCCACCCGAACACCATGCGCTTTCAGGCGTTCAGGCACGGGACGGAGGTCGCCTGCCTGCGCATTTTCAGCATCGGCGGCGGCGCCATCCGCATCGAGGGGGAAGCGTCGGGGGAGGATGAGGAAATCTATCCCCAGCGAAACTTCAGTGAGATACTCGACGTATGCCGGCGGGAAAACCTGACGCTCCCGGCATTCATCTATCACATGGAGGGCGAGTCCCTGCGGGGGCACCTGGCAGAGACATGGGCCTGGATGGAGACGGCGGTGCGGCGCGGGCTGAGCACCGAGGGGGTACTGCCGGGCGGGCTGGGGGTCAGCCGGAAGGCCAAGATGCTGTATGAAAAGCGCTGCTACAACGAAAGCCCGGACATCGCCATGAGCCGCATGATCGCCGCGTACGCTTTCGCCGTGAGTGAGGAGAACGCGGCGGAAAGCATTGTAGTGACCGCGCCCACGTGCGGCAGCTGCGGCGTGATTCCCGCGGTCCTCTACTATATGGCGCACGACAGGGGCTACCCGGAGGCGGAAATCCTTGACGCGCTGGCGGTCGCCGGCCTGATTGGCAACGTCATTCGCACCAACGCCAGCATTTCGGGCGCTGAATGCGGCTGTCAGGCGGAAATCGGCAGCGCCTGCTCCATGGCGGCGGGCGGGCTTGCCTCACTTGACGGGCTGAGTCTCGACCAGATCGAGTATGCGGCGGAGGTGGCGATGGAGCACAATCTCGGGCTGACCTGCGACCCGGTCCGGGGACTGGTGCAGATTCCCTGCATTGAGCGCAACTCGGTGGCGGCCATGCGGGCGATCAGTTGCGTCAACCTCTCCTACTTCCTGACCGAAACGCGCAAAATCTCTTTTGATCAGGTGGTGGAGACCATGTACCGGACCGGCAGGGATATGGACGACCGGTACAAGGAGACCTCACACGGAGGGCTGGCGGTGATGTACGGGCGCACCGCCGATGGCCTGCACAACCCCGGCACATGAGCCCCCCACCCGGTACAGGGCGGCGCCCGCCGGCAGTCAAGGGGAGCGGGGGCCGGAGAATGGCACAAAAGTGTAGCAAAATGTCTAAATAGACAAGGAAACGGTGATAATAATTTGTATATTTGTACAAATCGCCTATTACATTTTGCTTCAAAAAATGTTATAATAGAATAAACAACGTGTGGCTTTTTCCTCGCCTGCCGATGTGAAAAGCCACCGTTTTTCATCATCACGAACAGAAAGGAGAACAGAGCATGTTTGACATTGGAGAACATATCGTTTACGGCAATAACGGTGTGTGCCTGATCACGGACATTGGCCCGTCCCCTTTCGTCCCGTCCGACCCGCGTACCTATTATACGCTGCGGCCGCTGCATACCGCCGATAACGCCACCATTTTCATCCCCGTGGACAATTGCCGGCTGACCATGCGCGCCCTGATGACGCGGCAGGAGGTAGAGGCGCTCATGAGTAAAATCTCCGACATTGAGGTCATGCAGGTCCCACAGGAGAAAATGCGCAAAAACCTCTATCGGCAAGCGATGGAGAAGGTCTGCCCTATGGAATATATCCGTATCATCAAGACCGTGAAAGACCGCCGCGCCGAGGCCGTCAGCAACCGCAAGCGTCTCTCCGATACCGACCAGACCTATGAAGCCTTGGCGAAAAATTGTCTGTACAGTGAGCTTGGGCTGGTACTGGGACTTCCGCTGGACGAGGTCGAGGACTACATCTTGCAGTATGTCGAGGCAGTTTGATAAAAGCAAACTAAAGTAGTCAAATATCCACTGCAAAAAACCGCTCCGGTCACCCGGAGCGGTTTTTTGTTTGGTTCGAGGGTGTGCCTCGTGTCAGGCGGGGTGCCGCAGGGGCACAGCGCGCATGGTTGCGGCGGCGGTGCCCCCTTGGTAGGGGGGCAGGCCTCGCTTGGGGCGTGTGCCTTGTTTCAGGTGGGGTGCCGCAGGGGGACAGCGCGCATGGTTGCGGCGGCGGTGCCCCCTTGGTAGAGGGGGCAGGCCTCGCTTGGGGCGTGTGCCTTGTTTCAGGTGGGGTGCCCCAGGGGGACAGCGAGCCTTGTTTCAGGCGGAGTGCCCGGGGGCGTTCGGTTAGCTTGCGCGGCGGGCGGTGCCCCTTGGTAGGGGGGCAGGCCTCGCTTGGGGCGTGTGCCTTGTTTCAGGTGGGGTGCCGCAGGGGCACAGCGCGCATGGTTGCGGCGGCGGTGCCCACTTGGTAGGGGGGGCAGGCCTCGCTGGCGGTGCGAGCCTTGTTTCAGGTGGGGTGCCCCGGGGGGGCGTTCGGTTAGCTTGCGCGGCGGGCGGTGCCCCCTTGGTAGGGGGGCAGGCCTCGCTTGGGGCGTGTGCCTTGTTTCAGGCGGGGTGCCGCAGGGGGACAGCGCGCATGGTTGCGGCGGGCGGTGCCCCCTTGGTAGGGGGGGGCAGGCCTCGCTTGGGGCGTGTGCCTTGTTTCAGGTGGGGTGCCCCAGGGGGACAGCGAGCCTTGTTTCAGGCGGAGTGTCCGGGGGGCGTTCGGTTAGCTTGTGCGGCGGCGGTGCCCACTTGGTAGGGGGGCAGGCCTCGCTTGGGGACAGCGCATGGTTGCGGCGGGCGGTGCCCCGGGGGGGCGTTCGGTTAGCTTGCGCGGCGGGGTGTCCCCTGTGAGCGGGCGGCTACTCAGTTGACGCTGAACATCAGCTCGGCATAGGTCGGGAAGGGCCAGTGGCGTCGCGCGGTGAGGGTTTCCGCCTCGTCCACCGCCTCACGCAGCGACTGCATCAGGGGGGAGATTTGCAGTCGGTAGGCATCCGCCAGTGCCTGCAACGCCTTGCCGTGCTCTGTGGGGCTGCCGGCAGGCAGTGAGGCGGGCAGCGACTTGCCGTTGCTCGGCAGGGGGTGGTTGTTTTTGATATGGCGGATGGCACTCTCCAGCGCCTCGGTGCGGGTGTCAATCTCGTCGGTGAGGGCAGAGAGACGGCGCAGCGTCTTTTCCTCATAGGCGGTCTCCAGGCTCGCGGAGAGCGCCTTTTTGGCGGCGCCGGTCTCCGCCAGGTCCTTCATGGAGGCACACAGAGCGGGCAGGATTTCCTTGCGCGCCATGTCAATCATGGTCAGCAACTCGATGTGCAGCACCTTGCAGTAATTCTCCAGATTGATTTCATACCGGGCGTGCACCTCGATGGGAGAGAAGACCTTGTGGCGCTCAAAAAGGGCAATATTCTTTTCCAGCAGGATATAAGGCAGACACTCGGGGGTGGTTTTCAGGTTGAGCAGGCCCCGCTGTTCGGTGGCCTCCCTGATCCATGCCTCGTCGTAGCCGTTGCCGTTGAAAATGATGCGGCGGTGCGCCTTGATGGTCGAGCGGATCAGCTCCTGCAGGCTGGCCTGAAAGTCTGCTGCCCCCTCCAGCTTGTCCGCGTACTGGCGCAGTGACTCCGCCACGGCGGTGTTCAGCATGATATTGGGGCAGGCAATGGAGTTGGAGGAGCCCAGCATACGGAACTCAAACTTATTGCCCGTGAAGGCAAAGGGAGAGGTGCGGTTGCGGTCGGTGCTGTCCTTGGGCAGGCGGGGGAGCGCGTCCACACCCAGTTGCAGTTTGGTTTTGCCGCAGCCGTTGTAGGCGCAGCCCGTCTCAATCGCCTGCAACACGCCGGTCAGCTCATCCCCCAGGTACAGGGAGACCACGGCGGGGGGCGCCTCGTTGGCGCCTAAGCGATGGTCGTTGCCGGCTGTGGCGACCGAGATGCGCAGCAGGTCCTGGTAGTCGTCCACCGCCTGGATGACGGCACAGAGAAAGAGCAGAAATTGCGCGTTTTCATGGGGGGTTTCCCCCGGACTGAGCAGGTTGACCCCGGTATTGGTCGCTAAGGACCAGTTGTTATGCTTGCCGCTACCGTTGACGTGGGCGAAGGGTTTTTCATGCAGCAGGCAGACTAGCCCGTGCTTGCGGGCGACCGTCTGCATCATCTCCATGGTGAGCTGGTTGTGGTCGGTGGCAATGTTGGCGGTGGTGAACACCGGCGCCAGCTCATGCTGACCGGGGGCGACCTCGTTGTGCTCGGTCTTAGCGAAAATACCCAGCCGCCACAACTGCTCGTCCAGCTCCTCCATAAAGGCGGCGACCCGGGGCTTGATGGCGCCGTAGTAGTGGTCCTCCATCTCCTGTCCCTTGGGGGGGCGCCCGCCAAACAGGGTGCGCCCGGCAAACAGCAGGTCGCGGCGGCGGTCAAACAGCGCCCGGTCCACCAAAAAGTACTCCTGCTCGGGGCCGACGGTCGCCTTCACCGCATGGACGGTCTCATGCCCAAACAGGTGCAGCACACGCAGCGCCTGCTTGTTGACCGCCTCCATGGAGCGGAGCAGGGGGGTTTTCTTGTCCAGCGCCACTCCGCTGTACGCGCAAAAGGCGGTGGGGATGCACAGGGCATTGCCCTTGATAAAGGCATAGGAAGTGGGGTCCCAGGCGGTATACCCCCGCGCCTCAAAGGTGGAGCGCAGGCCGCCGGAGGGGAAGCTGGAGGCGTCCGGCTCGCCCTTGATCAGTTCCTTGCCGGAAAACTCCATGATGATTTTGCCCTCGGGGGTGGGGGAGATAAAGCTGTCATGCTTTTCGGCCGTGATGCTGGTCATGGGCTGGAACCAATGGGTGAAGTGGGTGGCGCCCTTCTCGATGGCCCAGTCCTTCATGGCATTGGCGACGACGTGCGCCACGCCGCTTTCCAGCGGCTTGCCCTCCTCCATGGTCACCAGCAGCGAGTCGTAAATTTCCTTGGGCAGGCGAGCCTTCATGCAGGCGCGGTCAAACACCAGCTCTCCAAAATATTCGGGGATGTGGCTCATCGCATCTCACTTCCTTTTCATCACAGTTAAAAGAAAAAGTGCAAAGCCACCACAGACAGTCTGCGGAGTCTTTGCGGTCGTTCGCCTATAGTATAGAGGAAAAAAAAAGATTTGTCAAGGGTTTTTTTGTCGAGCCGTGGGGGTTCAGGGGGTTGGCGAAAAATCACTGAAAAAGCCCGCTGTTTTTGTGCGATATGTGAGAAATATGAAAAAATGCAGCGGCTTTCTTGACAAAGGCAGACAGATGGACTATAATAGAACAAGAGCTGCAGCGTTCACCTTGCCTGGGATTTCTCAAATGGTGGGCGTTTTTCTATTTAAAAGGACACCCCGTGCGCCATGGCAGGGCACCCCGCCATGGGGGACGCTTTTTTGTGTGTACGCCGCCCCGACGGGCGACAACAGGCGACCTGTGAGGAGAAGAGATGGACAACCGTACCAGAACCTTGCGTGTGTTGGAAGGGCGTTCGGTGGACCGACTGCCGGCGGTGCATTTTGGGTATTGGCAGGAGCTGCTGCAGGAGTGGCAGCAGCAGGGGCATATCTCTGCGGAGGTAGTCGCGGGCTGGTCCGACCACACCGCGCAGGACCGCACGCTTGACCGACTGCTGGGCTGGGACTACAACTGGAGCTCGGTGTACCGGGGGTATATGGACCTCCTGCCGGCCTTTGAGCACCGGGTGCTGGAGCGTCTGCCCGACGGCTTTGTCCGCTACCAGAACGCGGAGGGCCTGATTTTGCGGGCGCGCGAGGGGGCGACCGGCATCCCTGCCGAGGACGACTACCTGCTGAAGGACCGGGAGGCATGGGAACGTCTCTACCTGCCCAAGCTGCAGTACAGCCCGGCGCGTGTGCGGCCGGAGGCCCTGCGGCGGTTTTGCGACACCCCGCGGGAGTACCCGGTGGGGCTCTATGTCGGCAGCGTGCTGGGAACAGTGCGCAATATGCTGTCGGTGGTCGGGCTCAGCTATATGATGGCCGACGACCCCGAACTGTTGCAGGAGATTGTGGACACCCACGCCGACACCCAGTACCGGACGGTAGAGGCCATCCTGGCCACGGGCGCGCGCTTTGACTTCGGGCATTTCTGGGAGGATATCTGCTTCAAGAACGGGCCGCTGGTCTCGCCCGCCACCTTTGACGGGCTGTGCGCCAAGCACTATCGCAGAATGACCGAGCTGCTGCACCGGCACGGCATCCGCATTGTGTCGCTGGACTGTGACGGGGTGGTGGGGCAACTGATCCCCACCTGGTTGCAAAACGGCGTCAATACCCTGTTCCCGATCGAGGTCGGGGTGTGGGGCGACCAGTTCGAGGCGGCGCGCCGCCGGCACGGCCCGACACTGCTCGGCGTCGGAGGCATGGACAAAACCGTGCTGCGCCGGGACCGAGAGGCCGTGGATCGGGAGATCGAGAGACTGAGACCTCTGGTGGCGCTCGGCGGCTTTTTGCCCTGCCCCGACCACCGGCTGATGCCCGGAACCAAGTGGGAGCTGGTGCAGTACTATATCGAAAAAATCAAGAGCATGAAAATATAAAGCAAAGAATAGTTGTCAAAAAAGTCAACACCCCCTCCGAAGAACGGCATTGGGCACAGGGATTTCACCGCCACTCACACGGGCGAAAGGATAGGGACTCAAACAGATGGAAAAAAGAGCATTACTGTATGAAGGCAAGGCGAAAAAGGTGTATGCCACCGACAGCCCGGACAGTTGCATTGTCTCCTACAAGGACGATGCCACCGCCTTTAACGGGCTGAAAAAAGGGAGCATTGCGGGCAAGGGCGCGGTCAACAACCAGGTCAGCAACCACCTGATGGTGGGACTGGCGGCGCAGGGCATCCCCACCCACTTCATCCGACAGTTGTCGGAGCGGGACACGCTGGTGCGGCGGGTAGCCATTGTGCCGCTCGAGGTCATTGTGCGCAATATCGCGGCAGGGTCGCTGGCCAAGCGGCTGGGCCTTGACGAGGGGACCCGCATGGCGACGCCGGTGCTGGAGTACTGCTACAAGGACGACGCGCTGGGCGACCCGATGGTTAACGACTACCACATCCGCGCGCTGGGGATCGCCACCGACGCGGAGCTTGCCCAAATCGCCGGGTATGCCTTTCGGGTGAATGACTACCTGTGCGCTCGCTTTGAAGCCGTGGGCATCACGCTGGTGGACTTCAAGCTTGAGTTTGGCAAAACGGCCGACGGCACTATCCTGCTCGCGGACGAGATTTCCCCCGATACCTGCCGCCTGTGGGATACCCGGACCGGGGATAAACTGGACAAAGACCGCTTCCGCCGTGACCTGGGCGGGGTGGAGGAAGCGTACCTTGAAATCCGCAGAAGGCTGATGGGTGTGTAAGGTGAGCCACGAGATTCATGAGGAATGCGGCGTGTTCGGCATCTATGCCCCGCGCCCCTATGAGATTGCCCCGACGGTTTACTCCGGCCTGTATGCCCTCCAGCACCGGGGGCAGGAGGGCTGCGGCATCGTGGTGCATAACGGGCGGCAGGCCATCCTGCACAAGGACACCGGGCTGGTGGGGGAGGTCTTTACCCCGGAGGCGCTACGCAAGTTCGGCCCCGGGCATATGGCGCTGGGGCACGTGCGGTACGGCACGACCGGCAACTCCGACCGCGCCAATGTCCAGCCCATGCTGACCAAGCACGCCGCCTGCAACATGGCGGTGGCGCACAACGGCAACCTCGTCAACGCCGCTACGCTGCGCCTGGAGCTGGAACAGGGGGGCGCCATCTTTCACACCACCAGCGACACCGAGCTGATTTCCTACGAGATCACCCGCCAGTGTCTGGCGGGGGTGAGCTATGAGGAGGCGGTCTCCCGTGCCATGGATGTGCTGGAGGGCGCCTATTCGCTGGTCTTGCTCTTTGACGAGTGCCTGGTTGCCGCGCGGGACAAGCACGGCTTCCGGCCGCTTTGTTACGGGCTGACCGAGCAGGGGGAGTATGTGGTCGCCTCCGAGAGCTGTGCGCTCGACGCGGTCAACGCCACCCTGATCCGCGACGTGCGTCCGGGGGAGATTGTGGTATTTGACCAAAACGGCGTGCGGAGCCTGAGCGCGCATTGCGGGGGGGTAAAGCCTGCCCCCTGTATCTTTGAGTATATCTACTTTGCCCGGCCCGACTCTGTCATTGACGGCTGTGCCGTGCACCGTGCCCGGTTGCAGGCCGGCAGGTTTCTGGCCAAGGAGCACCCGGTAGAGGCGGATATTGTCATAGGGGTGCCGGATTCCGGCATTGACGCCGCCATCGGCTATGCCGCCGAGTCGGGCATTCCGTACGGAATCGGTTTCATCAAAAACAAATATATCGGCCGCACCTTTATCGCCCCGGGGCAAAGCTCCCGCGAGCAACTGGTGCGCATCAAGCTCAACCCCATCGCCGAGACGGTGCGGGGCAAGCGGGTGGTCATGATTGACGACTCGATTGTGCGCGGGACCACCAGCGCCCGTATCATTCGCCTGCTGCGTGAGGCGGGGGCGGTGGAAATCCATGTGCGGGTGTCCGCCCCCCCCTTCCTGCACCCCTGCTACTACGGGACCGACGTGGACTCAAAGAGCCACCTGGTGGCGAATAACCACAGCCTGCGCGAGATCTGCGAGCTGATCGGCGCGGACAGCCTGGGCTACCTCCCCATCGGCTACCTGCCCTACCTGCTCGGGGAGGCGGGGGACGCCACCCTGTGCGACGCCTGCTTCACCGGAGACTATCGGACGGCACTCCCTGCGGACCGGAACCTGGACCGGGACAAGTTCGAGCGGTAAGGGGTACCGTGCCGCCAAGAGAAACGGGGGCTCCGAGAGGGCGCCGCTACCAAGAGAGGTCCCGCACAGAAGGGGTTCCCGTAGCCCGGAGGGCTACCCCGCAGCCCACAGAAGGCTACCCGTAGCCCACAGGGCTGCCCACAGTCCATAACCACAGAGCTGCCCCCAGCCCACAGGGGGCTACCCGCAGCCCACAGGGCTGCCCACAGTCCGTAACCACAGAGCTGCCCACAGCCCACAGAGGGCTACCCGCAGCTCGAAGAGCTCCCGCAGCCCGGAGGGCTCCCGCAGCTCGAAGAGCTGCTGAAAAGGAAGCATATGAGCAAAGAACAGGTATTGATTTTGGATTTCGGGGGGCAGTACAAAGAACTGATTGCCCGCCGTGTCAGGGAGTGCGGGGTGCTATCCACCCTCGTTTCCTGCGAAACCCCCGCCGCCGACATCAAAAAGCAGGCACCGATCGGCATCATTCTGACGGGCGGCCCGAGCAGTGTGTACGCCAAGGACGCCCCGGTGTGCGAGCCGGAAGTGTTCGGGCTGGGCATCCCGGTGCTGGGCATCTGCTACGGCATGCAGCTGCTCACCCACCTGCTGGGCGGGCAGGTGGTGTCCTGTGACACCAGTGAGTACGGTGTCCGTCAGGCGCATGTGGAGACGTCCTCGGCGTTGTTTGCCGGGATGGCGGCCGAGCAGCAGGTGCTGATGAGCCACACCGACCGGATTGAGCGGCTGCCGGCCGGCTTTGTCGCCACCGCCGCCACGGCGCACTGCCCGACCGCGGCCTGTGAGGACTCTGCCCGGCGACTCTACGGCGTACAGTTTCACCCGGAGGTGGTGCATACCACCCAAGGGGGGGACATGCTGCACCGTTTTTTATATGATATTTGCGGAGCGAAGGGAGAGTACTCGATGGAGAACTATATTCAGGCGCAAATCAAGGCGGTGCGGGAGCAGGTCGGGGACAAACCGGTACTGCTCGGGCTGTCGGGCGGGGTAGACTCCTCGGTGTGTGCCGCCCTCCTGTCCGAGGCGGTGCCGGGGCAGCTGACCTGCATTTATATTGACCACGGCTTCATGCGCAAAAACGAGACCGAGCAGGTGCGGGCGGTTTTCGAGAAACGAAAGCTGCACTTTTTGGCGGTGGATGCCAAGGCGCGCTTCCTGGCCCGCCTGGTCGGCGTGACCGACCCTGAGACCAAGCGCAAGCGGATCGGCGAGGAGTTTGCCCGTGCCTTTGAGGACGAGGCAAGAAAGCTCGGCGAGCTGGGATTTTTGGCGCAGGGCACCATCTATCCCGATATTGTGGAGTCGGGCAAGAACAAGTCCGCGGTCATCAAAAGCCACCACAATGTGGGGGGGTTACCCGAGAAATTAGGGTTTTTGGGTGTGGTAGAGCCGTTGGCGGGGCTGTTCAAGGACGAGGTGCGCAAAGTGGGCGCGCTGCTCGGCCTGCCCCGGTCGATCGTGCAACGCCAGCCCTTCCCCGGCCCCGGGCTTGCCATTCGTGTGATTGGTGAGGTCACCGAGGAAAAGCTCGCCCTCCTGCGGGAGGCCGACGCCATCTTCCGGGAGGAAATGGGGCGCAGCCGGGCCAAGGCAGACCAGTACTTTGCCGTGCTGACCAACACCCGCAGCGTGGGGGTGATGGGGGATATGCGCACCTATGACTACACGGTCGCCCTGCGGGCGGTGAGCACCTCCGACTTCATGACCTGCGCCTATGCGCGCCTGCCCTACCCGCTGCTTGACCGGGTGTCCTCCCGGATCACCGCCGAGGTCAGGGGCATCAACCGCGTGGTCTACGATATCACCGCCAAACCCCCCGCCACCATTGAGTGGGAATGAGGCGGGCACCCTTGCACACCGCTGTCGGGTGGCAGGGTATGGCATGACATCATACTAAGGCGACGCCGCACAATTCTTGCCGCCCGAGTCCTTCCGCCCAAGGCGGGGGGTGAGTTCATATTGACGGCTTGTGTGACAGCGGTCAAAACCGCGGTCACGCCACAAAAGTGGCGTTTGACACAGTCGATATCGACTGTGTCAAACAATGATAGGATGAGGAGGGTGCGCGGATGCTGAGGGTGGGGATGATCGGCGCGGGGATCATTGCGAAAAATCATGCCGACGCACTCAAGGACAACGAGGGTGTGGTGCTGGCGGCGGTGGCGGATATTGTGCCGGCGCGGGCGGAGGCACTGGGGCAGGCGTACCGGGCGCGCGCTTATACCGATTATCGGGAAATGATCCAGCAGGAAAAGCTGGATATTGCGCTGATAAACCTGCCGCATGGGTTGCATGCCGAGGCGGCTGTTTTTTGTGCGCAAAACGGGCTGCATGTTTTTTTGGAGAAGCCCATGGCCAACACGGTCGCCGACTGCCGCGCCATCATCGAGGCGTGTGAGCGACACCGGGTGACCCTCATGGTGGGGCATATTCAGGGATATATGGCGCGGAACATCCAGGCGCGGGAGCTGGTTCAATCGGGGCGGTACGGTACTTTGGCGAGCGTCACCGAGGTGAGAAACGTCCATTACTTTGCGCCCGAACGCCCGGCATGGTTTTTTGACCCGGCGCTCTCCGGGGGCGGCATTGTCATGAACTATGGCGCGCATTCAATCGACAGGATCTGTTTTGTGAGCGGGCTTGCCGTGACTGACCTCAAGGCGCAGGTGCGCCAGCACCTCAGCGGGTACGAGATCGAGGGGAGCGCACAGATTCTACTCGGGCTGGAGCAGGGTGTCTCAGCGGTGATCAGTTATACCGGGTATCGGGTACCGACCTATCATGAAACAACATTTTATTTGACCGAGGGCGTGGTGCAATTGTCCGCGGACGGCGCCTTGCGGGTGAGCCTGGGCGGGGCGTTTGAGCAGGTTGCCGTGCCGGGCGGGGGACAGGAGTTCGTCCTGATGTGGCGGGACTTTTGTGACGCCATCAGGCAGGGCACAACCCCGCGCGCCAGCGGCGCCTATGGGCTGGAGATCATCCGCTGGATCGAGCGCATCTATGCGCAGGGCGGGTAAGTTCGCGGGCCGAGCGCTCTATGGATCAGCGGCATGTGCATAAGTGGCATGTGCATAAAGGAGGAATGAGATGTTTTTGGAGCTGTTGCTGCCATGGGTCAGGCATGTCCGGGCAGGGCTCACCGTGCCGCGGGAGCGGCCGGAGCTGAAGTACTACGGGACGGGGCACAACAACTGGGGGGTGCAAACCAACCAGAAGGCCTTTGCCGCCTTTGCCGTTACCGCCGCCCTGGCCGGTGAGGCCGAATTGGCGCGGACGGGCCTCACACGGGCGGCGTTGCAGGCGGATGCCATTGCCCTGTTCCGCTACTCGCTGGCGTCGCATATCGAGGGCGACTACCACTGTATCGACGGGACCAAATGGGGGCACACCTGGATATCCGGCCTGGGCATCACCCGCATGATGCACGCGTTTGAAGCCATCAGGGAACAGCTGAGCGCCGGGGATATCCGCCTGTTTGAGCGGGTGCTGTGCAGCGAGGCCGACTGGCTGCTCGAGCACTACCCGGTGGTGGCGGGCCCGGTGGATCAAAACAAGCCTGAAAGCAATATCTGGAACGGGGTCATCCTCTTGACCGCGGCCTCACTGACCGGGGCGGTGCCAAACCGTGAGCGGTATATTGAAAAAGGGAATCTCTTTTTCAAAAACGGCCTGTCCACCGTCGGGGAGGTCGGCTTGCCGGGGGTGGTGGGCGGCAACTTTTTCGACAGCTTCGCCCTGCATCACCACTACTATCTGAATGTGGGCTACATGTATATCTGCCTGTCCAACATTGCCATGTTTCACTACCAGTGTAAGGACCGGGGCATCCCCCCGCCCGAGAGTCTGTATCACCATGTCGAGGCATTGTGGAAGCTCTGCAAGAGCCTCACCTTTGAGGACGGGCGGCTCTGGCGGATCGGCGGCGACACCCGGGTGCGGTATTGCTACTGCCAGGACTATGCGCTGCCGGTATGGGTGTTTGCCCACGAGTACCTGCGGGACAACTGCGCGGACAAAATCCGGCAGTGGACGGGGCAGGTGAAGCGAGAGTTTGACTGCAACGGGGACGGCAGCTTTCTGTCGACCCGCTGCGCGGCGTTGGCCGACCGGTCGCCCCTGTACGGCGCGCGGCTGGAGTCCGACCGTGCCTGCACCCTCTCGCAGGCGGCGTGGTGGACCGCCCGGTACGGCACCCGGCAAGACCCGCCCCAAGGGGAGGAGCTGTCCGGCTGGCAGGACGAGTACCACGGCAGTGCCTTTGTCAGGGGGCCCCACCGGCTGGCGTCCTTTACCTGGCGGGGCGCGGAGGGGGCGGTGGCCACCTGCCTGCCCCGCGATGGCAGCGGCCTCGCGGAATGGCGGCATAACTTAGTCGGGGAGATCGGCGGCATGGGTGCCCTCAGCCAGGAAACACTGCTGTGGCACAACACCCGCTGGTTTGACGGCGGCTTTCTGACCTATGGGGAAAGCCTGTGCCGGAGCGAGATGTATTTGGAGGGGCAGGCGGACGAGAACATCGCGACGAAAAGGATCGCCTACGCGGCGCTCCCAGACGGGAAAACCGTGCTCACCATCCAGCGGGCGACGGCGCAAACCCGGGCGTACATTCACCATGTGAAGGGCCTGTGCCTGCAAATCCCCAACGACATTTTCAACGGGATGAGCAGACGGTACCTGACCGATCGGGGGCCGGTGGAGATTGGCGGGGAAGCGTTGGTATCCGACCTGAAGCGGCTGTCTGTCGGGGGACTGGGCGTGGGCGCTGTGACGGGGACCCTTTCGGTGTACCACCCGCCGGTGCGGCAAATCGGGCTGAGCAAGACCCGCTGGCAGGACTACCGGGAGCTGCCGGGGAGCCTCTGGTGTGACGAGATCCTCACCACCGCCCGGCTGACCCCCCACTGGATTGACAGGGGCGAGGTGCTGTATGACGACGCGGTCGTCCTGGTGTGCGGCAGTGAGGCAGAGCTCACAGCGGTACAGCAGGGGGCAAGAATGCCGGCGGCAGGCGAGTCGGTGCGGGCGGTGCAACTCACGGGCACGGACGGGCAAGTCTACCTGCTGCTGTGCAACCTGTCCGACGAGGACAGGCAGGTGCGGCCCGACCTGCCGGGCGGCCGTGCGCTCGTCAACCTCTGCACGGCGGAGCGGGTGAGCGGGGGCAGGGACATGTCTGTCCGCCTGCCCGGGAATACCGCGGTGCTCTATCGGCTGGACTGAACGGTCGGGCTTGCCCGACCGAGGCAAAGAGACAGGGCACGGTGCGGTGCCACAAATTCAGAAGTAAAAAGCGGAGCGAGAGAAGTTATGACGAAGTACATTTTTGTCACGGGTGGTGTGGTATCGGGGCTGGGCAAGGGAATTACGGCCGCCTCTTTGGGGCGGTTGCTCAAGTCGCGGAGACTGAAGGTGGCGGCGCAAAAGCTGGACCCCTATATCAACGTCGACCCGGGCACCATGAGCCCCTACCAGCACGGGGAGGTGTATGTGACCGAGGACGGGGCGGAGACCGACCTTGACCTCGGGCACTATGAGCGGTTCATTGACGAGGACCTCAACCAGTACTCCAACCTGACCACCGGCAAAGTGTATGCCACGGTGATCGGCCGGGAGCGGCGGGGGGAATACTTGGGGAATACCGTGCAGGTCATCCCGCATGTGACCCAGGTCATCAAAGAGTTTGTGTACAGCGTGGGGCGCAAGACCAACGCCGATGTGGTCATCACCGAGATTGGCGGGACCACCGGTGACATTGAGAGCCAGCCCTTCCTGGAGGCGGTGCGGCAGGTCGGCTATGAGGTCGGGAACGACAACGCCCTGTACGTCCATGTGACGCTGGTGCCCTATCTGAAAGCGTCCGGGGAGCACAAGTCCAAGCCCACCCAGCACTCGGTCAAGGAACTACAGGGGATGGGGATCAACCCCGACATCATTGTGCTGCGGGCGGACGAGCCCATCACCGACCAGGGCATCTTTCGCAAGATTGCCGACTTCTGCAATGTGGACTTTGACTCCGTGATTGAGAACCGTACCATTGCCAACCTGTATGAGGCGCCGCTGATGCTGGAGCAGGGGCACTTCTCGGACATCGTCTGCCGCAAGCTGCACATCGACGCGCCGCCCCCCGACCTGGTCGAGTGGCAGCAGCTCTCCGACCGTATCCACAAGCGCAATAAGACCACGGTCATCGGGCTGGTGGGGAAGTATGTGCAACTGCACGACGCCTACCTGTCGGTCACCGAGGCACTGCGCCACGCGGGCTATGAGCTGGGCACGAGAATCAAGATTGAGTGGATTGATTCCGAATGCCTGCAGGAAGACAATTATGAGCAGTACCTGGCCCCGCTGGACGGGATTTTGGTGCCGGGCGGCTTTGGCAGTCGGGGCGTGGAGGGCAAGGTGCTTGCGGTCAGGTATGCCAGAGAGCACCGCAAACCTTACTTAGGCCTGTGTCTGGGCATGCAGATCGCCGTCATTGAGTTTGCCCGTCATGTGCTGGGCTGGCAGGACGCCAACTCCCATGAGTTTGACGAGCATGCCGCCTACAAGGTCATCGACTTTATGCCGGGGCAGCACGAGACGATTAACAAAGGGGGCACCCTGCGACTGGGCAGCTACCCCTGCCACATTGTACCGGGCACCAAAATGGCGCAGTGTTACGGCGAGACGGTCATTCACGAGCGTCACCGCCACCGGTATGAGCTCAACAACACCTACCGCCAGGCGCTCTCCGAGGCGGGGCTGGTCATCAGCGGCACCTCTCCCGACGGACTGCTCGTGGAGACGGTGGAGGTCACCGGGCACCCCTTCTTTGTGGGCGTGCAGTTCCACCCCGAGTTCAAGAGCCGGCCCAACCGCGCCCACCCCCTGTTTTTGGGCTTTGTGCAGGCGGCGCTGGATGGCGGGGCGGGTGCTTCCACACAGGCGTGAGCGGGGGCTCACAAGGGTGAGCGACCTCACCAGGGTGTGAGCGACCTCACCAGGGTGTGAACGACCTCACCAGGGTGTGAGCGACCTCACCAGGGTGTGAGCGGGCTCACAAGGGTGAGCGACCCCTTTTGGGGGACTGACGGCAACAGAGGAGAGGAGTCGGTATGGATAGGTATGAAAATCCGTTAGGGGCTCGCTATGCGAGTGAAGCGATGCAGCAAATCTTCTCACCCAACAACAAGTTCCGCACCTGGCGGCGGCTGTGGGTGGCACTGGCGGAGGCAGAGGCGGCACTTGGGCTGCCGATCACCGAGGAGCAACTGCAGCAGCTGCGCGCGCACGTGGAGGACATCGACTATGAGCGGGCGGCGGTGTATGAGGCACAGGTGCGGCATGATGTCATGGCGCATGTGAAAACCTATGGGGACGCCTGTCCGGCAGCGGCGGGCATCATCCATCTGGGTGCTACCTCCTGCTATGTGGGGGACAACACTGACATCATCATCATGAAGCAGGGGCTGCTGCAACTGCGGCGGCTGCTGGTCAACTGCATCGCCGCCGTGGCCGACTTTTCCCAGATTCATAAGGCACTGCCCACCCTTGCCTACACCCACTTTCAAGCCGCGCAACCCACCACCCTCGGCAAGCGGGCGACCCTGTGGCTGCAGGATTTGATGCTTGACCTGGACCAGCTCGACTTTCAGCTGGGACGCCTCAAGCTGCTGGGGTGTAAGGGCACGACCGGCACCGCCGCCAGTTTTCTGGACCTGTTTGACCAGGACCACGATCGGGTCAAGGCGCTGGAGCGCCTGATTGCCGAGAAGATGGGCTTTGAGGACTGCTACCCCGTGTCGGGGCAGACCTACTCCCGCAAGGTGGACTACCAGGTGCTCTCGGTGTTGTCCGGCATCGCCCAGAGCGCCGCGAAGTTTTCCAACGACATCCGCCTGATGGCGCACCTGAAGGAGTTTGACGAGCCCTTTGAGAGCGGACAGATCGGCTCCTCCGCCATGGCGTACAAGCGCAACCCCATGCGCTGCGAGCGCATCGCCTCCCTGGCGCGCTATGTGATGGTGGACACGCTCAACCCCGCCATCACCGCCGCGGGGCAGTGGCTGGAGCGCACGCTGGACGACTCCGCCAACCGCCGCATCGCCATCCCCGAGGCATTCCTGGCGGTGGACGGTATCTTGTCGCTCTACATCAATGTGGTGCGGGGCGGGGTGGTCTACCCCAACATGATCAGGCGGCATTTGGAGGAAGAGATGCCCTTCATGGTGACCGAGCGCATTTTGATGCACTGCACCAAAAAGGGGGGCAACCGCCAGGTGCTCCATGAGGCGCTGCGCCGCCACTCGGTGGACACCACGAGGCAAATCAAGCTCCACGGCAGCGACAATGACCTGTTTCGGCGCATCCTCACCGACCCCACCTTTGACCTCACCGAGCATGAGCTTGCCGAGCTGGTCAAGGCCGAACAATTCACCGGCCGGGCACGCCAGCAGACCGAGGAGTTTTTGCGCTCAAGGGTCATGCCCCTCCTCGAGGCAAACGCCGACCTGTTGGGAATGACGGTGCGCATACAGGTGTAACCTGCCCCGCTCCGGCCCCCGGATGGATAGGGAAAACGAAAGAAACGCTTAAAACCCCTCCCGTGCAGCGCGTCTGCGGGGAGGGGTTTTATTGATGGATAGGGTTGACTTGTCTGCCGAAGGACGGGATCAGGGCAGGACCAGCTGGTAACAGCCGCGGAACATCCCGGTGGTGTCGGTCGCCCCGGAGAGATCCCACGTCTCATAGCCCGTAATGCTCGTGAGGCTCAGGCAGTTGTCAAACAGGAAGGACAGATCGGGCGCGCCGAGCTGCCAGCCGGTAGCCGAGAGGACCTCCAGACTGAGGCAGGAGGCAAAGGTCATGCGGAAGCTCTCCACCAGCGACACATCCCAGCCCGACAGGTCGAGCGCGCGCAGGTTGCGGCAGGCGTAGAACATGGTGTGCATGGTGCGCACCTGTCCGGTCTGCCAGTCCGCCACCGGCAGGGCGGTCAGGGAGGTGCACTCGGCAAAGGTCCCCTGCATGTTCGTGACACCGGCGGTGTCCCACTCGGCAAGGCCGGGGACAGACAGCAGGCTTCGACAGCCGTAAAAGGTGCGGCGCAGGGTGGTGAGGGCGGACAGGTCCCAGCCGGTGGTATCCACGCTTTGCAGCGCGCCACAGCCGTAGAAGGTCCCCTCCAGCGTGGTGAGCGCGGCGGTATCCCAGCCCGACAGGTCGAGCGCCGTCAGCGAGGCGCAGCCCGAAAAGGTCTCTGCCATCGAGCTGACCTGCCCCGTCTGCCACCCGGAGAGTCCGGGGGTGTAAAAGAGGGCGGCGCAGCCCGCGAAGGTACGGTAGAGCGAGCGCAGGGAGGCGGTTTGCCAGCCGGTGGTGTCCAGCCTCACCAGCGCGGTACAGCCCTCAAAGGTTTGCTGCAGCGAGGTCAGCGCGCCGGCCTCGAGCCCGGAGAGGTCCAGCGAGACCAGCGAGGTACAGCCGGCAAAGGTGGCGCGCAGACTGCGCAGCCCGGTCGTGTCGAGCGTATCCAGCCCCTCGACCGAGGTCAGGGCGGTCATATTCCGAAAATAGTGGTCAAGGTCGGTGACAATGATGGGGGTATCGCTGCCCACCGTCAGGTGGTAGCCGTCGCCCGGGGCAGGGGTCAGCCATGCCAGAATGGTGTCCGAGCCGTCGGAGGTCAGATCCCATACTTCCAGGGCGTCGGGCGGCACGTCGTCGTGCTCCGCAAAGGACACCCCGCGGATGCGCTCCCGGTAGCCGTCCGCCCAGAACGCCGTGCCCGGCGTATAGGGCGACAGCGTGGTTCTGACCCAGTGGGCATAGAGGGTCATGTCACCGGTGATCATGGTCATGGGGTCAAAGGGGATGCTCAACGCCGCGTTGCGGTACCAGCCTGCGAAGGTATAGCCGGGCTTGGTGGGCGGCTCGGGCAGCTCAAGGGTGGTGCCGTGGGTGACGTACCGGAAGGGGATCTCGGTGCCGCCGTTGGTGTCAAAGGACACGGCGACCGTCCGGGCCAGTACCGGCCCGCCCGACATCCGGACGGTGATGACACAGCGGCCGTTGCCGCTCTGGTGGCCCGGTGTCCAGGCGGCGTCCGAGAAGGTATAGGCGGCGTCCGTTGTATCGGAAAAGCCCGGTGCCGGCAGGTAGGACGAACCGCCCCCGCCCGCGTAGAGCACGCCCGGTCCCCCGCCGTAATAGCCGCCGCCGCCCCCCACCAAAAAGATTCTTTGGTACAGGGGGTTTTGGCCGTTCAGGCGCAACTGGTCGTTGAGGGTGCGGTAGCTGACCCCCCCAAAGGTGAGCAGGTCGCTTTCGGCCTGACTGACCGAGTTGCCGTAGACAGACCCGCCCTGGCCGAGGCCGCTGTACGGGTACAGGAAAAAGTGCTGGTCGTTGAGCGCATAGGCAGCCAGTGCCGCCGGGGTATCGGACGCGTCATTGAAATACCGCGAAAAACTGCCCCCCGCGCTCTGGGTGCCGCCCTGACCGACATACAGCTGCTGGTAGTAGGGCTTGCCTTGCAGGGCGTTTCTGACATGGTCAAAATAGGCGGTGCTGAACGACCAGCCCGGCGCGCCTGTCAGGGTGCCGCCGCTTCCGCCGGAGGTTTGGTACACATGGGAGGTACCGGCGTCATAATTGAAGTTGGCGGAGCCGCCCCCACCTCCCGCCACCATGATGCGGTAGGGCAGTGTGTAGCCGCCGACGCGAATATCGGTGCCCCCGCCACCCGCGCCGATGAGGCTGGTGTTGCTCCCCATGGTGGTATTGGGGTCGGGGCTGATGTAGCTGTGCCCCCCGCCGTTGAAGCCGCCGTTGACCACGATGCCCTTGGGGCGGTCGGTCCAGTTGCTGGTGTAGGTGGAGCCCTGCCCGCCCACATAGATGTAGATAGGCACGCCGGCAGGCAGATAGACGGTGCCCTTGGTATACGCGCCCAGGCCCCCGCCCGCGCCGCCCGAGGCGCCGTACAGTTCAAAGGTGTACTCCCCGCTGATTAGGGTGACAAACACCTCCGCATAGCCGACATAGCCGAAATCATAGGAGATGCTTTCGTCCGGGTTCTCGGTGACCGTCGCGTTGTTGGGATGGGCGGCGCTGTACTCAATGACGCACTCGCCGTTGCCCGTACGGACGCCGGGGGTCCACTGGGGGCTGGTGAAGGTATAGGCGGCGCCCTCGGGGGAGGAGAAACCCTCAAAGTGGCTGGGCAGGTAGGAGGAGCCGCCGCCCCCGCCGGCCAGCACGCCCAGCCCCCCGCCATAGTAGCCGCCGCCCCCGCCCACCACGCACACGATATCTTTCATGACCGTGTTGGCGGTGAGTGTGAGGGCGCTATTGAGGGTCAGGTAGTTGACCCCGTTGTGGGTGAGGGCGGTGCTGGTCGCCTCTGCGACGCTGTTGCCGTAGACCGAGCCGCCCCTGCCCGGGCCGCTGTAACTGTACAGGTGGAAGTTGAGTTCGTTGGTCTGGTAGGCGGGGTGTTCATAGTTGCCGTTCGCCTTTTTCAGGTCAAAAAAGCTGACCAGACCGCCGCCCTCGCCTTGGGAGCCGCCCTTGCCCAGGTAGACCTGCTTATAAAAGGCGTTGCCGGTGATGGAGCTGACCTGCGAGCCCACCGAGCCGTCCACGCCAATCAGGGTGCCGCCGTTCCCGCCGTACGCCGGGTAGGTAAAGGGGGGAGAGCCGTAGTTATAGTTCGCCCCGCCGCCGCCGCCCGCCGCCACCATGACACGGTGCGCCAGGGAGTCGCCGCCGATGCGAATGTCGGTCGCCCCGCCGCCGCTGCCCAGGGTGTTGGAGTTGTAGCTCAGGGAGGGATTGTTCAGGTAGCTGATGTAGCTGCTGCCGCCGCCGTTGAAGCCGCCCGGGACCAGCTTGGCAGGCTGGTTCTTCTTGGGGCTGTACGACAGGGGCGTGGTCGCACTGCTCCCCGCACCGCCGACGTAGAGGTAGAGCACGGTGTCCTTGAGGAGGTAGACCGTCCCCTTGGTATGCGCGCCCATGCCGCCGCCCGAGGCGCCCGAGGCGCCGTAGAGGAGAAAGGTGTAGTAGCCGTTGGCGGGGCAGACGAAGGTCTGCGCGTCGCCCGTGTACTCAAACGTATAGGTGGCGTTGGGCTCACTGCCGCCCGAGCTGCCCGAGCCGCCGGGCGAGGGAATGAGCAGGGTGGGGTTCAGGGTGGAGATGTCCGCCAGCACATAGCGGGCGGTGGTGTCCGCCACCGAAAAGAGCAGGCTGAGTGTCAGGAGCCACGCGACCCACAGGGTGGTTTTTTTCATGAGGGCACCTCCTGGATCGCCGAGAGCGAGACCAACAGGGAGACCTGCGTCAGGGCAGGGTCCAGCGTCTGGCGGTCGGAGATGCGGATATACAGGGTGCACTCATGCTGCTGGGCCTCTCCGCCCGGCATGGTGGCATAAAAGCGTCCCTGTTCGTCGGGGGTCACGATCTGCCCGTTGATCTGCATGGTCATGTCGGTCAGGAGATAGGGGGTGAGGGTGGGGGTCAGGTAGTAGGTCAGCGGCACGCCCGAGACCACCCCGTCCCGGTAGTTGCGCACGACAAAGTCATAGTTGGCGATCAGAAAGACAGTGCCGTCCGACTCCACCGACTCCACAAATTCGAGCGTGGGAGAGCCGCCCTGCCCGTCGTCCAGGTAGCAGAGCATGGGTAAAATATGGCCGTCCGCGCCGTCCAGCAGCTCGGAGGCAAAGCGCGCCTGCACCAGCGAGTACGCCTGCAGCAAACAGGTAAAAAGCAGCAGGGCCACGAGTACGGCACGCAGGTGTTTGCGTGAAAAGGGGGATCTCATCAGGTTCGTCTTTGTCATAGGGTAGTGTCCATTGGCTCCTTTGGGAGGTCTTTGACGAAGGGGGAATCAGTCCGCCTGGGTGGCGTTGATCCTGATTTCCAGCCCGAGTTCAATGGGGTGCTCGATCGCCGCTTGGCAGAGCAGGGTGTCCAGTTCATTGAAAGTATAGAAAACCCCCGGTGTTTTCTCGTAATCGGAGGGGGTCTCTCCCAGGTCCGGCCATGTCCAACTGATGGTGTGGATCAGGGAGGTGTTGCCGGAGGGGTAGGTGTCGGCGAGGGCTTCCAGTGTGGCGGCCAGCTCCGGCAGGCTGCCGGTCTCTCCGCACAGCTCCTCGTCAAAGTAAAAGAGAAGGGGCAGGTAGGAGAGGTAAGTCGCGGAGCCCACGGGGCTTTCCACCACCAGAAAATCAGCGGCTGCCATACGGGGGATGACCTCCAGCTCCAGCGCAAAGGCGGCGCCGGTCTGCGCGTCGAGCCGGAACAGGTAGTCCCCCTGTCCGCCCGGCGCCAGTCCCTGCAGAAAGTCGGCAAGGGAGGCGGTGGTGTTGATCCGCCAGACGGCCACATTTGTGCTGCCGTTGTTGGTGGAGTTGATCAGATACTTGGCAAAGGTCGGCGCGGAAAGGGTGAGGGTCAGCAAGAGCAGATAAAACAAAAAAGAGCGGAAAGACAGCCGCTTACTCCCGAGTGTCTTCTTCATGCGCGCTCTCTCCTTTGCTTCTGCTTGGAAACAGGAAATAGATGCCGAGGATGCCCACCATCACCACCCAAAAGACGGGTTTTCGGGTCAACCCCCCCACTTTGGGGACGACCAGGATGACCTTGCCCTTGACGGCATCGGCCGGGACAGGGTCGTCGGAGGTGTTGTTGGCGTCGCCCCGGGTCACAAAATCCCCCGACTCGGTCAGGGCAATGATGCGGTGGGTGGTGGGGGTCTCGCTGCCTCTTTGGTAGGTAATGATATCGTCTACGTCATACTGCCGCTGCCGATGGACGAGCAACCAGTCGTCCACGCTGAGCGCGGGCTCCATGCTGCCCGAGGCCACCACTGCCTGCCCGAAGCCCAAAAACAGGGGCAGCTTGTCGTCAAAAAACGACAACCGCACGGCGCCATACAGGTTGAACACCAGCACCACCGTGAGCAGGGTATAGAGCAGGGTCTTGCCGATGAAGGCAGTGACAGTCAGTATTTTTTTCATAGTTGCCTCAAGATAGGATGCCCGCCCCTATGGGCAAACGGCTCACCGATGAGGTAAGCGACTCACCGATGAGGTGAGCGGTACACAGGGTAGGCGGGCGGGCTCATCCCCGTATGGGGTGAGCGACACACAGGGTAGGCGGGCGGGCTCATCCCCGTATGGGGTGAGCGACACACAGGGTAGGCGGGCGGGCTCATCCCCGTATGGGGTGAGCGACAGGCCGGGTTGGTTGGAGAGCGTATCTCTCAGGGAGCGGGAGGCCCATATAGGATGTCCGCCCGCCCTGCCACCGGGACGGGCGGACACACTCGGCGACGCCGCACGCACAAGGCGTGCGGTCGTGCCTTGGGTTCTGATGAAACCTCGATGGTTGTGTCTTTTTGGTTGGAATTACTCGTTGACTTGGGTCACGGTGATGGTGATGGACAGCTCGACGCCGGGGATCGTTGCAGCATTGGCAGGGTCGGCGGCATAGTCGCCGAGGTAGGTGTCTGCGGCATCGTTGCCCGACTCAAAAGCCCAAGCCCAGCTGATGGTGTAGTCGAGGTCGATGGCCGTCCCGGCGGCGATGGTGTCGGCGGTGGTCAGGTCATTCAGCGCGGCGACCAGCGCGGTCATGGAGCCGTAGTTCTCGGAATCTGAGGTGTTGTTGTCGGTCAGGGTGTAGACGATGGGCAGGTAGTCATCCCCTTCAGCGTCCTTCCAGTTGCCGGTCTCGCCGCCGGTAGCGGTGACCACGAAGGTGTAGGCAACCTCGGGTGCGCCACTCACGGTGAAGCCAATGGCGCCGGCGGTGCCGGGGGCAAAGACTTTATCTGTGCCGCCGTCAACGGTGGTGAGGGTGCCGCCTGCATTCTCATAGGAGTTGGCGAACAGGTCCGAGACGGCCAGGCTGGCGATCTCGCTGGCGGTATTGCCGTCAATGGCCACACCCCAGTGTGCCACGCGAGCGGTGTCCGAGCCGCTGGCAGACGTGATGTACTTTGCAAAGGTGTTGCCGACGAAGTAAGAAGTAACAAGCGTCAATGCGATTGCCAAGATGGCAATTTTGGAAGTCCAGGTCTTTTTTGCAGTGCTCATGGGGGTTTCCTCCTAAAAATGTTTGTCAATATAGTTTTTGGATTCGTTGTAAGCCAATCCATTGCTTATCGAAAGGGGCGCTTTGGTTATCATAAGGAGGTTCCGGTGGCGATGAACCTCGATTACCCGGTAAGTGATTCAGTCAACCTGCTCCAGTGACAGGGAGGCCGTGACCGTGATGGCGGGGGCCTCGGACAGTACCGCGGAGCAGTAGGCTTGCGCGGCCTCGTCCAGCAGTGCGTAGTCGGGCGGGGAGAGGAGCTCACCGCGATGGTGCTCGCCAAACCCCTGGTTGACCCGGTAGCCGATGATGGCGCCTGCCTCCGCCGCCGCCTGCCCGAGCAGGGTATCAAAATAGTCGCCGTAGGCGTCGGTGTGGTAGGACCACTGCCAGTAGAGGGTCATGCTGACTTGCTGGCCGATACCCAGCGGAACGGCACTGAGGGAGAGGGTGGTGATGTCATCCGTCCAGTCCAGCCCGTTGGCTGAAAAGCGGAGGGGGATGCCGTAGGGATTGTCTGCCGACAGGGCAAGGGAGGTCAGGGTGGCGGCCACGTCGGAGCGATTCTCCACCAAGAGGGTGAAGGCGCCCTCTGTGCCCGGAGCAATGGTGCCCGGCGCCAGGTCTGTCTGCAAGCCGCCTCCGACGGTATGGACCGTCTCAAAGAGAGGGAAGGAGACCGCGTCGTCCGCCCCGGTTGCCTGCAGGTGGTCTCCGTTCAGCACTATTTGCCATTTCGCCACGCGGGCGACTGAGTCGCCGCCGGTGTGGGTGAGGTAGCGCGCCATGGTCGTGGAGACATAAAAGGCGGACAGCAACGTCAGGTAGAGTAGCAAAAAGAAGACGCGGAATGGCCGCCGGGCAGGGGTGCGGGGATTACTGTTGGGAGGGAGCGTCTTCATGGCCGGCCTCTGAGGCAGGAGACTTTTCGGCCTCCTTCCGGCGCAGCCTTTCCAGCTCCTCCTCCAATGCTTTGTTTTTGGCATCCTTCTGGGACATCACCATGCGTTTTTGAAGGACATCATGGATGATGAAAAGCAGAATGGGAATGCCCGCAAAGCAGAGCAGGCCAAGGGGTTGCTGCAGGAACATGGCGAACTTGCCCACGCCGCCGATGCGGCTTTTGTAGAGTCCCACCACATCCGCTGCCGCTATGGGGTCATCTCCCCGCGCAATCAGCTGGTCCTGGGTGGGGTTGGCGTCGCCCTTGGTATAGAAAGCGGGGCCCTCCTCGGTTTGCAGCACCTGCACAATGCGGTGGGTGGTGATGCTGCCCTGCGCATCCCAGAAGGAGATGATGTCCCCCTTCTCCAGGGTGTCGGGGTCTACTTTCTTGGAAAAGATCAGGTCTCCGCCCTTGATGTCGCCCTTCTCCACATACATGGAGTCGGTGACCACCACAAAGGGGTATACGCCAAAAATGCTGGGCGGGTTATCGGGGTCTACCAGACCCTTGATGATGATGACGGAATTAAACAGCAGGATGGGAATCAGTAAAATGCATAGCACCACACCCACGATGGCGGACGCGCTCATTTTTCGTTTTGCTTGCGTGTACATTTTTCACTCCTCTATTCTGTGCAGAATGGCTTTTTGATGGCGATCATGGCAGTGGTCAGTCACGGGCGATCCTTGCCAAAATTTCCAGTGTCAGTGTGTAGTTGACATCTTCTTGGTTGCCGATATGGGTATCATCTCCGTCACTTCCAGAGTCCCACTGCCACTCCAGGGTGACCTTATGGTTGCCGTAGGGATAGGGGAGCAGCTCGCTGTCGCTGATTTGGAGGTCTTGGATGGGCACCCAGTTGCCCGGACCGCCCACCACATACACGTTGTTGATTTTGAGGCGGTAGGTCATGGGGATGTCGTGCGGGTTTTCATCCGAGAAAAGCAGGTCAAAGTAAACCTTATCCAGTCCGTCGTTGCGCACATAGAATTCATAGGTGCCGCGGGTGCCGGGGGAAATGACGCGGTCCTCGGATCCCTGGCTGAAAATATCCAGCTGGCGGACATCCGACCAGTAGGTGCCCGGTCTGAGCTGCGCGATGCTGAAAGAGGGGGGTTCGGGCTGGGTGTTTTGGCCACCTAAAATTTTCAGCACCAGCAACACCGAGATGGTGACGGCGACCAGTAGCAGAAAGGCGAGGGCGCCGCGCGTGAGGTAGCGGTAGAGGCGGGAAATGGTGCCGACATACTCGTTTTTGTAGTTGAGGATATTGTAGTTGCAATCGACGTAGGCGATTTCCTGCTGGTCCTTGACCAGCTGCACCGCCCCTTGCTTGCTGCGCAACACCGCCCATTCGCTGTCGTCATAGTGGTACAGGCGCTTGTTGCGGATATACCCGATCTGGTCGCCGCAGGCGTCCAAGACACGGGCACGGCGGGGCAGGCGGGACATGCTCAGGTAGCTTTTCCCCGAGGGAGCGGAGGCACTGGGGGCGAACACCGCGCGGTAGGTGGTGTGGTGGTACGCCGGTGCCAGGGAGGGGGCCCAGCCCAAAAAACGAAAGCTGCTCGGCCGGTCGCTTTCGGCGACAAAGCGGTCTTTGGGTACGGGCAGGGTGCCGAACTTGCAGAGGGTCGTGTACCGATGCGCGTCCACCATCCAGGTGATCAGAAAGAAATCGGAGGCGGGCTGGTCGGGTACGGGGGAGAGGAAACTGCTGGTGCCCTCGGTGGGCGTGAGTGCGGTGAAACTATATGTAGCCAGACTTTTCTCGGCGGGCGGCTCCCTGCCGGGGAGAGGATCTCCAGAGGAGAGCGACTCTCTGGTGGAGGGCGCCGGGCCGGTGTCGTTGTTGTCTGCCGGGGGAAGGGGGCCTGCCTCAGCGGTGCCCTTCGGGAGGGCTGCCGGTGCGGGCGGGACGGGTGAGAGGGTGGCCTCTGCCTCTGCCTGGAGGCGGGCGGCGTTGGTGGGCGCTTGCCACAAGCACTCGGTGGGATCCTGCAGCTCGCAGGAGGGCTCGTCGTCCTCGTCCTCCACCGACACGGCGGTCTCCTCGGGCACTGCGGTGAGCAGCTTGTGTTCGCTTCTGAGCTGGTCCAGTACCACCTCGTCTTCTTTGATCTTTCGCCGCCGCTCGAACACCTCGCGGATCAGCCCCACGGCCAGCAGCTCGGTATCGGTGGCGAAGGGGTGGGGCTCGGTCCAGTCCACCTCGGAGGGACGGTCTCGGATGATGCCGAATTTTTCAAACAAGTCGGCCAGCAGCTCCAGGGCGGTGCCCGCCTGGCGGTTATTGGTGACCCGAAAGAGGAAGGGAACCTGCTGGTAGCGCTTGATACCGGAGACATCCTGTCCCCGGTAGCCGGCATGGAGCTTTTCCTCGGGGGGGAAGGCTAAGTACAGGTAAAGCGTGTTGCCGGTGATGCGGATTTTGGCCAGTTGGGTGTTGCCCAAGCTGAAACGCTCATAATCCCAACTGATGGTGTAGGTGACGCTGGAGTTGGAGAGCAGGTAATTCTTGATCTTGTTGTAATTGAGCTTGCATAAATCGGTGCCTTGCGTCAGGCGGGACAGGAAGCTGCGTTTATATCGGGAGACAATCACCATGCCGGTGGCGGCATCAAAACCGACGACTCGGTCACGGGCGGAAAACATGTCACTGCCTTTCGGCGGGGGGGTGGGGGTCAGGGGTTGTTCGCGGTAGAGGGCGGTGTATACTGTATCCGCCACAGCGGGGGCCAGGGCAGGCTGCCAGCCGGCAAAGGTGTAGCGCGCATGGGCGGTATCGGCTTTGTCGACGCTGACAGGGCACTGTGGGATGGCTCCTTGCGCCACGTAACTGGTAATGACATGCCCGTCTATTTTCCAGGTAATTCGAAAAGTTGTATTCGTATTCACGCTGACTTTATCTTCATCTTTCCTGTTGTTGGACTCTTGGTACCTCTGTTCCGTATACATTGCATAAGAAAACGGACAAATGCGGGTCAGGCCTTATATTTATTGATTTTTCGCCATAAGTATTTGTGATAGCCTTGAGAGGGGTAACCGGAAAAAAGATAAATTCGAATATTTCGCACATGATGTATTATAAAACAATTCAATATGTTTGTCAAGAGGTTTTTTTGAATTACGGAAAATTCGGCAAATGCTCCAAAAGCAGGGGGGGTGGGTCTGTGCAAAACTATATATTTACTACAAATAACGCCATGGATTTAAGGGCACATAATCATGCAAAATACTGAATAAACAAACTACTTTTTCCGACTTAAGTGGTGAATTGGAAAATAATCCTGTGTCGAGGTTAAGCGTTTTATGCAGAAAAGAGTGTATAAACGGGGGCCGACGGGCGAGAGGAGCCCTGTGGGGGCGGCAGCGGGTGCAACTATATCAATTTTTTGAGTTGTTTGGGGTCGAGCACCAAAACAGTACCGCGCTGCAACCGGACCACGCCCTCGTCGGCAAAGCGGTTGAGCATACGGGTCACGACCTCGCGGGCGGAGCCGACATGCCGGGCGATCTGGTCGTGGGTGGTGCGCAGCAGCGGGTTGCCGGTCGCGACGCTCTCCTCGTAGAGGTAGCGGGCGACTCGACGGTCAAGGCCCAAAAACAGCAGTTGCTGCATCGCCCACATCACATCCGAGAACCGCTCGTTGATGAGTTGGTGGATGAAGGCCTTCACGTAGATGTTTTCCTCCGTCAGGCGGTGCACCAGTCCGGCGTTGAGGACAAAGAGGTCGGTGTCCTCCTGCGCCTCGATATGCACATCAAAGGTGATCTGCGACAGCACGCAGGAGGCGGAGAGCACGCAAATGTCGTCCTTGCCCAATCGGTACAGGGTGATGGCGCGGCCGTCCTCGGAAAGCATGGAGACGCAGACCTTGCCGGAACGAATCAGCATCAGCCCTAAGCACTCTATCTCGTCCCCCATCATCTGCCCCTTTTGGTAGTGGGCGGGGGCGATATGGGTGAGCACCAGGTTTTTTTGCGGCTCACTTAGGTGCTCCCAGAAGGGGATGGCTTGCCGGAGGGAAAAGGATTGGTCTGTTACCATGGCGGCGTCCTCGCTTTCAGTGTCTGGATGGGTGTGAGTCTGAACATAGAATCAACAGATCATACGGAGCGCACTGCTGCCCATCGGCGGGGGTCGCCGGCGGGGCCGGCTACTGCCGTATACGCTCTCCGGCGGTGGCACACCCGTGCCTATACGCTCACCGGCAGTGGTAAACCCGGGCCTATACGCTCACCGGCAGTGGTAAACCCATGCCTATACGCTCTCCGGCAGGGGCAAACCTGCGCCTATACGCTCACCGGCGGTGGTAAACCCGTGCCTATACGCTCTGCGGC
>JBBAEK010000011.1:0-45105 GCA_041655935.1 Eubacteriales bacterium
CGACGAGGAGGACCCCGCCCAGAAGTAGACCCGCTTCCCCTACTCACAGACAGAGGGGAGGGTCGTGCCGCCCTGAGGACAGCCGACAAAGAACGAGCCGTGTCCGCTCCTTTGGCGTTGATTTCTTCCGTTGGCTGTTGCAGCCCCTCCAAAATCTCTGCAAAGCGCGGTGTCTGGCCGAAAAGCATATGAAAAAATGAGAAATACTATCGGTGATTTCTAACGACTTGGTGTGACCCTGTGTGAAACAAGCAGCTTGCTGCCTTTGTTTCCGAAAAAGAGCTCCCTCGCGGATTTCTCTGCGACGGAGCTCTTTCATTCTGCTCGGTGGTGTGTGCTGTGCCTCACGCGGGGGGGCTTTAGTTCAGGTATCCTTCGCGGTAGAGCAGCTCGGCGGTCAGCACGCCGCCGCCGGCGGCACCCCGCAGGGTGTTGTGCGAGAGTCCCACAAACTTGTAGTCGTACAGCCGGTCCTCTCGCAGCCGGCCCAGCGACACCGCCATGCCCCCCTCCAGGTCCCGGTCAAGGGCGGTCTGGGGGCGGTTGCTTTCCTCAAAGTAGTGGAGGAACTGCCGGGGCGCGGAGGGCAGCGCCAGCTCCTGCGGGCGGCCCTGAAAGTTGGCCCACGCCGCCAGGATTTCCTCTTTGGTCGGCTTGTTGTCAAACGAGACAAACACCGCCGCCATGTGCCCGTCCGAGACCGGCACGCGCAGGCACTGGGCGGAGATGAGCGGCTCGGCGGCAGGCGTGATCCGCCCGCCCTCTGCCCTGCCCCAGACCTTCATGGGCTCCTGCTCGCTCTTTTCCTCCTCGCCGCCGATGTAGGGGATGATGTTGTCGGCCATCTCGGGGAAGTCGGCCAAGGTCTTGCCCGCGCCCGAGACCGCCTGGTAGGTGGTGACCGCCACGGCGCGGATGCCGAAAGGCAAAAGGGGGGTCAGGGCGGGGACATAGCTCTGGATGGAGCAGTTGGGCTTGACGGCGATGAAGCCGCGGCGGGTGCCCAGCCGCTGCCGCTGGGCGGCGATGACCGACAGGTGGTCGGCGTTGATCTCGGGGATGAGCATGGGGACATCCGCCACCATGCGGTTGGCGGAGTTGTTGGACACCACGGGCAGCTCGGCCCGGGCGTACGCCTCCTCCAGCGCGACCGTCTCGGCCTTCGGCATGTCCACCGCGCAAAAGACAAAGTCCGCCCGCGCGCGGATGGCGTCAATATCGTCCGCGCCGTACACGGTCATGGAGCGGTAGCGCTCGGGCAGTGCCCTCTCGAGCTTCCAGCGCTCGCCCACCGCCTCGGCATACGGCTTCCCCGCCGAACGGGGGCCTGCCGCCAGCACGCTCACCTCAAAATACGGGTGGTTTTCCAGCAAGAGCAGCAGCCGCTGACCGACCATGCCGGTCGCGCCCACCACTCCCGCGCGCAATTTCGGTTGTCCCATAGTGTTTCCCTCGGTTATCTGAATGACGGCATACTGCCGCCCGCACGTTCTGTGCGGGCGGCAGCATCGTACTTGCCCCATAGTATAGCACAGGGGCCGGCAAAAAGCAATGGTTTTTTTGAGGGGTCGCCGGCAGCGACGGGTCGCCGGCGGCGACGGGGGGCCCAGACAGGCTCGGTACTATGACAAAAACGACTCAAACGAGGCAAGCAGATAAATTTTGCTAAAGCGCACCTGTGCCCCATCCTTGTCATACCGCCGGTAGGTATAGCTGTCAAAGGACACCCAGTGGCCGTCCTCATAGTAAACGGTGTACTGACAGGGGTCATGCGCCATGATGGCGGCGTACCTCGCCCGGCACTTCCCCTCGCCAAGGCGTGAAACAAAAGCCGCCTGCTCCTCCGCCGTGAGGGTGCGGGTGGTCTCGACCAGGGTGCCCGTCTCGGAGATGGTCAGGCCCACCACTTGCACCTGCGTGATGCCGTCGGTGGGGACGATCTGCGCCAGCGCGTGCGGCGCAAACAGCACCCATGCCGCTGCCGCAAGCAATACCGCGGCGGCAAGCACGATACTGAACAGCCTTTTTTTCCGTGTCATGTGTCTACCCCCTGTGATAATCCCGGGACCGGGGCACGCTTTTGCCCATGGCAAGGGAGCAAAGTACCCTGTGCGTTAATTTTACCATACAAATGTCGCTTTGTCAATGGTTATTGGGAAAAATAACCCGTTTTGTGCAGTGGTCGGCAAAGGCGGCGCCTGCATGAGCAGGGGCGGGCACTCAAAGAGTGCGGGCGCCCGTGGGGTAAACAACCGCTTGGCTGATTCAAGGCGACTTGAATTTACTCCATACCGCAAATCAGCGCATAGTCAATCGCCGTGTTGTCATACAAGTTGGTGCACACCGCGTCCACATAGGTGTAGCCCTCTGCGCTTTCATAAGTGCAGTATCGGATTTCAATCGGAATCGCCACCTGGTCTTCGAGATAGTAAATCCGGTAGGTCTGCACATCTACCAACCGATCAAACAGGATATCCTGGGCTCTCACCGAGGCGGCGGGCGCCTTCTTTGCAAACTCCCGTGGCTCCAAAATCAACTGCTTGTCGTACCGGATACCCGAGTGCTGCACATCGACAATCTGCTTGCCCTCGCGCGTCACATCATAAAAATCATTGGTCAGGCAACCGTTAATGGTTTTGTATACCCTTACCGTCCCGTCGTTATTATCATATGTTTGAAAGCGCTCTTTTGATGCCAAACGACTCTCAAACTCACGCAATAAAGTGGCGTTGCGGTTGCTGCTCGGGTAATAGACCGCATGGTTTGTGATGGTCACCGAAGGGTCGCCCAACAAGGTGTAATTGCGCACATTGTCCCACGGCCATATAATGCCGCTTTTGGCATACTGTGCGGCACTGCCTACATTGCTACCGGTTGCCAAACGATCAAAGAATCGGTTGGTAAAGGTGCGGGCGGAGACGACGATAATACTATCCGGCCAGCCGATCGCCGACCTTGCCCCCAAATCCACAGACGCTTTGACCAGCGAGGTGTTGTATGTATTGGATGTGTTGGAAGAGTAGCAAGCCTCCCATACCACCACCTTGACATTGTCCATCACCGGCAATTCACACACAAACAGATTCCCGGCAGGGAACAGCACGCCATATCCCTTATTTCCATTGGGGGTGCCAAACCCGTGACCTGCGAAAAAGACGACTTCGCTGTTCAGACGTACATATTTGTTGACCCCTACTCCCAGTGCATGCGCCGGCCCCACGCTGTTCGAGGTGTACTTGAATGCGTCGTACCGAGCGGTTAACACCGTATAGGGGGTCGTCAAAGCGGGAATGGTATTGATCCCCTGATAGTTAAATCCATAGAGAACAGCCGTCTGCCGACGTAAGAGAATGGTGGTTTCTCCCGAATCGGTGGGAGAGGCGCACCTGACCTTAAAGACGACAAGGGTCGGCTCGCCCACAAAGCCGACGCAGGCATTTTTCCCCCGCCCCCCGTCATCATTGGTGAGGGTTCCCACACTCAGCCCCTCCACCGTAATGTACGTATCCAGACTGCCTGACGTCTCGATGATATAGTAGTCTGTGTCCGCCACATTAAAGCCATATTCCTTGGTTTCCCCCGGCGCCAGCGTGATGCGCATCAGGCGGTTGATGGGAAGCCAATATACTAAGGCACTCACGGGCAAAATCATGGGCAAAACAATGGCAAAAGTCAACAGTACCAGAAGCAAACCCTTGGCAGCTCGTGTCAAAAACGTTTTTCTCATGACGGGATCCTCCTTTTATTTGGTGTGTTGTCCTTATATTACCATGTAAGGGATTTATTGTCAATATTTTTGGAAAAATTTATTAGTTTTTTGTTTTTTCAAAAAATCTTTGCCTCTCAAACTGATTCGTCAAAGCGTATCGCAGCCATCCTCTGCACAAAAAGCAACAAAAAACAGCCTGACGCGCTTTCCCGGGCAAAACCCTGTCAAAAGCCTCTGTTCAGACCATTTCTATCAATTTTACATATACCGGCTACACTCATTTGGACTCTTTTTCTGCCTGCTCAAAACGATCGGATGACTCGAGCCTTTCCGCGGGGCCCCTGTGTCCCCTTGGCGCGTTTTTCCTTTTGACCTACCGCTGCCGCCGCAAGGGACCCCGCCCGGGAGGGCGGGAATATCCGGCTTGCGGCGGCGGCGGCGGCGACGACGGCGACGGGTCGCCAGCGGCGACGGGGCCCCTCGTTAGCGGGGGTTGATGGTGATTTTGTCGGGGCGGATGCCGGCCTGCTCATACACAATGGCGCAGATCTGCGCGACCTCGGTCGCCAGCAGGCCTTCCTCGGCGGCGTTGACAATGATGTCGATCTTGTCGCCGTTGATCACCGCGACGCACTTGTCAAAGCCCTTGGACATGACCAGCGCCTCTATGTTCGCCTCATCCTCAATATTGGCGGCAATCCGCGCCATCTCCGCCAGAGTCGCCTCGGTGTCGCCCTCGCTCCCCGCCGTGTCGACCGCCTCCTGCAACACCTCCAGCGCGGCATCGCGCGCCTGCTCGCGGGAGAGGGCGGCGGCGGCGAAGTAGTCGGTTTCGTTGTTGCCGGCCTGGTTGTTGTCGTCACCGTTCTGCTCGCCGTACCCAACGTCCTTGATCGGGTCGTAAAACCACAGGTAGTTGAGATACACCGCCACCCCGATGAGCAGCACCACCGAGATGATGATCAGGTTCCGCTTGCTCATTTTGGATAGTAATTTCCTGCCCGCACCTTTTTTCATATTGCGTCTCCTCCGAATCGTTTGGTAATACTTCAAATATATGCCCGTCAGCTTCCTTTATGCCTGTACCTCTACCATCCTATGAAAAGAATCTTCAGGATATGCGTCGCCCCGAAAAAAGGTGCTACTTCATCGCCGAGACGTGCACCCGGTGGCTGCCGATGCCGAGCAGGGAGGTCAACAGGGCGCTGACCTCCAGCGCCACCGCCGGGTCGCCGCCCCCGCTGCACACCACCGCCACCCCGCGAACCGCCGGCATATCGGAGCCTGTCAGCGTGCTGCCGCTGTACCGGTAGGACCCGCCCCCCTCGAGCGTCACCATGATGTGCACCTCCCCCACGCCCCTGATCCGGCCGCACAGCGCCTCCAGCTCGGCCTCGAGCGCGGCCCGGTAGCGTTCGGCCTCCTGCAGGGTGCCCCCGTCGGCGGCGGGGTCGGGCCGCTCGCCTCGATTGCTCAGACTGCCGCCGTACGCCACCAGCGCAATGCCCAAAATAGCAAAGAGCAAAATCATCCACTTGCCCTTCATCCCCTGCAAGAACTTCCACATCACCCGCTCATCCTGCATACACACGCACCTCGCAGTCCCCCTCGACGGCCCGCCTGACATACGCCCGCACCTCCGCCGTCCGCGCGCCCTCGGGGCAATGTACCTCAATTTCCTCCACGCGCAGCCCTGACCCCTCGCCGGTGGTGGTCATGTCTACCGACACACTGCCCCGCTCGAACAAAAACGCCTTTTCAATCGCCCGCGCCAGTTCGGCCTCCGCCAGCCGCACCACCGGGTTGTCACTGTCCCCCGCCGGGGGGAGGGGCGGGGGCAGATCGGGCTGCCAGTCGGCGCGCAGGGCGGACAGCGGGGAGACAATGACCAGAAAAGCCACCAGAGATAAAGTAAAGTTGACATATTTGCGGGTTTTGCCCTCCGCCGAAAAGAGGGAGGCCAGCGCCGCCAGCGCCGCGGTCAGAATCAGGGCGGCCAGATACTCTTTCATACCCGCTCCTCACGAAATGGCATACGCGCACTTGATGAAAATGGTGAGGTACATGATGAACATCACCGAGGTGAACGCGACCACCGCCAGCGCCATATCGAAAATGCCCCGAAAATCGGTGAGCAGCCGCTCCCCCGACTCAAAGCCCAGCATCTTGGCCAGTGAGGCGCAGAGCGAGAGGCAGAGCCGGGTGCCGTATAGCTCAATGACGATGGGCAAAGTCAGCAGGACCACCGCCGCCACCGCCCCGACCCCCACCGTGCTTTTGATCAGGGTGAGGGAGGCGGACAGGGTGCTGAGGGTACTGCCCAGCGCCGTGCCCACCAGGGGAATCATACTGCCCACCGCGAAGCGGGCGGTGCGGATGCCCACGCTGTCGGTCGCCTGCGCCAGGGCGGTCTGCAGTCCGAGCGAGGCGGTGGCGACCGCCGCCATCAGCCCGAGCAGGGTGAGGTAAATGCCCCGCAGGTTTTTGGCGACCCCGTCCAGCTTCACACCGCCCCCGAGCGCCCCCACCAGTGCGAAGGCGAAACAGGCGCTCACCAGCGGCGAGAGCACCCCCGCCCCCAGCCCCTCCATCAGGAGCAGCATGCCCGAGGTGGCGGCGGAGTTGGCGACGGCGGTGGCTGTGTTGCCCCCCGCCACATACAGCCCGGACATGACCGGCAGCAGCGCCACGGCAAAGTCCCGCAGGTCGGCCAGATAGGCGGTGGTGCGGGTGACGGTGTCTGCCACCAGCGCGTAAATGGCCAGCGCAGACGCCACCCCGGTGAGGGTGGCCAGCGCCTGCCGCAGCTCCCCCTTTTGCAGCCCGTCGGACAGCAGCGTGACCGCCCCGCCCAGTACCGCCAGGCCGCACAGGGTGGCAAAGGTGGAAAGAATGCGGGGGGTGGCGTCCCGCAGTCCCTGCCACAGCACATGGCTCAGGTGCTCAAAGCCCACCAGTGCCATGGCGTCCTCGGGGGTCCGCACCTCTACCCGGTCTGCCACCAGGTCGGGCAGTGCCGCACGAAACTCCGCCAGCCAGTCGGTGTCCTCGGCCTCCGGTGATCCCGTCGCTGACGGGGGCGCCTCTGATGAGGCCTCCAAAGAGGGCGCCTGTGCCGAGACCCGCACCGACAGCAGCCACACCAGCAGCCCCAACGCCAGCAGTCCCCTGCCCTTGTTTGCTCTCATACGCCTCCCCCCGATGTCTGCCCGTACCGGACAGCTTGACCGCTTTTTTGACAAACCTGTCCCTTGTTTTGCCCACTCACGCTACGGTGTGAGCTTCATACCACTAAGGACAGCGCCAGTTCTAACAGCTCGCCCAGATAGGGCAGGCAAAGCAGCAGAATTTCCGCCTTGCCGCACAGTTCGAGCTTGGCGGCCGTGCCCTCGGCGCCCAGGTCCCGGCACACATCCGCCCCCACCTCGACCACATAGCCCACCCCCAGCGCCTTGAGCATCACCCCCACATAGGGAGTGAGGGGGGTGGCCTCGGTCAGCGCCCGCAGCCAGCGCACCGACTCGGACAGCCGCCCCACCGCCACCGCCAGCAGCAGCACGCCCCCCAGCGCGATCGCGGCGGGGGCAAAGCGACTGCCCCCCTCCCGCAGCAGCATGGCGGTGACGGCCACCAGCACCGCCGCGGCGACAACCTGCGCCAGAGTCAAAATCCGAACACCGCGCGAACGGTGCTGAACAGGCGCCCGATCTCCTCCACCAGCAACAGCAGCACAATGATGATGCCCGCGATGGACACCAGCATGGCCTGCTCATCCCTGCCGGCCTTGCCAAGGATCTGGGAGGCGACCGTCACCAGCATGCCCACCCCCGCCACCTTGAGCACCAGACTGACATCCATGGTTTTTGTCCTCCTTTCATCGGGACAGGGTGATCTGCCTCAGCCGTCACACCAAAATAATGATGAGCATCAGGGCGCCTGTGACAAAGAGCGACCGGTAGAGCTTTGCCCGGGTGGGGTGGTCGCGCCGCCGCTGGGCATACGCCTGTTCGAGCTCGCCGGCGTAGTACTCACAGCAGGCCACCTGCTCCTCGCGGTAGCTCCGCCCCAGCTCCCCCGCAAAGGCGCGCAACAGACCGCTCTCCTCGGCGGACAGCCAGATGGCGGGGGCGGCGGCCTGCAGGGCGGCGGCAAAATCCCGGCCCTCCCGCAGGGTGGGCAGAAATCCGCACCGCTCCAGCTCGGCATGCGCAAAGGTGTGGAAAATCTCGCCCAGCGGCAAGCGAAAGCAGGCGATCTGCGCCTTGATGTGGCGCACCAGCAGGAGGAAGCCCTCGCTTTGCGCCATCCGCCGCCGCTCAAAGACCGAAAAGGAAATACATAGGTACAGCGTCATGCCGAGCAGGACAATCACGCCAAAGGATTTGAGCAACATGGTACCGACCTCCCGTTATCAGTCAATTTCATCCGCCTGCCGACAGCCGTGGCTGGTCTGCCGCGGCGATGATACTCTCGTGGTAGTCCACCCGGTAGGTGTAGCGGTTGCCCGCCCCCCGGAAGATGCCGACAAAGGCGCCAAAGACACCGCTGTCCACCAGTAGCCGGATGGGACTGCGCGCCAGCAACCCCGCCGTTGTGTCGGCGTGGGCGGAGGCGATCAGGGGCACCCCGCAGTGTTGCAGCGCCAACACGGACTCGGCGTCCTCGTACCCCCCGATCTCGTCGCAGACCACCACCTCGGGGGAGAGGGTGCGGGTGGCGATCTCGATGCCCTCCGCCTTGGGGTAGCCCAGCAGGACATCGGCGAGGCACCCCCGCCCGATACAGTCGCCGTCCAGCTCCCCCCGGCTGTCTATGACCGCCACCCGGCGGGCGGAAGCCCCCGAGGAGAGCTGCACCGCCATATCGCGCAGCACGGTGGTCTTGCCCACCCCGGGGGCGGAGTAGACCAGCAGTCCGTGCCGGCAGCCCATGGCGCGAAAGACCGACACGGCGGTATTGCCCGCCCCCGGCACATGGTGGGGGATGCGGATGGAGAGCGAGGTGACCTCCCCCACCCCCACCGGCACCCCGTCCTCGGTGATCGCCCGACCCGCCACCCCGACCCGACAGCCGCCGCCAAAGGAAATATAGCCCTCCCGCAGCGACTCGCTGTATGCGTAGACCGACCCTTGGCAGAAGGTGCGCACCATGCCGGCAAGCTCCTCGGCGCTCAGGCACACCTGCAGGGGGACATTGCGCCCGTCGAGGGTGAGGGACGCCAGCCGCCCGGCCCGCACACGGAGCTCGGACAGCCGCGCCTCAAAGCGAGGGTAGGCCTCCGCCACGCGGCGAATCTCACTGCAGAGCTTGGTCGGGCAGACCGCTAAAATCGAGTGCAGTAACGCCGAAAACACTTCCCTTGCCTCCTGTCCCATCTACTCTAACAGCCACCCGACCAGCGCACAGGACAGCACCACGCACAGCAGCATGACGAATAGCGCGACGGGCAGGCCGTAGCGGCTTCTTTTGACCCCCACCGAGCCGAAGTAGACGGCGAACACATAAAAAACGGTGTCGGAGGTGCCGGCGATGACCGACGCGCACAGGGCGGGGGCGCTGTCCGGACCGCTGCTGCGGAAAAGGTCGGCCAGCATGGCATACCCGCCGCTCCCCGAAAAGGGACGGATGAGCAGGAAGGGGACGATCTCGGACGGGATGCCCAGCGCGTCCCCCGCCGGGCCCAGCCACCCGGCCACCAGGGCGGGCAACCCGGAGGCGGTGAGCATACTGACCGCGCTCATGAGCATGACCAGCGTGGGCAACAGCTTCACCGTCGTGTCTACCCCCTGCCGCGCGCCGGTTAAAAAGGACTCTCCCAGCCCCGTGCCCCGAAAGAGGAGCAGCAGCGCCGCCCCCACCACCACACAGGGGATGGCCAGCGATGCCAAAAAAGATAGGGGTTGCATACCGTCCTCCCTTGGCTGTACGGCGGGCGCCCCGTGCCCTGATGGGGCGCTCCGGCGGCAAATGTGAAACGGGGCTTGGCACCGCGGTATCGCGCATGCTCATCAGGGCAGGACTTTGTTTGCGGCAGCCGCCTCGTTTTTACCCGCCGTGTGTCGGGGGCTCCCGCCGGCAGGAGGGCCTTTATGTCCACACCGCCCCGCCCCGGTCGGGCGGGGGCTCCCTTTTGCGGCGCTGCTTCCGCCGCTTCTCGGGCAGACTGCCGAACAGGCGGCAGAGCAGGACCGCCGCCGCCGAGCAGCACAGGCTGACCAGCCACACGGCGGGCAGAATGGCGGCGGGGCGGGCGGAGCCGGCGGCATAGCGCAGGGTCACAAGGGTGGCGGGCAGACAGGAGAGTGAGGAACAGTTGAGCACCGCCAGGGTGATCATATCGGGCGTGGCGGTGTGCCTGTCGGGGGCGGCACGGGCCAGCCGCTCCATGGCGGCCAGGCCAAAGGGGGTGGCGGCGTTGCCCATGCCGAGCAGGTTGGCGGCGACATTGGATGCGATCTCGTCCAGCCCCTCGCCGCTCTCAACGGCGCCCGGAAAGGCAAAGGCCAGGAGGGGGCGCAAGAGGCGGGTCAGCCGGGCCACCGCCCCGGAGGCGCGAAAGACCTCCAGCAGCCCGCACCACAGGCACATCATCCCGCACAGCGAAATCGAGAGGCTCACGGCCCGCCCCGCGCCCGAGAGCACCGCCTCGGACAGGGCGGCGACGTTGCCGGTGAGCAGTGCGGACAGCGCCGACAACAGTACCAACACAGCGAAAATTTTGGTTAACATATATCCATTTGTCATCCTTTCTCAGCCATGTTGTACATAATTTTGAGCTTTTTCATGAGCTTTTTGGTGAGTCGGCTGAATTTCCATTATCATGCATTATTTTTGTTATTTTGTCCTAATAACCTTGACAATAATTGTTTAATATGATATAATTCGGGCAGCATAGATCAAACGGCATCGAATCGTGTCGAGAAAGGAAGAATTCATGAGTATGAGAACCACCACCGGTATCGTCCGTTCCATTGATGAGCTGGGCAGAATTGTCATTCCCAAGGAGATGCGCCGTCACCTGCAGATCAGCGAGCGCGACCTGCTGGAAATCTCGCTGGACAACGACAGAATTGTCATCAACAAGTATGACAAGTCCTGTATCCTCTGCAGCAGCACCGAGCATCTGTTGACGTTCAACGACAAGCAGATTTGCTTGCAGTGCCTCAACCAGCTGAAGCAGGAACTGTAAGGTACATAGCGTACCGGACGCTTCGGGAACCGGAGGATTTTTGACTGTTTCATCGTATGCAGCAGCCCGGTTCATTATGCCAGACAGGCTTGTTTCCCCCGCTGCCGCCACACCGCTGTGAGGCAGCCGCCGGGCTTTGCCATACGCATACACAAACGCCCGTTGGCATCCCATGCCTGCTGGCATCCCATGCCTGTTGGCATCCACTTTGTGTGAAAAAGCTGTCTGTATCATAAAAGCAAGAGCCAAGAGTACTTTTCACTCTTGGCTCTTGCTTTTTTTCTATTGGATAGCGGTGGGCTGGCTGTTGTCAGCCCTGCCGCTTTTGGCCCGGCGTTTTACTCCCCACGGGTGCGCGGGAGGGTGGTCTAATTCCCGGCGTTGCCGGGAGGCTCACTCCCGTTTTACTCCCCACGGGCGCGCGGGAGGGTGGTGAACAGGGCGACAAGGTCGCCCTCCAAAGAGCAGTGCCCCGTGCCGGCGGGCAGCAGGTAGCAGTCGGCGGGGGCGAGCGGGTAGCGCCTGCCCTCGTGTACCAGCGTGCCCTGCCCCTCGGTCAGTAGCAGATAGGCAAAGCTGTGCGCGGGCACTTCCAGCGAAAGGCCGTGGGGTGCAGGGGCATCTGTCATCCCGGCGGTGTCTGCTGTTTGGGGACGGTCTGCCGTTTGGGGCAGGCGGTCTGTGGTTTGGGGACGGTCTGCCGTCCGGAGCAGGCTGTCTGTGGTTTGGGGACGGCTTGCCGTCCGGAGCAGGCTGTCTGTGGTTTGGGGACGGCTTGCCGTCCGGAGCAGGCTGTCTGTGGTTTGGGGACGGCTTGCCGTCCGGAGCAGGCTGTCTGTGGTTTGGGGACGGCTTGCCGTTTGGAGCAGGCTGTCTGTGGTTTGGGGACGGCTTGCCGTTTGGAGCAGGCTGTCTGTGCTTTGGGGACGGCTTGCCGTTTGGAGCAGGCTGTCTGTGGTTTGGGGATGGCTTGCCGTTTGGGGCAGGCGGTCTGCCGTTTGGAGCAAATAGGTCTCAAACCAAGGGCAGGCGGCGATGCAGGCGGGGTCGGGCCTACCGCTTGCATAGCGGAGCGCCTGTATCTCCTCGTCGGTATAACCGCGCAGCACCGACAGGGCCTCGGGCACGTGCAGGGGGCGGGGTTTGCCGTCCGGCCCCCGCCGGTCATAGTCATACAGGCGGTAGGTGAGGGGGGAGTGCTGCTGGATTTCCGCCAGCAGGATGCCGCCCCCGATGGCGTGCACCAGGCCGGGGGGGACAAAAAAGACATCCCCCTTTTTGACCGGCACACGGCGCAGGCCGCCCTCAAAGTCGCCCGCTCCGACCGCCTGCACATAGCTGGCCCGGTCCACCGTCAGCCCGTACACCAGCTCCGCGCCCGGCGGAGCTTCGAGCACCACCCACAGCTCGGCCTTGCCCTGCCCCGGCCGGTCGCTGTCGGACGGGTGCACCTGCACCGACAGCGCCTCCCCGGCGTCAATCAGCTTGACCAGCAGGGGGAGGGCGTGGGGCGGGTGGTCGGCGGTGAGGACAGCAGACAGGGGGGGCTCGTCGGCGGTGGGCTCCGCTCCCTCATAGACATACCACACTTCCGCGATATTGGGCAGCGGGGCGTCGATGCCATACCGGGTTTTGATACGACTGCCCCCCCAGACAGCCGAGCGGCAGTGGGGGGGAAGTTTGACGGGGGTGGGGCTCATCGTTTGGACAGGACGTCGGCTTCATACTGTCGAACGGCCTGCAGCCACGCCTCGCGGACCGGCACGTCCATGCTCTCGCAATAGTAGTCCCAGACCGCCGAGAAGGGATAGGACTTCAGCTCCTCCACCAGTGCCAGCCGGGCGGTGTAGTCGCCCTCGAGCTCCAGCCGCTGCAGCTCGGCGGTGGGCTCCAGGAAGGCTTTGAGCAGGGCTTTCAGCATATTGCGGGTGCCGATAATCCACGCCGCCACGCGGTTGATGGAGGCGTCAAAGTAGTCGAGCCCGATGTGGGTCCTCGAAAGCAGCCCGGTGCGCACCAGCGACTGGGCAATGGCCTGCAACTCGTCGTCCAGCGTGACCACGTGGTCGCTGTCCCAGCGGACGGGGCGGCTGACGTGCAGGAGCAGCTCACGGGTGAACAGCAGCACCGCCGAGATTTTGTCCGAGATGCACTCGGTGGGGTGGAAGTGCCCCGCGTCGAGCGTGTAGGCAATGCCGCGGCTGGCGGCGTAGCCCAGCGCAAACTCGTTGGAGGAGACGGTGTAGCTCTCCACGCCGATGCCGAACACCTTGCTTTCCAGCGCGTCCAGATGGTAGCGGGGGTCGAGCTTTTCCGCCAGTGCCTCGTCCAGCGCGGTTTTCATACGGTAGCGGGGTGCCTCCCGGTCATAGGGGGTGTCCTTGTACCCGTCGGGGAACCAGAAGTTGGTCACGCACTTGGTGTTCAGCTCCCGGCCGAAATACTCGCTGATCTTCCGGGAGGCCCGGCAATGCTCGATCCAAAAAGCCCGCACGGCGGGGTCGGCGGAGGAGATGGTAAAGCCGGAGTCGGCCATGGGGTGGGCAAAGCAGGTGGGGTTGTAGTCCAGCCCCATGCCCCGCTCGCGCGCCCAGTCCACCCACGAGGCAAAATGACGGGGGGCGAGGTCGGGCAACTCGACCGCCTCGGCGGTGTCGGCATAAATGGCGTGGAGGTTCAGCCGGTGCGTGCCCGGAATCATGCGGAGGGCAAAGTCAAGATCCGCCCGCAATTGTTCGGGGGTTTGCGCACTGCCGGGGTAGTTGCCGGTGGTCTGGATGCCGCCCGACAGGGCTCTTTTCGACAAAAAGCCCCGCACGTCATCCCCCTGCCAGCAGTGCAGGGAAACGGCGACTTGCCGGAGCGCGGCAAGGGCGGCCTCGGTGTCCACCCCGATCCCGGCATACAGTTCCTTCGCCAGTTGGTAGTGCTGTGCTGTCTTCATTTTTTCCTCAACCTCTCTTACTGCGATTTCGGGTATATGTCATCTTTTGTTTACAGAAATCAGGTGCGGCCGCTCTTGCCCACATAGGTTTGGTAGGTAGCGTAGCGGCGGTCCCACGAGTCGGGGTCGGCGGGGGTATAGGTGGCGAGGGGGACCGAGCGGGCAATGACCGCCCGTGCCTGCGCCAAGCTGTCCAGTTCCCCGAGCGAGAGCAGGCACACGGCAATATTGCCCATCACGGTGGCTTCCGCCGGTCCGGCCTGCACCGTGACCCCGGTGGCGTCGGCGGTCATGCGGCAAAGCAGGGTGTCCTTGATGCCCCCGCCCAGCATGTGGATACGGGGGTAGCGCACGCCGGTCAGTCCGCACAGGGTGGCGAAGTGCTGCTTGTACTTCATCGCCAGGCTCTGGTAGATGCAGCGCATGATCTCGCCCCTCGTCCGGGGCACCGGCTGCCCCGTCACCTCGCAGAAGCGCTGCACCCGGCCGGGCAGGTCTCCCGCCGTCTCAAACTCGGGGGCGTCGCAGTCCACAAAACTGACAAAGGGGGGCGCCGCCAACGCCTCGGCCTCAAGCTCGGCATAGCTCACCTGCTCACCCTGCCGCATCCAGTGCCGGCGGGACTCCTGGATCAGCCACAGTCCCATGATATTTTTGAGGAAACGGATCGACCCGTCCCAGCCCCCCTCGTTGGTGAACTGGGCGGCCTCGGCCCCCGCGCTCATCAGCGGCGCGGGCAGCTCGGTGCCGAACAGCGACCAGGTGCCGCAGCTGATATAGGCAAAGCCCTCTGCCCCGGCAGAGACTGCCGGGACAGCCGCCACCGCGGAGGCGGTGTCATGGGTGCAGACGGCAATGACCGGCAGGGGCGGGCAGCCCAGCTCCTCGCAGAGCTCGGGGCGGAGTGTCCCGTAGACCTGACCGGGCGCGATGAGCTCGGGCAGTATCCCGGTCGGGACGCCCAGCCGCTCCAAAATGTCGGTATCCCATGTGCGGCGGTGGGGGTCTAAAAAGTTGGAGGTAGAGGCGATGGTCATCTCTGCCCGCCGCTCACCCGTGAGAAAATAGGCGAACAGGTCGGGGATCAAGAGGATTTTGTCGGTTTGCGCCAGCCGCTCGGGGTGGCGGGTGGCAAGATAGTAGAGCTGGTAGAGGGTGTTGAAGCGCAGGGTCTGGATGCCCGTGCGCCGGTACAGCTCGTGGGCGGGCAGGCGTTCAAAGACCTCCTCCGGAATGCCCTGTGTGCGGGGGTCGCGGTAGTGCGCCGGGTTGCCCAGCAGCTCGCCGTGGCGGTCGAGCAGGGCGAAATCCACCCCCCAGGTGTCAATGCCCACCGCGTCGATCGGACCGGCGAGGCGGGCTTTCAGCATCCCCTGCTTGACCTCGTGCCACAGGCGCAGAATGTCCCAGTACATGTGCCCGTGCAGGGTGACGGGGTCATTGGAAAAGCGGTGAATCTCCTCCACCGCAATCGTTTGTCCGTCATAGCTCGCCAGCATGGCCCTGCCGCTGGACGCGCCGAAATCAAACGCCAGAATCCTTTTCGCCATGGGGGTCCCTCCCGTCGCCGTGATGCTGACTGTATTATACAGGACTTTCCCTGTGATGTCAAGCGCAATTCCCTGCCGGCCCGGCTGGTCATTCCCTACAATATGTCCAAAAAAAAAGAGGAAAATTCAGCATATTCAACACATAGACAAGTCGGCCTTCTTCTGCTATAATGGAAGTACCAACAGTTTTTCAAGCAATTATAGTAAATCGGAGGAATATTACATGGCAAACAACGATGCGTCCATTTTGGATGAATTCAAGGTTGTGCAGAAAACCGAGAAGGTCGACGCCAACCGCAAGGTGCGCGTGGGTATCATCGGCACCGGCTGGATTGCCGACGCTCACATTAAGGCTTACCTGAACCAGCGCGATGTGGAGATGGTGGCGATGGCCGACCTCATCCCGGGCAAGGCTGCCGCTTTCTGCGAAAAGCACGGCGTCACCGGTGTCAAGACCAACTACGCGTCCCACAAGGAAATGCTGGCTGACAAGAGTCTGAAGCTGGACGCCGTCAGTATCTGCACCTACAACCGCACCCATGCCGAGTGCGCCATTGACTGTCTGAACGCCGGCATCCATGTCCTGCTGGAGAAGCCCATGGCCGTCACGGTGGAGGAAGCCGCCGACATCATCCGCGCCGAAAAGAAGAGCGGGCGCGTGCTGTCCATCGGGTTCCAGCCCCGTTTTGACGAGAATATGCAGATGATCGGCAAGATCTGTCAGTCGGGCGAGCTGGGCAAAATCTACTACATCCAGACCGGCGGCGGTCGCCGCCGCGGCATTCCCTTCCCCCACGGCACCACTTTCATTGAGGACAAGACGGCCGGCCTGGGCGCGCTGGGCGACATCGGCTGCTACTCGCTGGACCTGGTGCTCAACGCCATCGGCTACCCGAAACCCCTGACCGTCTCGGGCTACACCTCGGCCTTCTTCGGCAAGGACCCGAACTACTCGGGCTACCAGCAGTCCGGCCACCCCGAGTATGCCAAGAAGTTCACGGTGGACGATTTCGCCGCCGCGTTCATCCGTCTGGAGGGTGACATCATTGTTGACTTCCGTATCGCCTGGGCAATGAACCTCGACACCCCGGGTGACACCATCATCATGGGGACCAAGGGCTCGCTGCGTGTGCCCTCCACCGAGTGCTGGAACGGCACCTTTGACAAGCCCATGACCATCTACCACGAGGTCGCGGGCGCACAGGTCACTACCGAAGTGCCGCTGATTCCCGCGAACAAGAGAGGGACCCTCTTTGACCGGAAGATCCGTACCTTCCTCGACGCCGTGAAGGACGGCACCTCCGCCCCCGTTCCCTCCGCGCAGATTCTCTACAACCAGGCCATCATTGACGGGATCGCCAAGTCCGCCAAGCTCGGCCGCGAGATCGAGCTCGTCATTCCGAAAGTCTAATTTACCAAACCAAAAACGCCGGGTTTCCCCGGCGTTTTTTCTATGCTGTGATTGGATAGGCGGCCACCAAAGGTGGCGGGCCGCTGAAAGCGGCGAGTCTCCAAAGGTGGCGGCCGCTGAAAGCGGCGGGCCGCCAAAGGCGGCGGCCGCTGCAAGTGGCGGGCCGCCAAAGGTGGCGGCCGCTGAAAGCGGCGGCCGCCAAAGGCGGCGGCCGCTGAAAGCGGCGAGTCTCCAAAGGTGGCGGGTCGCTGAAAGCGGCGGCCGCTGCAAGTGGCGGGCCTCCAAAGGTGGCGGGTCGCTGAAAGCGGCGGGCCGCCAAAGGCGGCCGTTATTCCTCCATCCCCACCAGCGCGCAGAACTCCTCGCACTGCGCCTCGGAAAGGGGGAAGTAGTAGCTGCCGCATTGCAGGTAGTGGGTGTTTGGGTAGTAGCGGAGGTTCAGGACCATCTGGTTGGCCAGCATCAGCTCGAACGGCAGTGCCTGGTCGTACCACAGCCGTTCCGCCCGCCGGCGTGCCGCCCGGGAGAGGTAGTGCAGCCTTTCGCCGTCCTCGTGGGCGTGGAGCCTGCTCGTGCCGTAAGCCTCCCGATACACCGCCACCAGGTGCCGGTTGTACTCGGCCGGCGTGCTGACCGGCAGCTCGGACAGCAACCGGTAGAGCGCGTCAATGTCCTCCCCGGACAGGTAGTTGACCTGCATCACCGACACGGCCTGCACGGCGGCGCTGTCCGTCGCGCCGACGCCCGACAAGAGGTGCGCCATGTCGCTGAGCGGCGACAGGTCACGCTCGTAATCCCAGCGGAACAGGCGGTAGTCCTGCCCGTTGCCCAGCAGGTAGAGGGTATCCACCGTCCCCAGTGAGAGCCGATAGATCTCAAGCCCGTGCAGCTCATCGGAATAGATGTCAATCTCCTGCCCGATGGCCGCCACAAAGTCGCCCACATCGCCCGTGGTATGGCGCATGGGGAACCAATGCTCGTCGCCCTCCACAAAGGTTTTGCCGTTCATCACAAAGCGGGGTGAGTCGTCGAGGGCTTCATCGCCGATAATCGGCGTATACGGGGAAAAGCAACCGCAAATACCGCACAGCAGTGTCAATAAAACCAACCCTGCCAGCAACCGATGGGAGCCTGTCCGGTGCCAAAAGGCGCTGATTTTTTGAGAAAGTTTGTGGGGGGTGTTTGTCATAACCATCCTCCTACCTTGTCGCGCGATGCCGTGTGGGGCTCGGGTGACACCTGCGCTCGTTGCTACCCTTGCAGACGGTATAGTTTGTCCCTGCCGCCGTGCGGCGGCAGGGACAAAGCGTTCAGCGCTGGACCCGTCCCGAGCCGGAGCCGCCCATCAGGGCGCGCACTTCCTCCACTGTGACGTGGTTGAAGTCTCCCTCCACCGTGTGTTTCAGGCAGGAGGCGGCGACGGCGAACTCGATGGCCTGCTCGGTATCATACCCCGACAGCAGCGCATAGATCAGCCCGCCTCCGAACGAGTCCCCGCCGCCCACACGGTCCACAATGTGCATCCGGTAGGAGCGGGAGAAGCAGTAACGCTCTCCGTCATACAGCAGCCCCGCCCAGTCGTTGTCGTTGGCGCTGATGGAGGAGCGGAGGGTGATGGCGACTTTCTTAAATCCAAATCGGTCTGCCAGCTGCTTGGCCACGCTCTTGTAGCCCTCGTGGTTGAGCTTGCCCGAGTCGATGTCGGTGCCCTGCGCGGAGATGCCGAAGATGTCGTGGGCGTCCTCCTCGTTGGAAATACACACGTCCACATACGCCATCAGCGCGGACATGGTGCGCCCGGCCTGCTCCTTCGTCCAGAGCTTCTTGCGGTAGTTGAGGTCGCAGGAGACGCTCACCCCGCGCGCCTTGGCGGCGCGGCAGGCGTCCAGGCAAATCTCGGCGACGGTGGGGGACAGGGCGGGGGTAATGCCCGTGAAGTGGAACCACGACGCCCCCTCAAAAATGCTGTCCCAGTCGAAATCCTCGGGTTTTGCCTGGGCGATGGACGAGTGCGCCCGGTCATAAATGACCTTGGACGGGCGCTGGCTGGCACCCTTCTCGCAGAAGTAGATGCCCACGCGGTCCCCGCCGCGCACAATGCCCGAGGTGTCCACCCCATAGCGGCGGAGCGCATTGACCGCCATCTGCCCGATCTCATGCTTGGGCAGTTTGGTGATGAACCGGCTGTCCAGTCCGTAGTTCGCCAGCGAAACCGAGACATTGGCCTCGCCGCCGCCCAGCACTACCTCCAGCGTGTCGGTCTGCACAAAGCGCAGGTATCCCGGAGGCGCCAAGCGAAGCATGATCTCACCAAAAGTCACCACTTTTCCCATGTCTCATTCCCCTTTTCTCTCTCTGTTTCGGAACGGGTTCGGACAAATCCACGCATAGGCTTCCCTGCCAAACCTTTTCCTTGCATCTCTGCTATCATTATACAACACTACCTGACAAAAGTCAATCGGCGCAATAAAATGCGTAGATTTTTCACCAACTTTTTTTTGGTTGCGTTTGGGGCACACTTGTGCTATACTATGATTGTTGCGGCATCGCTTGCCCCGCGGGGTGAGCGGTTGCCTTTCGCGCGCACCGGTCATCCTGAAAATACTATCCGCGATCAAGGAGTACACGCATGAAAATTCTGTCTATCGGCAACAGCTTTTCCAGAGACGCGCAACGCTACCTGTACGGCATCGGCCGCTCGGCGGGGGTGCCTGTCAAGGCCATGAATTTGGTGATTGGCGGCTGTTCGCTCTACCGTCACTATCGGAACATGCTCTCGGAGGGGGCCGCCTACGCCCTCGACCTGAACGGGATGCCGAGTGACCTCCCCCTCTCCCTCAAGGACGCGCTGCTGTCCGACGAGTGGCACTTTGTCACCCTCCAGCAGTACAGCTTTGAGTCGACCGACTACCCCACCTACCAGCCCTACCTGAACGAGCTGGCGGCGTATATCCGCCGTCTGTGCCCCGGCGCGCGGCTGCTGCTGCAGCAGACCTGGGCCTACGAGCCGGGCAGCGCGCGGCTGGCGGAAACACGCTACACCGACCCCGAAAAGATGCACGCCGACCTGTCCGCCGCCTACCGGCAGGCCGCCAAGGACATCCGGGCGGACGGCATCCTCCCCGTGGGCGACGCCATCGCCGAGGCGTACAAGCGCGGACTGTCGCCCCTTTACCGAGACGGCTTCCACCTCTCGCTGGGACTGGGACGCTTCCTGGCGGGCTGCGTCTGGTTCTCCTGCCTGACAGGGCAGGACCTGTCGGCGGTGAGTTACCATGACTTTGACAGGGAGACAGACCCCGCTATGGTCGAGGAGGCCAAGGCCATCGCCGCCTCGGTCGCCCAAAACTACCCGATCGCGGGCGTCCCGAGCCGCTAAAATCCCGCTCTCAAAGCACTGAAAACCGGCCGCGGCGAAGGGATCGCGGGCGTCCCGAGCCGCTAAAATCCCACTCTCAAAGCACTGAAAACCGGCGGCGGCGAAGGGATCGCGGGCGTCCCGAGCCGCTAAAATCCCTCTTTCAAAGCAAGCCCCTCTTTCAAAGCACCGAAAACCGGCTGCGGCGAAGGGATCGCGGGCGTCCCGAGCCGCTAAAACCCCTCTCTCAAAGCAAGCCCCTCTTTCAAACCACCGAAAACCGGCTGCGGCGGGTGCCGCACTATCACTCATCGGACGGAAACAACCATGAAAACAAACATACTCATTATCGGCGCGGGCCCCGCGGGCATTTTTACCGCGGTGGAGCTGCTGGCGCGCGGCTACAAAAAGAAGATTGTCATTGTCGAGAAAGGCAGGGCGGTCAAGGACCGCCGTTGTCCCAAGCAAAAGACGGGCAAGTGCGTCAACTGCCAGCCCTACTGCCATATCACCACCGGCTTTTCGGGCGCGGGCGCCTTTTCGGACGGCAAGCTGTCGCTGTCGGCGGAGGTGGGGGGCAACCTCCCCACGCTCATCGGCGCACAGCTGGCGCAGGAAACCATTGAGTACACCGACAAAATCTACCTGTCCTACGGCGCCGACCGGCATGTCGAGGGACTGCACGGGGGCGAGGAAGTCAAGGAAATCCGCCGCCGCGCCATCCGGGCGGGACTGCAACTGGTGGACTGCCCCATCCGTCACCTGGGCACCGAGCGCGCCCAGGCGCTCTACGGCGCCATCGAGCAGGACCTGATCTCGCGCGGGGTGGAGGTGCTCTTTGGCCACGAGTGTGTTGACCTGTTGCTCGAAGGGGCGGTCTGCCGCGGAGCGACGGTCTATGACGGTAAACAAAACTTTACCATTGAGGCCGAACATACCGTGGTGGCGGCCGGCCGGCGGGGCGCCGACTGGTTGGAGAAGATTTGCGCGGAGTATGACATTGCCCACGAGCCCGGCACGGTGGATATCGGGGTGCGGGTGGAAGTGCGCAATGAGGTCATGGAGCGGGTCAACGATATTCTGTATGAGTCCAAGCTGATCGGCTACCCCCAGCCCTTTAAGAACAAGGTGCGTATCTTCTGCCAGAACCCCGGCGGGTATGTCAGCCAGGAAAACTACGACAACAACTTAGCGGTGGTCAACGGCCACTCGTACAAGGAACACAAGTCGGACAACACCAACCTGGCCATTCTGGTCTCCCACAACTTCAGTTCGCCCTTCAACCAGCCCATCGCCTATGCCCAGAAGATCGGGGAGCTGACCAATATGCTGGGCAACGGCCATATTCTCGTGCAGCGGTTCGGCGACATTCTGGACGGCAAGCGCACCTGGCCCAAGGAGCTGGCGCAGTCCAACGTGAAGCCCACCCTGCCCGACGCGGTGGCGGGCGACATCACCGCCGCCATGCCCTACCGCGCCATGACCAACATCATCAACTTCATCCACGCCGTGGACATGGTGCTGCCCGGCTTTGCCTCGATTGAGACCCTGCTCTACTCGCCCGAGCTGAAGTTCTACTCCAACCGCATCAAAATGGACGCGGACTTCCATACCAACATCCAGTCCCTCTACTGTCTGGGCGACTCGAGCGGCTGGACCCGCGGGCTGATGATGGCGTCGGTCATGGGCGTGCTCATGGGCCGCAAGCTGGCCGACACCTGAGCGCGAAAAGGCCGGATTTGGGCGAAAACCCCCAAGAAAAAAGCCGCTTTCGCGGACAAGCTCCCCCGCTGCCAATAAAAAACAGCCGAGTTTTCGGCTGTTTTTTGTCGTTCAGGGCGGCAGTGCGGCGGTCGCCGGCAAGGGTCACTCGGTGGCAAAGACCAGCTGGGCATAGGCACCGCCTTTTGCCAGCAGCTCCTCATGGGTGCCGCGCTCCAGAATGCCCTCTTTATCAATGAGGAGAATCTCGTCCGCGTGCTGCACGGTGGACAGGCGGTGCGCCACCACCAGCTTGGTGCGCCCCTCGCCCAGCGCCGCCACATTGGCCTGAATCTGCCGCTCGGTCACATTGTCGAGCGCCGAGGTCGCCTCGTCCAGAATCAGAATCGGCGGGTTCTTCAAAAAGATGCGGGCAATGGCGATGCGCTGTTTCTGCCCGCCCGACAGCTTCACCCCGCGCTCGCCGGTGACCGTGTCGTAGCCGTCCGGCAGCGAGCTGATGAACTCGTCAATCCCGGCGAAAGCCGCCGCCGCGCGCACCTGCTCGAGCGTAGCCCCCTCTTTGCCGTAGGCAATGTTGTCGAAAACGGAGGCGTTGAAGAGAAAGACGTCCTGCGCCATGATCCCCACCGCCTGCCGCAAGGAGGCGCGGGTAAAGGTACGGATGTCCTGCCCGTCCAGCAGAATCTCCCCTGCCGTGGGCTCATAGAACCGCGCCAGCAGGTGGCAGATGGTGGTCTTGCCGCCGCCCGAGGAGCCGACCAGCGCCAGGGTCTTCCCGCGGGGGATATGAAAGTTGATGTCGGTCAGCACCGGGCTTTGCTCATCATAAGCAAAGCTGACATGGCGAAAGGTGATGTCCCCCGCCACCTCCGCCAGCTCCACTGCGCCCGGCGCGTCCTCCTCGGGCGGGGCCTCCATCAGCTCCACGAAGCGGCGGAAGCCGGTCATGCCGTTCTGGTACTGCTCCACAAAGGCGACCATGCGCGCGATGGGCTGGGTGAACACGCCGACATACAGGATGAACGCCACCAGCTCGTCATAGCTGACCCGCCCGCGCACCGCGAACATGGCGCCCGCCACCAGTACCAGCAGCGCCAGCAGGTCCATGCACAGCCCCAAAAAGGAGTGGAAGGACCCCATCTCCCGGTAGGCCGTGCCCTGCGCCATCTCATACTCGCCGTTGAGCGTGTCAAACTTGGCGTTTTCACGGTCGGAGGCGTTGTACGCCATGGTGACCCGGATACCCGAGATGCTGTTCTCCAGCCCGGCGCTGATCTCCGCCACCGCCTCACGGGAGCGGGTAAAGGCGGCGGAGAGCGCCCGCCGCTTTTTGGCGGCGAAAAAGAACATTACCGGCACCAGGCACACCGAAATCAGGGTCAGGGGCGGGTTGATCAGCGCCATCAGCACAAAGGCGCCGATAAACTGGATGAGCGAGATGAGCAGGTCCTCCGGCCCGTGGTGCGCCAGCTCGGTGATGTTAAAGAGGTCGTTGGTCAGGCGGGACATCAGCGAGCCGGTCTTGTGGTTGTCGTAAAAGTTGCAGGGCAGCCGTTGCAGGTGGCGGAACAGGTCGGCCCGCATATCCGCCTGCATGCGCACGCCCATCACGTGCCCGTAGTAGGTCATGTAGTAGTTCACGGCATATTTGAGCAGGAAAATGCCGAGCAACAGGGCGGCGTACTGCCAGATGACCGACAGGACCCCGGCATTGGCAACCGCCGCCGGGATCAGCTCCTTGAGCATGGTTTGGGTGAAGCGGGGGTAGAGCAGATTGCACAGGGCAAACACCACCGCCGCTCCGAGGTCGGTCCAGAGCAGGAGCTGGTGGGCACGGTAGTAGCCGATAAATCGCTTGATCATGTGAATATCCTTTGACTGTGATATAGCCGCGCGACAACCATGGTTGACATGTCCGCGCAAAGCGGCGTTTACTTGAGGTAGAGCTCAATCATGCGCCTGACCGTCTCCCGCAGCGCCCGGCGCTGTTCCGAGGTCAGCCGCTCGGTCTTGCGGTACCAGAGCACCAGCTCCTCCTCCTCCGGGGTGAGGGCCAGGGCGGTGCTTTCCCGACCGGTCAGGCGAGTCAGGGGGATGTCAAAGCAGCGGGCCAGCTCGGGCAGCATCTTCCGGTAGGCGGCCGACTTGCCCCGCCGCCAGTTGCTGACCGTCTTGGGGGCCAGCCCCATGTCACGCTCAAAGGCGGCGTCCGAGCCGAAACAGCGGTCAATATAGGTGAACACACGCGCCGCCAAGCCATCGTCCGCCGGGGTGAGGGGGGGCGCGGTTTCGGCCGGTTTGGCGGGGATCCCCGGGCGGGGGTCTGTCTGCTCCGGCACAAGTGCCCTATCCGTCGGTGGGGGTTCGACCTTTTTTGCCATGCCTGCCTCCTGTCGGTTTGTCGGTGGAAAAGCCGATGCGGCCCAGTTGCCGCCCCAGCTCATAGTACTCTCCGTGGGCATAGGCGCACAGCCCCGCCCGCTCCAGGTGCAGCTTGCCCTGCCCGTCGAGCAGCTCGGGGCTGACGCTCACCCCGACAATCTCCGCCACAAACAGGTCGTGACTGCCCAGCGGCACCCGCTCTTTCACCCGACAGGACAGCGACACGGGGCACTCCCCGATCATGGGGGCGGGGACATAGGGCGAGGGGACGGGGGTGAGGCCGCAGCGCTCAAACTTATTCACCTTCGCCCCGGTATAAATGCCGCAGAAGTCGGCCTGCCGCACCAGCGCGGCGGGGGTGAGGTTGATGACAAAAACTCCGCTCTCAAGGATCAGCCGGTAAGAGTGGCGAGTGGGGCGGACAGAGACATAGGTGACAGGCGGCCGGGTAGACAGCACCCCCGTCCAGGCCACCGTGAGGATGTTGGGCCGCTCCGGGGTGCCGCAGGAGACCATGACCGCCGGCACGGGGGCCAGCAGCGCGCTACCCTTCCAGTGGACCTTTTCGGCGGGGCCGCCCGTTGTCTCCGGCACCGCCTGTGGCGCGGGCGCCGATGTACGGGGCTTCTCTTGCCCTGATTTTTTCGGGAACGGCGCGGGCGCCGATATAGCAAACTTCTCTTGTCTCTCTTTGGCAGAGAGAGGCGCGGGCGCCGATGTAGAAAACTTCTCTTGCCTCTCTTTGGCAGAGTGAGGCGCGGGCGCCGAAGCAGCAAACTTCTCTTGCCTTGATTTTTTCGGGAACGGCGCGGGCGCCGATGTACGGGGCTTCTCTTGCCTCTCTTTGGCAGAGTGAGGCGCGGGCGCCGATGTACGGGGCTTCTCTTGCCCTGATTTTTTCGGGAACGGCGCGGGCGCCGAGGTAGCAAACTTCTCTTGCCTCTCTTTGGCAGAGTGAGGCGCGGGCGCCGATGTACGGGGCTTCTCTTGCCTTGATTTTTTCGGGAACGGCGCGGGCGCCGAAGCAGCAAACTTCTCTTGCCTCTCTTTGGCAGAGTGAGGCGCGGGCGCCGATGTAGAAAACTTCCCTTGCCCTGATTTTTTCGGGAACGGCGCGGGCGCCGAAGCAGCAAACTTCTCTTGCCTCTCTTTGGCAGAGCGAGGCGCGGGCTTGCCGCTCATCAGTTGCCGCCTATCGGGCAGCCGCCGCTCGCGATGCCCTCCGCCCCGCCCCACAGGGCGGCCTCCCGGCAGCATATCTTGCCGGGGTTCAGCAGGTGTTTGGGGTCAAAGGCAGCCTTGATGCCCTGCATGAGGGCGAGGGTATCGGCCGGCAGGGACGCCTGTAAGTAGTCCCGCTTGACAAAGCCGATGCCGTGCTCGCCCGAGACCTGCCCCTGCAGCTCCCCGGCCTTCCGGTACAGGCTGTCCATGGCGGCGCGGCAGCGCTGCGCCCACGTCTGCTCATCCAGCTCGTCCCGCAGGATATAAATATGCAAATTGCCGTCCCCGGCATGGCCGAAGAAGCGGATGCGCACGCCCGCGCTCTCCTGCAACTCGCGGGTGAAGCGCACCATCTCGTTGACACGGTCGCGCGGCACCACCACGTCCACCTCGTCCATCTCGGTGGTGCTGCCCTTGATGGCCTCGAGAAACGCCCCGCGGGCTTTCCAGATGGTGTTGTTGCGCTCGGCGGTGTCCATGATGAACACGTCATACGCCCCGTGCGCAAGGCAGAGCTCGGCGACCGGCTCATAGTCCCGCTCAATGTCGGCACGGGCGTTGCCGTCAAACTTCAGCAGCAAAAAGGCGTCGGCGTCAATGGCGGGGAACTTGGCGCCGAGGTAGTCCTCCGCCGCCGCCATGACCTCCCGCTGCATGAACTCCACCGCCGTGGGGGACGCCTGGGAGCGGATGATGGCAGGCACGGTGTCAATGGCCTGCTCCAGCGTGGGGAAAGGGACCAGCAGGCTGATCGAGTGGCGGGGCAGGGGCACCAGGCGCAGGGTCGCCCGGGTGATGACCCCCAGCGTTCCCTCGGAGCCCACAAACAAATCCTTCAGGGCATACCCGGAGCTGTTTTTGACCACCTTACCCCCCACTTCAATGACCCGTCCGTCGGGTAGGACCACTTCCAGCCCCCGCACATAGTCACGGGTCACCCCGTAGCGCACGGCGCGCATACCGCCCGCGTTGGTGGCGATATTGCCGCCGATGGTGGCGGTTTTCTCGCCCGGGTCGGGCGGGTAGAGGAAGCCGTGCTCGGTGACATAGGCGTTCAGCTCGAGCAGCAGCACGCCCGGCTCGACCGTGACGGTCAGGTTGTCGGGGTCGAGCTCCAGAATGCGCTTCATGCCCGACAGGTCCAGCACGATGCCGCCCAGCACCGGCACCGCGCCCCCGACCAGCCCCGTCCCCGCCCCGCGGGGGGTGACGGGGATGTCGTGCTCGTAGGCAAAGCGCAGCACGGCGCTGACCTCACAGGTAGACAGAGGGGTGACCAACGCCTCGGGCATGCGGCGCACGCCCGACAGCTCATCGTGGCCGTACTCGGGCTTGATCTCCGCGCCAAAGACCACTCCGGACGGGTCGTCCAGACAGGCGCGCAGCTTTTCTTGTAAACTTTTGTTTTCCAGCATCAGGCGTTCCTCCTCTTGTCTTTGAGGCCGGCGAGCAGGGCGGGGATAATCTCATAGAGGTCACCGACAATGCCCTCGTGCGCCACCCGGAAGATGGGGGCGCGCTTGTCGGCGTTGATGGCGATGATATGGTCGGCGCTGTCCATGCCGGCGGTAAACTGCACCGCCCCCGAAATGCCGCAGGTGATGATGAGGCGGGGGCGCACGGTCCGCCCGGACAGCCCGATCTGCCGCCGGGGGCTCACCCAGCCTGCCTCGATCAGCGGACGGCTGGCGGCCAGCTCGCCGCCCAGCGCGTCGGCCAGCGCCCGCACCAGCGCCAGGTCCTCCTTGGTCTTGACCCCCTGCCCCGCCGCCACGATGATGTCGGCTTCCTCTAAGTACCTGACGGGGGGTTTGGGCTCGGAGGCCAGCACCGTCACGCCGGAGAGTAGCCCCTCTTTGGGCAGGGCGCACGGAATGACCTGCCCGCCCAGCGGGGTCGCCGCGCGGGGGCAGGCCTGCATGACCTTATAGCGGACGGTCGCCATCTGGGGGCGGTGGCGGGTGGTGGCGATCTGCGCCATGATGTTGCCGCCAAAGGCGGGGCGAATCTGTACCAGCTCGCCGTCCGGCCCGATGTCCAGCACCGTGCAGTCGGCGGTCAGCCCCGTGCGGAAGCGCGCCGCCACCCGTGGCGCCAGCTGCCGTCCCAGCGGGGTGCCCCCCGCCAGCAGCACGGCCGGCCGCCGCGCGGTGACAAAGTCGGCGAGGGTGGCGGTATAGGGCTCCATGCGAAAGTCCCGCAGGGCGGGATGATCATACACAAAAAGGGAGTCAATGGGGTAGTGGCGCAGCTCCGCCACCGCCGCATCCAGTCCCTGCCCCATCAGCACGCAGGACAGCGACTGGCCCGCCTTGTCGGCAAGCTGTCTGCCCCGCCCGATCAGCTCAAAGGTGACGGGGTGCAGCTGACCCCCGTTTTGCTCGGCACAGACGGCAATCCCCTGCCACTCTGTGAGGTCTATGGCGGGGGTTTGCTCCTCTATATAGGTGATTTCCCCGTTTTTTGCCCGTTTGACACAGACCCGGCAGAGCTTACAGGCGGCGTTGACCGTCACCCGCCCGTCCTGCACTTCCAGCGCGCCGAAGGGGCAGGTGGCGACCAGTGCCGCCGGGTCTGTGACTTGATCGTGGTGAATGACCAGTTGTCCCATCTCAAAGCACCTTCCATTCCGTGAGTTTGTCGGCGACCAGTTGCGCCAGCGCGGCCGAGCCGCCCTCGTGGAGCCGGTGCTCGGTATGGTGCTCGGGCGTGAAGATGCGGCGGACCCCGGTGGGGGAGCCTGCCGACCCGTACACCTGCTCGCTTTGGTCGGGCAGGTCTGCCTTCCCGAGGGTGCGGATAGGTTTGTCCGCCGTGGCTTTCTTTTTCAGGTAGGAGGGCAGGCGGGGAACGTTGGCGCCGCCGTCCACACAGAGCAGGCAGGGGGTCTGCACCCGCAACGTCAGTACCCGGTCCCCCATATCGGCGCTCAGGGTGAGGGTGCCGCCGGAGGGGTCCGGGACAATCCGGCTCACCTGCGCCACGCAGGGGAGCCCCAGAAACTCGCTCATTTCGGGGCCGACCTGCGCCGTGTCCCCGTCGGTGGTCTGCTTGCCGCACAGGATGAGGTCATAGTCCCCCGCCAGCGCCACTCCCTGGGAGAGGGTGTAGGCGGTCGCCAGCACGTCCGCCCCGGCAAAGGCGCGGTCGGTGAGCAGCATGCCCTCGTCCGCCCCCATGGCGTACGCCTCGCGGATGACCTCCGCCGCCTGGGGCGGGCCCATGGTCAGCACGCTCACCCGCCCGCCGCACTGCGCCCGCAACTGCAGGGCGGCCTCCAGGGCGTACAGGTCGTAGGGGTTCATTTTGGTCCCGGCCCCCTCCCGTTTCAGGGAGCCGGTGACGGGGTCCACGGCGACACGGTCGGTGTCGGGCACCTGTTTCAGACAGACAAGGATATTCATGGAGCGGCGCTCCCTTCAAACACGATGCCCTCGGGGGACATGGCGGCGATTTTCGCCAGCGACTCGATGCGCAGCCCCTGCGCCCGTAGCAGGTCCCCGCCGCCCTGGTAGGCTTTCTCAATGACGATCCCCGCGCCCACCACCGTGGCCCCCGCCTGGCGGCAGAGGGCGTACAGTCCCTGCATGGCGCTGCCGTTGGCCAGAAAGTCGTCGAGCAGCAGCACCCGGTCGGTGGGGTGCAGGTAGGCCTTGGCGACAAACACGCTGTGCGTGACCCCGTGGGTGAAGGAGTCCACCTGCGCATGCCAAATGTCGGCGGGCAGGTTGGCGGTGCGGTTTTTCTTGGCGAAGAGCATGGGGACCCCGAAGTACTGCGCGGTCAGGGCGGCAATGGCGATGCCGGACGCCTCGATGGTGAGAATCTTGCTCACCCCCGCGTCCTTGTAGAGCTCATAAAACGCCTGCCCCAGCGCACAAAGCAGCTTGATGTCCAGTTGGTGGTTGAGGAAGCTGTCCACCTGCAGCACATTCCCCTCCGCCACTTTGCCGTCGGCCAAAATGCGGTCTTCCAATAGTTTCATCTATCTTACCTCTGTTTTTCTGTATTCTCTGTCGGGGGGGTTCCTGTGCGGGGGTCTCCCTGCGGCGGACCGCAGCCCGACGGCAGGGCGGTGAGCAGGCGCAACAGGTTGTCCAGGGTGAGCCGCAGGTTTTCCTCGGTCATCGGCGCGCTTTTCGCAAGCTCCAGCGGCAGGCGGTTGACGGAAAAGACCGCCGACACCCCCGCCTCATACGCCGCCGAAAGGTCACTTTCATAGCCCCCGACCAGCGCCAGCAAGGGGACCCCCGCCGCGCGGGCGGCGTGCGCCACCCCCTGCACCGCCTTGCCCGAAAAGGACTGGCTGTCCAGCCGGCCCTCCCCGGTGATGACCAGGTCGGCGCCCTCGAGCAGCTCGCGGATACGCACCGTGTCCAGTAAAATCTCTATCCCGGGGCGCAGGCGGCCGCCAAAGAAAGCCGCCATGCCCGCCCCCATGCCCCCTGCCGCGCCGCCGCCCGGCAACCGGTCAATCTCCCTGCCGAGGTCCGCCGCGATCCGCGCGGCGATATGGCGCAGTCCGGCGTCCAGTCGCTCGACCATGGCCGCGTCCGCCCCCTTTTGCGGGGCGAACACACAGGCGGCGCCGTCCGGGCCGTACAGGGGGTTGCGAATGTCGCACATGACGGTGAGGTCGACCTGCCGGAGCAGGGGGTCCAGCCGGGTGGCGTCAATGCGCGCCACCTGCGTCAGCGTCCCGCCTGTGGGCACAAAGGCGCTGCCGTCCGCCCGGAAAAAGCGCACCCCGCAGGCGGCGGCCGCACCGCAACCCGCGTCATTTGTCGCCGAGCCGCCCAGCCCCACAATGAGGGTGCGGGCTCCCCGGCGTGCCGCGTGCAGCAGCAGTTGCCCCACCCCGTAGGTGGTGGTGAGGGCGGGGTTGCCCCGTCTCCCGACCAGCGGCAGTCCGGCGCACGCCGCCATCTCCACGACGGCGACACCGCCCGGCAGGCGGCCGTAAAAGCCTGTCATGTCCTCGCCAAAGGGCCCCCTGACCGTCAGGGTCACGAGCTCGCCGCCCAGCGCCGACAGGAAGGCCTGGACCGTCCCCTCGCCCCCGTCGGCCACCGGCACGCTCACCACGGTGCAACCGGGAAAGCGCTCCGCCACCACCTCGACCGCCGCCCGGCAGAATGCCGCCGCCGACAGCGTGCCCTTAAAGGAGTCGGGAATCACCACGATTTTATTCAGTCCGCTTGCCCGCATCTGACACCTCGTCCGATTGATTAGTTGCCTACATTATACTGCAATCCTCCCCCGATTGCAAGAGTTCGAGGGGATTTCGGACAAAAGATCGCGTCCGGGGCGGCGGGGGTGAAAAAAAAGGCGGGGCGTTGAGAAACCGCAAAGAAAGGATTGCTTTTTTTCATTTTTTATAGTACAATGCAGATAGAGCCATCAAGGGATTGCGTTTGTTTGGTTCCCGTTGGCGGGGCAGTCCTGCCGGCGGTCAATACGAACCGAGAAAGGATTTGGATATGGGCATTATCAGAGCCATCGCGGGCGCCATCGGCGGGGGACTGGCCGACCAGTGGTTGGAGGTCATCGAAGCCGACAACATGACAGACACAACGGTGTGCACCAAAGGCACCCTGGTGCGTAAAAACGAAAAGCGTTTCGGGAACAAAAAGGGTAGCTCCGACATCATCTCGGACGGGTCGGTCATTCATGTCTATCCCAACCAGTGCATGCTGCTGCTCGACGGCGGCAAGATTGTGGACTTCACCGCCGAGGAGGGCTACTACAAGGTCTCCAATACCACCGCCCCCTCCCTGTTCAGCGGGCATTTGGGCGGGGCGATCAAGGAGGCGTTCAGCCGTGTGAAGTACAGCGGCGTGCCCTCCGCCAAGCAAAAGGCGATCTATGTCAACCTGCAGGAGATGAAGGGCATCAAGTTCGGCACCCAGAACCCGGTCAACTACTTTGACAACTTCTACAACTCCGAGCTGTTCCTGCGCGCCCACGGCACCTACTCCTTCAAGGTGACCAACCCCGTGCTGTTCTACACAGAGGTCATCTCCAAGGCCGCCGACCGGGTGGAGGTCGCCGATATCAACGAGCAGTACCTCTCGGAGTTCCTCGAGGCGTTGCAGGCGGCGATGAACCAGATGTCGGTGGACGGCATCCGCATTTCCCACGTGGCCTCCCGCGGCCGCGAGCTGTCGAAGTATATGGCGGATATTCTGGATGAGGACTGGAAGAAGATGCGCGGCATGGAGGTGCAGGCGGTGGGTATCGCCAGCATCTCGTATGACGAGCAGTCGCAGAAGCTCATCAATATGCGCAACCAGGGTGCCATGCTGGGAGACGCCTCCGTGCGTGAGGGGTATATCCAGGGCGCCATGGCACGGGGGTTTGAGTCGGCGGGCAGCAATCCCGGCGGGTCCGCGACCGCCTTTATGGGCATGGGCGTGGGGATGCAGGCAGGCGGCGGATTTTTCGGTGCCGCCAGCCAGACCAACCGCGAGCAGATGAAAGACGATCAAGCGGCCAAGGCCGCCCGGGGCGGCTGGACCTGCCCCTGCGGCACCGCCAACGAGGGGCGCTTCTGCGCCAACTGCGGCAAGCCGCAGCCGGGGGAGCCGGCAGCCGAGGGCTGGAGTTGTGCCTGCGGCGCCACGAACCGGGGCAGGTTCTGTTCGGAGTGCGGCAAGCCCCGCCCCGAGGGCGGTGAGTATTTCTGTCCCGAATGCGGGCAGAAAAACCCGTTAAATGCCAAGTTTTGTTCTCAATGCGGGAACAAACGCCCCGAATGACCATGGCATCCTCCACTGTTTCCTATCAGTGCCCCAACTGCCGCGCGGCGCTGCTGTTCGCCCCCGAAAAGTCCGCCTTTACCTGTGAGTTCTGCCTGTCGGAGTTCATGGAGATTGAGCTGGAACAGACCGGCGCGGCGGAAGCGGCGGCGGCGGAACAGGCCCGGGCCGAGGATTTTTGCGAGCATATGCAGGAGTTCCGCTGCCCCAACTGCGGGGCGGAGGTGATGGCAGAGCTGCACACGGCCGCCGACTTCTGCTCCTACTGCCACAACCCCGTGCTGCTCCGTGGGCGCATGACCGGGCAGATGAAGCCCGACAAGGTCATTCCTTTCCGCATCGGCAAGCAGGAGGCGGAGGACGCCTTTCTGGCCTTTGCCCGCAAAAAGAAATTTGTGCCCCGCGACTTTTTCGCCCCCGCGCAGACCGAAAAGATCAAGGGCATCTACTACCCCTTTTGGGTGACCGATGCCGACACCGACGCCACCCTGCACGCAAAAGCCACCCGCGTGCGGGTCTGGACGATCGGCAACGTGCGCTATACCGAGACCTCCAACTTCCGGGTCAAACGACAGGGAGAGATTCACTTTGAGGACATCTCCACCGCCGCCCTGACCGAGGCGGACAAGGCGATGCTCGAGGGCATTTTGCCCTACCCCTCCGACTCCTTGGTGGACTTTACTATGTCCTACCTCAGCGGCTTTCTGGCGAAAAAGCGCAACATCGAGCGGCGGGACCTGAGCGGGGAGGTCAAGGGGCGGATGGAGGACTACTCCCGACAGCTCCTGCGCAACAGCGTGCAGGGCTACCACTCGGTGCAGGTCAGCGGGTGCGACATGCGCATTTGGAAAAGCCACTGGGACTACACCCTCCTGCCCCTCTGGCTCCTGGTCTACCGCGGGCGGAAGCGTTCGTATACCTATGCCATGAACGGCTATACCGGCAAAATCTACGGGGAACTACCCATCAGCGCCGGTCGACTGGGGGGGTTTTTGGGTATTTTGTTTGTTTTGCTGGCCGCCGTGCTGACGGCAGGGGGGATGTGGCTGCTATGAAAACCATCCGAAAACTCTCCCTGCTCTGCCTGCTCGTGCTGTTCTGCCTGCCACTCCTCGTGCTGCCCGCCCGGGCGGCCACCCCCGCCGTGCGGGACGACGCCGGACTGCTGAGCACCGGCGAGACGGCGCACCTCACCGCGCTGGCGGACGGGGCCTCCGCGCGCCTCGGCATATCGGTGTACATCGCCACCACCGACACCTACCTCGAGGGCGAGGACTTCCTGGCCCAACAGGGGCTGTCCAACCGCGACGACATTGTCCTTCTGGTGGTGACGCTGGACGGCGGCATCATTTACTATGACCTTTATACCTACGGCAAGGCCAACCGCCGCATGAGCGACGCCGAGGTCGACCGCCTGCTGGACAATATCTATGACGACATGAAGGGCGGCCGACTGGAGGCCGGTCTTGTCGGGTACATAGAAGAAGCCGAGGCGGCGCTCACCCTCCGCGTCGGCCGGGTGCTGACGGGCAGCCTGCTCGCCGCCGGCGCCGTCTGCCTCGTGGTGCTGCTGGTGGTCCTGGCCAAGTATAAAATGAAGCTGCGCCCCACCAACTACCCCCTGGACAAATATGCCCGGCTCAAACTGACCGTGCAGGAGGATGTCTTTACCGGCTCCTTTGTGACCAGGACGGTCATCAGCTCGGGCTCGGGCTCGGGCGGCGGCGGTGGCGGCGGCGGCGGCAGAGGGGGCGGCGGCGGACACCGGGGCGGCCGGTAAGTCCCCCTCTCCCACCCCCTGACCTCGCAGCCCCTGCTCGAGCTGGTCGTTGCCATCCTGCTGACCGGTATCGGCTCCTCATGGCTCTTCAGCCGCGGCACCTCTTCGGGCGCACCGACATTGTCGCCATGATTTTGAAGAAGTACACCTCCCTTGACGTCGGCCGGGCGCTCCCGTGCTCCGACCTGCTGATCTCCTTTGGTACCTTTTTCGTCTTTGGCGTGGAAACCGGGCTGTTCACCCTGACGGGCCTTTTTGCCAAGGCGTATGTGATTGACGGGGTGATTGAGAACATGAACCTGTGCCAGTGTTTCATGATCGTCACCGAGCGGCCGGACGTCATTGAACCCTACATGCTGCAAACCCTGCACCACAGCGCCACCCGCATTGACGCGGTGGGCGCCTACACAGAGAAGGCGCACCTTGATTATCTTAATTATATCAAAACCCGCATTGACGCGGTGGGGCCTACACAGAGGGCGGCAAGAAACTGCTGCTCACGGTCTGCCGCCGCATCGAGGCGGTACGGCTGAAACAAAAGATCAAAGAGGAGGCCCCCACCGCCTTCATCCTTGTCACCAACTCCTCGGATATCATCGGCCGGGGGTTTCGCGCGATCTGACCCCCGGCAGGATGCCGGCACGCTCTTTGGTACGCCCCCCGCCCCGAAAGGCGGGGGGCATGATTTTTATGGCAGTTGCGCCGGATGTCTTGACAGCGTCCGCTCTTTGGATTATAATAAATGTGCGACCAACCGAACATCGGATGGTGTGACGGAGGTACCCCCATGAAAAAAGCTGCGCATAAAAGCCCCGCCGGCGCCATCCGCCTGTCCATCAGAACGATGGTGCTGCTGGCTGCCCTTTGTTTTCTCTTGCCTTTCCTCACGGTGTCCTGCACCGAGTCACCCCAAACGGTGCTCTACCAGACCATGGCGGAGGTGTTCGAGGAGCTGTTTTCGGTCGATCTGCCGGGGGCGCCCGCCCCCCGCACCGTCTCGGGGCTCGACCTGATTTTCTCCTTCCTCAGCGACAAGCCGCTGGTGCAGGGCACGAGCATCGGCCCCCTGCCCTGCAACGCCTACTTCGCCGCCGCGCTGGGGCTGCTCCTTTTGGGACTTGCGCTCTCCTTTGTGCGCCGCTTTCGGCACCGGGACCTGGGGCTCAGCCTGGCCTGCCTGGCCGCCTCGACATTGCTGGTACTGGGGCGGGTGCGCCTGGTGGCGTACTACACCCGTTTTGATGAGCGGATCGGGGAGATCGCCCGCTTCATGGACATCACCGCCCATGTGGGGCTGGTGCTGTCGGTCCTGCTCAGCTTCCTCGCTTTCATGGCGTCGCTGCTGCTCTACCTCCAGTCCCGCGCCGACCCGTGGCTGCGCAGTACCTATGAAGACCCACGGACGGAATAGCCGGTGGGCGGGCGTCCTTGCCTGTCACTCTTTGACAGGAAAGCCAAACATTCACCTACATTTTATTTGATATATTTATCTAAAAATGCTTGACAAAAAGGCGACTCAATGGTAAAATGATACAAAGGTATTCTCTTGCCTTGGGAAGATGCGCTACAATACGAACGTGTGTGGTAAGTGAGAAAAATAACCAACTCAAAAGGAGAACAAACTATGAAATCGGTATCACGCATTCTGACGATGCTGTTGCTTTGCGCGACAGTATTTTCGCTCTGTGCGGTGGCGGGCTCAGGGCCATCGTCACAGGCCGCGGACATCATTGACGATGATGAGTATGTGGTCGTCAGCGAAAAATCTTATGATTTTGAGGGGAAAACGGTGACTACCGGCTTGGCGCAGAACACCATCGGCTACACCGAGCTGCGCGCCAACCGTCCGACCGATAAAAACCCCCGCTATTCGCCGCACGCCATTTCCAACCGGTTCGGCACCGACGCGTATGTGTCGGCTTACGACCCCGAGACGGGGGTCAACTCCGGCTTTTCGGAGTCCAACCTGATCTACCGTCCCCGTTCGCTCTTCCCGGTGTATAACGGGAACCCCACCCCCGAGCCGGAAGCGCCGGATTTCGACTTCTTAGAGTTTGAGTTTGACCTGTACTTACATAATATCACCTCCTGCTGGATGCTGCGCCTGAAAAATTCCCCCGACTCCCGTCTGCTGCTGATCGATCCGGACGGCAAGGTGTACCTGCGTACCAGTACCGCCAGCCCCTATGACATCATCACCGAGTTTGACGTGCAGATCGGGACCATCGAGCTGGACAGCTGGAACACCTTCAAGGTCCGCTTTGTCCTGCAAGAGGGCGCATCGGGTTCTTATGACTATGATGTGTACCTGAACGACGAGCTGCTCACCGAGGAGGTGCGGGGCCATATGTTCCGTATCCCCGCCATCCCGGACGACGCCGCTTTCACGGCCGCTGCCACCGAGATCATCATGTACCTGGCAAAGCCGGACGACAAGCCCGAGGCAGAAGTGGCCTGGGGCGTGGATAACATCCTCGTCGCCGCCTACAAGTACACCGACGAGGACCCGGATGTCGCCGCCGACATTCCGGCGGTCACCGAGCATACCGACACGGGCTTTACCCCGGTGTGGCGCTCCGCCGACCATTCGGCCGACAGCATCATCACCGTGAAGAGCTGGGGCACCGTCATCAACGGTAACAACGCCCTGTACGTCAGCGGGCTCTCCGGCTTGCCCGACGACGCCTCCTTCCTTGGCAGCTTCACCAAGGACGGCTACAGTGTCGCCATCAACGAGCAGGGTGAGCTGTCGCTGGCAGGCGTGAGCCGCATTACCCTGCCCCTGTTCAAGGAGGCGGGCAACCGCAACCTCACGGGCAGCGTGATCACGAGCGACTTCAAGGTGGCCTTTTCGGTGTACGGCAACCCCACCTTCACCATGAAGCTGGACAGCACCACGCTGGCAAGCAACACCGCTCTGGCCCTCGCGGCGGACGCATGGCATGTCATCGAGGTAGAGGTCCGGTCGGGTCTGGCCACCGTGCTGGTGGACGGCGCGCCTGTCATCACGGATATTTCCGTGACCCTGGCGGCTGCCACCCCCAACTTCTATATTGACCTCACCGGTGCCGTCACCTGCAAGGACTTTACCGTGTATGAGTGGCAGACCGTCACGACCTACAGCATCGAGCTGGACGGCGAGACCGTCTTCATCAGCGCGGAAAGAGCGCGCTACTACCGGTACGCCAAGGCACAGGCCGAGTCCGAGGAAGCCCTGAAGGCCAAGGATTACGGCACGGTGGACCGCCGCGCCCTCCGCCCGCTGGGCCGGGTGCAGTTTGACACCTCGACCTATTTCTACAATCCGGAAAATAAAGTGGTCGTGCTCCGCTGGGGTACCACCATCAACAGCGGCACCGTCACCGACGTAACCTTCATCGGGAACAACCTCGAGTTTGACCCCGAGAACCCCGGCGATAACTACGATGTCAACGGCGTGGTCAAGCGGCTGCATACCCTGGAAGACGGCGCCCTGATCACCAGCGTCACCCCCGGCAACGCAACCACCGCGGGCTTCCAGGCCAACCTGCGCAAGCAGGACGGTGTCCGCAACATGGAGACCGATTTCGTGTTGCCGTACTTCCGCTTCTCCTTCTCCATCTGGTACGACAAGGTGACCTTCTCCGACGACCCCTTCACCTTCGGCGTCAGTGAGGAGAGAACCAACTACTTCTTCACCATTACCAAGGAAGAGGGCACCAAGAACGGCCTGTTCAATATCACCGCCGTCACACATGACGAGCTGGAGGCGGACCTGTCGGTCCCGCTGGAGAACGGCTGGAACCGCATTGAGATGATCTTTGTGGTCACCAGTGCGGATATGCCCGCCAATGACCCCGAGAACCCCGACGCGCCGGATATCGCCGGTGCTACCTATGAGGTCATCTACACCCTCAACGGGGAGACCATCTTCCACAACGAGGCGGACGATGAACACGGTCAGCTCTTCCACACCGTCTTTATTCCCAAGGATCCCACCCGTGGCGGCACCTACCTCCGCGGCGCCGCCCGCATCGCGTCCGACGCCTCCGCCCTGCCGCACGAGCTGCGGTGTCTGAAAGTCCGTGACTTCAAGCTGGAGCACCTGTATGACGCCGTGGTGGACGTCAACTCCTACCACAAGGGGCTGTCCGCCGAAGGCAACTTCATCTCCATGGACTTCGGCGAGGAGAGCGCCGCCCCGGATGTCTTTGTGAACAATGCGGGCGAGGTCTCCTATGTGAACCGGAATGATAAGCTGCTGGTCACCCACCTGCAAAATGACACCGTCTCGGAAATCCGGATCGGCGACGGCATCATCGATACGAACGCCGAGCGGCTGGCGCTCGACTTCTACCTGTACCACAACGACGCTTTCGTGCAGGAACTGGTCGTGTCTATGGGCGCGGAGCTCCTGCTGAGCATCAGCGACGGGCTGGTCTATGACAGCGAGGGCGCCCCCCTCACCTTCCTCAAAGCGGAGGGCTGGGACACGGTCGCCGTGGTCTTTGAGAAGGACGGCGAGGACTACCTGCTGACCATTTACATCGGCGGCGAGATCGTCTCGTTCAGACAGCCCACCGGCCTGAGCGCCCTGAGCTACCTGACGCTGAGCACCCTCGGCGATACCGACGAGTACTATAAGATTGACAACATCGCCGCCAGCTACACCAACATTCCCTCCTGCCTGATTTACATGGCGCCTGTGGCTTATGTCACCGGCGAGGGCGCCGGCCCCATCTCAAACGGACTGCATGAGCAGATCCACGTGCTGGGGACCAGAACCGACAACCTGCCCACCGTGGGCAAGCCGGGCGCGATCTTTGCAGGCTGGTACTTAGACCCCGCCTACCAGACCCTGGTCCGTTTCGTCAAGCCCTCCAACTGGAACCCTGTCAACCTGTACGCCAAGTACAACTACCTGGTCAGCTACGACCTGGGCGACTTTGAGCTGCCCGTGGGCGAGACGGAACCCGAGACCACGGCCGCTTACGGCGCCATCAACCTGCCCTACATCGACGGAGTGGAGTACTGGCTCACCACGGTTGATGGCAAGAAAATCTACCTCCGCGGCGCCACCTCCTTCTTTGTGGACCGCGCCGTCACCTTCACGGTCATTGACAACACCACCTCCGCCAACGTGGACTTCATCTTAGCCGCAGAGGCCATTGATATCGGCCTGCGCTACATGGAGATCGAGGCGGCGCTGGAACTGGCCACCGAGCTGTATGAGCTGGCGGACAAGACAGACGCGGACGTCATCGAGGCGTATGCCCTGCTGGCTCCCGCCCAGGCGAGACTGGACGACATTGAGGAACAGGCGCTGGATTACCTGGCCGTGTACGACATCCTTGCGGACGAGACCGCCGCTTACCAGGCCCGCCGGGAGGCTTATGAGACCCTGACCGAAGCCGACCCCATCAGCGGCAAGTCCATGCGCGACCTCACCGACCCGACCTACCCCGGTGTCACCGCCGCCAACGCGTTGATTGCGGACCATCTGAGAACCCTGAACCGCGCGCTGGAGCGCCGTGAGGACCTGCTGCTGGCGTACAACGCCTACAAGGACGGCGACCACTCCACCATGGAAAAGGCCTATTCGCTCTTGCTGGATCTCTACAACCTGAAGGTATACATCGAGGAGCGCTCCCCCCTGACCCTGACCTTTGAAGGCGTCTCTGCCATCATGACCGAGGTCAATGGTTGGCTTAACGCCTACAACCAGCAGGCAGCGGCGCACAACGCCGAACTGCTGCAGGCGCATTTGCTCTCCCACGGGATTGCCAATGCGGCAGGCGCCAACATTTTAGCCGTCCGCGCTACCTTAGACGATATTCGTTCCAAGGTAGAGGACTGAGAGGAAAGGAGAACCAACCATGAAAAAAGTACTTGCTTGTTTGCTGGCGCTGGTCTGTCTGGTCGGGATGGTTTCCTGTAAGGGCAAAGAAACCACCACCACCACTGATGCGGTTGTTGAGCCGGGCGCTACCCTTGCCTACATCAACTACGCCCTGTCCAGCGTCTCTCCGAAGAAAACCGTCATCACCGTGACCTACACCACCGCGGAGGGCAGCGTGCTCAACGCCACCTCCACCCTGCAGGTGAACAACCAGGGGATCTCCAAGTATGCCTACACCTATGACCGCTTCAGCCAGGTAGGCGAGGCGGACGGCTACATCGTCACCGAGTCGGACGTGAAGTTCAGCCGCGCCGGCGACATCGCCAACATTGTGGGCACCACGGTCAACTGGACGGCGTACACCCCCGACACCCGCCTGACCAAGATCAATTTGAGCACTCTGGGCGCGCTGACGGTGACCCAGTCGGGCAGCCAGTACCAGCTCAGCACTACGGTCCCCGCCAACAAGGTAGAGGATGTGTTCGGTGTGGATGTCGATATTGAAGGCTCCGTCACCCTGTCCATCACCGCCACCAACACGGGCATCACCGCTGTCAACGCTTCCTACCTGACCGCCGAGGGTGCCACGGTGGTGGTCACCACCGCTTACGAGTACAGCAACCAAAGCTTCGACGTCAAGAAATAACCCCGCCGCACGGCAAGAGAGCCGCCCGCAGTTTTGCGGGCGGCTTTTTTTCGTGCCCCGCACAGCGGGGGCGAGGCTCTTCGTCGCAAAAAAACAGCCGCGGCGGAAACTCCCGTTTCTTTCGCGGCTTTTTAGCGCGTCAACCTTTGCGACGAGCCCTGTGGGCGCGTCGTGCCGGTGCGCGGACGGTTAGCTCACATTGTCATTCCTTTGGTTGCTTGCTTTGACTGATTTCACTGACACAGGCTTCGCACAACTGCCAGGGCGAGTCTTTGTCGGCCGCCTCACCACACAGCAAGCAAAGATTGTGTGCGCACTCCAGCACAATTTTGTTCCCCGAAACAGAAATCAGGATATCTGTTTCCGGCCCCATCCGCATCCCGTCGCGCATCTTCTTCGGAATCACAATCCTCCCCAACTTGTCAAATCGCTTGATAATGTTGGTTTTCATACTCGCTCCCCCCTTTCCGTTCAGTTAAGTTTCTGCTGCTTCCATTGTAGCGGATAAACCGTTATCTGTCAATAGTCCTGTAAATTTATATAGATGGATGAAATTGTCTATTAATCAATAAAGACAGCTTGTTTTGTTGGTAACAGGACGAACTATAAACATCTGTCGGTTGAAAAAACAACACGGTGTTGATATAATAAAAGTACGCCATACACAAAGGGAGACAGAAATTCAGTATGCCACTCATCGAGCTCAAACAGGTCAAAAAAAACTATTTGGCAGGGGATGTCGCCATCACCGCCGTGCAGGACTGTTCCTTTTCCATCGAGCGGGGGGAGCTGGTGGTCATTCTCGGGCCGAGCGGGGCGGGGAAAACCACCCTGCTCAACCTGCTGGGCGGGATGGACAGCCCCAGCGCGGGGGAAATTCTGGTGCACGGAGAGGGCATCCACGCATACAGCAAGCGCCAACTCTGCGAGTACCGGCGGCTGAAAGTGGGGTTTGTCTTTCAGTTTTACAATTTGGTGGGCAACCTGACCGCCCTGGAAAACGTGGAGCTGGCCTGTCAGATCTGCCCCGCCTCCCTCTCGCCCCGGGAGACCCTGGAACAGGTCGGGCTGGGGGACCGCCTGCACAGCTTCCCTGCCCAGCTCTCGGGCGGGGAGCAACAGCGGGTGGCGATTGCCCGCGCGATCGCCAAAAATCCCGCCCTGTTGCTCTGTGACGAGCCTACCGGCGCGCTGGACAGCCTCACCGGGCAGCGCATCATTGCCCTGCTTCAAAAAAACTGCCTGGAACGAGGCTTCACCACCGTCCTCATCACCCACAATTCGGTGATTGCCGAGGTGGCGGACAAGGTCATCCGGGTGCGCAACGGCACCATTCAAAGCATCTCGACCAACCCCCATCCCAAAAAAGCCGAGGAGATTGCGTGGTGAGGGTATGCTGCTGAAAAATACTTTCCTGAAAATCAAAAAACACCTCGGCCGCTACCTGTCCCTGTTCATCATTATCGTGGTCGGGGTGGGTTTTTACGCCGGTGTGGACGCGATGGTATCGAGCATCACCCGCGTCGCCCACGGGTACTACGACGAGCACCGCCTGATGCATGTGAAGATCGTCAGCACCATGGGCCTCACCGGGGAGGATGCCCTGGCGCTGGAGGCGCTCCCGGGCGTGGCGGGGGCCATCCCCAGCTATTCGCTGGACGTGCGCAGCGGCCGCACCACCCTCCGTGTCCACGCCCTCGAGCCCCTGGTCAACACGGTCTCCCTGAGCGCGGGCAGACTGCCCTTGTCGCCGCAGGAGTGCCTGGCCGACGAGCGGTTCTACCGGGTCGGGGACACGATCCGCCTGACCGACGACTCGGAGGGCGGGCTGCTTGACACCACACTGTCTGTGGTCGGCGTCTGCCGCTCGGTGCTGTATGTCTCAAAGGAGTACGGCAGCACCACCGTGGGCAACGGCCGGCTGGACAGCTTTCTCTTTGTCCCGCGCGAGGCGTTCTCCCTGCCTGCCTTTACCGAAATCTATGTGCTGGGGGACACCCGGGCTCTGACCTATTCGGAGGCGTACGCGCGCTTTTCGGCGGACCTCACAGAGCAGATCACCGCCATCCGGGGCGCGCGGGAAGAGGCGCGCTACCAAGCCCTTTCCAGCGAAGCGCTGGCGGAGATCACCGACAGCGAGGACGAGCTGGCAAGGGAGCAGGCCGCCGCCGAGGCGGCACTGCGGGAGGCACGGGACGAGCTGGCGGCGGGCGAGGCGGAACTGGAGCGGACCGAAGCGGAGCGCCTGGCGGAGTTTGCCGCCGCCGAGGCGACGCTTTCGGGCGCGTGGGAGACGCTGAACGCCGCCCTCTCCGCCGCCGCCCTCACCCGGGCGCAGCTTCCCCTCGCCCTGCAGGCGCTGGCAAGCCAACTGGCGGCCCTGCAGTCCCAGCTGGAAGCACTGCCCCCCGACAGCCCCGAGTACGCCGCCTGCCTGGCCGCCATCGAAGGCGGGCAGGCACAGCTGGAGGACCTGCAAAGCCTGCAAAGCACGGTGGAGACGCTGACGGCACAGGAGCAGGCGTTGGCGGATGGGCGGGCGGCGTTTGAGCGGGCCACAGAGGCAGCGTGGCAAACCCTGGCCGATGCCGGGACAGACCTCACCGCCCGTGAGCGGGAGCTCACCGACCGTCTGGCAGACGCCACCGCACAGATCGAGGCCGCCCGAGCGACACTTGCGGAGATGCCGCACCCGGTATGGTATGTGGCCGATCGGAGCGCCGTGGTGGGGTACCACGAGCTGGGGAGCGCCCTGTCGGTGGTCACCGCCATTGCCGCCGTGCTGCCCTGGCTGTTCATCCTCATTGCCCTGCTCATGACCTCCAACTCGATGGCGCGCATGATCACCGAGGAGCGGGGGGAGCTGGGGACCCTGGCGTCGCTGGGCTACCGGGACGGGCAGATCATCTTTGGCTACCTCGTGTATGTGCTCACGGCGGCGAGCCTGGGCGCGGTGGCGGGGTATTTTGCGGGCTGTCGGCTGATCCCGCCGCTCATCTACTCCAACTTCACCTTTCTCCTCCCCCCGTTGCGCATTACCTTCAGCCTGCTCACGCTCTGTACCCTGCTGCTCGTCACATGGCTCTTGATGAGCGGGGTGACGGTGGTCGCCTGTCGGCGGGCCCTGCGGCAGAAGCCGGCGGCCCTGCTGCGCCCGCTGCCGCCCGCGCGGGGGAAGCAGATTTTCCTCGAGCGGGTCGGTTTTCTCTGGAATCGCCTGTCCTTCACCTGGAAAGTCACCCTGCGCAACCTGTTCCGCTACAAAAAGCGCGCTCTGATGACGGTGCTCGGGGTCTCGGGCTGCGCCTCGCTGCTGTTGGTCGCCTTTGGCCTGCGGGACAGCATGAACGGCATTGCCGAGCGGCAGTACGGCGACATGATGCGCTATAACCATCTAATCACCCTCCAAGAGGGTGCCGCCACCGACCCCGCCCTGCCCGAGCTGCTCCTGCGGGAAGGGTTGCAGGACCCGCTGTTTCTTCACCAAAGCCTCTGCCATCTCGCACAGGGGGACACCCCGCTCGACTGTTACCTGGTGGTGCCGCAGGACGAGGGGCTGTTTGCCGGGTACTACCGCCTGACGAGCACGCTCACGGGTGAGCGCATCACCCTTGGTGACGGGGGCGTGGTGGTGACACGTCGCCTGGCAAAGCTGTACGACCTCAGGCAGGGCGATACCCTGTGGGTCAGGGACCGCGCGGGCGCGCGTTACGCGCTCACGGTGGCGGACGTGGCTGAAAACTATGCCGGCCACTACCTCTACCTGACGGGGGACCTCTATGAGCGGGTCTTTGGCGAGGACCCCGCCCTCAACACCATTGTCGCCCTCCATCGGGCCGACGATGAGCCGGCGCTCGCGGAACGGTTGATGGCCAGCGGCCTGGTGCTCAATGTCACCTTCACCAGTGACGCCCTCCGTGCCGTGGAGGAGAGCACGGCCAGCCTGGACGGCGTGGTGGTGCTGATTACCTTTGTGGCGTCCGCCCTGGCGGTGGTGGTCCTGTATAACCTGACCTCCATCAACATCAGCGAGCGCACCCGCGAGCTGGCCACCCTGAAAGTGCTGGGGTTCCGTGACGGCGAGTCCAACACCTACATCTACCGTGAGGCATGGCTGCTCACAGCCGCCAGCATTGGCGTGGGACTTGTGCTGGGCTTTTTCCTGCACCGCTTTATCATCGGCGAGATTGAAGCGCAGGCCATCTCGCTGGTCCGCTCGGTCAAGTGGTACAGCTACCTCGGCGCGGGCCTGCTCACGTTGGTGTTCTCGGCGATCATGCAGGGGGTCACCTACGCCAGCATTCACAAAATCAATATGATCGAATCCCTCAAATCGGTGGAGTAACCCCCCCGGCGCGCGGCAGGTGCCGTGGGCGGGCCGTAAAAAAAACCGATATGTCGGCGCGGGCCTGCTCACGTTAGTCTTCTCGGCGATCATGCAGGGGGTCACCTACGCCAGCATTCACAAAATCAATATGATCGAATCCCTCAAATCGGTGGAGTACCCCCCCCCCCCCCCCCCCCCCCCGCGGGCCCGGGGCGGCCCGCCCA
>JBBAEK010000012.1:0-42492 GCA_041655935.1 Eubacteriales bacterium
ACTCGCCCTCGGGCAGGTCCCGCAAGGTCTCAAGCTGCCGAAAGATGCCCGAGACGGCGGGGGAGAGGGGCGGGGGCCAGTACAGAAGTTTGTCCTGTTCGTGCAGCCGCTCGAACAGGTGGGCGGGTTCCTCAAACAGAATGGAGCGGTCAAAAGAAAGGAGATGCGCCTCAAAATCCCGCTCCCCGTCGGGTGTGAAAGGGCAGCGGGGCGCGGCCGCCAGCAGCAGTGTCCCCGCCCGCACGGTGTGCGCCGAGCTACCTGCCATCACCTGTCCTTCCCCCTGCGTGAGGTAGAGCAAGTGATAGGCACCCCCCCCCGTTCCCCCCTCCTTGGGGGGGCTATTCCTCGAGGAAAATTCGTACTCCTGGGAGTTCCTCAAGGCGTGCTCATAATAAAATAAAGGAAATTGCAGGATGCACTCATTCGTACTCATCTTTTATTGTTTCTCTTTTTTTTGACGCTCGGCATTTTATTCATTTTTGACGCTCGGCAATTTTTCACTTTTTCTCTCGGCTGAAAATTCCGTTTTTTTACTTTTGGCGGCGTGTATGGGTAAACCATCCTTATCTTAACACATCAGGGCAACTTTTGCAATAGGTATTGTCTCAGACTCGTGTTATAATGTTTCTATCAGGAAGGCGCAGGCACATCCGAGTAGTGTTCGGGATGGCACAGGCACATCCGAGTAGTGTTCGGGATGGCACAGGCACATCCGAGTAGTGTTCGGGATGGCGCACAGGCACATCCGAGAAGTGTTCGGGATGGCACGGGCACATCCGAGTAGTGTTCGGGATGGCACAGGCACATCCGAGAAGCGTTCGGGATGGCGCACAGGCACATCCGAGAAGCGTTCGGGATAGCACAGGCACATCCGAGCAGCATGATCCAAGGGGGAGCATATGGCGGTCTTTTTTCTTTCGGCGTTTGCGGACGAGGCAGGCAGCTCGCTTTCGGCACAGATAGCGGCACTGGAGCGCAACCAAATCGGCTCTGTTGAGCTGCGGAACATTGATGGGCAAAGCGTGTCCTACATGACCCCGAGTAAGCTCGGAGAGGTCAAGCGCGCCTTGCAGGCGCATGATATTTCGGTGTATTCGTTGGGTTCGCCCATCGGCAAATACCCTATTGACCAGCCCTTTGAACCGCACCTGCGGCAGTTTCGCATGGCGCTGCGCGCCGCGATGCTGCTGGGTGCGCGGTATATACGCATCTTCAGCTTTTATGTGCCGCAGGACCGGCTGGACGAGTACCGGCCGGAGGTCATCCGCCGGTTGCAGGTGATGTTGCAGGAGGCGAGCAGCGTGAGGGTGACCCTCTGCCACGAAAACGAGACCGGTATCTACGGGCAGATGCCCGACCGGGTGGCGGATCTGCTGGCGGCGCTGCCCGAACTGCGCGCGATTTTCGACCCTGCCAACTACCGTATGAATGACGCCGACTCCGACCAGGGGCTGGCGGTTTCCCTGCCCTCTTTCGCCTACATGCACGTGAAAGACGCCATTTTCAAGGAGCAGCTCGTTGTCCCCGCCGGTGAGGGGGAGGGCAATGTCCGCGCGGCGCTGCAAGCCATTCATACCAATTGCCAAAGAGAGGTCTGCCTGACGCTGGAGCCCCACCTGCGGATGTTCGATGCCTACCGGCACATTGACACGCATGATCTCAAAAGCAAGTATACCTTTGAAAATAACGACCAGTCCTTTGACTGCGCCGCGGCGGCGCTGAAAAAAATCCTTTTGGAACTGGGCTTTCACCAAACACCAAACAACAGGTGGGTATCCTCCGTATGAAACAAATCAAGCGCTGTGCAGTCATTGGCTGCGGCAGCATCGCCCCCCTGCACTGCCAAGGCATCCTGGACGCCCAAAGGGAGCTGGTGGCTCTGTGCGATATTCGGCCGAAAAACGCCGAAAAGCTGGGGCAGAAGTTTGCGCCCGAGGCTACCCTCTATACCGACTACCGGCAAGTGCTGGCCGACCCTGCCATTGACGCGGTGCATATCTGCACCCCCCACTACCTGCATGCAGAAATGGCAATTTCGGCTTTGGCGGCCGGCAAGCATGTGTTTTTGGAAAAGCCGCTGGCTGTCTCCGAAGAGGAAATGGCGCTGATCCGGCAGGCGGAATCGACCAGTGCGGGCAGGCTGTGCGTCTGCTTTCAAAACCGCTTCAATGACGGCACCCTCGCGATGGCCGAGCTGCTGGACCAGCACGGCGGCGCGGCCTATGCCCGCGCCATGCTGACCTGGCGGCGCACCGCCGAGTACTACCAGACCTCCCCCTGGCGCGGCAGGATGGCGACGGAGGGGGGCGGGGTGATGATCAACCAGGCCATTCACTCGCTGGACCTGCTGCTGCAACTGTGCGGCAGGCCTGTCGGTGTCTCCGCCACCACCGCCAACCACGCCCTGCGCGGGGTAGTCACCGTGGAGGATACCTGCGAGGCGCGCATCACCTTTGAGGAGGGTGCGGTCGGGCTGTTTTATGCCACCACCTCCTACCTCACCGACGCCCCCTTGTTTTTAGAGCTGGTCTGCCGGGACGGCACGGTGCTGACCCTGCTGGGGGAGCGGTTGCAGTGCAACGGCGAGGCGGTCCCGGTCGCCGACACCGCCACTTCCCAAAAGATCGGAAAAGCCTGCTGGGGCAACGGTCACGGCAGACTCATCTCCCTGTTTTATGACGCGGTGGAACATGAGTTGCCCATGCCGGTGTCCGCCGCCTCCGCCGCCGAGGCGGTCTCGGTGCTACTGGCCTGTTACCGTTCGGAGGGGCAGGAGATTTTACTCAAATAACAAAAGGGTCTGCCCCGCGGGGCAGACCCTTTTGTTTGACGGTCGGCTGTTCTGCTCTGCCGGGGGCTACCGGGTGGGACGGTCCGGCGCCTGCCTTTGTTCCCGCGGCAGTGCCCTGTGGGCGGTGCCGCGGTCTTTTTTTGACGGTCGGCTGTTCTGCTCTGCCGGTGGCTACCGGACGGGACGCTCCGGGCGGTGCCGCGGTCTTTTATGTCAGGACCGAGAGCAGGGACTTGATGAATTGCCTGCCAAACTGCCGGAGGGTGTCCGGCGTGTAGGGGGTGTCCGTGTCGCCGAAGTAGGGAATCTCCACGGTCCCTGCCAGACGGGCGCCCTTTTGGAGGAAAAAATCTTTGCTGAGGCCCCGAATGGTGGTGTTCCAGGAGGTGCCGAAGGCCACATTGTTTCGGGCGTGGTAGCGGATGGAATCACCCGCGGTGGCGGCCTCCAGCGCGGCGGTAAAGGCCTCCAGGCGCGACGCGTGGGGCTGCGGCGGCAGGGCGAAAAAGACGGTGTCATTGCCCCCGCCCCAGCGCCACGGGGAGTGGAGGTCGAATCCCGCCAGATAGCTTTTGTCCGCCGAGTAGGCATACAGCGCCCGAACCGAGCGGTAGAGGGGCTGCTCGGTGAAATCCCGGTTGTGGTCGTGCGGGGACCGCCCCTTGCCCTGGTCTCCCTCCTCAACGCCGTCAATATCCATGAAGGGGAAGAAGTGGCAACTGACCGCTTGGCATGCCGCCGCACAGTCGCTTACGTACTCCATAATCCCTTCCAACACATAGGACGCGGTGCTCTCACAGGCGTGGCAGCGGGCGGTGAAGATGAGTTGCCGCTCGCCGCTGCCGATGGTGTAGACGAAAAGGTCCCTGCCCTTCTCGCTTTGTCCGAGGTGCCTCTTTTGAAAGCGGCCGGTCGGCAGGGCTGCCCAAAACCGCTCGAAGTTTTCGGTGCGGTAACCGGGGGCGAAGGCAAAGTAGACACTCTCGCCCGCCCGGAAGGTGTAGGTAAAGCTCCGATGGTCCACCCAGGTGTGTGCCGTATCGTAATACCAGTCAAGGTTGTTGCGGCTCATGCAGACGCCAAAGCGGGAAATGACCTCGCCGTCCTCAAAGACAAAGCGGACCCGGCACTCCTGCGCCGCCCGGGCGCGAAAGTTGAAGTAAAACCACCACTGGGTAGAGTCCCGGCGTTCGGTCCTGAGGGTGTAGCAGTCTCCCTTGACACCGCAAAGCTCTATGTTGCCGCCGGGGTGGTCCTTGGTAATCGTGAGGCTCATCGCAACCCTCCTTTTATGGGATGACGTCAATCGAATAGAGGCGGATACACTCGCCGCCGCCGTGGGTGGCAAGTCCCCGGAAGCTGATACCTTCTATCTTTCGGTCTACTTGAATGGTGGTCAGCCTTTGGTGGTTGCGGAAGGTTTGGGGCGGCTGCCAAACGCCGTTTTCCTTGAGGCTGATCTCATACCGGCTGACCAGTACGGGCGGGAGATAAAGGTCACGCTCGGCCGTGGTGAACATGTGCCTGGCAGGGTATTGCCGCAGGTTGTAGTCGGGATAGCTATCCCGCTGGATGTCGTTGTCAAAGACCAGGCGCACCTTGGCGCAAAAGGTGGGCTCGAACTCGAAAGCGGCCGTCTCGCCTGCCCGGAAGAGCAGGACGCTGTCCCCCTCGTCGGTCTTGCGCTCGATGCCCTGCAGCAGGTGGCGGTAGTTTTGCGGGGTGAGGTTGTGGCGGCTTTGTCTCATGGTGTCGGACAGGCGGCGGGGGGTGTGGAGCAGGTAGCAGTCGTCGTCCCGCAACGCCTGCTGTAGCTCCGCTATGTGCGACAGCACGCCGTGGGGGGAACACCCGTACCTCCCCGCGAGCACCGCCGCGTTGCCCACCGCCTGCCCGAGGAGGGCGCAGGTCGCCATCACCCGCGTGGAGGACAGCGCCATATGGGTGACGCTGATGTTCCTGCCGGCAAAAAACAGGTTCTCCATGTTCTCCGAGTACAGGACCCGGTAGGGGATGGGATAGGGCCCGGGGACCGGGTAATGAACGTTGGGCGGGGCGGTGGTGTCCATACCGGCGGGGTCGTGGTCGTCCATGGTCCAGCCGCCGTAAGCCACCTCGTCCTCAAAGGGGCGGGCGCACTCTATGTCCTGCTGGGTGAGGGTATACTTGCCCTTGTAGCGGCGGCTTTCCCGCTTGCCGCCCAGTTGCCCGACAAACTCGAGCTCCCAGTGCCGGCTATCATACACGCCGCTGTTTTTGACGAAATCCCAGACCCCGTAGGCGGCGGGACGCAGCTCTGCCGTGATTGCCTCGGCGTCCCGGAGGGTATCCCGCTCCCCGCCCTTCTCGATCCACCAGAAGTTGTTGGCCATGAAGCCCCGGGGGTCGGTCGTGTTCATGCGGTGCGGAAAATCCGTGCTGCGAAATGTCTGTGCGAAGGGGAGCGGACGGTACGGGACCTCCCGCGCGGTTTCTCTCCCCTGTATCAGGCAGGACATGCCCATGGTCTTGTCGTCGGGCAGCGGCGGGGCGTGTGACTCGCCGAACTCCTCCCTGCCCTCCCTGCCCCTGCGGTAGGCGGCGGGGGTGAACTCCGAGAGCACCGAGTCCCCCGAGCAATCGGCGAAATAGTCCGCCTGAATTTCATACTCTGTATAGGTGGTGAGCTGCCACGCCCGAATGCACAGGATGCGCCGGTCCCGGTACTCGGCACCGTGGCAGGTGGTATTGAGCAGGAGCGTGAGGTTTGGCTCACGGCTCGCCAAGTGATATAAAATCCCGTCCCAGACCGGATAGGTCATGGTCGGGTTGTAGTAGATGTTGTCCATGGCAAGCTCCTCAACGATGCCGCCCTCCCGGAAGAGGGGGAACGCCGCCGAGGCGCCGCGCACCCACATCCGGATCTCGCCGGAGGCGTTGCCGCCCGGCACCGGGCGGTCGTGTACCAGCACCACCCGAAGCCCGCCCCGAGCGGCAGAGACCGCGGCGCACAGGCCGCTCAGCCCCCCGCCGATGACACAAAGCTCTGTTTTGATCTGCTTGGTTTTCATATGACTCTTGCCTCCTGCGTGTGCCTGCGCTGACAACAAACGAAAGGGGTGCGCGGGTATGGAATGCCCAAGCAAAGTGTAGCATCATTTGCCCTCTTTGTCAATGGAGGGAGGAAGTGTTTGGGGTGGGGGCCCACCGCCGCTTGACGGCGTGGCCCTTGCTTTCCGGGTGGGTGAAGGAAACTCGGCGGGAGGCCGCGGGTTTTTGTTTTTTTTTGCTTGACAAACGCCGTGCGGTATGCTATAGTAGAGGCAATGAGGTGTATACGGTTTGAAAGGATCCAACATGGACGACGGGGATAGTAGTCATACTACCTATTTTCAGCGGTTCTTTTCGCTTTCCAACGAGTAGGCATATCCTGCATTTTTGAAAGAAGTGCGGGCTATGCTTTTTTGCGTTGTAAAGACTATACATACTTAAATACGTAATGTTTGAGAAAAGGAATTTCAAACAGCAGTTTTCTTGGAGGAACTATCGTGGACCCGTTATTATGGCCCCTACTGTTGCAGTTGATGCTCATTTTTTTGAATGCCATTTTTGCTTGCGCTGAAATTGCAGTCATCTCGATGAATGACAACAAAATCGCTAAAATGGTGACCCAGGGAGAGAAGCGGGCGGTTCGCCTGTCAAAGCTCACCGACCAACCGGCACGGTTTTTGGCAACGATTCAAGTGGCTATTACATTAGCAGGCTTTTTGGGCAGTGCCTATGCTGCCGACCATTTTTCAGGGAATTTGGTGGCTTTGTTCGCCAAGATCGGCATTCGCCTGCCAAACGGCCTGGCCGTGCTCTTGATCACCCTGGTGCTCTCCTACTTCATGCTGGTGTTCGGCGAGCTGGTGCCCAAGCGGGTCGCCATGAAAAATGCCGACAAACTGGCACTCGGCCTCTCGGGCATACTCGCCCTGTTGGCCGCCGTGTTTTCCCCCATTGTCTGGCTCCTCACCGTCTCCACCAACGGGATTTTGCGCCTGCTGGGCATCGACCCTCATGCCGAGGATGAGACGTTCAGCGAGGAGGAAATCCGCATGATGGTGGATGTGGGGAGCGAAAAAGGGGTCATTGACGCCAACGAGAAGTACCTCATTCAGAATGTGTTTGAGTTTGATGATCTGACGGTGGCTGATTTTGTCACCCACCGAACCGATATTTCCCTCTTGTGGATGGATGAAAGCCTGGAAGAATGGGACAAAACCATCCATGAAAGCCGCCACTCGCTCTACCCCGTCTGCGACGAGACGGTGGATCATGTCGTGGGCATTCTCAATGCCAAAGACTACTTCCGGATGCCCGAAAAGACCAAGGCAGAGGTCATTGCCCAGTGCATCAAACCTGCCTACTTTGTCCCCGAGACCATTCGGGCGGACGTGTTGTTCCGTCAGATGCAGCAGACCAAAAACCACTTTGCGGTGGTGCTGGATGAGTACGGCGGGGTATCGGGCATTGTCACCATGAGCGACCTTTTGGAGCAGCTCGTGGGCGACCTGGAAGATGACAGCTCGGACGAACAGGAGCCCCCCGAGATCGAGCGCATTGACTCGCAAACCTGGAAGATCCGTGGCTCGGCGCTGCTGGAGGATGTCAAGGAGCAGTTGCAGGCAGAGCTGCCGACCGAGGAATACGATACCTTTGGCGGGATGGTGTTCGGCGCCTACGGCTCTGTCCCAGAGGAGGGCACGACCTTTGAAATTGATATCGGAGAGCTGCATGTCAAGGTGCTGGAGATCAAGGATCACCGCATTGTCAAAACCCTGGTCTGCCGGCTGAGTCCGGAGCCGACAGAGGAAGAAAAGAACGCCGGAGCGCTTGAGTCAACGAGTCAGTGACGGCGCCGCCCGATAGAGGAGCCTCACCATCCCTTGCGCCACCGAAACACATCCCGCTTGTCATTTTGACAGGCGGGATGTTTGCGTGGTGTGGCTGTTGCTTTTATACCACCTTGCGCACCCCGTAGCGCACGGCCAGGAGCATATAGTTCTGGGCGAAGGGTTTCATGATTTGCCAGTAGCCTACCCCGAGCAGCTGAAATTCGTCGGCGAGGTTCATCTTTGCCTCAATACTGCGGATGTCCTCAAACCAGACCACATGACGGGCTCCGCCCGAGGAATAGTTGAAGTAGGGGGACATAGCGACGGGATCAAACCGGATCTCTGCCCTGTTCTGCGCCGCCAGCACCACTGCCTCCTGGTTGCCGATGCCGAGCGCCCGGGAGATGCCCCGCTCGTAAGGGAGGGTCCAGTCGTAGCCGTAGTTGGGGATGCCCATCAGGATCTTGTCGGGCGGAATTTCGGTCACCGCGTAGCTCACCACCGACCGAACGGCGTTGATGGGCGCCACCGCCATGGGGGGCCCGAAGGTGTAGCCCCACTCATAGGTCATGATCAGTACATTGTCGGCAATGGCACCAATGACGGGGTAGTTGTGCGCCTCATAGAGGAGGCCGGGCTGGTCGGCGTGGGTTTTGGGTGCCAGCGCCACGCTCATGAAAAAGCCGTTTGCCTGCAACCGGTCGTGGGCGTTGCGCAGGAAGGCGACATACGCCTCGCTTTGCTCGGGGGGGATAAACTCAAAGTCGACATCCAGACCCAGGTACCCCTTTTCCCGCATGGTTTCAATGATGTTGTCAAGCACCCTGTTCTGAAAGCCAATGTCGCTGAGCAGTGCCTCTGCCTTTTCGCCGGAAAAGTGGCCTTCCTCGGTGATGGTGGTCAGCACCATCACGGGGGCGACCCGGTACTCGTATGCCAGCCGAATGAGCTCGTTGTCGTCAATGGGAATCAGCTCGCCGCTCTCCCTGAACCCGTAGGAAAAAATGGCGAGGTAGGTGAGGTAGGGCAGCGCCAGCCGCAACGTGTTGCGGTTGATGAACGGGTAGGCGTAGCCGCTGGTGGAGACGGTGCGCCGCTTGCCCCCCCGGAACGCGATCGCCAGATCCTGTCCCGGGTAAATGACGGGGGTCAGGATGAGGTTGGGGTTGTTTTGCATCAGCTCAATGGCGGTGATGCCATAGGCGGCGGCAATGGACGTCAGGGTGTCGCCTCCCCGCACCGTATGGGTCACCGACGGCAGCGTCACCAGCAGGGCCTGCCCCACCACCAGTTGAGACATCAGATTCAGCCCGTTGTCCAGCAAGAGCCGGGAGACCGAAACACCGTATTGCTGGGCAATGGCGCTCAGGGTATCCCCGGCTTGCACAATATGTATCAGCATATCATCCCTCCGAATAGAATTCACTACCATTGTATTGGCGGGTGGGCGGTTAGGTGACCCCTGCTTCAAAAGAAAAGGCGCTGTGGATTTCCACAGCGCCGATAGCGCGTACACGATATGCGCGCGGGCGGGCCCCGCATTACCCCCGGTTGCCCGGCGTCACTCTGCAAAGCGCGTACACGATATGCTCGCGGGGCGGGCCCTCACCCCTCTACCATCGCCTGAATGTCCCTCACGGGCACCTCCCGGATCGGCACCCCCTGTCGCAGTGCCAGCGCGGCGGCGGCGCCCACGGCCTCGCCCATGGCGACACAGATGGGCATGGCCCGAAAGTTGGAGTGCGCCAGATGCGTCCCGGAAATGCTCCTGCCCGCCACCAGCAAATTGGTGAGCTTCTTCGGAATGAAACAGCCGTAGGGGATGGTGTAGCCCTTTTTCTGTCGGAAATGTTTCTGCGCGCCCGTCTTGTCAAGCCCCGCCCCGGTCAGGTTATGCACATCAAAGTTGAAGTAGGCGTCCTTGACCACCCAGTCGTCAAATTGCCGCGCGGTGCTGATATCCTGCTCGGTGAGGGTACACTCGCCGAGAATATGTCGGGTCTCCCGGATGCCCATCATGGCGGCGGCGCTGAGGATAAAGCAGTGTTCATACCCCGGCACATACGTGCGCAGGAAATCCTGCACGAGGAACATTTGCTTTCGGCACAGTATCTCCGCCCGGGTGAGATCGCGCGGGTCGGTGCCGTCAATGTCGGTGACATTGGTGATATTGCAGGTGACCACGCCGGGCAGGCTGGTCCGATAGAGCAGGACATGCCCGAGCGGGGGAGGCATCTTGTCCCGTGCCAATGCCTGCAGCTCGCCCTTCGGCGTCAGATAGGTACTCTCAAAGCTCCCCAGGTACACGGCGCGGCTGTCGTCCACGCCCCCGACCTTGAACATCAATGTGGCAGGCTGCATCCTGCCGTCGCTCTCCCTGCCCTTCACAAAGTCCGCGCCGGCGCGGGCGGCGATGTCGCCGTCCCCCGTGCAGTCAATGACAAGCCGGGCAAGGACCACTTCCCTGCCCGCTTTGGAGTGGATGAGCACGCCTTTCAGCGTGCCGCCCTCGCAGAGCGGCTCGCCCGCCATCACATAAAAGAGCACGCTGACCCCCGCCTCCTCGAGCATCTCGAGCAAGACCAGCTTCAGCACCTCGGGGTTGATCACCTCTTTGGGGATGCCGGCGCGGTGTTCCAGCCTCTCCTGCCGGTCTAACATCTCGTCCAGCACCGGACTGTGCGCCCTGCCGGTAAAGTGGCTCATCATGCCGACGGTCGCCATACCGCCCACGCTGCCGCTCTGCTCGAGCAGCAGCGTGCGCGCCCCGCACCTGCCCGCCCTGATGGCGGCGCCCACGCCGGCGGGGCCGGCGCCAACCACCAGAACATCCGTCTCGGCGGCAACGGGCAACCGCTCGCCGCGGTAAAGATAGTGTGTCACGGTCCTGTTCACTCCTTCTTTTGATTTCGGGGGGCTTTGGCAAAGGCGGGGGTCAATCGCTTTCGAGCATGCGGTAACCCACACCCATTTCGGTGAATATGTACTCGGGCTCGGCAGGGTTTTTCTCGAGCTTGCGGCGGATGTTCGCCATGTTGACACGTAAAATCTGGTTGTCATTGCCCACGAGCGGGCCCCAAATGTTGCGGATGATGTAGTCGTAAGTCAGCACCCGTCCGGCGTAATGGGAAAGCAGGCTGACAATGTTGTACTCGGTTTGGGTCAGGTGAATGTCCTTGCCGTCCACATACGCCCGCCGCTTCTCATAGTTGATGGTGAGCCCCTTGGCGCGGTAGATGCCGATTTGCAGCGCGCTGTCCTTTCTGCCCCGGTTTTTGGCGTGCCGGAGCGCGGTGCGGATGCGCGCCAACAGCTCACTGGTGCCAAAGGGTTTGGTGACATAGTCGTCCGCCCCCAGGTCGAGCGCCGCCACCTTGTCGCGCTCATGGGTGCGGGCGGTCAGGACGATGATGGGGACATCGGAGCTTTCCCTGATGGACTTGATGACCTTCTGCCCGTCTATGTCGGGCAGGCCCAGATCCAGCAGGATGACATCGGGGTTGTAGGAGGCGTTCAGCGCCAGTGCCTCCGCGCCTGTTTTGGCTTTCAGTACATGAAACTCGTTGGCGGTCAAAACGGTGGTCATGAAGCTGGCAATGTTGTGTTCATCTTCCACGACCAAGACAGTGTGTGTTTGGCTCATTTTTTTCTTTTCACCTCCAGGGGGATGGTAAAGCGGAACAGGGCGCCGCCGCCCTCTCTGTTCTCCGCCATCATGTACCCGTTGTGCGCCTTGATGATGGTGGCACAAACGGACAGTCCGATACCCATATTATTCTTTGCCTCGTACTTTGCCTCGCTGCGCTGTTTGTACAGCCCGTCGAAAATATAGGGCAACACTTGCTCGGGGATGCCCGCACCGTTGTCCGCCACCTCAAAGACGGCGTTTTTCCCCTGCACATAGACCAGCAGGGAGATGAGGGTAGCGCCTTTTCCGTGCGTGACGGCGTTTTCCAGCAGGTTGATCAGCACCTGTTCAATCAGCACCGCGTCCATGGGAATCAGCAACAACTCCTGCGGCACCAGCACATCGAGGCGATGGTCCGGGAAACGCTTTTTGAATTTGCTGACCGCCTCGGAGACAACCTCCTCCACCGCCTCGTCCGTCTTGATAATCTTCATATTCCGCTCGCCGTCAATGCGGGTCACGGTGAGCAGGTTCTCCACCATGCGGATGAGCCACTGTGCGTCCTCCCTGACCTCGGAAAGCAGTTTCAGGCGGCTCTCCCGGCTGAGGACCTTGTCGTTTTCAATGATGGCGGAGGCGGCGCCTAAAATAGAGGTGAGAGGGGTGCGCAAATCGTGGGAGATCGCCCGGAGCAGGTTGCCGCGAATCTTTTCCCGGTCCGCCTCGCGGCGCATGTGGGTGTAATGGCGCATCTGGATGGTAAGGGTGCTGGTCAGCACCGCCAGCGCCACCACCGACAGGGTGGCCAAAGGGAAGCCGGCCTGCGTCAGCTGGCGGTACAAATCGGAAAAAACGAACCGCACCGCCACCGTGCCCAGCCCGGCGGTGATGATGCCGTACAGGTAGCCCTTGGTGTAGCGGGCGACCAAGAACACGGCGGCAATCAGGAGAATGGAGATAAACAAGTGGTTGTTCTTCACCCACCTGGTCAATAAGAAACAAATCAGAATCACCACCGCAAAGATGCCCACGGTGAGCAGCGTGTCCATGAGCGAGACGGGAAAATATTTCTTTTGAAGCTTCAGCAGTTTTTCCTTCATTTCACCCTCCACATCAATTTCATTGTAGCACATTTCCGGGAAAATGAAAAGGTGTTTTGCATAAAATTTGACAGGTGGCGGCGAACGGCACTTTTTTTTGTGAACAAGCTGTTAAGTTTGGGCGTACCCTCTTCCCTTTTTTGATTTTTCATGTAGAATATACTCGACATAATTTGTGATGAAAATATGAACGGAGATCAAACACCATGCAGGCCATTTTTGAAAACTTTGCGAATCTCACCTGGCAACAGGTTGTCATGTGGGGGGTCGGCGGTGTTTTGATTTATTTAGCCATCAAGAAAAAGATGGAGCCTACCCTGCTGTTGCCTATGGGGTTTGGCGCCATTTTGGTGAATTTACCCCTGTCGGGGGCGGTCACCCAAGGGGCAGAGGTCGGCATTATCAGCGAGCTGTTCGGCATGGGGATTGCCAACGAAATGTTCCCGCTCTTGCTCTTTATCGGCATTGGCGCGATGATCGACTTTGGCCCCCTGCTCTCCAACCCCAAGCTGATGCTGTTCGGGGCGGCGGCTCAATTCGGGATATTCTTCACTTTCAGCATGGCAACGTTATTCGGGTTTGAGCTGAAGGATGCCGCTTCCATTGGCATCATCGGCGCGGCGGACGGCCCGACCTCGATTTTTATCGCTAATTATTTTGACTCCTACTTTATGCCGGCGATTGTGGTGGCTGCCTACTCCTATATGGCACTGGTACCCATCATCCAGCCCCCCTTCATTCGGCTGGTGACCACCAAAAAAGAGCGGCAGATCCGCATGGAATATGAGGAAAAAGAGATCTCGACAGCCACCCGCATCCTTTTCCCCATCCTCATCACCATGATCACCGGCCTCTTTGCGCCGCGGGCAGTGGCGCTCATCGGATTTTTGATGTTCGGCAACCTCATCCGTGAGTGCGGGGTGCTGGACTCGCTCTCCGAGACGGCGCAGAAGGTGCTCGCCAACTTAGTGACGCTGCTGCTGGGTATCACCATTGCCGCGCGGATGCATGCGGAGGAGTTTTTACAGTGGTACACGCTGCTCATTTTAGGGTTGGGACTGATCGCCTTTATTTTTGACACCATCGGCGGGGTGATGTTCGCCAAACTGCTCAACTTGTTTTCTAAGAAAAAAATCAATCCCATGATCGGCGCCGCCGGTATCTCCGCCTTTCCCATGTCCGCCCGTGTGGTGCATAAGATGGGGCTGGAGGAGGACAACCAGAACTTCCTGCTCATGCATTCCATCGGGGTGAATGTGTCGGGGCAAATCGCCTCGGTCATTGCGGGCGGTTTGATTTTAACCTTTTTAGGGTAAGGGAGGATACGCATTATGTGGATGAATTTCATTGACTATCAATATCGGTTCAAGGTTGATGTTGGCGCTTTTGCGGGCTCGCTGAAATGGATGGCGCTTGGGATGGTGGGCATCTTCTTTGTCACGGCGCTCATCATCGGGTCGGTGTACCTGCTCAACCGCCTAAGCTCCGAGCAGTTCAAACAAAAGCTCCGTCGGTTTTTCAAACGCTGACGCGGCGGCAGTCGTCTCTCGGCTTTGCCAAACGCAAAAGTGCGAGTCCTTTGGGGACTCGCACTTTTGCGTTTTAGCCGAGCAGTTGCTTTTCGGTAAAGGTGTAACGCCGGTTGCAGAAGCGGCAGACGGCCTCCAGCGCGCGGGGCTTGCCCTCTCGTTCCTGTTCGGCCAGCATGGTGCGGATTTCCGCCTCTCCGAGGCCTTTAATCCCTTTTCGCATGCGGGCTCTGCTGCAGTCGCAGCGGTAGCCGACCTCCCACTCGTCAAAGGGGGTAAAGGGGATGTCCCGCAGGGCAATCCCGGCGATCTCATGGTTGGTCAGCCCCCTGTCAAAAAGGGCGGAGATGTTGGTGAGGTCAACGGCATTGCGCTCCAAGAGCGGGAGGGCTTGCGGGTCGGCAAAGGGGAGCAACTGCACCAGCACGCCGCCGGCGGCGCGGCAGCTGTGGTCGGTGTCCACCAGCACCCCCAGCGCCAGCACGGTGGGGACCTGCTCGCTCTCGGCATAGTAGGCGGCGATGTCCTCGGCAATCTCGCCGCTGCGCAGCTCGATCATGCCGGTGTGGGGCTCGCGCGAGCTGTCCTCCCGCACCACGTATAAAATCCCGTCCCCCACAATGGCGCTGACATCCAGCTTGCCGTTTGGTTTGTTGGGGGCATCTGCCGACGGGTGTTCGATATACCCTTTCACATTGCCGTAGTAGTCGCCCACGGCCAGCAGCTTGCCGGCGGGCCCCTGCCCGTTGATGCCCACGGTCACGGTGTCATCTTTTTCCCCGCCCAGGCTGCCCATCATGGCGGCGGCGCTGAGCAGTCTGCCCAGCGCGGCAGTGGCGGTGGGAGCGGTACGGTGGTGCCTAATGGCGTCGTTGACGATGGCGGCAGAGTTGATGACCAGCACACGGACACTGCCGTCGTCGGACATGGCTCTGAAAATAGTGGCGTTTTTCATGGTTTATTCCTTTATCGCTTTGGCAATCAGAAAGAGGCGTTCCGGCTGCTCCCGGGGCGGCTCGAAATGGTGGCCGTCGGTGACGGCGAGCAGTTGCATGCCGGCCGCCTGCAGGCAGCGGGTAAGTTGCTCGAGGGTGTAGACGGTCTCGCTTTGCCGGAGCTCGGTGCGGCGGTAGAGTCCCCCCGCGCGCTCCTCAAAGAGTGTCAGGTAAAAGTCGCACTTGGCATCGGCGGGGCGGTAGTCGTTCTGCCAGACGCAAAAGACCCCTGCCTCCTCCAGCGCATAGGTTTGGTTGGCGTAGACGGTTTCAAACTTGCGGGGGCTGTTGACATCAAAGATAAAGAGTCCGTCCGGCACCAGGTAGTTGTGCACCAGCGAAAAACAGCGGGTGAGGGCGGTCTCGTTTGGTAAATGATTGATGCAGTCCAGACAGCAGACCACCGCATCCACCGTCCCGTACAGCTCAAAGGCGGTCATATCCTGGCACAGCCACAAAATCGACCGGCCGTGCGCAGTTTTCTCGGCGGCGGCGAAGGCGCGGGAGAGCATGCCCTCCGAGCGGTCCACCCCCACCATGTCAAAGCCGCGCCGCGCCAGCTCCAGCGTCATTTTGCCCGTGCCGCAGCCCAGATCCAGCACTTCCCTAATCTGCCCCTTGCCGTAGCGGGCAAAGGCACGGGTGAGCCAGTCCGCCCACGCGGCATAATCCAACTCACGGTTAAATGCGTCATAGTAGGGGGAAAGGGCTTGGTAAAAATCATGTGTCATGGTCTGTCTGTTCTCCTGTGAAACGGAAGATGACCTCGGAGCTGTTCAGCCTGTCCCGGGCATAGGCGGTGCGCAGCAGCTCGGGGGGAATGTAGGGGTCATACTTGTCAAAGAGGGGGCACTCGGCGGCGCCGACCAGCGCCTCCTTGTCAATGCCCTCCCGGCGGAGGGTGTCGGCAATGGCCTCGAGCAGGGCGTCGCCGCTCTCACCCCGGTACTTGAAGGTGAGGTAGTAGCAGCCCTCGCTCTCAATGTCGCTGATGCCGTACGAGGCGGCGTGGTGGGAGAGGTGGCGGCGCAGGGTGCGGAACGCGCGGGTGCCCAGCCACGGGAATAGGCACCAGCTGTCCCCGCCCATGCGGAGCAGGAGCTTCTCCCCCATCCCGGTATTGGCGGCCAGGTGGCGCGCGGTCCGCAGGCGCTCACGCGCGCCTGGCAACAGGTAGGGGTAGTCCTTGTCCTGGGTGAGCACTTCCCTCATGCGCTCCAGCAGTCGGGTGTGGACCTCGCCCGAGTCGCCCGGCCACGAGACCGGCATTTTGCCCTCGACGTGCTTGACATACACCAGTTTGCGGGGCGGGTCGGCATCCGTGACCTCCCAGACCCGACCCGCCAGGGCGAAGCGGTCGCCGACGGGCGGGGGGGTGGTGATGGTGCCGATTTCCTCGGAATCGCAGCGCACGGTGTACGCCTCGGTGTCCTTGAACACGGCGAAAAACTTGAAGCTGTTGATCAGTCGCTCGCCCTCGAGCCCGACAATCAGGCCCCGCTCCTCGGTCATCTCGATCAGATCGTTCTCGACCATGCTGAGTAACAGGTGACGGTAAGTTTCCTTGTCCAGCGCAGACAGCGGGGGCAGCGAGAGCACCCGCTGTGCCAGTTGCGCCGCGGTTTGCTCGCCTCCGGCGGCCAGGATGCTGAGAGTTTGGTGAAAGGCCAGGCTCAGGGGCATCTGCTTTAAGCGGGGAGGTTCAATGAAGCGGTACCCGCTGTATAGCTCCACCACGGCGATGGCCCGCAGCAGCTCCCACGGGACAAGCTGGGGGAGCGGGGTGTTCGGCAGGGGCATCTCCTCCCTGAAAATCTCCAGCATTTCGGGGGGTGCGTCCCGCCTGCCCGACCTTCCCAGCCGCTGCAGGAAAGCCGACACGGTGTGGGTCGCACCCATCTGTACCACCCGCTCCAGCCGCCCGATGTCAATGCCCAGCTCCATGGTCACGGTGGCGCAGGTGACCGCCCGGGGCACGCTGTCGTCCTTCATGACCAGCTCCGCACTCTCACGCAGGGCGGCGGACAGGTTGCCGTGGTGGATGTAAAATATGTCCTCCTCCCGCCGCATGGCCGCGATCTGGCGCAGCGTGGCGGTGACATACTCGGTCTCCTCTCTGGAGTTGGAAAACACCAGCGTCTTTTTGTCCTTGACCGCGTCATACAGGAAGGAAAAGCCGGCGTCAAAGGGCGCGGCGGGCGGTTCTGCCGCGGGGGGCGGCTCGGCCGAGGAGGGGGTATTGCTTGGTGGCTCCTCGCGGCGGGCGCCGGCGATATTGCTGACCGGCTCTCCCTGCCGGGCTCGAAGTAGCGGCGGCTCCTCGCTGCGGGCGCCCGCGATGGTGCCGATATAAAAATGCTCCATGCCCAGCCGCCAGCGCAGAGGCTGCGGGGCGGGCAGCGGGGTCGCGGTTTGTCTGCCGCTGCCCGCTCCCAGCCACTGCCCCGCCAGGGCAATGTCGCCGATGGTGGCGGACAGTCCGATACGGCGGGGGGCGGTGCCCAGCAGACGTTGCAGGCGGCTGAGCTGGCAGATGACCTGGTTGCCCCGGTCCGAGCCGATCATGGCGTGGACCTCATCAATGACAATGTACTGCAGGTTGCCGAACAGACGGGGGATGTCGTTGGAGCGGTGGATGAGGATGCTTTCGAGCGACTCGGGGGTGATCTGCAAAATGCCGCGGGGGTCTCGCAGTAGTTTTGCCTTATGAGAGGCGGCGGCGTCGCCGTGCCAATGGAACACGGGGATGCCGCTTTCCTCGAGCAGTCCCTCCATGCGGTAGAACTGGTCGTTGATCAGGCTCTTGAGCGGGGCGATGTACAGCACCGCGATGCCCGCGCGTTGGCTTTTCTCGCAAAGGTCGGTTAGAATCGGGAAAAACGCCGCCTCGGTTTTGCCCGACGCGGTGCCGGAGGACAGCAGCAGGTTGTCCTCCGTACACAGAATGACCCGGGCTGCCTGTAGCTGCACCTCGCGCAGCTCCTGCCAGCCGTGACGGTAAATATGCTCCCGAATAAAGGCGGGAAAGCGTTCAAATAGGGCGGCGTCGGTCATGGTGTCCCCTTTCGGAGCGGAAAATCAGACTGGTCGCAGCAGAGCGGGCACAATGCTGCGCTGTCAGAGCTGCAGGTCAAACAGTTGGACGGTGCGCACGCCCCCGCCCTCGCCGTCCTCCTCCGGCTTGCCGGAGGGGTGCTCGACGGAGGGTTGCCACAGTTGCTCAAAGGTGGTCTCGGGGTTGTCGCGCAGGATGGCCAGGAGGGTGAGGTAGTTGCGGATCATCTCACGGGGGGTGAGCAACTCATCCGCCCCTGCCCGTGCCAGCGACTGTGACAAAAAGTGCTGCATCTGCTCGCCGCTCACCAGCGGTGCCGCCGGGTAGCGCTGCTCCCACAGGCGGGTCAGGCGCGCCAGCAACGCCAACAGCTCGTTGTCCGACATGCGGCGCAGACGGATGACGGGGGCGGTGAAGTTGGCGTATCCCAGCTCGGTGAAGCGGCTGTCCGCCAGTCGGCTGCGCAGGGCTTCATAGCTGAACAGTCCCCGCCGGGGGTCCTCTAAGAACTGAGGCGTGCCGCTGAAAATCACGCCTAAAGCCTGGGCCCTGCCCTGCAGGGTGTCGTTGAAAATCGAGAGCAGTTTCTCATAGTTGGCTTCTCGGGAGATGCGGTTGGGGATTTTATAGAGATTGACGCATTCGTCAATAAACACCACCAGTCCCACATACCCGATCTGCACCGAAAAGCCCGCCCACAGTTTGATAAAGTCGTACCAGTTGTCGTCGTTGATGACGGTGCTGACCGAAAAGCCCAGGGCGGCCTTTGCCTCGGTCTTGTTCGCATACTCCCCGCGCAGCCAGCGCAGGCAGGCGCTCTGCCGGTCGCCGGCCTCCTCAAGCAGGGCCTGGTAATACGCCGAGAGCACCGCGGCAAAGTCAAAGCCGCCCACATGCCCCTCCACCTGCCCGATGGAGCGAAACAGCCTTTTTTTCAGGGTGTCATGAAAGGCGGGGGTGTCGGGCAAGATTCCCTCCTCCACCAGCGCGCTCTTCAGGCGGCTCAATTGCCGGCTGAGCATCATGGGCAGCGCCCCGCCGTCCGGGGCTGCCTTGGTCGCCATGTTGCGCAGCAGCTCCCGGTAGGTGAAAAGTCCGCTGCTGTTGCCGCCGCAAAGCCGCCGCTCGGGGGAAAGGTCCACATCGGCGGTGACAAAGCCCCTGTCCAGCGCATAGCCGCGCAGCAGTTGGATGAGAAAACTCTTGCCGCTGCCGTACCGCCCGATGAGAAACCGGACGGCGGCACCGCCGTCGGCAACAGTGTCCAGGTTTTCAAGCAAAGCGGCAATCTCCTCCGCCCTGCCGATGGCGATATAGGGGGCGCCGCTGCGCGGCACCACGCCTGCCGAAAGAGAGGAGAGGAGGGCGTCCAAAATGCGTTTCGGCACCTTCATTTCCTGCTTCATATCTTCTGTAACCATTCTGTCACCTCGTCTTTGTAATCCTCTATGATGCGATAGCCCTGCCCGGTCGGCTCCAAGATAATATCCCCAAAATGTTCGGCAAAACACTCGTTGACCAGATCTGCCGCCCTGTCCTCCAGCATGTCGGCCTCGCTCAGCGTTGCCGCGGCCAGACCGTACTCTGCCCGTGCCAGATGACTCAGGTAGGTGCGCAGGGTGCCGTCCAATCGGCCCTGTTCGGCGGGCGGCTGGGGCGGCGGAGGCACGGGCTCGACCGGCTCAGCGTCGCTGACCAGACGGCGGGTGTTGCCCCAGGAGAGGTACTCGATCCGGTCGGCGTCTGCCAGAGAGACCGGCTCGGCAGGGGGCTCGTAAAACCGGTAGTACGTCGGCGGCTCCGCCGCTGCCTTTTGGGGGTTCTCGGAGGCGGGGAGGCTGTCAAAATAGGCGTTGATGAGTGCCCTGTCCTCCTCGGCGGCGTCGGCACTGAGGCGGCTTTTCTGGCCGTGCATGGCGCGCAGGCGGTTTTCGGCGTGTTTCAGGGCGCCGGTGACGCTGGCGCGGAGCCTGGTGGAGTGGGAGAAGGACTGGTAGCGCACCGTAATATGGCACTTCACAATATGGGCGCACAGCGAGCCGCTGAAAGCGTCACGGGACAAGACGGCGAGTTTTTCGCCGCTGAACACACACTCCCCCCGCGCAAACCACTGGCGGAACACCGGGATCATGGCGGCGAAAAGATGGCGGCTCAGGGTCTCCCGGTCGGGGGTATTCTGCAAAAAGCGGCTCTTCTGCCAGTCGTAATCGGAGGTGGCGGCCAGCAGGGCTGCCACGCCGTCCTCGTTCAGCTGAGAGGCACTGCCAAGGTAAAATTCACGGAAGCCCGCGTGTTCCATGATGGCGGGCAGAAAAGAGCGAATCTCCGCCAACGGACAGGGCAAGCGATGCACCAGACAGTAGTCTGCCAGCCAGACGGTCATATACTTGTCGATTTTGGGGAGGGCCTCCCGGTACGCCCGCCACGCTCGACACAGGCGCCGGACCCCTTCTTCCGGGGGGATATGGTCGGGCAGATTCAATATTTCATACACATACAGGCGAAAATAGCTGTCGTCGCAACGCAAGGGTACCCCCGCGTGCAACTGCTGCCGCCACCAAAGGTAGTACGCCAGTTGCAGCGGGGTGAGCTGCGCATACTGCGGGATATAGGAAAAAAACTGCACATAGGGCACCTCGGCCGCCCCCTCGTGCAACAGGCGGATGGCGTCGGCGCGGAACTGCCTGTAAAACCCGAAGCTGCCGGCCCGTTTCGTGATCTCCACCGAGACCAAAAAGGGATTGTCGGGAGGGGCGTAGGACAGCACCGGTTCTTCCGCCGGAGCCGTCACGGCAAAGGGCTGTGCGGCAGGGGGCGGGGCGGGCTGTGCGGGCAGTGTCAGCTCTACCGTATAGGGGCGGGTCACGGGCGGCTCGACACGCACTTTCTTTTTAGGCGGTAACAGGGCGGCCAGGTCCCAAAAATCATCCCGATCATCCGGCACCGAAAACACCTCCCTCCACTTTATGACTTGTAATAAACTATGATAGCACATTTCCCTTAGTTTGTCAATCAGAATAAAGGAAAAAGAGGGCGCGCGGCAGACTTCCCTGCTTTGGAATGTACTTTGGGGAATTTACGCCCGGCGAACTTTGACGCCGGATGCCCCCCGCAGGGGGTGACAGCGCACACGAAATTCGTTCCCTGTTCGGTTGTCATAATAAAAGCCTGCCGCCGCCGGAGGGCGGGGGCAGGCTTTGGGGAGGACGGAGCAGGAGGCTTTGCGGAACGGTTGCCGGAGGCGCGTCAGGCGCGACTTGTCAAACATGCGCCCCCGGAAGGCCGGGGGGCGCAGTGTCGTCTGCGCGCGTGGCGGTGGCGATGGATCGGGCGGGGATGGCGGCACGGGCCGCCGCTGCCGCCTCGTCGGAGTCAAACACAGCGAATACCCACGCGCCCGACCCGCACAGGCAGGCACCCAGGGCGCCCTGCAGCAAGAGCTTCTCTTTCAGCCGCAGCGATGCCGGGCAAGACTCGTATACCGTCTGCTCAAAAATGTTGTATAAGGCGCGGGCCACGGCGAGCACATCCCCCGTCTGCAGCCCTGCCAGCATCCGCGGCAGGCGGCAGTCTTCGGGACGGCGGCCGTTTTTCGAACGGCGGCCGTACTCTCCAAAATGCCGGTCCAGCGCGCGATAGGCCTCCCCGGTACTGCTGCTCTCCTGCCCGCCGACGAGGAGCAGCGGCAGACGGACGGCGCTCTGCACGGGGCGGAGGATCTCCCCCCTGCCGGTGCAAAAAGCGGTGCTTTCCCCCAAAAAGAAAGGGACATCCGAGCCCAGTGAGGCGGCCAGGCGGTGGAGGGCGGGCGGGTCGAGGGGGGTGCCGCAGGCAAGGTTCAGGGCGCGGAGCATGGCCGCGCCGTCACTGCTGCCCCCGCCCAAGCCGGCCTGCAGGGGAATCTGCTTATCGATAACCGCCTCCACTTGCAGGGAGATGCCGGTCGCCGCCATGAAGTGCATCGCCGCCCGGTACGCCAGGTTTTCCTCCGGGGCGCCGGGGACAGGGTAGTTGCCCGTGGTGCAAAGGCGAACGGCCGGGGCGCGGGCGGGGCTGAGCGTGAGGGTCAGCGTGTCGTGCAGCGCCAGTTGCTGCATGACGGTGGCCAGCTCATGGTAACCGTCCGGGCGGCGGGCGGTGACATCCAGGTACAGATTGATTTTCGCGTGTGCCGGCTCAATACATTTGTTGCTGGTCAACCACATAATGTGCCCCTACGTTTTTATCCCGCTGCCGTGCGGCATCCACCAGCAGCTTTGCGACGGTCAGCATATTGTATAGTTTGCGGGCCTGCTTGGTGGGAAGTGCCCGGTGGTGCAACTCGGAGAACATCCGGTCGATCTCTCCGCTCGCCCGTGCCAGCCCGGCCTTGGTCTTGATAGCGCCCGCCTCTTTGGACATGAGGGTGCGCAGAGACTGCATCTGTTCATTGATCCGCTCGTCGCTCTCGGCCGCCTCCCCTGTCTCGGAGTGTCTGACCGAGAGCGTGGGGGGTGGGGTGATGCCCTGCCCGTTGATACAGCGCGCCACCCGCCTGCTGTAGACCAGGCACTCCAGCATGGAGTTGGACGCCAGTCGGTTTGCCCCGTGCAGGCCGTTGCAGGCGCACTCGCCCACGGCGTAAAGCCCGGGCAGGCCGGTCCTGCCGTCAAGGTCGGTTTTGATGCCTCCCATGAAGTAGTGCTGAGCGGGGTGAATGGGGATGGGCTCCTCGGTCAGGCGGATGCCCGAACGGGCGCAAAAGTCCGAGATGGTGGGAAAACGGTGAAAGAAAAATTCCCGCGTCATGCCCGAGACATCCAGCAGGGCATACGGGTCGCCGGTTTTCTCTAAGTTTTTGACAATCTCACGGGTGACGATGTCGCGGGGGGCCAGATCCTTCATGGGATGGGCGTTCGCCATGAACGCCTCGCCCGCCAGGTTGCGCAGCACCGCCCCCTCGCCCCGCACCGCCTCGCTGATAAGGAACAGGCGGCCTTGGTTCAAGGGAGAGATCATGGCGGTGGGGTGAAACTGCACCATCTCCATGTTCTCGGTCTCCGCCCCCGCCCGATGGGCGGCGGCGATCCCGTCGCCGATGGCGCCGTCGGGGTTGGTGGTGTAGCGATACAGGTACCCGATGCCGCCACTCGCCAGGACAATGTGGCGGGTGCGGACCAGCTTCAGCTGTCCGTCGTCCACCAGCGCCCCCGCGACCCCCTGCTCGTCGGTTAAAATGTCAAGCAGCGTGGTGCGCCACAACAGGCGGATGTTGTCCCGCTGCGCCACATAGCGGCTCAGGTGCTTGGTGGTCTCCAGCCCGGTCGCATCCCCGCCGCTGTGCACGATGCGGCGGAAGGAATGGCCGCCCTCGCGCCCCGCCGCCAGCGCGCCCTGCTCGTCGCGGTCAAAGGGGATCTGCCAGTCGAGCAGTTGCTGGATGTTCTCCGGCCCTTCCCTGACCAGCACCTCCACCGCCGCCCGGTTGCACAGGCCCGCGCCTGCCACCAGCGTGTCGTTGATATGGGACTCAAAGGCGTCTTCCTCGTTCAGCACGGCGGCGATGCCCCCCTGCGCCAGCCAGGAGTTGCTCTTGTCAATATCGGCCTTGGCGGCAATGAGGCAGACCTGGCGGGGGTTGAGGTGCAGGGCGGTATAGAGCCCCGCCAGCCCTGCCCCGACGACCAGTACGTCACAACTCAGCTGCTCCAGTGTATCGGTGTCAAAAGAAGTGATGTATCGTTTCATGTCCGGTCGCTTTCGGGTTGCTTCACGGCGGGGGATTGCAGTGAAAATTTTAAGCTGATGTCCAGGGCGCGGACGGAGTGGGTGAGGGCACCGATGCTGATGAAGTCAACGCCGGTGCGCGCCACGTCCGAAAGATCCCGCTCGCCCATATTACCGGACGCCTCGGTCAGGGCGCGGCCGCGGATGAGAGCGATCGCCTCTGCCATCTGCCCGAGCGTCATGTTGTCAAGCATGATGATGTCCGCCCCTGCCGAGAGCGCTTCTTCCACCTGGGAGAGCGTTTCGGTCTCCACCTCTATTTTGAGGGTATGGGGCGCGTGGGCCCGCGCGCGGGTGACGGCGGCGGTGATGCCGCCCGCCGCGACAATGTGGTTATCCTTAATGAGAATGCCGTCCGAGAGCGAAAAGCGATGGTTGGCACCGCCGCCCACCCGCACCGCGTATTTCTCGAGCAGGCGCAGGCCGGGAGTGGTTTTTCTGGTATCAATAATCTTGGTATGGGTACCCGCTACCTGCGCCACCGCCCGCGCGGTCGCGGTGGCGACGCCGGAGAGGTGCTGCAGCAGGTTCAGCCCGACCCGCTCGCCCAGCAGCAGCGTCCGCGCGGGGCCGCTGACCGTGGCGATGACCTCTCCCCGCTGCACCGTGCTGCCGTCGCGGCAGAGGCACTGCACGCTCACCGCGGGGTCCAGCGCCCGGTACACACGGATAAGCACGGGCAACCCGCACACCACGCCCGCCTCCTTGGCAATATACCTGCCCTGCGCCCGGGCATCCGGCTCGATCACCGCCTCGGTGGTGATGTCGGCGGTGCCTATGTCCTCGCTCAGGGCGGTTTGGAGCAGACGGTCTATGCTGTCTTCGTATAAACGGCTTGTCATTTTTTTCTTCCTTACCATCCGGTTTTTCACGGGGTTCTTTCTATGTGCTTGGTTGTTGAGTTGTCCCCGTATGGACGACTCATCGGGCCTTTTTTTCCGCCCTGTGAGTCAGTGATAGTATTATACCGCATCTCTCCTGAAAAAGCAAATGGTTTCTGAAAAGAAAAACTCTTTTGGCGCTTGGAGAAGTTCACAGTTAATTCACGGAGTTTTTTCGCCCCATCGGTAGCTTTTCAAACGATTATATGGTATAATGCTTCGAGTATCATCCTGCTCATTGAGCAGGGTAACAGTATCATAACAGGAAGAAGTGTATGTCGAAATCAACTGAAAACACAGAAATCATGACGCTGCCGGTCATCGCTTTGCGCGGGATGGTGGCTTTTCCCTTGGTGCAGGTGACTATTGAAATCTCACGGGTCTTTTCACTAAAGGCCTTTGGCGAGGCTGCCTATACCAACTCACAGGTGCTGCTGTTGACGCAAAAAGACTTTGCCGTGGATGAGCCGCAGGAAGGTGACCTGTACCGGGTCGGGACGGTTGCCGCCATCAAGCACGTGGTCAAAAACGCCGAGGGGAACCTGTCGGTGGTCTTTGAGGGGCTCAGCCGTGCCAAGGTGAGCGCTTTGGAGCGTGCCGACGGGTACTTCAAGGCACAGCTTGTCTCCAAAGCGGTCCCTGTCAACCCGGCACTGCCCGACCGCGCCAAGGAACTCCGCGCGAATGTGCTGGAGGTGCTGGAGAGACTGCGGCAAATCTACCCGCCCTTCAGTGAGTCCATGAAGGCGGCGGCGGAAGTCATCACCGACCCCGGAGTTTTTGCTGACTTTGTGGCATCCGGCGCGCTGGCCGACTTTCGCGCCAAGCAAGCCATTCTCAACGCCGCAAACCCGCTCGTTCGCCTGGAAAAGTTGGTGAATTCACTGCAGGAGCAGATCGGGCTGTTGGAGCTGGAACAGGACCTCAACCGGAAGGTCCGGTCGAAGATCGACGAAAGCCAGCGGGACTATTTCCTGCGGGAGCAGATGCGCGTCATCTCCCAGGAGCTGGGGGAGGACCCCGACGAAATCGAGGAGTACAGCCAAAAGATTGCCGCCCGTCAGTTGCCGCGGGAAGTGGCGGCGAAGCTGCAAAAGGAGCTGGGGCGTCTGGCAAAGACCCCGTTCGGCTCGGCGGAGAGCACGGTGCTGCGCAACTATCTGGAGGTCTGCCTGGAGATCCCATGGGGCAAGGCGGCCAAGGAAAGCGCGGATGTAAAGCGGGCACGGGCGGTGCTTGACGCCGACCACAGCGGTCTGCAAAAGGTCAAGGACCGAATCCTCGAATACATATCTGTCAAACAGCTCGCCCCGGAGGTAAAACACCAGATCATCTGTCTGGTGGGCCCTCCCGGTACGGGCAAAACATCGGTGGCCGCCTCTATTGCGCGGGCGCTGCACCGGAAGTATGTGCGCATTTCGCTGGGCGGAGTGCGGGACGAGGCGGACATCCGCGGACACCGCAAGACCTATGTGGGGGCGATGCCCGGTCGGGTGGTAGAGGCGCTCACGTCGGCGGGGGTGATGAATCCCCTGTTGGTACTGGACGAGATTGACAAACTGACCCGCCACCAGCACGGCGACCCTGCCTCCGCTCTGCTCGAGGTACTGGACCCGGAGCAGAACAAATTTTTCAGAGACCACTTTGTGGAGCTGCCGCTTGATCTGTCGGACTGCCTGTTTATCGCCACCGCCAACAGCACCGACGGCATCCCCGAGCCGCTGCTCGACCGTATGGAGGTCATTGAGCTGCCAAGCTACTCGGAGGTGGAGAAACACGCCATTGCGCAAGAGCACCTGATCCCCAAACAACTCAAGCGCCACGGACTGACCCGGCGCGTGCTGAAAATCACCGACGATGCCATAGATGAGATCATCCGCGGGTATACTGAGGAGGCGGGGGTGCGCAATGCAGAGCGCGAGCTGGCCTCCCTGTGCCGCAAGGTCGCCCGTAAAATCGCCGAGGGCGAGTACAAACGGGTGGTGATCACGGCGGCGGACATTCCCGCCTACCTCGGCAAGCGCAAGGTCCTGGACCAGCCCCCCGAACCCAAAGACACGGTGGGCGTGGTCAACGGGCTGGCCTATACCCAGTTTGGCGGGGACCTGTTGCAAGTCGAGGCACTGCTGGTGGACGGCAACGGCAAAATCGAGCTGACCGGCTCGCTGGGCGAGGTGATGAAAGAGTCCGCCAAAATCGCCCACACCTACGTGCGTTCGATCGCGGACGAGCACCTCATTGACCCCGCCCTATTTACCGGCAAGGACATTCACGTCCACTTCCCCGAGGGGGCGGTGCCCAAGGACGGACCGTCCGCGGGGGTCGCCATGACGGTGGCGATGCTGAGTGCTTACAGCCAAAAGCCGGTGCGGCACGATGTGGCGATGACGGGGGAGATGACGCTGCGGGGACGGGTGTTGCCCATTGGCGGGTTGCGGGAGAAAACCTTTGCCGCCCGTCGCGCCAATATGACCACCGTGCTGTTACCCACCGCCAACAAGCGGGATTTGGACGAGATTGACCGGGAGGTGAAGGACCGGCTGAGCTTTGTGTTCTGTGAGACCTTCGACGATGTGGCCAAGGTTGTCTTTACCCATGACAAGGCCGCCAAGGAAGCAAGCACGCTCTCCCTGCCCCCGATGGCCGCCATCAAATCCACGATCTCCGCACAGCCCGGTCAACCGTAAAGGAACGCCATGAATATCAACCCAAACAATGTCACCCTGAAAATCAGCGCGGGAAACACTGCCCAGTTTCTGAAGGACCCCTTGCCGCAAATTGTCTTTTCCGGCCGCTCCAACGTGGGCAAAAGCTCGCTCATCAACACCCTGCTCAACCGCAAGAAGCTGGCGCGGGTGAGCGCTGCCCCGGGCAAGACCGTCACCATCAATTTCTACGAGATTGACCGGAAACTGTACTTTGTCGACCTGCCGGGCTATGGGTACGCGAGCCGCTCCGCCACGCTGCAGGCGGAGTTTTCCAAGCTGACCGACGACTACTTCATGCACAATCCCGCCATTGACCGCGTGCGGCTGGTGGTGCAGCTGGTGGACAGCCGGGTGGGGCCGACGGCGGACGATTTGCAAATGCTGGACTTCCTTGTGCAGCGCCGCATCCCCTTTGTGGTGGCGGCGACCAAGGTGGATAAGCTCTCCAAAAATGAGGCGTCACTGCTACAGGAGAAGCTGCGGGAGGCGTTGGGGGGCATGACGGTGCTCATCATTCCCTTCTCGTCGGTGAGCGGCGAGGGGAAAGCCTCCCTGTGGAACAAAATCGCCGCAACTGCAGGACTGTGAGGGAGATACGATGGAACTGGTTCTGAGATTGCTGATGATCCCGTCCGTCCTCATTGCACTGACCGTGCATGAGGTCAGCCACGGGTACGCCGCCTATCGCCTGGGCGACCCTACGGCGCGCTCGCTGGGGCGCCTGTCCCTCAACCCCCTGCGGCATCTGGACATTGTGGGCACTCTTTGCATGCTTTTTCTGGGCTTTGGCTGGGCAAAGCCGGTCCCGATTAACCCGCGCAATTTTAAAAACCCGCGGGTGGATATGGCAAAGACCGCCTTTGCCGGCCCTTTGTCGAATATCCTACTGGCGTTTTTCAGCATCCCTTTTTACTTGCTGCTGCTCTCTTTGGTCCCTCAACTGAGGGGGGCGGGGGTCGTGGGCCTGTTTGCAGAATATTTTGGCCTGTTTCTGTTTTATTTTCAGCTCCTCAACCTTTCCCTGGCGCTGTTCAACCTGCTGCCCGTGCCCCCCTTTGACGGGTCGCGGATTTTCTACCTGTTGCTGCCGAAAAAGTGGCACTATCGGATTCTCCGGCACGAGCGCGGGCTGTACTTCTTCATGTTGGCATGGCTGCTGCTGGGCAATTTTGTGCGGGATTTCCTGCGGGTCATCCCCGTCATTGCCCACACGCCCTTCCTCTATACCGCCGCGGGATTTTTCTCGCTCACCGGATGGCTGACCGGGGCGGTGGAGATCATCAGCCGCTGGATGACTGCGTTTTGGCAACTGATTCTCTTTTTTCTACCGTAAAGGAGGCGCTGCATGGCTGAGGCAAACATCACCTACCAATTAGACGCCTTTGAGGGGCCGCTGGACCTGCTGCTGGCGCTCATCAGTAAAAACAAGGTCAGCATCACCGACATTCCCATCGCGCTGATTTTCGAGCAGTACATGGCGTACCTGAATGCGGCACAGAGCATGGACATGGAGCTGACCAGCGAGTTTATTGTCATGGCGAGCGAGCTGATGCTCATCAAGAGCCGGATGCTGCTGCCCCGGGAAAACGAGGAGGACGACGACCCGCGCAAGGAACTGGCGGACGCCCTGTTGCTCTACCAGCAGACCAAGAACCGCGCGGAGCTGCTCAAGCCCCTGTATGCGCAGTATTTTGGCCGTATGGCCAAAGACAACGACGATATTCCGCCCGAAAAGGGCGTGCCGCTCGGGCTGGATGTCGAGCTGCTCACCGGCGCTTTCACTATGCTGCTGACCCGCTACCAAGCCATCGAGCACGAGCCGCAAAATCTGGTCCAGCCGCTCATCAGGCCCCCGGTGGTGTCGGTGCGTCAAATGATTGACGAGGTACTGCTCATCCTGCAAAGCCGGGCGTCCGCGTCGCTGTATACATTGCTGAGGGATGCAAAGTCAAAAGCTGAATTGATTGCCCGTTTTATGGGTATACTGGAAATGATAAAGCTCCAGCAGATTCTGATTTGCACGGAGGAGGGCGAGGAGTCCTCCGAGCAGGAGGAGGGTGCCCTGCTCGGGCTGCTGTTCCACCTGCGGCTAAACCCTGACTATGTTGAAAACACCGAAGCAGAAAGCGAGTTTGACATCCATGATGACGAACCAAATACCCATTGAACTCCCGCAGGAAGAGGTGCGGGCGGAGCCGGTGATACTCGAGGAGGCCATTGAGGCCATCCTGTTCGCCGCGGGGCATCCCGTCACCTATGAAAAGCTGGCGCTGACCTTTGACACCAAGCCCTCCGCCATCAAAAAAACGGTGGCGAAATACGCGGCGGCCTATAATCGCTCCGAGCTGCCCCGCGGGGTGATGCTGCTCACCTTTGACGACGCCTGCCAGCTCTGCACCAAGGAGCAGTATTTGTCTCACATTCGGTTTGCGCTGGGTATCCGCAAGAGCGGCTCGCTTTCCGGCTCCGCCGTGGAGGTGCTTTCCATTGTGGCGTACCACCAGCCGGTGACGCGTGCCTACATAGACGCCATTCGCGGTGTGGACAGCAGTTATGTGGTTTCCAGCCTGCTGGAGCGGAAACTCATTGATGTCCAGGGAAGGATGGACGCACCCGGGCGGCCTATGCTTTACGGCACTACCAATGACTTTCTGCGCTGTTTCGGTCTGCAGTCCCTCACAGAGTTGCCGGGGGTGCAAAGCGAGGAGATCCAGCGTACGCTCGCGGCGATTGACGAACAGTTGGCGCAGGACGCGCCCGAGCAACTGACGCTGGATGCCGATATCGCGGCTGTCACGGAGGACAGTGAGTCGGAGGCCGCGGCGACGGAGACGGTGCCGGAGGACACAGCGGCGGTGATTGATCTTGTGCCCGAGGCCGATGAGTCCGACGAGGAGATCGTGTCGCTCACCAGGTAAGTGCGAAAGGGGGGAGCTCTCTGCCATATGGATTAGTGCTCTTTGCCCTGTCCTTGCTCCTGTTGCTGTATACCCCCCTTTCGGTACGCTTGCGCACCGATCAGACAAGCAAAGTTTTTCTGGAATTTCTTTTCTTTCGCTTTTTGGTGTATCCAAAGCGCAAAAAGGCGAAAATTCGAAAGTATAGCCGCGCCTATGTGCGCCGGCGCCGGAGGCTGCCGCGGCAACCAACTGCCCGGGCGGACGAGGAGCCCGAGGTGCTCGATGTGCTGGCGGCGCGACTGCCCCCGCTGCTCAAAAAGATCCCCGCGATTTTGGTATATAAACGGGTGGAGATTGTGGTGGCGGCCGCCGACCCCGCCAAAACCGCCCTGCTCTACGCCGGAGCCGCCGGGGCGCTCGCCGGCCTGCTCGAGGTGCTGGACGAGTATGCCACGCTTCGGGAGGCGCGGGGCGGCGTGTTGTCCCTCGCGGCGGACTTTACCGCCACCCGCTCCCGGGTGGTGCTGGATGTGCGATTGGCGGCGCGGCTGCTCTACTTGCTGCGCTTGCTGTGGCAACTCGTGCGGGTGGCGCGAAAGGATTGGAAAATGCCCCAAACTACGGCATGAGAAACGGTTGAGCAGATGGTAGAACAAAGCAAAATCAGCGAAATGATCGAGTCCTCCCTGTCGAAAATCAAGGAGATGGCCGATACCCAAACCATCGTTGGCGCGCCCATTCACACCCCCGGCGACTATACCATCATCCCGGTCTCCAAAATCTCCATCGGGTTTGCCACGGGCGGGCTGGACTACCACAAAAAGAAAGAGGGTACCGCCCCGCCCCGCTTTGGTGGCGGGGGCGGCACAGGGGTCGCCATCACGCCGGTGGCGTTTCTCATCATCTCCCCCTACCAGACGGTGGATTTGGTGCCCATCTCGGGCGGGGATAACCAGGCCGTGGACAAACTGTTTCATTTTGTGGAGCGCTCGCCCGAGCTGGTGGAACGCCTCAAAAGCGCCATCACGAGCAGAAAAAAGGGGGCAGAGGCAACCGAAGGCTGAGGCGGCGCGCCGGATGTTCGCTTGCACTCAACAAGCTGGTGGAAAAAACCGCGGGGCGTTTGGCATAATCCTGTCTCTCTGATTCACACTAAAAGAGAATGTGAATCAAAGGAGCCCTGTATGCGACGCTTCTGTGTTTGTTTGCTGTTGCTCTGCGGCTGGATCTGCCGGCCGCTCCTTGCCGCCGCGAGTCCCGCTTTGTCGGTATCCGCCGAACATGCCGCCCTGTATGAGCCTGAAAACGGCATTTTTCTTTATGAAAAAGATGCCGCGACCCGAGCGCCCATGGCGAGCACCACGAAAATCATGACGGCGGTGGTGGTGGTGGAAAACATGCCGCTGTATGAGGAGTTTGTCATCCCGCCCGAGGCGTGCGGGATCGAGGGGTCCTCGATCTACCTGCAGCCGGGCGAGGTGCTGACCATTGAGCAGTTGCTCTATGCCATGATGCTGAACAGTGCCAATGACGCCGCCGCCGCCCTTGCCATCGCGACGGCGGGCAGTATCGAGGCTTTTGCCGAGATGATGAACGAGTGCGCCGGGCATATGGGGCTGCAAAACACCCACTTTACCAACCCGCACGGGCTGGACCACCCCGAACACTACACCACCGCCCGTGATTTGGCTGTCATCGGTGCCCACGCACTGGCGAGCGACCCTCTGGCAACCATCGTTGCCACCCAAAAGAAAACCGTCCCCTTAGGCAACGGGAAGGGGTGTCGGGTGCTGTACAACCACAACAAGCTGTTGCGTCTGTATGACGACGCGGTGGGGATCAAGACCGGTTTCACCCGCAAGAGCGGCCGGTGTCTGGTGGGGGCTGCCCGCCGGGACGGGGTGACCTTGGTGAGCGTCACGCTCAACGCGGGGGACGACTGGAACGACCATATCCGTATGTTCGAGGCCGGCTTTGCCTCGGTGCACCGGCGACTGCTCGCGGCGGAGGGAGAGCTTTCCTACCGTGTCCCGGTGATCAACGGCAAGCAGTCGAGCGTTGTCTGTACCAACAACGAGGATGTGTACGCCATTCTGCCCAGCGACAAGGGGCAGGTGGACATGACCGTCCATATCAACCGCTTTGTCCCCGCCCCCATCAAAAAAGGCGAGGTGCTGGGCACCGTTTACTTCTCCTACCAAGGCAGGGTGATCGCCTCCGCTTCGCTGGTGGCGAGCGAGGGGGTGGAGGAGATCAGGTACAAAAAGCCCTTCTTCCGCAAGGACTGACCCGGCGGGCTGCCCTTCCCTGCCGCGCGGCGGCGGGAACGCTGAGAAAAGACAAAAGAACAGAGAGAAAAGATGGAAAAAATACGACTGCAAAAGTTTTTTACCGACAACGGCATCCTGTCCAGGCGGGCGGCGGAGGCCGAGGTGCAAAAAGGAACGGTGACCGTCAACGGACGGGTGGCGGAGATCGGGATGAAAGTTGACCCTCAAACTGACCGCATTGTGTGGAACGGCAAGCGCCTCCTGGCCAAAAAGGAGGCGCCGGTCTATGTCCTGCTGAACAAGCCGCGGGGGTACCTGTCGGCAGTCTCGGACGAGCGCGGGCGCAAGTGCGTCACCGACCTGCTCACCGACCTGCAGGTGCGGGTGTACCCTGTCGGCAGGCTGGATTTGGTGTCGGAGGGCATTTTGCTGCTGACCAACGACGGGGAGCTTGCTCACCGCCTAACCCACCCCGCCTACGAGATTCCCAAGCTCTACCGCGTCAAGGTGGACGGGAACATCACCGAGGAACAATTGACGTTGCTGGGGTCTGCGATGGTCATTGACGACTACCGCATCAAGCCGGCCGCTGTCGCCATACATACGGTGGGGGATGACTGGACGGTGCTTTCGATCACGCTGACAGAGGGGCGGAACCGCCAAATCCGCAAAATGTGCGAGGCGGCGGGGCTCACGGTCAAACGGCTGAACCGGGTTTCTATCGGAGAGCTGAAGCTCAACGGGTTGCCGGTGGGCAAATGGCGGTACCTGGACCCGAAAGAAGTGACCTACTTGCGCCGGGCATGTCGGCTGGAGCAGAAAGGGGGGCGTGGGTGATGCTGACGGTCAAACCTCTCGAGTCAAAGCAGGAACAGGAGGCGGCTTGCGCCCGCTGCGCCATCCCCTATGAGGCAGACGATTTGGCATATGGGGCGTACGCAGACGGGGAGTTCATCGGCATGTGCCAGTTCAAGGTGGGCGAGGTGGGCTATATCCGGGACCTGGTGTGCGCGCAGGGCACAGAGGATTTTGAGGCGCTGTTCATCATGGGCAGAGGAACCCTGAACTTCATTGACCTGTGCGGGGTGCATACCTGTCGGGCACGGGCAGGGGCGGCGGCCGACCGGGTGTTGCTTGCCATCGGCTTCCGCCGGCAGGCGGACGGGGACTGGTTTGCCGATATGAGTCAGATGTTCACCTCCCCCTGCCAAGCCGGCAAACAAAGTGCCCCCGCAGACACCTAAGGCCAAGTCTCTCAAACCAATGGGGACACAAAAGAAAAAGCCCGCTGTCAATTGACAGCGGGCTTTTGGGTGGTAGAGCGGGCAAAGCCGGCGGAGCGGCAGTCGGAGAGAACGGGGGACGACTCGCAAAGCGGCGGCGACGGTGCGCAGGGCGACGGGAGCGTTAGCGCAGGGTCACGACCGTGACGCCGAGGTCCCCCTCCCCGTAGGCACCGTTGCGGTAGCCCTTGACACGGGGGTCGGTTTTCAGGCATTGCTGGATATACTTGCGCAGGGCGCCGGTGCCCTTGCCGTGGATGATACGCGCGCTCTCAAATCCCGCCAGCACCGCCTCGTCCAGATATTTGTCGATGGCCTGCCAGGCGTCGTCGGTATACTGCCCTCTCACATCAATCTCCGACTTGGCGGGAGAGTGGAGCTGGGTTTTCACCTTACCCTCGCTGACCCGGGGCTTTGGCTGGGGGCGGACCTGACGCTCATCCAGCAGGCGCAGCTCGGCGAGGGGAAGCTTCGCACGGAGCACCCCTGCCCGCACCTGTACCTGTCCGTTTTTGTCGGGTGCCTCCACGACCTCGCCTACCTGCGCATAGGGCAACAGATACACCCGGTCCCCTACCTGCAATGTGGTGGGCGGGGGGTCATTTTCCCGCAGGGAGACTTCCTTGTGCGCGGTGGCGTCGTACTTCCCTTCGGCTTGTTGCAGGTGGGTGCGCAGCTCTCGTCTGGCGGCTGCCAAGTCCTGCTCGAACCTCTCGCTACCCTGCTTTTTCCGCAGATCATCCAGCTGTTTTAAGACATACTCGCAGGCGGCACGGGTGCTGTCTAACAACTGGCGCGTCTTTTCTCGGTTGCGCTTGATCTCCTCCTCGGCTTCCCGGATGCGCTCCTTGAGCTGCTGCTCGGCGGTGCGCTTCCAGTCCTCGTGCTCCCGCCGCAGACGCGCACTTTCCTCCCGGTTCTTTTCCATCTCCGCGCGGTCGGCGTTCAGCTGCTCGACAATGCGCTCAAACCGCCGCGACTCGCCCGAAAGCCGCTCGTTTGCCCGACGCACGATGTCGGGGGAGAGCCCCAGCTTTTCGGAGATGGCAAAGGCATTGGACTTGCCCGGAATCCCGATGATGAGCTTGTACGTGGGCTTCAGGCTGTCCACATCAAATTCACAACCGGCGTTCTCCACCCCCTCCGTTTCCAGCGCGAACATTTTCAGTTCGGCATAGTGGGTGGTGGACGCCGACAAAGCACCGCTGGCCCGCACGGTCTCCAGAATGGCGATGGCAAGCGCCGCCCCCTCAACCGGGTCGGTGCCGGCCCCCAGCTCGTCAAAGAGCACCAGCGAACGGGGGGTGAGCGAGCGGAGAATCTCCACAATATTGACCATATGGGAGGAGAAGGTGGACAGGGACTGCTCAATGCTCTGCTCGTCACCGATGTCCGCCAAGACATGCGAAAAGACCCCCACCTCCGAGCCCTCCCCTGCCGGGATGTGCAGGCCTGCCTGGGTCATGAGGGTGAGCAGTCCCAGCGTCTTGAGGGTGACGGTCTTGCCGCCGGTATTGGGGCCGGTGATGATGAGGGTATGGTAGTCCTTGCCCAGCGAAATGTCGATGGGGACGACCGTTTTGGGGTCGATTAAGGGGTGGCGGGCGCGGTGCAGGTGAAGCTTCGCCTCCCGCAACACCGCGGGCGGGGCGGCCTTCATCTCCTCCGCCAAAGAAGCGCAGGCGTAGGCAAAGGAAAGCTCGGTAATATGATGAAAATTCTGCTTGATCTCGTATGAAAAGTCGGCCGCCATGGCGGACAGTTCCGCCATGATGCGCTCGATTTCGTGGGTCTCGGCTGCCTGCAGGCGGCGCAGTTCGTTGTTGGCGTCCACCACCGCCATGGGCTCGATAAACACGGTCGCGCCCGAGGCGCTCATGTCGTGGACAATCCCCTTGACCTCATTGCGGTACTCCGCCTTGACCGGCACCACATAGCGGCCGTCCCGCAACGTGACCAGGTTTTCCTGCAGGTACTTGTTGCGCTCCCCGCCGACATAGCTTTGCAGGGCGTCCTTGATCCTGTTGTGCTGTGCCCGGATCTTCCGGCGGATATCGGCGAGGGCGGGGCTTGCCTCGTCGGCAATCATGTCCTCGGACAAAATGCACCTGCCGATGCGCTCCTCTAAAGGTCGGTTGGGCAGCAGGGAGAGGAAAATCTCGTCCAGCACGGTATCAAACAGCTTGTCGGTCCGAATATAGTCAAGCAGCGCGCGGGCGGAGCGCAGCAGAGCAGCCACGCGCAACAGCTCGAGGGGGCTTAATACCGCCCCCTTTTCGGCGCGCTCCACCGAAGCGGGCACCTCCTCCTCCGCATAGAAGGGCGGGTAGCCCTTGACCCCGATCAGCCGCCGCGCGTCAGTGGTGTTTTGCTGGCGGCGCAGGACGGTCTGGTAGTCGTCGGAGGGCAGGAGGGTGCGGGCGCGTTGTTTCGCGCCGCCGGTCATGGCGCAATCGGTGAGTCTGTCAATGATTTTATCATACCCGAGGGTGGTCAGGGATTTTTGGTTGAAAAGCATGGCACTCCTTTGTGTCACAGAGGGTTCACTTCATGAAAAAAAGCCAGCGACTTGAAACTTCGTTCCAGATGATTGATCAGATAATTTTCGGCAGCCTTGCCAAACAGGACGGCGTCCTCCCCCGTGATGCGGAAGGAAAACAGGCGCTCCAGCGGACAGCGGATGGCATACTCCATGGCGGCGCGGGCGGCGTCGGTCAAGAGCGAGATATGGTAGCCCTTCGAGGGGTCCTGCAGGGCGGGGTCGGAGGGGGCGCGCGCCCGGCAGGCGCGGCAGACAAGGCAACCGTCCATCACATCCAAAATAAACTCCCCTGCCGTCCCGCCGCACTCCCGGCACGCCGACAGGTCGGGCATGAAGCCCAGCAGCGCGGCGGCGCGGATTTCAAAGGCGGCCTTGAGCAGGTGCGGGTCGATCTTGTCCTCGGACAGGGCGTAGAGGGAGTTAAGCACCAGCCGCAAAAAGGGCTTGTCGGGCTGGGCGGTGGCGGTTTGGTTGACCACATCGCACAGGTACGCCGCCAGGGCGGTTTTCTCGATACTGCTTTGGATGGCAAAAAAGCCCTCGATAGGGTCCACATCCCGCACCCAATACTGCTCCCCTTTTTTGTACAGCAAAAACAGACTGTAACAAAAAAGCTGCATGGGCGCCAAATAGCGGCTTTTCAGCGAGCGCCCCCCTTTGGCAAACGCGCTGATAAGCCCGCACTCCTCGGTGAAAACAGTGAGCAATAAATCACTCTCGGCATAGGCCGCCGTGCGGGTGACAACCCCCTTTACCTCGACTATCATTTACTCTTCCCTGTAGCCCATATGGCGCAGGGTGTGCGCGTTGTCCCGCCAGTTTTCCTTGACCTTGACCCATAGCTCCAGGTACACTTTGGTGCCAAAGAACTTTTCGAGATCCTCGCGCGCATAGGTGCCAATCGTCTTGAGGGCGGCGCCGTTCTTGCCGATGATGATGCCCTTGTGGGTCGGCTTCTCGCAGAAAATCTCCGCGCGGATGCTGAGCAGTCCCCGCTCCTCCTTGAAGCCTTCAATCACCACGGCGGTACCGTGCGGGATCTCCTCGTCCAGCGTGCGCAAGAGCTTCTCCCGGATCACCTCGGCGGCAATCTGCTGCTCGGGCTGGTCGGTGAGAGCGTCCTCCTCAAAAAACCACTGGCTTTCGGACAGGTAACGGGCGCACTCATCCAGCAGGATGTCCACCCCTTTTTGGCTCTTTGCCGACAGGGGAACCACGGCGTCAAAGTCATGCCGGGCGGCATAGGCGGCAATGGTCTTGCCCACCGCCTCCGCCTGGACCGTATCGATTTTATTGATTGCCAAAATAGCGGGGCGGCCGCCCGACCCAATGTTTTTGATGATCTCCCCCTCAATGTCGCCGACCGAGCCGTGAGGCTCCACCACCAGCACCACCGCGTCGGAGTCACCCAAGGCGCCGGTAGCGGTTTTCACCATGAAGTCCCCCAGCCGGGTGCGTGGGCGGTGAATGCCGGGGGTGTCCAAAAAGACAAACTGGTCCTCGCCCACCGTGTGCACCCCGATGATCCGGTTGCGGGTGGTCTGCGGTTTGCGGGAGACAATGGCGACTTTCTCGCCCAAAATGGCGTTGAGCAAGGTGGACTTGCCGACATTCGGCCGGCCGACAATGGCGATAAATGCTGTTCTTTTCATATCATTTCCTTTATGGTTTCATGCGCATGCTGTTCAAAATGGATCTCTGTCGCCCGAACATATCCTCCTCGTCCGCCTCGGAACGCTCGTGGTCGTACCCCAGCAAGTGCAGCGTGGCATGGACCACCAAAAACGCCACCTCACGCAAAAAGCTCTGCCCGAACGCCGCCGCCTGCTCGGCCGCCTGCGGGGCGGAAATCACAATGTCGCCCAGCTCCAGCAGTCCCCGGCGGGGCAACTCCTCCCGCTCCCACAGGGGGAAGGAGAGAACGTCGGTGGGCAGGTCCTTGCCCCGGTACCGCCGGTTCAGTTCCGCGATGGTCGGGTTGTCGCAGAGCTGCACCGAGACACTCACGCGCCGGCAAAGCCCCTCATGGGCCAGCGTGGCGGCGACGGCTGCCCTCACGGTGCGTATCAGGGCGGCAGGCTGCGCCGCAGGCAGGGTCTCGGGCAGTGCCACAGGCACCCCCAGCCGGCGGGGGAGACGGTAGGTGGCGCGCAACAAAGCGGCTTTTATGCTCATTTGTTTTGTCCCCCCAGTCGTTTGACTTTGAAAGAGCGGGGCTTGTCCGCATGGGCTTTGCTTTCCCTCTCGTGCCGTTCATAGGCGGTGATGATCTGTTGGACCAGCTTGTGGCGCACCACATCACGCTCGGTGAACTGGTGGATGGCAATGCCCTCAATATTTTTCAGAATTTTCGCCGCCACGCTCAGCCCGCTCTTTTTGCCGAAAGGCAGGTCGGTTTGGGAGGGGTCGCCCGTCACCACGGCGCGGGAGCGGTTGCCCAGTCGGGTCAGAAACATTTTCATTTGCTCGCTGGTGGTATTCTGCGCCTCGTCCAAAATGATGAAGGAGTCGTCCAGCGTGCGCCCCCGCATATATGCCAGCGGGGCAATCTCAATGGTGTTGCGCTCGACATGCCGGGCGTAGTTCTCCGCCCCGAGCATCTCAAACAGCGCGTCATAGAGCGGACGGAGATAGGGGTCAATTTTACTCTGCAAATCCCCGGGCAGAAAGCCCAGATTCTCGCCCGCCTCCACGGCGGGGCGGGTGAGCACGATGCGGCTGACCGTCTTGTTTCGCAGGGCGTCCACCGCCATGGCAACCGCCAAAAAAGTCTTGCCGGTGCCGGCAGGGCCGATGCCGAGCACCACGGTATTGTGCCGGATGGCGTCCACATACTTGCGCTGTCCCACTGTTTTCGGTTTGATGGGCTTGCCCCGGGTGGTCACGCAAATGACATCGCCCCCCAGATCCTTGAGGTCCCGGTGCAGACCGTCCGCCACCATGCCGATCACATACTCCACGCTTTGTTCCGCCAGGGTCTCCCCCGCGCTGGTCATGCGCTTGAAGTACTCCAGTACCTCGGCGGCTTTTTCAACATTTTCCTCCTCACCGCGGATGAAAATGGCGTCGCCGCTCCCGTCGCCGGTGGTGTGCGCATTGGTGATGCGGACCCCGAAATGGGCCTCCACCTGGCTGATATTTTCATCGCGGATGCCGAAAATGGCAGAGGTCTGCTCGCTGGATGTGGTGGTGACGATTTTTTCGGGCATAATGGCTCCATTCTTTTGTTTTTTCCGAACAGGGGGTATTCATATCCATTTTAATCTTAATCCACCAAAAATTCAAGTGGTTTTGCAATATTTTCAATAAAGACCACCTCGCAGTGCAGCCGGTAACAACCGTCCTCAAACACGCCGCTGACCTGTTTGCTGAGCAAAGTGGCGTCCGAAAGCAGCAGCTCCAGCTCCCCTTGCAGCCGCCGGTGCGCCAGCTTCAGCGCCTGCAGTTCGGTCAACCGGTAGACCTCCTCCCGACAGGGCAGCTCATAGGTAGTTTGCACTGATACGGGCAGTCGAATCATGTCAAACAGATAAAGCTGCTTGCTTTTGGTGAACACCTGCGTCTGCCCGCCCACGCTTGCCCTGTCAAGGAGGGGGAGTTGCAGTCCCAAAATACGGAGGGTGAGGCCCCGCGTCCTGCCGGTGCCGTAGATGTTGACGGTGTAGTCAAGGGGGATTTCAATGACCATGTCCCGACTGACCACCCCCAGCACCTCCCCGCGGGCATAGGTAATCTTGGGGCCCTGTGCCGTGTCATACACGCCGGATACCAACAAGTCTCCCGCCTTGACCACGCCGCCCACCCGCACCGCCGCCCTGCCGTCGGCGATGAGCAACTCATGAATGACCGCGTCGGAGGCAGCAACCAGGTTGGCGCCGATGTGCGGGTTCTGTTCGCCCCGGGTCGCCTCTCCCCGCTTTTTCTCGATCACCTCCACCTCCGCCACCGTGCCCCTCAGGTGGATGGCCATCCAGCCGATCTGCTCGGAGTGCTGCAGGTAGCGGGCGGCGATGTCGTCGCAGTCAAGGGTGTAGCGAAAGGCGCCCATGGCCATTCCCAGCGTGGAAAGCTCCTCCAGGATGGCGTCCTCATCCACGCCCGTGGCAGACTCAATACGCACCTCCCAGACAAAAGAGGTGACCAACAGGTAGAGAAACACCGCCAGCACCGCGCCGACAGTCACCCCGGGGCGCCGCCGCAGTACGGCGACATACGCGGGCAATCCCCGCAGGGCGGAGGTCTGCCGCCCGATATGTCCCGCCTCCTCGATGGCGGTGAATGCGCTGTATGGGGCGGGGCGCAGCCTGACGACAAAGGCCTCCGCCTCGTGTTCGCTGCTGTTTTCGATGCCGTACCGAAAGAGAATATCCAGCACCTGCCCTGCCGCTTCAGGCAGAAAGGTGAGGCGGTAATACCCGTATAAAAAGTCCATCACTCTGCTCATCGGCCGCCCCCCGCTTTCATGAAAGTAATGTGGGCGACCCGCCCGCGCACTTCCACCGCCCCGGTGGTATAGGTACAGCAATGGAGCTGCTCGCCGGTCAGTTCCAGCACTTCTTTGCCGGTTGAAAACTGCAGTTTTTGCTCGCTGTAATGCAAAATCTTCCGGATGCCCACCGCCACCACCCGCATCAGCCCGCCGCTGTCCCGCTGAATCTGCAGTTTTAGCCCTCCGGATAAGGTGAGGGGCACGGGGATTTTCGGCACCCGCTTCTTGCGGGGGTCCTCTCCCTTCGGCGGGGCCGCCCGAGGCGATGGTTCTTTTTTTGTAGGCATGAATCCGTGTCCCTTCCACTATACTGTACTATCACCATGTATATGAAAAGGGAGCGGTAGGCATGACCGACCAGCAAAGAATCTCCGCACGCCAAAAGCTCGCACCCCTGCCCCTGCTCGGCCTGCTGCTGTTTTTCCTCTATGCCGAGCAGGTGGCGCAGGCGGTAGGAGCGGGGCTCTCGTTGTGTGCCCGCGTGATTGTCCCCTCCCTGTTTCCCTTTATGGTGCTCTCGGAGGGACTGCAGGGGTACGAGATTCCCTTTGGCCGGATAGTGAGCGGAAAGTGGTTTGAAAAAATTTTCAGAGTCAACCGGCAGGGGGTGCTGCCGCTGCTCCTCGGACTTTTGTGCGGGTTCCCGCTGGGCGCCAAAGCGGTGTGTGACGGCTACAAAAGAGGAGCTTATACAAAAGCAGAGGCCGAGCACCTGGCGGGGTTTGTCAACAATACCGGCCCCGCCTTTGTGGTCGCGGGGATTGGCGCGGGGATGCGCCGGAGTGTGTCGGACGGACTCCTGCTCTACGGCATCCAAGTGGTCTGCGCCCTGCTGGTGGGGGCGCTGTTTCGCCCGGGGAGGCCGTGTGCGCGGCGGGAGCGCGTGGGGGCACCCGCCCCTGCCCTGCCCTTTGTGCGGTGTGTCTGGGAGGGGGCGCTGCACACCCTCTATGTCTGCGCCTTTGTGGTATTCTTCGGGGTGCTTTGCTCGCTGGCAGCGCTCGCCTGCCGCAATGAATGGGTCACCGCGATGCTCGCCGGTTTCTTGGAGATCGGCAACGCAGCGGCGCGGCTCTCCCTGCTGGCCGAGGCGCACCCGCACCTGTCCTTCGTGCTCACAGCGGGGGCGGTCTCGTTCGCGGGACTCTCGGTGCATCTGCAGTCAGCCCTGTTTTTTGCCGAGGCGGGGCTGCCGCTGCGGCGCTATCTGTTCATGAAATGTGTCTGCGCCTGTTTCGCCATGGGGTTGGCTTGGGGGTTGTGGCGCTTCTGTGCCTGAGGGGAAAAGAAACAGCAGGGAAACCAACGGTTTCCCTGCTGTCCTTTTGTGGGAATTACCCTTGCAGGCGGGCTTCCAAAGCCGCCAGCTCGTCGAGATAGGTTTGGGGCAGTCTCTCGCCGATCAGCGCATAAAACTCCTTGATGCTCGCCACGTCCGCCAGCCAGCTGTCACGGTCGATGCTGAGCAACTCCTCCAGCACATCCTCGCCGAGATCAAGACCCTCGGTATTGATGTCCTTGGCATAGGGGAGGTAGCCGATGGCGGTGGTCTTCGCCTCCACCTTGCCGGCGCAACGGTCTAAAATCCAGAGCAACACGCGCATGTTGTCGCCAAAGCCCGGCCAGATGAAGTGTCCCTCCTCATCGGTGCGGAACCAGTTGACATGGAAGATTTTTGGGAGATGGGCGGCTT
>JBBAEK010000013.1:0-39744 GCA_041655935.1 Eubacteriales bacterium
GGGCTGTTGGAAAATCCGCAGCTCAAACTCGGGGGCGACGGCAAAGATGTGGTCAAAAATGTCCGCCTGTACCCGCTCATAGACCTCCCAGCGGGTATCGCCGGTAAAGCAGTAGACCTCCAGCGGTACCCCTCGGTCCTCCGCGGCAAGCTGGCGCACCATGATGACCATGCCGTGGTGGACCATGGGGTGCTGCTCCAGGTACTTCTCCATATAGATGCGGAAGGTGCCGATGTTGGTCAGATGCCGCCCGTTCACCGGGGTGGAGGGGTCCACACGGTGGGCCCGGTTATACGCCGCAATGTCCGCTTCCTTGTCGAGCAGGTAGTCGGTGAGCAGCTGAATCTGCCGAAAGCGCGCCAGCGTCTGCGCCGTGCAGAAACGGATGCTGGTGGCGTCGATATACACCGCGCGCTTGATGCGGCGGCCGCCCATCTCCTGCATCCCCCGCCAGTTCTTGAAGGAGTCGGAGATGAAGGCATAGGCGGGGACCATGGTGATGGTCATGTCCCAGTTCTGGACCTTGACGGTGTGAAGGGTGATGTCAATCACATCACCGTCGGCATCGTACTTCGGCATTTCCACCCAGTCGCCCACCCGTACCATGTCGTTGCTTGCCAACTGCACCCCCGCCACAAAGCCCAGAATCGAGTCCTTGAAGATCAGCAGCAACACCGCTGACAACGCGCCCAGTCCACTGAGCAACAAGAGGGGGCTTTTGTCGAGAAAGACGGACACCAGCGTGATGCCGCCCACCATCAGCAGTGCGATGCGCAACATCTGCAACAGGCCCTTGATGGGGCGGGACTTGGCAAGCTCCAGGCGCTGGTAGACATCCCCCACCGCGCTGAGCAGACCGCTCAGGGACATGAGCACGGCGGCGAGCAGGTAGAACAGGGCTACCCGCTGAATCAGCGTCTGCTGCGCCGGAAAGGCGGGAGCAAAATGGTAGATGATGACCGCCGGGGTGACATGCGCCAGGCGGTGAAAGACCCGACGCTCGAGCAGTGCCCTGCCCCAGGCGCGGTTGTTTTTCCGGACGGCGTGCGCCAGCCAGCGCAAAAAGATTTTGCGGCTCAAAAGCTCTGCCGCCCAGCAGAGCAACACGGCGAGGGCTGCCGTGAGTGCCGCCGCCACATAGGCGGCTGCCGTCTCGGACAGCGCATAGCGCATGAGCAGCTCCTTGAAAAATGTCGTCATCGGGAATCCTTATCTCGGAGGCGGTGTATGGTCGGTGCCGTTAGTTTGCGCACGACAGGCGTTTTCCATGCAAAAACGGCGTCATGCCCCAAAGACAGGGAGCGGCGGCGGCCCGCTTTCGCAAAATTTACCGCCCGCACTTTACATTTCATGAAAAATATGATATAATACTTCTACTCTGCACACAGCCCAACCATGCGCGCCCGTGCGATGGGCGCGCCCCTTTCCGACCCTTGCATGGAGGTAAAGATGCCATGAAATGTCCCGTTTGCGCCGCCACGGACAGCCGTGTGCTTGACAGCCGCCCCTCCCCCGAGGGGAACAGCATCAAACGCCGCCGCGAATGTCTGGGGTGCGGCAGGCGCTTCAATACCTATGAAGTTATTGAAACTACACCGCTCGTGGTGCTGAAAAAGGACGGCAGCCGGGAGTTTTATGACAGCCATAAGCTGCGCACCGGCCTGTTGCGCGCCTGCTACAAGCGGCCGGTGGACGTGGATATAATCGTCTCGGATATTGAGGCGGAACTCAATGCCGGACTGCTGACCGAGGTGAGTACCCGGCAAATCGGCGAGATGGCCATGGAACGCCTGCGCCGCGCCGACGAGGTGTCCTACGTGCGGTTCGCCTCGGTGTACCGGGAGTTTGCGGACGCGGATAGTTTTGTCGCCGAACTGCAAAAGATTCTGAAGCCGGATCGATAGGCAAATCGCCGTTTTTTGAGGATACCCCCCGAAATCCTGTCTCTTTTGAAAGGAAGCCGCCATGTTGAACAGCATGACCGCCTATGGACGCGCCCACGCCGTCAGTACGGCAAGGGACGTGACGGTCGAAATCAAGTCGGTCAACAGCCGCTTTTTCGACTGCTCGGTGAAACTGCCCCGGACCCACCTGTTTTTAGAGGATAAAATCAAGTCGTACCTGCAGGAAAACGGTATTGCCCGCGGCAAGGTGGACGTGTTTGTCAACTATGAGTACCGTCCCGGCGGCACCGTGCGGGTGTCGCTGGATGCCGACTATGCCGCCGGCTATCTTGCCGCCCTGCGGGAGCTGCAGGCGCGCTTCGGGCTGCGGGATGACCTCACGGTGATGAGCGTCGCCCGTAACCCCGACCTGTTCACCCACACCAAGGTGGAGGCCGACACGGACGACGAGTGGGCATTTCTGCAAGACCCCCTGTCCCGGGCGCTCGCGGACTTCAAGGCCATGCGGGCGGCGGAGGGCGAACGCACCCGGCTGGACCTGATGGAGAAGATGGCGAGCGTCGCCGGGCTGCTCGGGGAGATCGAGCGCCTCTCAAAGGGCGATGTGTCTGCCTGCCGCCAGCGGGCGGAGGAACGCATCCGCCTGATTCTGGCCGATGCTTCGGCCTCTATTGACGAGTCCAAAGTCCTCACCGAGTGCGCCCTGTATGCCGACAAAATCGCCATTGACGAGGAGCTGGCGCGGCTGTCTGCCCATATTGCCGCCTTTCACGAGATGGTGGCGCTGGGCGGGGTGTGCGGCAAAAAGCTGGACTTCCTCACCCAGGAGCTCAACCGCGAGACCAATACCATCGGAGCTAAGGCCAACAACGCGCACATTGCCCACTTAGTGGTGAACATCAAAAACGAGTTGGAAAAAATCCGCGAACAAATTCAGAACATTGAGTGAGGGGAAACCGATGAAATTCATCAATATCGGGTTTGGCAATATGGTCGCCTCCCATCGGGTGGTGGCGATTGCCGCCCCGGATTCCGCGCCCATCAAGCGGCTGATCGCCGACGCGCGGGAGGACGACCGGGTGATTGATGTCACCTGCGGACGGCGCACCCGTGCGGTGATCATCACCGACAGCGACCATGTGATCCTGTCCGCCATTCAAAGCGAGACGGTCGCCGGCCGTCTGAGCGGCGGGGATGCCGGTGAGGGGTGCGAGCTGCCGGGCGACGAGCTTCATGACAACAAGCAGGGCAAAGAGCCCGTATAAAGGAGATAGAAAGATGATTTATCCAACCATCGCCGACCTGACCAAAGGGAAATTCAACCGCTATGAACTCGTGGTGGGTGTGGCGAAGTGCGCGCGCCTGGTCACCGATGAATATGTCACGCAGCGCACCCGCGCCGAAAAAATGATCGCCAACAAGGAGACCGAAAAATCCCTGGCCTCCATGATCAACAGCGAGTACCGCGACCAAAAGGCGGTGAAAATCGCCATCAACCGCTTGTCGGAGGAGCGGTATGTGATGACATCCCCCGACGCTGACCGGGACTGACCACCGCCCCCCTGCCCGCCCTCCCTCTCGGGGTGACGGGATAGAGCAAGACTGAAAGGAGTATGCCGATGCGTTTCGCCATGGTTCGCCTGCTTGATACTCCTTTTCATGTGGATCGTCCCTATACGTATGAGCTCCCCCCGCATCTGCCGGATATACGGCGGGGGTACCTGGTGAGGGTGCCCTTCGGCCGCGCCAATCGGGCGGTGTGGGGCGTGGTGACCGACCTGTCGGAACAGACCGACACGCCCCGGACCAAGCCGGTCATCGCGACCCTGTCCGACACCCTGTACCTGGATGAGGAGATGCTGGGGCTGGTCATGTTCCTGGCCGAATACACCCTTTGCACGGTGGGGGAGGCGGTGCGCACGGTGGTGCCCGCCGCCCTCTTTGCCCAAAAAGCCAATATCAAGTATGAAAAGACGGTCGCTCTTGCGCCGGCACTGCGGGACGGAGCGGACCGGGTACCCGATGAGGGCGCGGTACCCGATGAGGGCGCGGTGCCCGATGAGGGCGCGGTGCCCGATAAGGGCGCGGTGCCCGTGAAGCTCCGCAGTCCGGCGCAGCGGGCGGTGATTGACTACCTGCGACAGCGGGGAGCCGTGCCGCTGGCGGCGCTGTGCGCCGCCCTGTCGATATCGGCCGCCCCGGTGAAGGCCCTGGCCGACAAGGGATGGCTGCGGATTGAGCAGCGCGAGGTGTACCGCAACCCCTACGAAAGCCTCTCTCTCTGCGACGGCCCGACCCCCATTGTGCTCAGCCGGTGCCAACAGGCGGCGTATGAGCAGCTGCGTGCCCTTTGCGAGGCGGGACAGGCGCGGTGTGCCCTGTTGCACGGGGTGACGGGCAGCGGCAAGACCAATGTGATGATGCGCCTGATCGACCATGTCATCGCCGAGGGCAAAAAGGTGATCGTCATGGTGCCCGAGATTGCCCTCACGCCCCAGACGGTGGGCATTTTTTGCGGACGGTACGGCGAGCGGGTGGCGGTGATTCACTCCGCCCTGTCGGCGGGCGAACGGTTTGACGCCTGGCGGCGGATGGCGGGCGGACAGGTTGATTTGGTGATCGGCACCCGCAGTGCCGTCTTTGCCCCGCTCTCCCCTCTCGGGCTGATTGTCATTGACGAGGAACATGAGCATACCTACAAATCCGAAAGCGCCCCCAAGTACCACGCGCGGGACGTGGCGGCGTGGCGGTGCGGCAGGCACGGAGCACTCTTACTGCTGTCGTCCGCTACCCCGTCCTTTGAGAGCTATTACAAAGCCAAAGAAGGAAAATACACGCTGGTGACCCTCAAGGAGCGGTACGGCGGCGCGGTGCTGCCGAAAGCCACCATTGTTGACATGCGGGAGGAGCTACGGCAGGGCAACACCTCCCCCGTGAGTCGGCCGTTGCGCGAGGCGCTCTCGGAATTGCGGGCGCGGGGGGAGCAGGCGATTTTGTTCCTCAACCGGCGGGGGTACCACACTTCCCTGCAATGCAAATCCTGCGGTGAGGTGCTGAGCTGCCCGCACTGCTCGGTGTCGATGACCCAACATACCGTCTCGGGCGGCTACCTGCTCTGCCACTGCTGCGGCTATCGGACCGACATCCCGCGGCAATGCACTGCCTGCGGCAGTCGGCACATCGCTTTTGTCGGCTTTGGCACCGAGCGGGCGGAAAGCGAAATTTCGCTGGATATGACCGAGCTGCGCATCATGCGTATGGATGCCGATACCACCACCGGCAAGTACGCCTATGACCGCCTGCTCGAGCAGTTCCGGGCGGGGGAGGCGGATGTGCTGCTGGGCACCCAGATGGTGACCAAGGGGCATGATTTCCCCAAAGTCACGCTGGTGGGCGTGTTGCTGGCCGACCTGTCGCTCTATATCAGCGATTTTCGGGCGAGTGAGCGTACCTTTTCGCTCCTGACCCAGGTGATTGGCAGGGCGGGGCGCGCCAAAGACCCCGGCGTGGCCATCATCCAGACCTTCAACCCCGAGCACGCGGTGATCGGGTATGCCTGCCGGCAGGATTACGAGGGATTTTACGACAGTGAGATCGAGTTGCGCCGGGCGTTGTTTTTCCCGCCGTTTTGCGACATTGCCACCCTAACCCTCACCGCCGAGCAGGAACCCCCCCTCTTTGAGGCGGCAAAGCGACTGTCTGAGCGTATGACGGAGCTGGTCAAAACAGACTTTGCCGACCTGCCCCTGATGGTGTTCGGACCGTTCGAGGCGAAAATTTACAAGGCGGCGGAGAAATACCGCATGAAAATGCTGGTGAAGTGCCGTCAAACCCCGCGCACCAGAGAGCTGTTCCGCACCCTGCTGCTGGAAGCGGGCAGCTGGCGCCGGGTCAGTTTGGGGGTGGACTTCAACCCCATGAATATGGCGTAGCAGAAGTGCTTGGGCGGAACACCCGATGATTTGCATGAACAAGGAGACGACCAATGGCGGTTTTGAATATTCGACTGAACAATGATCCGATGTTGCGGCGGGTGAGCCGCCCCGTCACCGAGATTACCCCCCGTATTTTGCAGTTGCTGGACGACATGACCGAGACCATGCGCACGCAGAACGGCGCCGGGCTGGCCGCCCCCCAGGTAGGGGTGCTGCGGCGGGTGGTGGTCATTGAGACCGAGCCCGGACAGGTGCTGGAGCTGATCAACCCGAGAATCGTGGAGGAAAGCGGACAGCAGGAGGAACTCGAGGGCTGCCTCTCCCTGCCCGGTAAATGGGGCAAGACCTGCCGCCCCGCGGCGGTCACCGTGCGCGCGCTCAACCGCGCGGGGGAGGAGATCGAGGTGCGGGGGGAGGGCCTGCTCTGCCGCGCCCTGTGCCATGAAATTGATCACCTGAACGGCAAGCTCTTTACCGACTCGCTGGTGGGAGAACTGGAGGAGGAGTAATGCGCATACTCTTTATGGGTACCCCGGAGATTGCCGCCGACTGCCTGCGCTACCTGCTGGCGCACGGGCGGGAGGTGGTGGGCGTGGTCTGCCAACCGGACAAGCCGAAGGGCAGAGGGCACAGCCTGACCCCGCCCCCGACCAAAGTGCTGGCGGAGGCGCATGCCCTGCCTGTCTGTCAACCGTCGACCCTGCGGGACGACGGCTTTTTGTCGTGGCTCGCCGAGGTGAACCCCGATCTGATCCTTGTCGTGGCGTACGGCAAGATCCTGCCACGGGCAGTGCTCGAGTACCCGCGCTACGGCTGTCTCAACCTGCATGTGTCACTGTTGCCCAAGTACCGGGGGGCGGCGCCGATGCAGCGCGCGGTGATGGCGGGGGAGACGGTGAGCGGGGTGAGCGTCATGTATATGAACGAGGGCATGGACACGGGGGATGTGATGTTCCAACAGTCCTTTCCCATTGCGGAAAGCGACGACTTCGGCGCGGTGCACGACAAGGCCGCCGCCATGGGCGCGCCCCTGCTGAATGAGGCCGTGGATGCCCTGCTGGCGGGGAACGCGCCCCGTACCCCCCAGGACCAAAGCCAAGCCACCATGGCACCCAAGATAGAGAAAGAAGAATGTCACCTAAACTTGACAAAATCGGCTGCCGAGCTGTTTCATATCGTGCGTGGGCTGTCGCCTGCCCCCCTGGCGTATGTGCTGACCGAAAAAGGGGAGAGCCTGAAGATTGCCAAGGCCCGTGTGGTGGACGGCGAAGGGAAGGCGGGGCAGGTGATTGCCCTGTCTACCGAAGGGGAGGGCGCGGTGGTGGTCGCGTGCGGCGAGGGCGCGCTGGCGATCACCGAGCTGGTCCCGCAAGGAAAGGGAAAGATGAGTGCGGCAGCATATATCCGCGGCAGGAAAATCGCACCGGGTCAGGTGCTCTCGTAGTGATGAATGTACGACAGTATGCCCTGGAGCTGCTCTCACGCTGGGAGGCGGAGGCGCGCTATATCAACCTGTCCCTCGCACACCTGCCCTCGGGTATCACCGAGGCGGAGCGGGGCCTGCTGACCGCCCTGCTGTATGGCACAGTGGAGCGAAAGCTGACCCTTGACTACTATATTTCCGCGCTGGCGGGACGGGTGGACCTCGACCCCACCACCCGCAATATCCTGCGGCTGGGGGTGTACCAAATCCTGTATATGACCGCAACCCCCCCGTATGCCGCCGTGAATGAGACGGTCAAGCTGGCTCGCAACAAGGGAGAGGCGGGGTTTGTCAACGCGATTTTGCGCACGGCTCTCCGCGCCCCCGAAAAGCTGGCGCTGCCCGCGCGGGAAAAGAACGAGCGCCGCTTCCTGTCGCTGCGCTACTCGGTGCCCCAAGGCACCGTGCGTGAGTTGCAGGCGGTGCTGGGGGAGCAGACCGAGGCCTTTCTCAGGCACAGTGAAGAGACGCCCCCCACCACCCTGTTTGTCAATGTGCTGCGGATCGGCCGGGAGGCGTATCTTGAGCGGTTGCAGGCGGCGGGAATTGCGGCGGAAGCCACCCGCCACGCGCCGTATGGGGTGCGGCTGCTTGCCCCCTGCCCCCCGAGCCGACTGCCCGGCTACCGGGAGGGTGACTTCTTTGTGCAGGACGAGGCTTCCCAGTTGGCACTGCACGCCCTGTCCCCGCTGCCGGGCAGCCGGCTGGTGGACTGTTGCGCCGCGCCGGGCGGCAAGTCCTTTGCCGCCGCCATCTATATGCAGAACAAGGGCGAGGTGCACTCGTTTGACCTGCACGACAGCAAGCTGCCCCTGATTGTCGACGGGGCGGCACGGCTGGGGCTGTCCTCGATCCGGGTCGCCCGACATGACAGCACCCGCCCCCAGGTGCCGCTGGAGGGGAGCGCCGACTATGTGATCTGCGATGTGCCCTGCTCAGGACTGGGGGTTTTGGCGAAAAAACCGGATTTGCGGTACAAATCCACCGAGACCTGGGAGCAGTTGCCCGAGCTGCAATATCGTATCCTGTGTGCGGCCGCCGCCTACCTCAGGGTGGGCGGGGCGCTGCTCTATGCGACCTGCACCATTCTGCCGCGTGAAAACCAAGGGGTGACGGACGCCTTTTTGGCGGCGCATGACGGCTTTGAGGCGGTGCCCTTTCAGGTGGGGGGCCGGGACGCCCCGTCGGGCTGCCTGACCCTGTTGCCGCACCGGGATGGGATGGACGGGTTTTTCATGGTCAAACTCAGGCGGGTACGGTAAATGGACAAACAAGACATTCTCTCCCTGTTGCCGCACGAGCTGCAGGCGCTGATGGTCCGGCTGGGCGAGCCCGCCTACCGGGCAGAGCAGATTTTTGCCTGGCTGCACCGGGGCAAACGCTTTGCGGAGATGACCAACCTGCCCCTTGCCCTGCGGGAGAAGCTCGAGGACTGCTGCGAGCTGCGCCTGCCGGTGGTGCAGAGCAAACAGGTGTCCGCTGACGGTACGGTCAAGTACCTGTTCGCCCTGATCGACGGCGCGTGTGTGGAAAGTGTGCTGATGCGCTACAAACACGGCCATAGCCTGTGTATTTCTTCCCAGGTGGGCTGTCGGATGGGCTGTCGCTTCTGCGCCTCCACCATCGGGGGCAAGGAGCGGGACCTGCGTGCCTCGGAGATGCTGGGGCAGGTCATTGCCGCCGTCGCGGACAGCGGGGAGCGGGTCGATTCCATCGTCATGATGGGGATCGGGGAACCGCTCGACAACTATGACAACACGGTCCGTTTTCTGCACCTGGTCAACCATCCGGCAGGGCTGCAGATCGGTTACCGCCACATCTCCCTCTCGACCTGTGGGCTGTCGGACGGGATTTTGCGCCTGGCGGAGGAGGGACTGCCTATCACCCTCTCGGTGTCGCTGCATGCCGCCACCGACCAGGCGCGCTCTGCCCTCATGCCCGTGAACCGCACCCACCCGCTGTCCCGCCTGTTGTCGGCCTGCGCCGCCTATTTCGACAAGACCGGCCGCCGCATTTCCTTTGAGTACACCCTGCTGTCGGGGGTCAATGACCGTGACGAGGACGCCTATGCCCTCGCCAAGTTGCTGAAGGGGCACCTGGGGGAGCGGGCTCCCCTGCACGTCAACCTTATCCGCCTCAATGAGGTGGCGGAGCGTCCGTTACGGAGCAGCCCGGACAGTCGGGCCGCCCGTTTCGCGGCGCGGCTCGAACAGTGCGGCGTGAGGGCCACGCTCCGCCGCCGCCTGGGGACGGACATTGACGCCGCCTGCGGTCAGTTGCGCCGCCGGCAGGCCGGAGCGTCCCCCGACGGACAGCCGCCGGAGGCGTGAGGCGTGCCAAAGGGGTATCGGACGAGTCTCGGAGAGGTGATCATAGGAGGGATATGGAACAAAGCGTTCGGGGGAAAATCATCAAGGGGGTGGGCGGCCGCTATGTGGTCCGCTACCCGACAGACGGGCAGGCAGAGCAGGTGGCGTGCCCTGCCAAGGGCTTGTTTCGCCATGCGGGGCAAAAGCCGGTGGTGGGGGACGAGGTCGTGGTGAAGTTCGAGCGCGAAGGACAGCTCGACACCGCGGTGCTGTGCGATATCCTGCCCCGTCGCAACCTCCTGATTCGCCCGCCGCTGGCCAACCTGACCCACCTGTTTGTAGTGATTGCCGCCGCCCAGCCCGCCCCGGTGACCGAGACGGTGGACAAGCTGCTTGCCATCGCCATTCACAACGGGATTGAGCCGGTGGTGGTGGTCACCAAAACCGACCTGGACGCAGAGGCCGGTCTGTTCTACACCTGCCTCTACCGCTCCGCCCGTCTGACTGCCCTGCCCCTAAGCTCGGGGACGGGGGAGGGGCTCTCGGTGCTGGTAGACTGTATTGACACCCTGCCCGCGGGGTCCTGCGCCGCCTTTGCGGGGGCATCGGGCGTGGGGAAATCCACCCTGCTCAATGCCCTCTACCCCACCCTGGGACTACAAACGGGGGAGATCAGCGCGCGCATTGAGCGCGGCCGGCACACCACCCGCCATGTAGAGCTTTTTCCCATTCGGGAACAGGCCGACGGGGGCTGTGTCTTTCTGGCGGACACGCCCGGCTTTTCGCTGCTCGATTTTGCCCGTTTTGACTTTTTTGCCTTAGAGGACCTCTTTGCTACCTACCGGGAATTTGCCCCCTACCAAGACCAATGCCGCTTCAGCGACTGCACCCATACGGGCGAGGGCGCCGAGCACTGCGCCATTGCCCGCGCGGTCGCCGATGGGCACATTGCCCCAAGCCGCCACGACAGCTACAAAACCCTGTACGCCACCCTGAAAGAAAAGAAAAACCAGTATTGAGTGAGGCCGTGCCCGAAAGATGCGCAAAAACGGTTCCAACGCATCGGTGAAGATGCGTTGGAACCGTTTTTTTGACTTCGATGGTGGAGGCGACAGGGGGGCACGGCGAATATGCTCCGCACCTTTTTGGAAAATCAATCGGGAATCGTAAAATTCTGTTCCTTCCAATCTTCCGGGCTGGCACCTTGCCGGGCGCTCCACCTAACTGTAAAAGTCTTGTCGCCGTGGTTGATGATTTCATATTGATTGTCTGCAAAAGGACAATATCCATTAGCTCCGCCATCGGTTTTTCCTAAAAGCCGCTCTTTTCCTTGCTCATTTCGGTAATAAATGTCCGCGCCGCTTGCGGGGCCCCATGACCATTCCTTAATGACGAGGTGCGTGTCGGTCTGATCAATTCGGTACATCAGATCTTCTTTGTAAAATACTTGACTGAATGACAGCATTGATAAAAACGGAACAACCACCAGAGCCACAGAGATGAGCATGAGAATGAATGAATGAAAGAATCATCTGTTTTTTGTTCTTTTGTTTCATGCTTTTTATCAGTATGGCAACGCCTATACTTAATAATAAAACACTGCATACACAGAGAATGGTGAATGGTTCAAAGAAATTAAACATTAGCTGCTCCTTTAGGGGGTGTCTACACGAGTGAAAAAGCGTCTTGCAGAATCTCGTGTAGACACCCCCTAAGTTAGTTTGGTTCACGTTCAGGTTTGTGGGGAAAAGTCTCCTTTCGGAAGAACAAGTTATGATTCATCCTCGCTCAACAAGCTGTCGATCAAATCGTTCAAATCATCGCTGAAAAAATAAAACTCAGAGCCGGGCGCCTTTATTTCTCCAATATCAGCGGATAATTGATAAAAATCTCTTTCAACGCCGTAAACATCCTCGTTTTTCCATATCAAGGCGTTCCAGACAATGTTTTCAGACTCCTCAAAATAAATTCTGACGGCTAAAAAACGACTATTATAAACGACGTTTTCAGAGGCGGGATGCCCCTCCGCTTGATAACCGGCTTCCCGAAAACTTTCTGTTCTGGCGTAGCTTACAATTTCATCCCTCATTGTTTCATTGTCGATCACTTGCAGTGATTCATGAAAATCCTCCGTGCCATAATGCAAAACTCTTTCCCAAAGGTTATTGTCCCTCCCTAAATGATTGAGCCGACTATTCTTCCAAAATAATTCAACCTTTTTGACAGTCCAATCCTGGATCGGATCGGTCTGGTTGCCTTTTCTTCTCACGACTTCGGCATAATGAGCGCCTCTAAACATACTATTGCCATCATGTTTAATTAACAAGATAAAGTCATTCAGTTCCACATCTTGCAACGCACTAAAGTAAAGATCGGATGCCGATGGTCTGGTTTTGCCTCTCATCCGTCGATAGCTATGTAAATAGGTCAGGTTCGGATCAACATATTCATAATTTTCCATGCAATATGCCGGCGTGAAATCCTCGGGGTACTCATAGGAGTTTTCCCTTTTTGGAAAGCAGGAGGTGCATAGCAATACAAGCACCAGTCCTATGAAATAGATGCGTTTCATGGTCTATTGGCATCCTTTCTTCACATTCGGGTTGGTGAGGCTAAGGCTCCTTTCGGAGGAAAAAGTTATGATTCGTAACCGCTCAACAAGCTGTCGATCAAATCGTTCAACTCATCGCTGAAAAAATAAAGCTCAGAGCCGGGCGCCTTTATTTCTCCAATATCAGCGGATAATTGATAAAAATCTCTTTCAACGCCGTAAACATCCTCGTTTTTCCATATCAAGGCGTTCCAGACAATGTTTTCAGACTCCTCAAAATAAATTCTGACGGCTAAAAAACGGTCATTGTAAGCTACTATTTCAGAAGGGAGATAATGTTTCCCTTGATAATCCGCTTCCCGAAAACTTTCTGTTCTGGCGTAGCTTACAATTTCATCCCTCATTGTTTCATTGTCGATCACTTGCAGTGATTCATAAAAATCATCAATTCCATAGTGCAAAGCTCTTTCCCAAACATCATTGTCCATCCCCAAATGATTGAGCCGCCTATTCTTCCAAAACAATTCAACTTTTTTGACAGTCCAATCCTGTATCGGATCGGTCTGGTTTCCTTTTCTTCTCACAACTGAGATATAACGAGTAGTCCTCATAAAACTACCAATATGATCAATCAGCAGGATAAAATCATTCAGTGCCACATCTTTCAATGCGGCAAAGTAAAAGGTGCTGCTCGACAGTCTGATTTTGCCTCTCACTCTTGGATGGCTCTGTAAGTAAGACAGGTTCGGATCAACATGCTCATAATTCTCCACGCAGTATGCCGGCGTGAAATCCTCAGGGTACTCATAGGAGTTTCCCCTTTTTGGAAAGCAGGAGGTGCATAGCAATACAAGCACCAGTCCTATGGAACAGACACGTTTCATGGTCTATTGGTATCCTTTCTCAACATTCGTTTGGGTATAAGCACTTCCTACAATATTTGCGATGATGAATTTATGAACCCCTGTGCTTTCATATATTATACTCATATGATCGACGCCTTCCATCCGATAAATTCGGTCATGATACGGAGCGGCTCCCGCGAGTGCCGCGCTCCATTTCGGGACTAAAGAATCGCCCTCTTTTGCCGCAAGACTGAGCGACAGATCCTCGATTATTATGTGTCCCACCATATAAAGTTCATGATGAAAGCTCAAGTTCGTACGAACACCAGATACCGCATGGATATAATATGTATCTACTAGGTTTGTCACGTGCACGCCGTTTGTATAAAGGCTGTTATGGAATGTTTCCGCCTGTGTCATCAGCGTCGTTTTGAAATCCAGCAACAGGCCCGCCAGAAAAGTTCTCGTGCTCGCATAGGTTTCATAAACAACATCCTCACAGCTCGGAATTTCACCCAAAACCTCGCTGTTTTAAAGATCGCCTAAAGCGCCGCCGTCCTGTGGCAGATCTTCCTTCGCAATAACCGCCAGCGGTATGCTCAGCGCGACCATGACAATGATGAGGAATACGTTGATGATTTTCTTTGTGCTTTCCATTTTTACACCATTCCTTTCGATGCGCTACAAGGCACAAAAGGGAAAAGAACCCTTTTGTCGCAACGCAAATCCAAAATTTTGTGTTCGAGGGTTTCTTTAGGCATGAAACGAGCTTACAAAAGCAAGCTTACGCTGGGGGTTTATGGTATAATTAAGTATAGCACGAATCAACCGCTTTGACAACCCTTTAATGGGGTCTCCTTCCATAGGACTAGGGCAACACTTTAATGGGGTTGTTCTCCATAGGATTATGACTGCAATAGAGCACTCGTATGAAAAGCTGCCGTGCGCCTGTTTGGGTGGGCGAGGGCGGTTAGTCGGATTTGAAGACATGGTGCTCGATGATTTTTTGGTTGTTTTGCAGCAGGGGGGCGAAGAGGCGCAAAAGGGCGGTGGCGGGGCGGTTGCCTCCGAAGGCTATCATATAGCGCGGCTCGAGTATACAGCCCATACGGCATTTGGTGGTTTCGGCTGTTTGTCCGAGGTTGATGCGCCGGACTTGGCGGCGGATGCCCACCGCAAGCAGGTGCAGCAGCATGTTCTGGTAGAGGTCAAAGATGTCTCTGTGGGGGTAGGACATGCCGCCGAATAGGAAGTCTAACTGGTTGTCCTTGGTGTCTATGTCATACATGACAAAGGCGAGGGGGCGGTCCTGGTGATAAAAGGCATCGATGTGGCAGCCGCATTGCTGGAAAAAGCGGAGGGGGAGGGTTTCCAGCGGGAAATCGCTGCGCGAGAGGACCTGCAAGTAGAGCTGGTACAGCGGCTGGTCAAACGCGCCGGGCGGGACCGGGCGTACCTGTAGTGCCCCGCCCCGCTCACAGGCAAGCTTGATGCGGCGGCGGTAGTGGCTGCGCAGGGCGCTGAGGTAGTGCGCAAAGCTGTCAAACCGATTCTCAAACACGCAACCGGGCAGGGTGTTGCCCACCGCAACCCTGCCGGGGGCGGGGAGGTCCTCCTCGCGGAGATTGAGCAGCAAAAACAAGCCGCGGCGGCGGCGATAGTCGCAAAGGAGGGCGTCAAGGTTGCCGCTGAAGCCTGCCCTGTCTACTGAAATAGGGGGTGCGACCACGGTGAAGGGCAGGTGCAAGCGACACTTGCCAAAGGAAAATAGGTTGAGCTTGAGCGGGTACTCACAGGCGGCATAGGCGGGGTGCACATAGGTGGTGCAGGGGTGCTCAGGGGTGTGGGCAAGGCGCACCACATCGCCCGAAAGCCATCGGTGGTCGCGGGTCCCCTCCAGCCAAAGTTGGCTGTCGGGTGGGACTGCCTGTGCTTCAAATCTCTGCTTCATAGGCGCTCAAAGGTCGGTTTCATAGGCGGCATACTCCCGGTGGTGGTTTTGTGTGTAGTGCCCTGCGATCGCCCTCGAGGCGGCGTTCTCCTCCGCGATCCAACTGCTAAGGATGGTGTCGGCGTGTGGGGCGGCGGCACGGAGCGCGGCGTCAAAGAGCAGGACGATGGTGCCGAAGCGGCGGTACCTTTCCTCTACACCGATCTCGACTACCTTGGCGGTACTGGGGTGTTGGCGTAAGAGTTTGTGCTTGATGAAAGTGCGGAGGGAGGCACCCCTACCCGGAGGTACCAGCTCGTTAAAATCCGGGTACCATAAAATAAAGCCGACATCTTTGTCCCCGTAGCGGGCGAAAATCAAGTGCCTGCCCCGCAGCAGGGGGCGCATGGCACCGAACAGTTGGGCATCCTCGTCGTACTCCCGGCGGTAGTAGTACGGATGCTCGGCAAAGATGCGGTTGTTGAGGTCTGTGTAGCGGCGCATGGTCTCCCGAAAGCCGCCCCCGAAGTCGGCGTGCGCAAGGGTAATTTTTGAGCGCACTTTTTCAAGCTTAGGCAGGTCGCTCTCCAGTCGCGCCCGCACGGCGGCGGCGGTGTCCTCAAAGCTGGTAAACTCCACCCGCCTCAGCCCTGCAAAGTAGGCGTGGTAGTAGGGCGGGCAGTAGCTCTCGCCAAAAGAGGGCGTACCCGCCTCCAGCGGGAAGCCCACGCCGTGGTTCACATGCCCCTCCAGTGAGACGACCATGTGGCGGCAGGCCTGCCGCCTGCCGTACCGGGCGGCATGCTCAAGCAGGGCGGCGACGGCGGCTTGGCAGTCGGGCTCTGCCTCAAAAAAGCTGAGGCAAAGCTGCTGGGGTGCGTTTTGGTGGATGAGCAGCAGGCAGGCGCACCGGATCCGTCCTTGATCCTTGACGGCAAGCAGCACCTGCTGGGTACGGCGGCGAAATGCGCTGCCCTCCCCGCAGACGAGGGGCAAGATCCCCGCCTTGTTGTCCTTAAAACAGGGGTCGTGCCGATACACGCGCTTGTAAAACGCGCGGTATTCTTTCAGGGTGATTGATACGACGTCCATACACCTGCACCTTAGATAATATTGGGGGTGATGCCCTTGGCAATCTGGTACTTGTAGTAGAGGTTGACATAGCAATAAAATAGGTTTTTCAGGGCGGGCTTGCGGAGAAGTGTGCGCTTGATGATGCTCTTGAAGGAGTAGACCGATCGGTAGAGCTGCCAGTACGCCTCGGTGAGCTGCTCAGGGGTCATATGCTTGGGCTGGTGCACGGCAAAGGCGCCGTTGTACTGGTAGATGTCGGTGCTGACCAGTCGTCCCTCTGCTTTCATTTGGTCATAAAATACGGTGCCCGGGATGGGGGTTAGGATGTAAAAGCGGGGGGTGGTGATCTTGTGCCGGGTGATAAAGTCGGCGGTTTGCCGGATGCTTGCCAGTGTGTCGCCGTCCGCGCCAATGACCATCTCGGTGGAGACATCGATGCCCGCCTGCCGGATTTTGCGGAGCTGCTCCCCATAGCGGTCTACCTGTGCCCACCCCTTCTGCATGCTGCGCAAGCTCTCCTGCGAGAGGCTCTCAAGCCCAAAGGACAGGGACAGGCAGCCGCTGCGGGCGACGGCTGCCAGTACCTCCGCATCGTCCGCAATGGATATTTCACACTGGGAGAGCCACTTCATGCGGAGTTTTTCGATCTCCTTGCATAATGCCAATAGATAGGCTTTGTCCGCCAAAATATTGTCGTCCAGCAGCAAGAACTGCTTGTACCCCAGTCGCTTGATGTGGGCAATGTCCCGCACCACCTCAGCAATGTCCCGACGCATGTAGCGGTTATGGTACAGGCAGTACACCGAACAAAAGGAGCATGAGTTCGGGCACCCCCGCCCTGCTTGTACCGGTAAAAAGTTGCCGATCCTTTTGCCCCTGAAAATCTCGTACTTGGGCAGGGGGTAGCTGAGCTGCTCCAAGGGGAGGTTGTAAAAGGGTTGCAGCTGCCCCCGCTCAAAGTCCTGCAGCAGCAGGGGGAAGGCGCGCTCGCCGTCACCGATGACCACGCTGTCGCAATACTGCTTCGCCTCCTTGGGCAGCAGGCTCGCCATGTAGCCGCCCATGACCACGGTCTTGCCCCGCTGCTTGAACGCGCGGGCAATGTCAATGCTGCGGATGATGGCGTGCCCCATGCCCGAAATGGCGATCAGATCGGCGTCACTCTCAAAATTCACCGCCTCAATGGTCTCAAGACAGCACTCAAACTCCCAGTCGGGGCAGAGCGCCGCCAAAATGGCGGGGGCTAAGCCCACAAAGTAGAGGCGGGACTTCTTGATAAGTTTCCTGCCCCCGTAGTAGGGGGTAGACTGAATAAAGTACACCTTCATTTACACGCCTAACATCTTTCTTTTCAAATAGCGGGCGATCATGCGGAAGTAAAACTTGGCGTCCAGAAAGTCATAGATGCCGGCCTTGCGGGCGATCTGGTAGAAGCGGAGGAACATCTTGTAGTAGTGGTAGTAGTAGCGGGAGGGGCTCATACGGGTGGGCTTCATCACTAAATGCAAAAAGTCCCAGTCCTCGATGCGGCGGGAGGTGATGAGGTGCCGGTTCTCCTCATAGAGCGGCGTGCCGGGGATGGGGGTGAACATGGAGGCGGTCACATACTGTAGCCCCGTGCTTTCCACCCAGTCCACAATGGCCTGAAAATCCGCCGGGGTGGCGTCAATGCCCACGATGAACATGCCGATACAGTGCCCCTTGGTGCGGTTGATGTTCGCCACGCAGGCACGGTTGATCTCGTCGGTGGTTTTCTTGTTCAGTGACGAGAGCGCCTCGTCACTGGTCGCCTCCAGCCCCACCAAAAAATAGGTGAAGCCGATGTCCGCCAGCAGCTCGATGATGTCAGGGTTGTGGGCGGCGAAGTCGGCGCGGGTGTAGCAGATGTATTTCTTCTGGATGCCCCGTTCCTTGATGAGCGCCACAAAGCGCAGGATGCGGGCGCGGTCAACCAGAAAATCGTCGTCCACGATCTGGATATGCGGGCAATCGATGCCCTCAATCTCGTCTACCACCCGCTCAATGTCCCGCGCGTGGTAATGGCCGCCATTGAGCAGCGTACAGTAGCAAAAGTTGCACTGGTAGGGGCAGGACAGGGCGGTCTTCACCACGGCGAGGGGGGTGAGGTCTAAGTAGCGGTAGCGATGCCGGTACTTGTAAAAGTGGGCGCGGTCGGGGATGGGCAGCCGGTTGATGTCGCTGGGGGTGAGGGGGGACTCGGTGTAGTCCTCCCCATGCCGGTAGCAAAGCCCGTTGATCGCCCCCAGTTCGCCCGCACCGGTGTCAATGTAGCGTATCAAGTCTATCCATGCGTCCATGCCCTCGCTGCGGGCGATGTAATCAATCTGCGGGCACTCAAAGCGTCGGTAGTTGAGCTGGGCGTGTACACCGCCGACAATGGTGACAATGGCGGGGTTGTACTTCTTGGCTGCCAGCGCAAAGCGCTTCATCTGGTTTTCCTGTGCGATGTAACCGGTGATGGCAACCACGTCGGGCTGCTCACGGCGCAGCACCCGCTCAAAACGCACCTGTTCCACCATGCCGTCAAAAAGATAGTCCTCATAGCCGTTCGCTTGCAACGCCGTATGGAGGTACTCCAGTTCGAGCGGTTCGTTGTCGAGTACACCGGTAAAGCTCAATTTGTTGGGCGCGGGCGGTCGTGCAAGTAGAATTTTCATCGCTTATGCCCCCCGATCGTTTTTTCCCGAATATTGGCTCAAATAAGCAGCCACCTCATGAATCAGGGGCATTTCCTTGACTGACAGTTCTCCATATGCTTGATTTGCAAAAACAAGCATCGTTCCGAAAAGCGGTGCGTTGTAGCGGATAAAATGCGAGTATTTGCCGCTACAAGTGTACACAAAAGGAACGGAAAGCAGCTTTTTCAGTGCCAAATTTGTTTGCAGAATTTCAAGCTGCTTTTCCTCGCTTTTGCAATCGGTGATAATTTTTACAATATCGGCGCCCCTGGATTGCATTTCCAAAGCCAAGGAAACTGCCTGTTCAAGCGATAGCTCAACGCCTACGTGCGCAGACATCAGAACCTCCGCCCCCATCTCCTTAAACTCTTTGATCAGTTCCTTTTGTTTAGCGATTACTTGCGGCCGCATTGAAATCTCTTTAGGATAGGCGGAGGCAAAAGGAAGGGTGCACAAGCTCAAACTGCTTTGCGTATCGTAGTCATAGGAATACGCGGGAATATCGACGCTGCGAAACCCTGCTCGCACCGCCTCGCGCAACATCTCGATTCGCTGCTCATCGTCAGGCCCGCCGTTGGTTCTGTAGTTGATCCCCATAACAGGATAGTCAGTAGCGCCGGCAATACTTTTATAGGATTCGAAAGTATGATATGCCGCTTGCAAAAGCTGAATCGTGACGGTAAAGGCCTTTGCACCGTCAGCTTCAGCTTTGAGTATTTCCGCAATTACATCGTTTGCGTTTTTATGTTTGACCGAACCGACAACCATCGGCAGGGATTGTTGCGAAAAACTTTTTTTCATCATTCTGTCCTTACTTTATGTATTTGGCAAATCCGTTCTTGGGCGTTATGAAGCTATTCTACTTCGAGCGGTTCGTTGTCGAGCACACCGGTGAGGCTCAATTTGTTAGGGCAACACCGCACAATTCTTGTCGTGCGGATGCACGTGCGGAGCACCCGACGGGTTTTTCGTCAGAGTAAACAAATCGACGCAGGCATAGCGGCACCTATGTCAAGGAGATTTGCGACCTATGACGAAAAAGACGCAAGTAGCCGCGCGGCAAAGGCGTCAGCCATGAATTGCGCGGTGTTGCCCTAGGCGCGGGGGGAGGGGTAAGTAGAATTTTTATCGCTTATGTCCCCCTGATAGCTTTTTTGAGGTACTGCCAAGTGATGTGTGCCGCACCTACTGACAACTGCAAGGTGTGCTTCACCCCATAGCGGCGGAACATGTAGCGCACATGCGCGGGGGTGAGGGTGCTCTGGTAATACAGCTTGATGATCTGCCAATAGTATTGCCGTACGCTCAACTTGCCGGGGCGGACGACAAGGTGTGCCATGTCCCACTTTTCATGCTGCTCATAGGGGATGAGGAGGGCCTCTCGGTACTGCTCAAAATACGGCGTGCCCGGCATGGGGGTGAAGGGTTGCAGGTTGACAAAGACCAGCCCCAGGTGCTTGATGTAGTCGCGCAGACGCCGAAAGTCCTGTTTGTCCCAGTCCACGCCAAGGATCAGGGTGGCATAACACTCAATCCGGTGGGCTTGCAGCACCCGCACCGCCCGTTCGTTGTCCGACAGGCTTGACCGTTTCTGGTAGTCGTCCAGCTCGTCTTGAGACGCCGCCTCGATGCCCACGATCACGCCTGACAGCCCGATGGCAGCCAACTTGGCAATGACATCTTCATTGGCGGCGATAAAGTCCGCCCTGCCATAGACCAAAAACCGTTTTTTGAGCTGATGCTGCTCGACTTTGTCGCAAAACGCCAGCAGCCTGTGTCGGTTGAACAAGAAGTCGTCGTCCACAATGTACACTTCTGTTTGCGGAATCTGCTGTAGCTCAGCGATGCAGTCGTCGAGGTCCCGGGCGATGTAGGGGGAAATTTCCTTACAAAAGCAAAATCGGCAGTTGTACGGGCAGCCCTGCGACATCTTGATGAGCGCGCAGCGTTTGGCAAATAAATAGTTGTACTTGCGGGCGTAGCGCTCAGGCAGTGCGCGGTCGGGCAGGCGTTCGCTTGGGTCGGTACAGCCCGTCACCTCATAGAGTTGTCGGGCGCTTTGACAGATGTAGTCAATGTGCGGGTCGGTGAAGTCCGCGGGGCACACGGCGGCGTGTACGCCCCCCACCGCCACCAAAACGGCGGGATTGTGGCGCTTGATGGTGCGGGCGTAGCCCTTCATGACCCCGATGTGGCTGATGTAGCCGGTGATGCCCACAAGGTCAGGGGCGAAAGAGCGCAGGAAACAGGACAGCGGCTTCCGCTCGACAATCATATCCACGATGGTGACGATGTGGCCGTTCGCCTGTAGCACCGCCGAGAGCTGCATCAGCTCAAGGGGCTCGCAGATCATCACGCTCTGTAGCCCGATGGTGCGGCGGTGCGGTCGGGGGCGTAGCAGTAAAATTCTCATCTCTTTTTGCCCAGCACAAAGACGCAAATGGTGGGCATAAACCACCTTTCTTTGATGGTATAGGTCTCTTTCACGACAAAGTACGAAGCCGCCAAGCGGCAGAATGCCTGTTTAGAGAGGTAGTTCGCCTTTTCGGCGGTTTTTTCAACCACGGACATCACCCACTTGTCATAGCGGCTGTTGATGCTTGCCTGGATGAAAATCGCCTCGCCGTCCTCCTGTAGTAGCATAGACAGTTGCCGCAAAACCTGTGCCTGCTCTTTATAATAAGGAAAGGAGTGACAGCAGGTGAGGATATCAAAGGTCCGCTCGGTCGCAAATTCCTGTACGGAGACGCACCGGTAGTCAATGGTGCTGTTTTTCTCCCGCGCCGCCGCAATCATGCGGGGGGATTGGTCAATGCCGTACAGGGCGGCGGCGGGGTGTCCCGCCTTAAGCTCACAAAGCAATTGCCCGGTGCCGCAGCCTACATCCAAGAGCGAAAAAGCCGCCGTGCGGTGGGCAAGGTGCGCCACAATGGCTTGCCTGGAGGGACGCAGGGAGTATTTTTGCACCCACAGGGTGTCGTACCGTGCCGATAGTTGGTCCCAAACGGTCATATCGTCTGCCTTTCCTCGCCTGCTCGATGCAGGCCCAGTACTCCACTTATAGTATATATGAAAGACCCTCGTTTGTAAATTCTACAACATCGAGAAGTTTTGGCTCGAATTTTGTACATAGTTGCCAAACGCATGTGGGGAAGGCTGGGGGGAATTTCTAAAAATATGTGAAAAAGGACTTGACAAAACAAAAGACGGTGGTATAATCATTTTGTTATCCTAAGACAGCAGGTTTCCGTAAAAGCGCAAGCTCCCCTGCCGAGGAGAGGCTCCTATTGGTTATATTCTGATGATAGGTCGTCCTTTTCTCCGGCATGGTGTTGCGGAGAAAAGGATTTTTTGTTGTCTGTGCAAATGATTACGGAGGTAAAAACATGCCGAGCAAGAAGATTCTTGAACAAAAACAGGCGGCGGTGCTCGCCCTTGCCGACAAGCTGCGCCTGGCGCAGGCCGGTGTTCTGGTGGACTACAAAGGCATTACCGTGGAAGACGACACCCGTCTGCGCGCTACCCTGCGTGCCGCCGGAGTGGAGTACATGGTCCTGAAAAACACCATGACCGGCAGAGCTTGCGAACAGGTCGGCTATGGGGAAATGCAGCAGTACCTGACCGGGATGACCGCACTGGCTCTGGGAATGAAAGACCCTGTCTCGCCCGCCAAGATTTTGAAGGAGTTCGCCGGTAAGGTGAAACTGCTGGAGATCAAAGCCGGTTTTGTGGACGGTGGCGTGATTGACGCCACGGGTGTGGAAGCCCTGGCCGCCATCCCGTCAAAGGAACAGCTCATTGTCAAGTTCATGGGCAGCCTGCTCTCACCCCTCTATGGGCTGGCCTATGTACTGCAAGCGAAAATCGACAAAGAAACCGGCGGGAACGCCGAGACCCCCGCCGAGGCAGTCGCTGAAACAGCCGCTGAAACAGCCGCTGAAGCCCCTGCCGAAGCACCCGCACAAGCCTAAGGGCACACAAATCACAACTTGAAAATTTTTCGGAGGAACAAAAAATGGCAAACGAAAAGACCGCACAGATCCTTGAACTTGTCAAAGGATTGACCATTCTTGAACTGGCTGATGTCGTGAAGGCTCTGGAAGAAGAGTTTGGCGTCAGCGCCGCCCCTGTTGCCGCTGTTGGCGCAGCTGCTACCGCCGATGCCCCCGTGGTAGAGGAAAAGACGGAGTTTGATGTCGTTCTGAAGAGCTTTGGCGCAAAGAAGCTGGATGTCATCAAGGTGGTCCGCTCCCTCACCGGGCTGGGCCTGAAGGAAGCCAAGGACATGGTGGAAGGCGTTCCTTCCAAGGTGAAGGAAGGCATCTCCAAGGACGATGCCAACAAGATGAAGGCCGAGCTGGAAGCAGCCGGCGCGGAAGTCGAAGTGAAATAAACGCCACTTCAAAAAGGGCTGTCAACGCCGCGCACACCCATGCGACAATGGGTCTGCGCGTGCGGGGGCGGCCCTTTTTGTCCGCCTGCCCTGCCCTTGCGGTGGGGTCCTGCGGGGAGGGCTCTCCATTTGCAAACAATGCGTAAATTCTTTGCCGCCTTGATTGACAGGGCGGCTTTTTTGTGATAGAATGTCGCCTATCGGACAAAATCCGAAAGGAGACGCCCACTTGAGACCACAACGACTGCACACCTGCCCAAGCCCGCCCGACAGCTCGGCTGTGGGGGGACGCACGGTGGGGCGGGAGCTGCGCTCACTCTCGCACCTGCTGATGCGCTACCTGGAAGGGCACGCGCACAAAAAGACCATTGACTCCATCACGGGGACCAACGGCTGGATCATCGGCTATCTGGCGGCGAGGTCCGACACGGACGTATTCCAGCGGGACCTTGAACGGGATTTTTGCATCACCCGCTCGACTGCCTCCAAGGTGCTGATCCTGATGGAGAAAAAGGGGCTGGTCAAGCGCACCGCCGTGCCGCACGACGCCCGGCTCAAAAAGCTGACCCTGACCGAGCGCGCCAAGGAACTCGCCGAGTGGATGCGGGAGGATGCGCGCCTTGCCGAGGCAGCCCTGACCCGGGGTTTTTCGCCCGAAGAACTGCACACCCTGCAGGGCTACCTGCAGCGGATGAAACAAAACCTGCAAGAGTAGTCGGCATCGTCTCTCCCGGCACAGCGCGCCGGACGGGGACACCCCAAAGCATAACGGAAATCGAAATGTATACGGAGCCGGACGGGGCCCTTGGCGGCGCCGAACGAACCGCCGGACTCCGCGCCGTGCCGACAAGCGCACGCGGCTACCATGACTCAGGAGGCTTTTATGCTCAAAAAACTGACCCGCAGCATCCGGGAGTACCGAAAGGACGCCCTGCTGACCCCCTTGTTTGTATTGCTTGAGGTCATTCTGGAATGTTTGATTCCTTTCACCATTGCCCGACTGGTCAACCAGATCAAAGCGGGGAGCGCCTTCCCCATGCTGGCCAGGTATGGGGTCATTTTGCTGCTGATGGCGGGGGGTTCCCTGCTGTTCGGGGCACTTTCGGGGGTGTTTTGTGCGAACGCCTCCTGCGGTCTTGCCCGCAACCTGCGCGAGGACCTGTATCGCCGCGTGCAGGATTTCGACTTTGAAAACATTGACCGTTTCTCCCCCGCCTCTCTGGTCACGCGGATGACCACCGACGTCGGCAATGTGCAGATGGCCTTTATGATGGCCCTGCGCATCGCCGTCCGCTCCCCCCTGACCTTTCTGTTTTCCATCATCATGGCGTATGTCATGGGCGGGGCGCTGGCGCTCATGTTTGTGGTCGTGGTGCCATTGCTGGGCTTTGGGCTGTTTTTCATCGCGCGGCGCGCCATGCCCATGTTTAAGCGCGTCTTCCCCAAGTATGACCGCCTCAACAGCGCCATCCAGGAAAACATCAAGGGCATTCGCGTCGTCAAGTCGTTTGTGCGCGAGGAGTACGAAAAAGAGAAGTTCGGCGACGCCTCTGAGGATATCCGCCGGGACTTCACCCGCGCCGAGCGCATTGTCGCCTTTGTCTCCCCGCTCATGCAGTTCTGCCTGTACATTGACATGGTGATCGTGCTGTTCTTCGGCTCCTACCTCATCATCTCCAGCACGGGGTCGGCGATGGATGTGGGGGAATTCTCCGCCATGCTGACCTACGGCTTTCAGATTTTGGCGTCGCTGATGATGCTGTCCATGGTGTATGTCATGATCACCATGTCAGAGGAGTCGGGGCGGCGGATTGTGGAAGTGCTGGATGAGACCCCTGCCCTCACAAGTCCCGACAACCCCGTCACGGTGGTGCCGGACGGGTCGGTCGTGTTTGAGGGTGTGAGCTTCAAGTACTCGGCGCGCGCCGAACGCGACGCCCTCTCCGGCATCGATCTGCGCATCGCCTCGGGAGAGACGGTGGGGATTTTGGGCGGGACGGGTGCCTCCAAAACCACGCTGGTCCAGCTCATCCCACGCCTCTATGACGTGAGCGAGGGGGCGGTGCTGGTGGGCGGGGTGGACGTGCGGCGATACGACCTGCACGCCCTGCGCAATCAGGTAGCCATGGTGCTGCAAAAGAATCTGCTCTTTTCCGGCACCATCAGGGACAACCTGCGCTGGGGCGACCCGAACGCCACCGATGAGCAAATGCAGCACGCCTGCCGCCTGGCGCACGCCGACGAGTTCATCCGCGCCCTGCCGCAGGGCTATGATACCTATGTGGAACAGGGCGGCTCGAACCTGTCGGGGGGGCAGAAGCAGCGGCTCTGCATCGCGCGTGCCCTGCTCAAACAGCCCCGGGTCCTGATTCTGGACGACTCCACCAGCGCGGTGGACACCCGCACCGACGCGGGGATTCGCCGCGCCTTCCGCGAGACGCTGCCCCACACCACCAAAATCATCATTGCCCAGCGTGTCAGCTCGGTCATGGACGCGGACAAAATCGTGGTCATGGACGGCGGGCACATTGCGGCGGTGGGGACCCACGCGGAACTGCTCGAGCGGAGCGATATTTACCGGGAAATTTACACATCTCAAAACAGAGGGGGTGTCGCTCATGCCTGCTGACAAACACCCGCACGGCCGGCGTCCCCGCGCCAAACCCGGCACGCTGAAGCGGCTGATCAAGACCCTGTTCACCTTTTACCCGCGCCTGATGCCGCTGGTGATCGTGGGCATTGTGGTGTCGGCGGTGGTCTCCGCCATCCCTGCCCTGTTCATGCAGAAGATCATCGCGGTCATTGAGAAGTGGTATGCCGCCGGCAACTGGGCAGCCGCCCGGGCGGAGATTGTCCCCCATATTCTGCGGCTGGTCGTCTTTTATCTCCTCTCGATTACCTCCGCTGTCGGGTACACCCAACTGATGGCGTATATCACCCAGGGGTTCCTGCACAAGATGCGCCGGCGCATGTTTGACGGGATGCAAAGCCTGCCCGTCAAGTACTTTGACACCAACAACCACGGCGACATCATGAGCCACTATACCAACGACATCGACACCCTGCGCCAGTTGGTCTCCCAGTCCCTGCCCCAGCTCATTATCTCGGGCATTGTGATCAGCACCAGCTTTGTCATCATGCTCTACTTCAGCATCTGGCTGGCGTTGGTGGTGGCGAGCGGCGTGGTGGGCATTGTGCTGGTGGTGCGCAAAATCGGGGGCAGCTCGGCCAGCTACTTCATGCGCCAGCAGAAAGCCATGGGGCAGACCGAGGGGTTTGTGGAGGAGATGATGAACGGGCAGCGGGTCATCAAGGTCTTTTGCCGCGAGGAGGCGGGCACAGCTGATTTTGCGCGCATCAACAACGAGCTGTTTGCACATTCCCGCAACGCCCACAAGTTCGCCAATATGCTCATGCCCATCCTCTACAACATCGGCAATGTGCTCTATGTGCTGGTCGCGATGACCGGGGGGCTGTTACTGCTCAGCGGTGCCGACAACTTCAGCCTGTCCGGGCTGCCTTTCAGCATCAGCATTGTGGTGCCCTTTCTGAACATGACCAAGCAGTTCACCGGCAACATCAGCCAGGTGTCGAACCAGCTCAACTCGGTGATCATGGGCCTGGCGGGCGCAGACCGCGTCTTTGAGCTGATGGACCAGACCCCGGAGACCGACGAGGGGTATGTGACCCTGGTGCACGCCCATATCGCTCCGGACGGCACTGTCACCGAAAGCCCGGAGCGTACCGGCAAGTGGGCATGGAAGCACCCCCACCAGGACGGTACCCTCACCTATACCCCCGTCCGCGGGGATGTGCGGCTGTTTGACGTGGATTTTGCCTATGACGAGGGGAAAACCGTGCTGCACGACGTCACCCTGTACGCCGAGCCGGGGCAGAAAGTGGCGTTTGTGGGTGCTACCGGTGCGGGCAAAACCACCATCACCAACCTGCTCAACCGTTTCTACGATATTGCCGACGGCAAAATCCGCTATGACGGCATCAATATCAACAAAATCAGAAAAGCCGACCTGCGCCACTGCCTTGGAATCGTGCTGCAGGACACCAACCTGTTCACCGGCACCGTGATGGAGAACATCCGCTACGGCAACCTCGACGCGACCGACGAAGCCTGTATGGAAGCCGCCCGGCTGGCGGGGGCGCATGACTTCATCACCCGCCTGCCCGACGGGTACCAGACCCGGTTGCAGGGGGGCGGCACGAGCCTCTCGCAGGGACAGCGCCAGCTCATCGCCATCGCCCGCGCCGCCGTGGCAGACCCCCCGGTGATGATCCTGGACGAGGCGACCTCCTCCATCGACACCCGCACCGAGGAGATTGTCCAGCGGGGCATGGACGCCCTCATGCACGGCAGAACGGTCTTTGTCATCGCCCACCGCCTCTCTACCGTCAAGAATGCCGACGTCATCATGGTGCTCTCCCAGGGCCGCATCATCGAGCGCGGCAACCACGACAAGCTCATGGCCGAGAAGGGGACCTACTACCAGCTGTACACGGGCGCTTTTGAGCTGGAATAAGGGACTGCCCCGTCTGATGGAAAATTTCGCATAACCTGTCAGTTCCCCTTGCTTTTCCCTACCCGTTGTGCTATGATAGGGACAACCGATTACTATCATCAAGGAGTTCTACCAATGATTGAAAGAAAGAAGCCGCGTACCGCCCGAATCGGGATTTTCGGAGTGGGACATGCCATCTACTGGGAACAGTTTGAGGGCTTGCTGGACAACCTCATGGGGTATCACAAAACCTTTTGTGACAAAGTCGCCGCCCATGATGTGGAGATCGTTGACTTCGGCATGATTGACACCAACGCCAAGGCGTATGAAGTGGTTCCCAAGATGAAGGCGGCGGCGCCGGACGTGCTGCTTTGCAACATGCTGACCTACGCCACCTCCTCAGTGTTTGCGCCCATCATCCGTGCCATGGAGATGCCGATGGTGCTGGTGGCGCTCCAGCCGAGAGTGGCCATGGACTACACCAAGGCCAGCACTTTCATGCAGCTGGAAAACGACAATGTCTGCTCGGTGCCTGAGTTTATCAGCGTCGCCAAGCGGATGAACTGCAAGATTCACGATGTGGTGATCGGCACCCTGCAGGACGACCCCAAGGCCGATGCCGAGATTGCCGAGTGGTGCAACATTGCCAAGGTGCTGCATGATTTGAACGGCGCCCGCATCGGGCTGATGGGGCATGTGCTGGAGGCCATGTACGATATGCACGCCGACCCCACCATGGTATCTGCCGCTTTCGGCGTACATGTGCCGCTGCTGGAGATTGAAGACGCCGTGGCGCTCTACCGGACAGTCACCGAGGAGGAGATCGCCGCCAAGAGCCGCCTCATCTTAGAGGAGTTTGACACCCCAACCCCCGTCTCCGACCCCGTCACCCGCAAGCTGACCGACGCCGACCTGCGCCAGGCCGCCAAGTCTGCCGTGGCGCTGGATAAGCTGGTGGAGAAATACAACCTGACCGGGCTTGCCTACTACTATGAGGGGCTGCCGGACAGCGTACAGCGGGAGGTGGCGACCTCGTTCATCGTGGGCAACTCTTTCCTCAACGCACAGGGCATCCCCATGTGCGGCGAGTATGACCTGAAAACCTGCCTGGCCATGCTAATCATGGACCGGCTGGATATCGGCGGATCGTTTGCGGAGTTCCATCCCTTCGATTTCAGGGAGGACTTCATTCTGGTCGGGCATGACGGCCCGCACCACCTGCGTATCGCGGAAGGCAAGCCCGTGCTGCGCTCCCTGACCAAGTACCACGGCAAGCCGGGCGCCGGCGCGTCTGTCGAGTTCAAGATCAAGGAAGGGCCCATCACCATGCTGGGCGTCACCCAGGTGGAGAACGGAAAGTTTAAGTTTGTCATCGGCGAGGGGTACTCCAAAAAAGGCCCCATTCCCCCCACCGGCAACACCAACACCCGCGGCTTTTTCGAGCCTACCACGCGCGAGTTCGTCAAGAAATGGGTCATGGAAGGCCCCACCCACCACTACGCGCTGGGGATCGGCCACCATGCCGATACGATTGCCAAAATCGCCGGTGCGCTGGGCATTGAGTGCGTGATTGTCCGCTAAAACTCATACCTGACAGGCCCCCGTCATATACTGCTGATAGTATGACGGGGGTCTTTTGTATGAAAAAATGCGTGTGTATCCTGCTGGTGCTGTTTTCCTGCCTGTGCGGTTGCGGCAAAGTGGTGAGCGGCACCCGGACTTTTGATACCTTTCGGGTCAAGTACCGCCTGCCCGCCGGTCTGACCTACGACAGCGCCGCCGCGGAGTGGGAGAGCGGCTACCTGACGCGCGAGACCTTTGAGCGGCTCTATGCCCGCCCGGACGGCTCCAGCGAGTGGGAGGACATTGAGTCCTGTGTCATTTTCCTGGGCGCCTCCCTGGATGTGACCTACGAAATGGGGATTTTTGTGTGCCTCGACCGCGCCAAAGCCGAGGAAGTGGCGAAAATGTGCTACCAGCGCATTGACATCATCCGCTCGGTGCGCAGCTATACCGACGCCGGCCCCGCCGAGGATGCCATCGTGAAAATTTACGGCACCACCGTGGTGCTGTTCGTGCTGCCCGACAACGAAAAGGCGGAGCGGGTGATGGACAGGATTTTATAGGGTCCCTGCAAGCAAACAAGCGTCTGACAAAAACTCTTTGTCAGACGCTTGTCGTATGGACGGGTGAGCTTACAGCGTGATCCAGTAGCGCTGGGTGGTGCCCGCCGCCTCCATGACCTCGTTGACCAGCACGCCGCCGCCGGACAGGATGGTTTTGATGGAGGCAGGGCTGCATTTGTCGCAGGTGGCCAGCACCTTTTTGAGTTTCAGCTCGTCGCGGCAGAACTCCAGCGCCAGGCGCAAAATTTCCTTCGAGTAGCCCTTGCCCCGCTCGGAGGGACGGATGCTGAAGCTGATGTGCCCGCCGTAGATGGCCAGGTGCGGGGTGAGCGAGTGGCGGATGTCCGCCATGCCCACCACGGCGTCATCCTCCTCCCGCACCAGCAAAAAGGTGGAAGACGAGACATAGCCCTCGGGGACGGTGGCGGGGTTTTCAAACTTTTGCACCCGCTCCAGCCACGCCTCATAAGTGGGGGCATCGTGGAGCTGAGCGGTGCCGTGCATGAGGTGGGGGCAGTCCGAAAATTCTTCCTTGTAGGAGATCACTTGTGCTTTATACGCCAAGGAGGGTTTCACTAATTTCATGTGTGAGTCCTTTTCTATGCGTGGTATGGGTGTACCGGGTGGGGCAAGTGAAACAGTGCAGAGGGCGACACCGGCAGGGCTTGTATCAGGCGATAATTCGCTACATTTATTATACCATTAACGCAGACTTTACGCAAGAAATCAAATTAGATGAAAATATATGCCGCGGACGGTTTGAAATTAGAAATATGTCACAGTTTGCGGGAGAGGAGGAGCCGAAGGGGGAGACGGTAGCGGGGGCAAGATGCGGTTCGCTCCTCTTTGCGCTCCGGCAGAAGCGATCCATTACCGGCACCAAGGGCGACTTTATCCCCGCCACCGGTGAGGTCGTGGAGGTGCCAGCAGGAGTACCTGTCCAGCTTCTCCGCTGATGTCAGCTCCGAAACGCCGGGTTGACACTGGCTATTACCACCGCCACCGCCACCGCCACCATCAGCGTCATTGACCAGGCGTATACCACCCAGCTCGCGGCCTACCGCCTCATAAAAGATGCCGTCACGGATGAGACCATCATCGGGTGGATCGGCACTAAAAACGCTTATTTCACGGAATAAGACCAAGCCTTGCCGAGCCATGACTGTGCCGCCCCGACAAAGTCGGACTGCATGTCGGTAAAAGACAGGGCGCACAAACAAAAACGCTTATTTCACGGAATAAGACCAAGCCTTGCCGAGCCATGACTGTGCCGCCCGACAAAGGCGGACTGCAGGTCGCTAAAGGACAGGGTGCACAAACAAAAACGCTTGTTTCACGGAATGAGACCAAGCCTTGCCGAGCCATGACTGTGCCGCCCCGACAAAGGCGGACTGCAGGTCGGTAAAGGACAGAGCGCACAAACATACATGCGCCGCGAAAGCGGCGCATGTAAACGCCGATACAATCGACTGATTGTATCGGCGTTCGTTTTGTTTGCGGGGCGGGGTCAGGACAACTTTTGCAGCTCGGCGGTGAGGGCGGCCTCGGTGGCACGCAGTTTTTCCAGCCTGAGCTTTTCGCCCTCGACCACGGCGGCGGGGGCTTTGGCCAGGAAGCCCTCGTTTGCCAGCTTGGCGTCGATGCGCGCCATCTCCGCCCGTGTCTTGGAGAGCTCGGTGTTCAGGCGCGCCCGCTCGCGCTCAATGTCCACCACATCGGCAAGGGGGATATACATGGTGGCGGCATCGGTGACCAGGCACAGGGCATCGGTGCCGTCATAGCTGTCCACCAACCGCAATGCGGAGACCGACGCCAGCCGGGCAAAGAAGTCCTCGGCGTGGGCAAAGCTCTCGGGGTAGCGGGTGATCATGAACAACTGCGCCTTCTTGGAGGGGGGGACATTCATCTCTGCCCGCCGGATGCGGATGGCACGGATGGCGGCAATGATGCGGTCAAGCTGCGCTTCCTCGGCCGGAAAGTCAAGCGTGGCTTCATGGGCGGGGAATGCGGAGACCATGATGGACGGCTCGGCGTGCGGCAGGCTCTGGTAGATTTCCTCGGTGATAAAGGGCATATAGGGGTGCAGCAGCTTCAGTGTGCCACCCAGCACATAGACCAGCACCCGACGCGCCACGGCGGCTCCCTCGCTGTCCCCGTCGCGCAGGCGGCTCTTGGTCAGCTCAATATACCAGTCGCAAAACACATCCCAGATGAAATCGTAAATCTCGGACAGGGCAATGCCCAGCTCATACTTATCCAGGTTCTCGCACACGACTCCCACGCAACGGTTGAAGCGGGAGAGAATCCACTTGTCCTCTGTCGCAAGCGCGTCATGCTCGGGCAGGCCTGTCGGGTCATCCTGCTCGGGCAGGTTCATCAGCACATAGCGGGAGGCGTTCCAGAGCTTGTTGGCGAAGTTGCGCGCCGCCTCGATCTTCTCGTCGGAAAAGCGCATGTCGTTGCCGGGCGAGTTGCCGGACGCCAATGCGAAGCGCAGGGCGTCTGCCCCGTATTTGTCGATAATTTCGAGGGGGTCGATGCCGTTTCCGAGCGATTTGGACATTTTTCTGCCCTGTGCGTCCCGAACAAGTCCGTGGATAAAGACATCCGGGAAAGGGGGCTGTCCCAGGCATTCCAGTCCCATCGTCACCATGCGGGAGACCCAGAAAGTGATAATATCATAGGCGGTCACCAGCACGCCCGTGGGGTAGTAGCGCGCCAAGTCCTCGGTTTGCGACGGCCACCCCATGGTGGAAAAGGGCCACAGGGCGGAGGAAAACCAGGTGTCGAGCACATCCTCCTCCTGCCTCATCCCGGTACTGCCGCAGGCGGGGCAACGGCTCAACGGCTCCTCGGAGACCGCCATCTCCCCGCAAGCGTCGCAGTAGTAGGCGGGGATGCGGTGTCCCCACCAGAGCTGGCGCGAGACGCACCAGTCACGGATATTCTCCATCCAGTTGAGGTAGAGCTTGGCGAAGCGGTCGGGAATGTAGCGGACCGCCCCCTCTCGCACGGCGGCGATGGCGGGCTCGGCGAGCGGTTGCATCCGCACAAACCACTGCTTGCTTGCCAGCGGCTCCACCACCGTGCCGCAGCGGTAGCAGTGTGCCACCGCATGGGTGCAGGGCTCCGTCTTCACCAGCAGTCCCTGTGCCTCCAGCTCCGCCACGATCACGCGGCGGGCCTCGTAGCGGTCCATGCCGCAGTACTTGCCGCCCCGCTCGTTGACCTTGCCGTGGCCGTCCAGAATGATGATGTTTTCAAGCCCGTGGCGCTGGCCTGTCTCAAAGTCGTTCGGGTCGTGGGCGGGGGTGATCTTCACACAGCCGGTGCCGAACTCGGGCAGCACCGCCTCGTCTGCCACCACGGGGATTTCCCTGCCCACCAGGGGCAGCACCAGTGTCTTGCCCACCAGGTGGCGGTAGCGCCCGTCGTCGGGGTGCACTGCCACCGCCGTGTCGCCCAGCATGGTCTCGGGGCGGGTGGTGGCGACAATGACCGCCTCATCCGGCTCGCCCTTGATGGGGTAGCGGATATGCCAAAAATGACCCTCCGCCTCCCGGTGCTCCACCTCGGCGTCCGACAGGGCGGTGTTGCAGCGGGGGCACCAGTTGATGATGCGCAACCCCCGGTAGATGAGTCCCTTGTCATACAGGCTGACAAACACTTTTTTGACGGCGGCGGAAAGGTTCTCGTCCATGGTGAAGCGTTCGCGGCTCCAGTCGCAGGAGGAGCCCAGCTTTTTGAGCTGGTCAATGATGCGCCCGCCGTACTGCTCCTTCCACGCCCAGACAAGCTCGAGAAAGGCCTCTCTGCCTAAGTCGTGGCGGGAGAGTCCCTTTTCTTTGCGCAGGTTTTCCTCCACCCGGATCTGCGTGGCGATGCCGGCGTGGTCGGTGCCGGGCACCCACAGGGTGCGGTAGCCCTGCATGCGCTTGGTGCGGACAATGATGTCCTGCAGGGTGTTGTTGAGTGCGTGTCCCATGTGCAGTTGCCCCGTGACGTTGGGGGGCGGGATGACCACCGAAAAAGAGGGTTTGTCGCCGCCGTCAGCGGGCCTAAAATAGCCGCGCTCGCACCAGGTGCGGTAGAGGCGGTCCTCAAAATCGGCGGGGGAATAGGTTTTGGGCAGTTCGTGTTTCATGGTTTTTCCTTTCCTGCATGGCGCACGGCCGGGATGGCCGAATCGGCGGCCGAGCGTCCCGGGGGCAGTCTTTCAAAATAAAGCCCTGCGGCTGTCTTGCCGCAGGGCGTCAAAATACGCGGTACCACCTGCTTCACATGCCGCGGCGCGGCATGCCTCATGAGCTGTAACGTAGCCAACGCCGGAGTCTACCGGGGCGACACAGCGGTGCGCGCGCCTTTCTTTCCGGAGCTCGGGGACGACATTCACCCGGGTGCCCCACGGATTTTCACCAGCCATCCGCTCTCTGCCGAGGTTCCCCGCGTTACTCCTTCCCTTCCTTGCACACATATTTTAACACATCCGTGTGAAAATTGCAAGGGGGTAAACAGCTTTTTTCACCGCTCGGCGCGGTGCGGGCGCGCCGATGCCAAAGCCGCCGGGTCAGCTGGCAACGTGCGTGTGTTTGACCACCCACTTTTTCCTGTTGATGCTCAGCCACAAACTGTAAATGCCCAAGGTAATGATGGTGAGCAAAAACCACTTGATATAATTGCCGAAGAGCTGTCCGCCGTTGCCGTCAAAAAGCAATTGCCTACCGTTGTAGCGCGTGAAAAATTCCGAGGCGAACCTCGGAATTGTTTGGCAAGATGTAACAAAAAGTCTTAATTCCGACAAATGTTGAGTTCTACTGTTAGGTGCAAAGATTTGTCGGAATTATTTTGCCGTTTGCTTTATACTTCTTTATCGGCTTTCTTTTCCATTTCATGCAAATAATATGCGTATACTCCGGTTCCAAAAGCTGCAAATCCGCATAAAAAACCCACCCATACTTCGGCATCACCCAAAAAACTGTGTGTTCCTTTCTTAGTTAGAACCGGATTATTTTTACTCCACTTTAAACTCCATTCATCAAAATAATACCAATTCCCATCTACTCTTATTCCGTCAGAAGTTTGTACGATTGTACCTTGCTCATAATCGGTATAGTCAACAACCTCTTTGTTAATATCTGCGGATATGAAAATGGCAGCAAGAAACACTATAAATAGCCCCATAAAAACCCAAAAGATACGACTTTTTTTCACTTCAATCCTCCAACATACACGGGTCATTTTTATCTATTGCGCCGGAATATACATGTGCGGCTTCTCTGCACCCACCGTCACATATTTGCAAATGCGTACAACCATTGCAAGATTTTGGAATATAATCCCGCGTTGCAAATCGCTGCCAATATTCATTTTCTTCAATTGTTTCAATATCGTTCCATCTGCAAACTCTGCTTGGTGAATGATTGCAAACCTTGATGTAACCTTCCGGATCAGTAACAAAAAACGCTTTGCCGGCGCCACACAAGCTTCCTATGTTTAGCCGATTGTATTTTTCTGGTTGTTTAATAATACAAAAAGGTAGCTCCGTGCCGATATGCCCATTAATTTCTGCGCGTTCCAGTACAGATTCTGCAATATTCAGCATATCGTTTATCTCATCCTTATTAAGTAACAATTCCGTGTTGTCCATCCCCCTGCCACCGGGTAAAAAGCGATTAAGCAGCACATAGTCTGCACCGTGCAAAATTGGCAAGGCCATATTTTCATAAAGTTCGGGAAGGTTATTTCTTGTTACGGCAATATTCGCGACGGTCTTTAGCCCAATTGCTTTACAGCTTTCAAATAGCGATAGAACATTCTCAATGTTATCCACTCCGGTGTGCGCGGAAAAGGTTTCTATCCCGGGGACACTGATACTCAAAAGCACATCGTTCTTTTTGAAAAGACTTAGTAATTCTTTATCTACTTTTCGCCCGTTTGTAACAACGCCTAATGTATATTCTTTTTTATGGGCAAACTCCATTAAATCAGGCAAATCGTCCCTTAGTGTTGGTTCGCCGCCCGTAAACGATATATGGTTAACCCCATAGAAACGATATCTTTCAATTACTTGTTTCCACTCATTAGTAGATAATTCTTTTTCAGGACGGGAAACAGAGTGTTCCCACGGACAACAGCAAAAAAGGCATTTGTGATTGCAGTTAGATGTTATTTCTAAAACGGCGGTACGCGGTAATACTAACAAGTTTATTCCTCCGTTGAAAATCCAAGTATTCCTCGTAGTGCATTAAAAATTACGCTCCACGGCTGTCCCTCGTACGTTGTACCCCTTTCAATTTCACGCAACCAATCTCTGCAACGTTTTTTCCCAGCTATGTGTGGCACTTCTTTCAAAAAAGATGTTGCCGTATAATATTCGTGCGGGAAAAACTGATTATCTTTAGTAAGCGGTGGATTATGACTTTTTTTCTCTTTCCATGTCCATTTATCACCCAGTATTGGATAACTAACGGTATAATCATCACTTTCTGACGCATGGAAATAAAATGCGATTGGCGGCACTTTATTATCGACTATGCAGTCTGCACAATTTACTTCAATTTTTGCGTCATAACCGGCACCAGTACATTCTTTAAGATTTCGAAGCACTGCATCAAAATTCCAAGTATCAACAGAAAACTTTACTTCTTCGTTGGGTGAACCACTCACTACGCGATCGCCAAAGTCAAAACCACGGCGTCTTCCTTCATTTGGAACATCAGGATCCATGAGTTTCCCAAAGACCTCACCGCATGTTGGGCAAATATACTCTCCCGGGATTTTGTCCCAATTATATCTGTAACTCGGCGCAGGCATATAACACGATGCGAAGTGATGCGGCAAAACACCGCTATACGCCTCCTCTTTTCGCATCTTTTTAAGCGCCTCTAATGCTTCATCCAATTCTTCTCTTGAATATTTTTTCATAATCACCTCGTCGTATGATTGTTTCTAGCCGATGTTTGGTGTCGCCAGACCTGCACGTTTTTTTGTTTGCAGTTTAAATTTAATGCATCTTTTTCTTTATTATCAGTTTTCCGCAAATAATTCTAGAAATCAAATTTTAGAAAATACCACTTTCCCGTCAACTTAAAGCTATTCAAAAATATAAGCGAGAAAATCTTGCACTACTTTTATTGTTGGATCGGAGGACATCTTATATAATCGAATTCCACATTTCCCATCGGTTGCACCACGCACATTCGTAATTTTTATACTGTCAGTAAAATAGCATTTTAACTTATGCCAATTTTGCAATTTACTAAAATCTTTTTTCGGATAAAAAATTATACTCCATTGCTTGCCTTTATTTACCTTGTCGCCACCAGCAACATTCGACGATTCAATTTTAATAACAGATAGATAGTCATTTTCATACGTAAAATGGTTATCCTTTAGCCATGACTGTTTTGTGCCCGCTTGTTTAAACGATTCTATCGCTTTTACCAATTTATCAAACTGCATATTACCCTCCTTTTTATGCGAACAATTTGTAAAAAATCTTTACGAACTACAAATTATTAATCAGCGTCTTTTTGTCAAGATTTGATTGTTGCTTTATTATCTTTTTAAGTAGCTGCTCTTTTCGCTCAATGGGCAGCTGTGATTCTGCAACAACCTTAATCACCATCTCGCTTTCCAGTTTAGAAAATTTACAGCTATCTAAATAACACCCCTTGCCTTTTACCGATACAATCCCATAGCCTGCGGCGATTAGTAGTTTTAAGTGCCTGCCTACCGTCTTTCGGTCGCACCAAATATTGAGATTAAGGAATCCGCCAATATCGTTGACCATTTTTGCTAAATGAGCTTGCTTTATTGGATTGTTTTTATCACTCATCTGTTCAAGTACTTTTAGAACAAGTAGGATGCTGATTTTTTTGTTTCCCGTCCTACCGCTTGGCTTATCAAATGTTTGTTCGCTCAAATTCGAACCCTCCTATTATAATTATATCATAGTCAGTGTACCAAAATTTGCCCACGAAATAATTATAGCACATTATTATAAGATTCTCCCGTAAAAAATTAAAGGTTCGTGTCCTATGAGATGGAGCAGTTGAAAACTTTTGTATTTTGAGGTCTCACCGACTATGTTCATACCCAACTAATGAAAAATCTGAAAATTTTTCGAGGATATGAACATTATGGTCATTCAAAATAATCGAAAATTGCCCCTAATATGCCCCAAATACCTCAAAAAAGACAAAAAAAGGATAAATCATTTAGACTTATCCAATCATCTTTGTGGTGGACCCGGCGGGAGTCGAACCCGCGTCCGAAAACCCTTTGACATGACTTTCTTCGTGGATAGTCTATCTACTGTGATTCCCCCGCCAAAGCGCCGACAGACAGGCTCGGTGTTGGGGTAGCCCTTTTGTTCATGACCGGCTCAAGGGCGAACAGCCGATGCACGGTCACCGCTCATTTGACGCCAAACAGGAGCCGCGGTACTCTCCTGCCCGACGGGCCGCCATTTAGCTGCGGCGTCAGCTGCTTACGCAGCTAGAGCTAATCTTTTCTTATCGTTAGCGTTTGAATTTAGATGAGCAGTTTACGAGATTACTCGGCTCGCCACGCTTATCATGCCTCAAAATCCCCGTCGAAACCATTACGGGCCCATGAGTGACTGTTGCTTGTCGGAATGGGAAAGTCGGTCGGTGCCGGCGATGCGGTTGCCCGGTGCGCCGGGCGGCGGTCAGTCGCCGCGGCCGGACTGCTTCTCGGCGCGTTCGATGTCGCGCCGTGCCTGCCTGTCGGCCAGGTCGTCCCGCTTGTCATACAGCTTTTTGCCCTTGCACAGTCCGAGCTGTACCTTGACACGGGAAGCGGAAAAATAGAGAGAGAGCGGGACTACGGTGTAGCCCTCACGGGCGACCAGCCCCATGAGCTTCAAAATTTCCCGCTTGTGCAGGAGCAGCTTGCGCTCCCGCAAGGGGTCGCGATTGAAAATGTTGCCCTGCTCGTACGGGCTGATGTGCATCCCGATGACATACATCTCGCCGTCCTTGGCGGTGCAGTAGGTGTCCTTGAGGTTGACCGCACCCGCCCGCAGGGACTTGACCTCGGTGCCGTACAGGGCGATGCCTGCCTCATAAGTCTCATGGACAAAATAGTCGTGCTTCGCCTTGCGGTTGACGGCGATGACTTTGGTACCCTTTCCTTTGTTCTCTGCCACGGTGCTCCCCCCCTCCGGTCAAGCTTATTATACAGCATCGCTTGTCTAAAATCAAGTGGTATTTTCATGATGGCTGCCACGGCGGAACGGGGCGGAGCGGGCGACGGGGCGGAGCGAGCGGCGCGGCGGAGCGGGCGACGGAGCGGAGCGAGCGGCGCGGCGGAGCGGGCGACGGAGCGCAGCGGGCGACAGAGCGGAGCGGGCGACGGGGCGGAGCGGGCGACGGAGCGGAGCGGGCGACGGGGCGGAGCGGGCGACGGGGCGGAGCGGGTCACGCGCGGCGCGGCTTACGCGCGGCGCGGCTTACGCGCGGCGCTCACCGATCTCAAGTACCTCGCAGATGTACATTTTGTGAAAATCCCCTTTTTCATAAAAGCGCAGGATGTCGGGGTCGAGGATGTCGGCGGGCAGGATGCTTGTGGCGTACAGCTTCCGGGTGAGCAGCACGAGGGACGCCTGTTCAAAATAGGTGCAGCCCTGCGCCTGCAAGGGGGTCAGGCCGCAGGCCTCGGCCTTGTCGACCTGCCGCCCGCTTTGGCTGCCGCAGAAGGTGAGCGCCTCCCGGTAGGTGGGGGGAAAGAAGGAGAGGGAGAGATGCTCGCCCGCCTCGGCGAACTCATAGGTGTACCGCTGGGGGCGGATGAAAATGAAGGCGACCGGACGCTGCCACAGAAAGCCAAGTCCGCCCCAACTGGCGGTCATGGTATTGTAGGTGCCGTCGGGCTTGGTGGCGGTCACCAGCATCCATTCTTTGGATATTTTTTCAAAAATTGCTTCTTTCAGCCGGTCGGGCTGCACGGTCTCAAATG
>JBBAEK010000014.1:0-39615 GCA_041655935.1 Eubacteriales bacterium
GGGGCGCGGTGTGCCGGGCGGTCCGGCGGTAGGGAGCGGGTGCGCCGATGGTTGGGGAGCGCGGTGTGCCGGGCGGTCCGGCGGGGGAGCGGGTGCGCCGATGGTTGGGGGGCGCGGTGTGCCGGGCGGTCCGGCGGGGGAGCGGGACGCGCCAACCGTCGGAGGCGGGGTAGGCGAGGCGGGGAGCACTCTGCCGGATGACTGTGGCGCGCGTGTGAATTTTTATTTACAGCAAACTTTTATTTACAAAATAGCGTTGCGGCAGATGGGCTTCATCTGGCAGTGGCTGCAGGCGGCGGTGTGCGTCTTGTGCTGCAGGGGGGTGGCGTGCGCCACACCCGACTTGATGCGGGTGGCGATTTTGCCGAGGGTGCGCTCCAGGTCGGCAAAAAGCTGCTGCCAGCCCTGCTCGTCCTTGAGGTAGGGGCGGCTTTGGCTTTTGGGCTTGCCGTTTTTCACCACGGGCAGGAAGCGGCCGGCAAGGTCCCGCTCCATGGCGGCAAGGATGCGCGGGTCATCGGTGAAAAAGCCGCTGCGCTGGAGCTGGGAGCGCGCCTGCTCCCGCACCGCCTCCTCACTTTGGGGCATGTCGAGGCTGATCTCCCCGGTGCCGGCCGACAGGTACATCACCCCGCCGGGCAGTACCCGCCCGCCCTCTTTCACCCCCAGGCTGTGGCGGAAAGCGTCGTTCGCGGAGAGCAGGGAAAGCAGGTAGAGCAACAGCTGGAGGTTGAGCCCGTATTTCAGCTCGCGTTCCTCGAGCTTCTTGGAGCCGGTTTTGTAGTCCACCACCCGCACATAGACATCCCCCCGGGAGGGGTAAATATCCACGCGGTCAATGATGCCGTACACATAGGCACGGCTGCCGTCCGGCAAGGGGACGCTGACCGGGTCGGGGAACTCGGGGTTCTTTTTGTCGATGGCCAGCTCAAAAAAGGTGGGGGTAAAATCGCTTTGGGCCGTTTCAAGGCAGAGCTCGGAAATGATCAGCCGCGCACTGCGGCGCAGGCCGCTGAACAGGTGGCGGTTGCGCGGGGTATGGGTCATGCCGGGGGGCGTGATGCGCGACAGGTAGGCGGCGGTCGCCTCCTCCACCATCGCCTCAATCCAGGCCTCGTCAAGCTGCCCGACCGAAAGGTTGTCTTTTTGCAGGCGCAAAAAGAAGGCTTGCAATAGGTCATGGACAAAGCTGCCGATGTTGGCATAGTCAAACGCCGCCTGTTTCTGCTCCTGCAGCGAGAGGGTATAGCGGCAAAAGAAGGAGAAGGGACAGCCGACAAACTGCTCCACCCGGGACTGGGTGAGGGCGAGATCCTGCGGGTAGAGCCGCGCCGCCACCCCCGCCGACAGGGTGCAGGCATCGTTGTAGACGGACGCCCCCGCCGACGCGGCCCGGCGGGCATAGCGCGGGTCTGCCGAGAGCTGTCCGAGCAGCACTTGACCGAGCGGGGTCCCCTTCAGGGCGGCCAGCCGCTCCAGCGACGGCCCGGGGTGCCAGAGCCGGTCGAGGGCGGGCAGACTGCCGCAGCGGACGGTGGGCAAGTCCTGCCCGAACAGTGCCCCCAGCCGCAACACGGGGGCGGCGGGGCGGCAGGGTTTGCGCGCGGCGTCAAATAGGTGGTAGACCAGTGTCACCGAGTGGGAGGGGGCGGCCAGGGCGCGCCAGAAGTAAAAGAGCTCTTTGGCGGCATGGAGGGCGAAGCTGTCGCCCATGTCCAGCCCGACCTCGTCCAGCTTGCGCCGCTCGCCGTCGCTGAAAATGCCGCGCTCCCGCACAGCGGCGGGGAACTCCCCCTCACAGACTCCGAAAAGGTAGATATGCTTCACCCCGTCCACCCGCACGGTGTCGGCGGAGCCGATGCTGACCTCGTCGGAGGAGGGGGGGATGCGCCCGATATCGGCGGCGGAAAAGACCAGCTTCAGCAGGGCTAAAAAGGTCTGGGCGTTGACTTTCATCCCGGGCAGGGTCTCCGCCAGACGGTCGAGCGCGTCACAGATGGCCTGCCACAGCCGCCCGTAGTCGGCCGCCGCGGCCCCCTCGCCCTGCGCCAGCAGGGCTTCGCTGCGCTCGCGCAACTGCCGCTCCAGCTCCAGCGAGAGCAAAAATTCGAGCAGGGCGGCGCAGTGGTCGGTCACGCTCTGCGACTGCTCGGCGGCGTCTGCCAGCGGGGTGAGGTCGGCGACCAGCTTGTCCCGGGTTCGGTTGACGCTGTCCAGCACCTGTGCGTGGACGGGGGTGGTCCGGTCGGTAAAGCCGTCCGGGTTCATGTTGAAAGGGACGCCGTCGGTGAAGCGCCGCCCGCTGATGTTCCAGCGCTCGGTATACAGCTCGAACTCGTCGCAGGCGGCGGCGTCCACCCCGCACAGGCCGCACTTGAGGTACGCCATCACGTCCGCCCGCTGCCACATGCCGCACACCACCGAGTAGGCGGCGTACACCAGCTTGATGGGTTCGTAGGCGCTCATGTCATGCTTCACCGACAAAAAGCAGGGGATGTCATACGCCTCCAGCGCCGTGTCCAAAATGCCGGCATAGTCGGCGGCGGAAGCGGCGACAATGGCGTGGTCACGGTAAACCCCCCCCGCCATCACGCGGCGGCGGATATCGGCGGCGATAAAATCCGCCGCTTCATAGGGGTCTGTCGCCTCCACCACCCGCACCGCCTGCGCTGTGTTCGGCGGGGCGGGGAGTGGGGCGGGGCGCAGGCGAAAGAGCCGGGCAGCGGCATAGGACAGGGCAGGGTCACGGGCGCGCTGGTTCTCTCCGGTGAGGATGACCGTCGCGGGCATCCCTGCCTCTTTCGCCAAGCGCAAGAGTTTTTGTTTGGTGTCAAAAAGCTCGTCAAAGCAGGTGCGCTCGGCGGCGTCCGGCGGCAGGCAGAGGGTCACCGTCAGCTCACAGCGCCGCACCAGCTGCGCCAGTACACGGTACTGCTGGGTGGTGAAGCCGGTAAAGCTGTCGGCGAACAGCACGGTGCCCGCGAGGGCGTCGGAATGCCGCAACTGCTCGAGCAGCCGGTCGGGCACCTCGGCGGCGTCTTCATAGCGCATGTGCAGTCGGTCCTGATAAACGGCGGTCAGGGCGGCAAGGTCCAGGAGCTTGTCCCGCAGGTGCGGGTTGTCCACGGCGATGGCGGCGCGCTCCAGCCCCTCGGGGTCAATGCAGTGGCTGCGCAGCTCCCCGACGGCCGAGAGCATCTGTTCGACCAGCCCGCTGTCGGCCTCCCCGCGGATATGGCGCAGGTGGGGGGACAACTCAAGCAGGGTCTGCCACATGAGCAACGCTTTGGTATCGGCGGTCGCATAGCTTTTGGCGACCCCGCCGTACCGCCGAAAGACGGTGTTGGCCAGCCGAGTGAAGTTGGTTACCTCGAAATAGAGGGGGGCATCGGGGGGCAGCAGGTCGGCCATGGCGTGTTCGGCCTGTACCGTCTGCTGTTCGGGTACCAGCAGGCAGCACGCCTTCTTTTGCGCCACCAGCGCGGCAATCTCTGTCACGCAGCGGCGGGTCTTGCCGCTGCCGGCGTCTCCGATGATGAGTGTGAGCATCGGCGGTCCCCCTATCTCCGCGCGGCGCGGTTGGTTTCGTCTGCTGCCGGGGAGGGTACGGCATCCGGAAACAGGGCGTAGCCCCGCCCCTTGCGGCTTTCGATCAGCTTGCGGCCGCCTGCTTCTAACTTGCGGCGCAGGTAGTGGATGTACACATTGACCACCCCTGTCTCCCCCTGCCCACCCCAAACCTGCTCAAAAAGCGTTTCTCGGGAGACAACCCCCCCGCCCGCCGCCATCAAAACCGACAGCAAGCGGTACTCCCGCTCGGTCAGGGCGACCTCCCGGCCGTCAAAACGGGCGATCGGTCTTCCCCCCTGTTCAAACAGCCAGAGTCCCTCGGGCGTCCGGTCGGCCGTCAGCTCCAGCAGGGCGGTCAGTTTGGCGGGGCGGAAAGGACGGTCTGCCCAGAGGTAAGGGAAATCGTCCGGCCGGCTCTGGCTGTGGCTGCAGCAGAGCACCCGCCCGGTGAGCGGGTGCCCGGGCAGGGACACGGTGTCCAGATCAATGACATATAAATCGGCGGCGGGCCACGAAGTGGCGGCTCCCTCCGGAGCGGACCAAGCAGGGGCGGCTCCCTCCGGAGCGGTCCACGAAGTGGCGGACCAGTCGTTGGCGGGCCACGAAGTGGCGGCTCCCTCAGGAGCGGGCCACGCAGTGGCGGACTCCTCCGGCACCACCGTCACACGGGACAGGTAGGGCAGCAGTTCCAGCCGCACAAACTGGGCAAAAGCCGTATCCCGGCTCACGACACAGGCGCTCTTTGGCATCTCTCTCCCCTTTCGGTATGACAGCGGTTGGCTTTCGTATAGCGATAGTATACCACAAAAGTGTGGGGGGTGTCAATCCGGACAAAGGGCAATATACGCAATATTTCGGGGCAATATCCGCCATTGTGCAGCGTCGCCGCATGCATTACAATAAAAGCAAGCAAAGACTGTGGCGGAAGCGGGCACGCGGGGCGACCGACCTACCGCCGACAAAAACAACCGGACACAAAGGAGATTGCGACAATGACCGAGATGGAAAAGAAAATATACCTGATGGGGCTGCTGCCCGTCATCAAAATCACCGACCCAAAAACCGCCCTGCCCCTGGCGGGGGCACTGCGGGAGGGCGGGCTGCCCGCGGCGGAGATTACCTTCCGCACCGAGTGCGCCGCCGAGGCCATTGCCGCCATCACGAAAGCCTACCCGGACATGCTGGTGGGGGCGGGCACCGTGCTGAGCGCCGCACAGGCAGACGCCGCCATTGCCGCGGGCGCCACCTTCATTGTCACTCCCGGCTTCAACCCCCGGGTGGTCACGCACTGCCTGGAGCGGGGGGTGCCCATCATCCCCGGCTGTTCCTCCCCCTCCGACATCGAGGCCGCCCTGGAGCTGGGCCTGCAAACGGTCAAGTTCTTCCCCGCCGAGGCGGCGGGCGGGCTGTCGATGCTGAAAGCCATGGCGGCGCCCTACGGGCAGGTGCGCTTCATGCCCACCGGCGGCATCAACCCGGACAATCTGCTGAGCTACCTGAAGTTTGACAAGATCCTGGCGTGCGGCGGCAGCTTCATGGTCGCCGAAAACCTGATTGCCGCGGGCAACTACGCCGCTATCACCGAGCTGACACGGCAGGCCATGAAAACCATGCTGGGGCTGGAGTTTCTGCACCTGGGCATCAACTCGGCAAATGCCGAGGAAGCCCTGCGGAGCGCGCGGCTGCTGGAGCGGCTGTTCGGCATGCCGGTGGAGGAGGGCAACAAGTCCGCCTTTGCAGGCACTGCCTTTGAGTTCATGAAGTCCAAGGGACCGGGGACCATGGGACACATCGGCATCCGCACCAACTTCGCCGACCGCGCCATCGCCTACTTCGAGCGGCAGGGCTTTGCCTTTGATGACAGCACCATGACCACCTTTGACAACGGCAAACCCAAATTCATTTACTTCAAGGACGAAATCGGCGGCTTTGCCTTCCATCTCATTCAAAAATAAGCCGCCCGCCGCCTGACATTGTTTGTTGTTTTGGACCCTCCGCACGGTACCTGCCGCGCGGAGGGTCTTTTGGCGTGGGGGGCAATTTCGGATGGCATAAGCGATACGGCGCCCACATACAGTGTAGCAGTATGCGCGTCTGTGTAAGGTGGGTTTGTATGATCAGTGCCAATCTCAAAAAGTTTGTGACCAACGCCGCCATCCTGACCGCCGCCTCGCTGTTCATGCGCACGGTGGGGGTCTCTTTTAACGCCTATGTCTCCCGCAGAATCGGGGCGGAGGGCATGGGGCTGTATACGCTGGTCATGAGCGTGTACGGGTTTTCGGTGACCTTTTCGACCTCGGGCATTCACTTAGCCGTCACCCGCCTGGTCTCGGAGGCGCTGGGGCGCGGGGAGAGCCGGCAGGTCAGCGCCATTATGCGCCGCGCGCTGCTCTATGTCTTGTTCTTCGGCAGCATCGCCACCCTTTGTTTGGTGTTCGGGGCGGGCTTTATCAGTGAGCGGCTGCTGCGCGACAGCCGCACCCTCTGGCCGCTACGGCTGCTGGGCGCCAGCATGCTGCCCATCGGCCTGTCCACCGTATGGAGCGGCTACTTCACCGCCGTCAAGCGCGTGCACAAGAACGCCGCCACCGCGGTGTTTGAGCAGGCGGTGAAGATTTTTGCCGTGATTGGCGGGCTGACGTTGCTCATGCCGCGGGGGCTGAGCTATGCCTGCGTGGCCCTGGTGGCGGGCGGGGCGCTGGCAGAGATGCTCTCCTGCCTGCTCCTGTTTGCGGAATACCTCATTGACCGCCGGCGGTACGGACTGCGGGCGGGCGGGGCGGCGGAGCGGGGCCTGACACGGCAGCTGCTACACATCTCCCTGCCGGTGGCTATGTCGGCCTATATCCGCTCGGGGCTGCTGACCGTGGAGCACCTGCTCATCCCCCGCAGTTTGACCCGCGGCGGGCGCACCCGCCCCCAGGCGCTGGCGGAGTACGGCGTGCTGCACGGCATGGCGCTGCCGGTACTGCTCTACCCCACCGCCGTTCTGTACTCGGCGTCGGGACTGCTGGTGCCGGAGTTTGCCGAGCGGGCGGCACGGGGGGAGTGGGCCTCGATCCGCGCGCTCATCGGGCGGGTGCTGTGGCTGACCAATGTTTTTTCGGTCTCGGCGGCGTTGCTGCTGGTGGTCTTTTCCCGTGAGCTTGGGATGCTCATCTACCACTCGTATGAGGTGGGGGACTATGTGCGCCTGATGGCCTTTGTGCTGCCGGTGATGTTTGCCGACCATGTCACCGACTGCATCCTGAAAGGACTGGGGCAGCAGGTCTTTACCATGTGGGTGAATATCTCCGACTCGCTGCTCAGTATTTTTCTGGTCATGCTGCTACTGCCCGGCATGGGGGTGGCGGGGTATGCGTGGGTGATCATCATCGCCGAGGTGTTCAACTTTTCTTTCAGTGTGGGACGGCTGGCATGGGTGAGCCGCTTCCCCTTTGCCTGGGGGCGCGGCGTGGTTCTGCCCTTGTTCGCCGCCACCCTCTCGGCGCTGGCGGTGCGGTGCTGTATGCCCATGGACCCCGCCTCCAGCTCGCTGTACTGGACGGTGATGAAAATGCTGTTCACCGTCAGCTGCTACTTCACCACGCTGATGCTGGCGCAACCGCTCTGCCAATTGCCACTTTTTTCAACTAAAAAAGGTAGCGGCGCTCTTGACAAGCAGGCCTCTATCGGATAAAATAGAAGCGTTGACTGATATATGAAAAGCGATCCTCTGCGGCACGTTCGCGGCGAACCTGTCGCGGCGGCTGTCGTGCGGCAAACCGTTGCGCGGACAGGCTGCATACGTCGCTGCTTATATGGTATAGATGGTACATAGATAGAAAGAGGTGAGGCTATTGGCGTACACATTCCGGGGTGGCGTCCACGTCCACGAGCATAAAAACACCGCCCAGGCGACCGTGCTTCCCTGCACAGCCCCGTCGCTGGTGTTCATCCCCCTCTGCCAGCACATCGGCGCGCCCTGCCGACCGATCGTGTCGGTGGGACAAGCCGTCTGCAAAGGACAGAAAATCGGGGAGGTTGAACAGGGGCTGGGCTGCCCCGTGCACAGCAGCGTGTCGGGTCGTGTCAAAGAGCTGCGCACGGTCGGGGGGATCCAGCAGGTGGTCATTGAAAATGACGGCCTGAACACCCTGGACCCCGCCATCCGCAAAAGCGGTCGGGTGCTGTCCGAGACCGACCCCGCCGAGATTGTCGCCTGTGTGCGCGAGGCGGGCATCGTGGGCATGGGCGGCGCCGCCTTCCCCACCTACGCCAAGCTGCAGTCCTCGATCGGCAAGGTGGACACCCTGCTCATCAACGCCGCCGAGTGCGAGCCTTTCATCACCGCCAACCACCGCCTGCTGCTGGAGCGGCCCGAGTCGGTGCTGCGCGGCGCCGAGATTCTGCGGCACGCCCTGGGGCTCTCCAAGGCCCTCCTGGCCATTGAGGACAACAAGCCCAACGCCGTGGCGGTCTTTGAGGGCCTGAGTGCCGACCGGGACGACCTTGAGGTCCGGGTGATGCGCACCAAGTACCCCCAGGGGGACGAGCGCCAACTGGTGTTTGCCCTGACGGGCAAGGAGATTCCGACGGGCAAGCTGCCCTTTGATGTCGGCTGTGTGATTTTCAACGCCGAGACCACCGCCGCCGTCGCCGCCGCCTTTGACGACGGCATGCCGCTGGTAGAGCGGATTGTGACGGTGGACGGCGACTGCGTGGCGCACCCACGCAACCTGCTCGCGCCCGTCGGCATTCCCCTCTCGGCCCTCGTGGACTGCTGCGGCGGGCTGGTCAGGGAGCCGAAAAAGCTGATCTGCGGCGGCCCGATGATGGGCGTCGCCCAGTGGGACCCCCACACCCCCCTGCTCAAAGCCACCACGGCGGTGCTGGTGTTTTCGGCCGACATGTACCCCTCCTTCAAGGGGCCGCAGGCGTGTATTCACTGCGGCCGCTGTGTCGCCGCCTGCCCCATGCACCTCATGCCCAACTATATCGCCGCCTATGCCTGCCAGGGACTCTACGAGGAGGCGGACACCTTCGGAGCGACTCCCTGCATTGAGTGCGGGTGTTGCTCCTATGTCTGCCCGGCGGAGGTACCCATCGTACAGTACATCCGCGTCGCCAAGAACGCCCTGCGCGCCAAGCGCCAACAGAAAGGAGGGGGGGCCCAATGACCGACAAAGAACGCCGGCCCGAGGCAAATCCCGCGCCGGAGACCTACACCTACCCCCCGCTGCTCACGGTTGCCACCTCGCCCCATATGAAGCACAAGGACACCACCACCGCCCTGATGGCGCGGGTGATCCTTGCCCTGCTGCCCGCCCTCCTCTGGGGGCTGTACAAGTTCGGCTGGGCGGCGCTCTGGGTGAACCTGGTGTCGGTGGCCTCCTGCGTGGGCTTTGAGTACCTGTACCAGAAGCTCACCCGCCAAAGGGTCACCATCCATGACCTCTCGGCGGTGGTCACCGGGCTGTTGCTCGGGCTGAACGTCACCTCGCTGCTCCCGCTGTGGATGGCGGTGCTCGCCGCCTTCTTTGCCATGGTGGTGGTCAAGGGGCTGTTTGGCGGTATCGGCAAAAACGTGTTCAATCCCGCCCTGGCCGGCCGCGCCTTTTTGGTGCTGTCCTACCCTGCCGCCATGGGCAAGTACGACTTTGCGCCCTTTGCCGGCGATCTCGCCTCGGAAGCCGTGGACGCGGTGGCCGGCGCCACGCCCATGGTGGCGCTGAAAAGCGGGGATCTGTCCGACATTTCCCTGTGGGATATGTTCCTCGGCAATGTCCCCGGCGTGATCGGGGAAATCTCCGCTTTGCTGCTGCTGGTCGGCGGGCTGTACCTGCTGGTGCGCAAGGTCATCACCTGGCACATCCCTGTCTGCTACCTCGGCACGGTGGCACTGTTGACCTTTGTCTTTCCCCGCGGCGGCGCGGACAACCTGACCTTTATGACGGCGCAGCTGCTGGGCGGCGGGCTGATCCTGGGCGCCTTTTTCATGGCGACCGACTACACCACCTCCCCCTCCGCTCCGCTGGGACGGATCATCTTCGGGGTGCTGTGCGGACTGCTGACCGTCTTTATCCGCTACTTTGGCGCGTACCCCGAGGGGGTGTCCTTTGCCATCCTCATTGCCAACTCGCTGGTTTTCTACCTGGATCGCTACGCCCGCCCGCGCTGGTACGGCGCGGGGCGGCGGCTGTGGGGAGGGCGTAAGGCATGAGAACGAAAGTAAAGTATTATGTACAAATCGCCGGCGCGCTGCTGCTCGTCTGCACCCTGGTGGCGGGGATGCTGGCCGTGGTGAACCACTTCACCAAAGACCGCATCTTTGAAAACGCCAACGCCGAAAAGCTGCGCACCCTGCGCGCCTTTTTCCCAGAGATGACCACCTTTGAGGAGCAGTCCTCCCCGCCGGCGGGGGTAGACAGTATCCTGCTCGCCTATGAGGGGCAGACCCTGCTCGGCTATGCGGTATCGCTCTCCAACAACCTGGGCTGGGGGGGCGAGATGAGCCTGCTGGTCGGGCTGGAGCCCGACGGCACCCTGATTGCCGCGCGCGTGCTCCGGCACAGCGAAACCTTCCTTGACCGCTACGTGGACGAGGAGGGCTACTACCACGGCGCTGACCGTTCCGCCGGCGCGTCCCTGTCCCACCAGGCCCTCACCACCGCCGTTGCCACCGCACAGGCCGCCATTGACGGCGGCGCGGGCGAGGAAGCCAAGCTCGAGCAAACCCTGGCCAGCTATTTTTCGCGGATGACCCGTTTTGAGGAGATCGCCTCGGAGCTGCCCGGGGTGGAGCGCATCCTGCCCGTCTACCGGGGCGATGTCCTGCTGGGGTATGGCGTGGAGGTCACGAACAGCCTGGGCTGGAGGGGAGAGACAACATTGCTGGTCGGACTGGAGCCCGACGGCACCCTGATGACCGCACGGGTGATGTCGTCCGGCGACACCTACCTTCACCACTACCTGGACGAGGAGGGATACTACAACGGCGCCGAGGCGCAAGCGGGCGCCACCAAGTCCTACACCGCCATCACCACCGGTATGCAGACCGCCAGGGATGCCATCCTCGCGTTGCGCGCCGCCGAGGTGCAGCGTACCTTGGAGACCTATTTCCCCGAGATGACCACCTTTGAGGAGCAGTCCTCCGAGGAGGAGGGGGTGGACCGCCTCCTGCTCGTCTATGCGGACGATGTCCTGCTGGGGTATGCCGTGGAAGTCACCAACAACCTGGGGTGGAGCGGCAGGATGAGCCTGCTGGTCGGGCTGGAGACCGACGGCACCTTGATTGCCGCGCGGGTGCTGCTGTCTGCCGACACCTACCTCCACCACTACCTGGACGAGGAGCGCGACTACCACGGCGCCGAGGCGCAAGCGGGCGCCACCAAGTCCTACACCGCCATCACCACCGCCATTGCCACTGCCCGGTCGGCTGTGGGAAAGTGAGGGAAACATGAAATCATCCAACCACTACCTGCGCAGCCTCACGGAGGGACTGTTTGACAACAACCCCGTGCTGGTGCAACTGCTGGGCACCTGTCCTACCCTGGCGGTCACGGTGTCGGTGAGCAACGCGCTGGGCATGGGCATCGCCACCACGGCGACCCTTGTCATGTCAGGCCTGCTGATTTCCCTGCTCCGCCGCTTCATCCCCTCTCAGGTGCGGATTGCCGCGTTCATTGTCATCATCTCGGGCTTTGTCACCGCCGTCGAGCTGCTCATGCAGGCGTTTGCCTTTGACCTGTCCCGCTCGCTGGGCGTGTTTCTCCCCCTGATTACGGTCAACTGCATCCTGCTGGCGCGCGCAGAGGCCTTTGCCTCCAAGCACCCGCCCCTGCCCTCCCTCTGGGACGGCTTTGTCATGGGGCTGGGCTTCACCTTTGCCCTGTTGCTGATCGGCAGCGTTCGGGAAGTGCTGGGCAACGGGACTTTCCTCGGCGTCCGAATCCTGCCCGCGGGCACCCCCGCCGCTCTGCTGATCGCCCCTGCCGGTGCGTTTTTAGTCCTCGGCACCCTGATCGCGTGCGTCAACGCCATCCGCAACCGGCTGCAACGCAAGCAAGCCAAACGGGAGGTGGTAAACAATGGTTGACATTTTTCTGTTGATGCTCTCGGCCATCCTGATCGAGAACTTCATTTTCTCCCGGTTTCTCGGCTGCTGCCCGTTCCTCGGGGTCTCGGACAAACCCGCCACCGCCCTGAGCATGGGCTGTGCCGTCACCTTTGTCATGACGCTGTCGAACGCTGTCACCTGGCTGGTCCACCACTACATACTGGTGCCGTACAAGCTCGAATACCTGAAAACCATTGCGTTCATTCTGATCATTGCCACGCTGGTGCAGTTTATTGAGATGTTCCTCAAAAAATACTCCCCCGCCCTGTACGGGGCGCTGGGCATCTACCTGCCCCTCATCACCACCAACTGCGCGGTGCTGGGCGCGGCGCTGCTGGACATTGACCGTGAGTTCAACTTCTTGCAGTCGGTGGTCTTCGGCTTCTCGGGGGCGCTGGGCTTCACCATGGCGATCGTCATTTTCTCGGGACTGCGCCAGCGCATGGCGTTTGCCAACCCGCCGGCGGCGTTCCGGGGGGTCCCTCTAACCCTAATTACGGCGGGCCTGCTCGCCATGGCGTTTGCGGGCTTTGTCGGCCTGCAGATTGCGTGAGGAGGGCGATATGGAAATTCTCATTGCGATCCTATGCTTTATCCTGCTGGGCGGCGGCTGCGGTCTGCTGCTGGCAGTGGCGTCCAAGGCGTTCGCCGTGCAGGTGGACGAGCGGGTGGAGCGCCTTGTCGAATGCCTGCCGGGCGCCAACTGCGGCGGCTGCGGCTTCAGCGGCTGTGCCCTGTATGCGCAGGCGGTGGCGGCAGGACAGGCGAACATCGGCTGCTGCACCCCCGGCGGCAACCAGACAGCCGCCATGATGGCCGCCATCATGGGGACGGAGGCGATGCCGGTCGAAGCGCTCCGGGCACAGGTCATGTGCTCGGGCACCCACGACCTTTCCCTCCGCAAGTACGTCTATGAGGGCGCGCCCGACTGTGTGGCCGCCACCCGGCTGGGCGGGGGCGACCGTCTCTGCCCGGCGGGGTGCGTGGGGCTGGGCACCTGCGCCTCGGTGTGCAAGTTCGGCGCCATCCATGTGGAGGGCGGCGTGGCGGTGGTGGACTACCACAAGTGCACCGGCTGCGGCGTGTGTACCCGTGCCTGCCCCAAACACATCATCAAGCTGATTCCCTTTGGCTGTCACCACTGGGTGGGCTGTTCCTCCCCCGACCCCGCCCGCACCATCCGCTCCTACTGTGACGTGGGCTGCATCACCTGTCAGATCTGCGTGAAAAACTGTCCCAGCGACGCCATCCATATCATCGGCAATGTGGCGGTCATTGACTACGCCAAGTGCACCAATTGCGGCACCTGCGTTAAAAAGTGCCCCCGCAACATTATCTGGAGCGCGCAAATGCAGGGTGAACACGGCCTGCTCATCACCCGCGTGATGGTCGAGGAGGCGGCCGCGCGCCACAGTGCAAGCGCCGCCGAGCCTCAACTGACCCCCTGACCCTCTCCTTTGCCGGCGCCATGGTCCCCGCCCCGCGGGGACCATGGCGGGCGGGGCGGGGGCTACGGGGGTATTTGTATGCGCGGGGCGCACCGTACACCATGCCCCGCGCGAGCGCGGGGCGCGCGGGCGCGGGTCTTCTATCACCGTCGCCTGCGTCCGGTCATCCGTAGTCGTCCATGCGCGGGGCGCGCGAGCGCGGGTCTTCTATCACCGTCGCCTGCGTCCGGTCATCCGTAGTCGTCCATGCGCGGGGCGCGCGGGCGCGGGTCTCCGTGCCGCTCACCACCCCCAAGGAGGATGGCTATGTGGTTTTGGGTCATGATGTTTTGCTTTGCTCTGTTCATCCCGCTCGTCATGCTGTGCATGGGTTTTGTGATGCGGCATCGTCCGCCCAAGACCATCAATGACTTTTACGGCTACCGCACCGCCCTGTCCAAAAAGAATCAGGACACCTGGGACTTTGCCCACCGCAAGTGCGGCGAGGTTTGGTGGCGGGCAGGCTGGGGCCTGCTGGTCCTCACGGTGGCGGTGCAGCTGCCGCTGCTCCCGCACGACAAGGACACGGTTTCCCTTTGGGGGCTCATTCTATGCCTCGTGCAATGTGTACTGTTGATTCTCTCGGTGCTGCCCGTTGAGCGGGCGTTACGGCGAACATTCCATCCTGACGGCAGCAGAAAGTAACTGCCTGTCCGGATGCCAATATATTTTTGCAACCCAAGTCGCCCTGTGCGGCAACCAAACTCATGTGGAGGAACGCGATGTCTATTGCTCTGGTCTCAATTATTGTTCTCGTGGTCGGTGTGATTTTTGTGAACGGGTGGACCGACGCCCCCAACGCCATTGCCACGGCGGTATCCACCCGCTCCATCACGCCCAAGGGCGGCGTGATGGTCGCCGCCGTCTTCAACCTCTTAGGGGTACTGGTGATGACCTGGATCAGCCCCAAGGTGGCGGAAACCATCAGCAAACTGTGCAACTTCGATTCGATCGGTGGCTCCGGTCGGTCCTTGGTTGTACTGGCGGCGGCGATGTTTGCCATCGTGCTGTGGGCGGTGCTGGCGTGGTTTTTCGGCATTCCCACCAGTGAAAGCCACGCGCTGATCGCCGGCCTGACCGGCTCGGCGCTGGCACTTGGGGGCCTTGATGCCATCAATATGTCCGAGTGGGGAAAGGTCTTTATCGGGCTGGGCATCTCGTCGGTGCTGGGCTTCACCTTCGGGTACGGCATCAACCGGGGGTTGGAGAAAACCTGCCGCAACCTGAACCGGCCAAAAGCCAACCGCTTCTTTCGCCGCGGCGAGCGGGTCATGGCGGGGGTCATGGCGTTTCTGCACGGCGCGCAGGACGGCCAGAAGTTCATCGGCGTGTTTTTGCTGGGACTGTTCCTCAACGGCAGGGTGAATAAGACGGCGGACGGCTTCTTCGTCATCCCGTTCTGGCTGATGCTGCTCTGCGCGCTGGTGATGAGCCTCGGGACCTCCATCGGCGGGTACCGGATCATCAAGTCGGTGGGGATGGATATGGTGAAGCTGGAGGTGCACCAGGGCTTTTCCTCGGACCTCGCCGCCGCCTCCTGCCTGCTGCTGTCCACCCTGTTCGGCATCCCGCTCAGCACCACCCACACCAAAACCACCTCCATGGTGGGCGTGGCGTGTTCCCGCCGGGCGTCGGCGGTTGACTGGCGGGTGGTGATGGAAATGATCTCGGCGTGGGTGATCACCTTCCCCTTCTGCGGACTCATCGGATACCTGATGGCAAAACTATTCCTATTGATATTTTGAAAACGGAGGATACAGACATGGCTTTTAAGAAAAAGGAATTTAATTATTACGACTGTTTTGACAAGGCGAGCGATCTGACCATCAAGGTCGCCAAGCAACTGGAAGAATTGATGAACGACTACACGAACGTCGCGGAGAAGGTGGAGGCCATTCATGCCACCGAGCACCAGGCAGACGACATTTTCCACCAGGTGGTGGAAAACCTGTCCCGCGCCTTTATCACCCCCATTGACCGGGAGGACATTCTGGAGATTGCCGGCGATATCGATAACATCGTGGACTATATCGAGGACATCGCCAACATGCTCGACATGTTCTCCATCCTGCACATTCCCGAGCCTGCCAAGACCCTGACGGGGCTGATCGTCAAATCCTGCTCTGCGCTCGAGATGGCGGTCAACGAGTTTAAGAACTTCAAGCGCTCGGGCAAGCAGCTGACACAGCTCATCATCCAGGTCAACCAGTATGAGGAGGAGGGCGACCGCTTCTACCGGCGCACCGTGAAAGAGCTGTACCTGACCGCAACCAATCCCATCGAGCTGATGAAGTGGAAAGAAATCTACGACAAGATGGAGGACACCCTTGATATGTCCGAGGAGGTCGCCAACCTGCTCGAGGCCATGGCCATCAAAAACAGCTGATGCCGGCGGGCGGCAAAGACGGCAGAGCCGGGCACCAGTGCACTGCCAATGGCGGGCATCCTGCGCGGCAGGGGCGACGAGGGGCGCAAAGTCGGGAAAAGGTCAATAGCGAGCGACAGCAAAGCCGGTGACAGGGACGGCGGTAAAGACGGCGGCAGAACAGACGGGCACGCGGCGGAGGGCCGGCACATAAAAAAAATGCCGCTTTTCGTATGAGCGGCACCCCTTTGGGGGATACTGTCCTTTGTGCCACAGGTCGCTTTTTAGGAGTTTTGGTGTTTTTTCCTGAAAAAGTAAATTTTCCATAAAGAGGGTTGCTTTTGGGCCGGACATGTGGTATGATGGGCGCATGTCTCTGCAGCGCAACCCTCGCTTTTTTTGGACAAGCCCCCCTCCCCAACCGAACAACGACACAACAAAGGAGTGTACCATGAAGAAAATTTCTGCCTGCCTGATTGCCATCACCCTGATTTTATCGGCCGCACTGCTTTCCTCCTGCGGGAAAGATACGACCAGCACCACGACCACCACCACGGCTGCCACGACGACCACCAGCGCCACCACCACCACATCGGGGGACTAAGGGCCCCGCGCACGAGAGAGGTGGATTTGGGGCGGCCATCCGGTTTTTGCGCCCCGCGCAGGGAGGTGTCCGACCGGGGGGCCGGGTGGTTTTGGCACCCCGCGCGCCCACTCGAGCCGCACAACCCTCTTTGGACCTCTCGTGCCTCACGCTCCCCCCGGCAGTGCGATGCAGAGACCTTTTCCCTCTCCCGCCGGCACAGGGCTGTCGGCCACGGTCCTGTTCCGGCGAGCTCCGCAAGTACCCCGATCAGTATGAACAAAGTCCACCCCATGGGGTGGACTTTGTTTGAGTGGGTATGTAGGGTTGCCGCCGCGGGTTAATCGAGCACCGTGATTTTTTTGTTGAGCAGCATGGTGACAAAGTCAATGATCCAGCCGATGCCGAAAGCGCCTACGGTGACGAACCAAAGGATACCGATCACCATGTTAACGGTCTCCCCCTTGCAGAAACGGTACAGCCCGCCGTAGATGGGATCAAGAAAGAGTACCAAAAGCAGCTTGACGATAAAAGGAAGGCTATCCATGGATTTTCTGAGACTTGACATGATGAAACACTCCTTTTGTAAAATCCCGCGTGAGAGGAGCCTCCCGCCCGGGTAGTTTCATGATAGCACAGCGGGGGTGAAATGTCAACCGCCCGAGGGAAAAGATTCAAAATTCCGGGAGCGGGACGGACAGCGAAAAAAACTATTTTTCAATGCCCCGCACAAACCCCATGGGGTCGGCGGAGCAGAGGTCGGCGGCAATGACCTTGTCACGGTAGACAATGAGGTTGGCATACACCGTCCCCTCATAGCCCTCATAGTTGGTGATCTCATACGTATAGCGGGTGACCTTTTTCTTTTCGTAGCGGGAGAGGTCGAGCCCCTGGGCCTTCTGGATTTCATTATAGCCCAGCAACACACGGTCAAAGGTGTCGGGGATGGTAAAGGTCTCCTCCTCCACCAGCTCGCCGCCGGTCTGCCAGCCGAACTGCTCCAAAAACCGCACGCGGTCGTCGTTGGTCCTAATGCCGCTGTACGTATACTTCACGCCCTTGTCATTGACCGCCGCCACCACCTCCCCCGTGGTGTACACCACCAGCCCGAGCAACAGCCCCAGTGACAGCATCACCATCAGGACAAAGCGGATGGTGGACGCCCGTACCGCATAAATGAACATCGCAGCGCCTCCTTTTCATGCCGGTACTCTACTGTATGCGCCGGGCGCGGGCTTTATGTCACCCGAACAGAGATAAAAAAAGCCCCCTTTGAGGCAAGGGGGCCGGGCGGGCAAACACGAAAGGGCAGGCAAGAACCCCCTCCGCGTGAAGGGGGATCAGTGCCGGGCATGCCGACGGCGCATCGCCGCGGCACCCGGGCCATGCCCGAGTGGATGTAAGGCGGTTAACGATTGCAGCAGCAGCAAACAACCAACACAACCGCTAAGATGATAATCCAGGTGCAATTATCGTCGAACAGATTGCAGAAACAATTGTTACCCATTGATAGTCCTCCGTTTCAATCGGGAGCCATGTGCGTCCCGTTCGATATCATCTTATGCACCGGCATTATTTTGGTGATTTTCGGAGGACCCCCGTGCGGACGGGTCAGTTGCCGTTCATGGAGTCGAGCAGGCGCTGGTTAAACTCCTTGGCGGTGTCAAAGCCCATTTTCTTCTGGCGGTTGTTCATGGCGGCGATTTCAATGATGATCGCCAGGTTGCGGCCGGGTCGCACGGGAATGACGATCGAGGGGATCGAAATGCCCAGAATGTCGGTGCACTGTTCCTCCAGCCCGAAGCGGTCGTACATCTTGCCCTCCACCCACTGCTCCAGGTTGATGATCAGGTCGATTTTCTCGCTGAGCTTGACGGCGCCCATCCCGAAAATGCGGCGGACATCCACAATCCCGATGCCGCGCAGCTCGACATAGTGGCGGATCAGCTCGGGCGCCTGTCCCACCAGCGTTTTGGCGGACACGCGCTTGATCTCCACCGCGTCGTCGGCAATCAGGCGATGGCCGCGCTTGACCAGCTCGATGGCGGTCTCGCTTTTCCCCACGCCGCTGTCCCCGAGCAGCAGAATCCCCTCGCCGTACACCTCCACCAGCACCCCGTGACGGGTGATGCGGGGGGCAAGCTGCACGCTCAAGTAGGCGATGAGCGCCGCCATAAAGTTGCTGGTGCGGTCGGCGGTGCGCAGCAGCGGCACGCTGTGGGCGACGGCAAAGGACCGCATCTCCTCGGTGACCTCCAGCTGGCGGGTCACCACCACCGCCACCGGACGGGAGGCAAAAAAGGTGTCCAGGCACCGGGCGCGCTCGGCGTCGGGCAACTGCTCCAGGTACAGGTGCTCCACCTTGCCGATGATCTGGATGCGGGAGGGCTCATAGTAGTCGTAAAAGCCCACCAGCGGCAGGCCGGGGCGGTTGACGCTGTCGATCTCAACCACAATGTCGGCGGCGGGGCGCGGGAGATAGATGCACTCCAGCGACAGCTCCTCTACCACCTTCTCCAAAGAGACCGTGAATTGGTCGGTCATGGCAGTCTCCTTTTCTCTGTCTTGTCTTTCCCCATTGTAGCATACGCCGGTTGCTTTGGGAAGAGAAAATGCCCCTTTTTGTAAAAAAATCTTTATTGGGCAAAAATTCATGCTATTTTGATAAAAATATGCTATAATAAGGGACAAGCTTGACACGCATACAAATTGCCTGACGATGGGAGAGAGCATGAAGCGTTTATTGTCCTGCCTGCTGCTGCTGGCAGCGGGGCTGTCGCTCGCGGGGTGCGAGCGAAACTATCAAGAAGCCAAGTCCACCCCGCAGGAGAAGCAGGTGGTTGCCCGGCTGGGGGACTATGAGATCCGCTATGACCTCTTTCGCGCCCTGTTTTACGCCATGAAGGACGAACTGGACGGGGGAGACGGGCAGGCGTGGGAGGGCGCGTCGGGCGAGGCACTCTGGCAGACGGCGCTGGACCAAATCGAGGGTGCCCTGGCCGACCTCTACGCGGTGTTTGACCTTTGCCGTGAGATTGGCGTGGACCCGTTCGGCCGTGAGATCGACAAGACAGTACAGGCCTATGTGCGGGCGGATATTGAGGGCGGGGTCATCAACGGTGAGCCGGTGGGCGGGTATGGGTCGCAACAGGCCTACCTGGACGCGCTGGCGGCGCGGCATATGACCGACCATGTCAGCCGTTTGTTCTACCGCTACTCCGCCTGCCTGTCCGTCCTGTACGACCACTATGTCCAAACCTACGCCGGCGGCAGCATCCCCGTCTCGGACGAGATCACCCGCACCTTTTTTGAGAGTGAGGAGGTCGTACACGTCGGCTGGGTGCATATCTCCCCCGACAACGGGCTTTCTGTGGCGGAAAACCGCGCTCATGCGGAGGACGCCCGCGCGGCGCTGCTCTTGTGTGAGGGGTATGAGGAGATGAAAAACATCATTGCCCTCTACTCGCTGTCCATGGCAAGCGCCGACATTGAGGCGGGATTTTACCTCACGCCCTATGCCTATGACCGCCCCTTTCGCCCCGTCGTCGAGGCGGCGTACAGCCTGCCGGTGGGCGGCATCAGCCCGGTGATCGAAACGGCGGACGGCTGGTTTGTGCTCGTCAGGCTGGACAAGGACCCCGCCGCCCCCGACTCCCCCGCGCTCATGAACCGACTGACCACGCTGTATCTGGAACACCGACTGTACAGCCGTCTCTTCGAAATGACCGCCGGGCTGTTGCCGGGCATCACCTATACCGACGCCTTCGACCGGTACAACGCCGGCAATCTGACATAGGAGACAGTATGAAACACCCGTTAGGGCACCCCGCCGAGCCCTGGGCAGTGGATCAGAGCGAGCACCTGGTGCGCCCTGCCAGCCAGGGCTTTGCACACCTGGACAAATACCACTTCAAAAAGCACCCCTACCAGGTGTCTGCCCTGTACCGTTTTTTTATTGAGGTGGTCAAGCGGGAGATCCATACCTGCCCCCTGGTCATCCCTCTCAGCCTGCCGCCCCATGAAACCGTGACCGTCTCTGCCCATGGCCTGATCTATGCCATGGTGCTTTTTTACCGGCGTCTGTGCGCCCTGCCGGTATCGCAGACGCCGGTCATTTGCGCGGAGCGGGACCGCGAGGGACGCCCCTGCTTCACCCTGTCCCTGCCCTACTTCCCCGAAAGCAAGTTCTGCCTGAACGAGCAGGACTACGGGGTGCGGCTGGTCACGCGCCTGGGCGAAATCTGTCATTTTGATTTTTCTTGTTTCACCGCACCCACCCTCAAGCTGTATTTTTCGCTCCGGCGTTTCCGGAGCACCGATTTTGCGGTCTATGCCGACAGCGGCGTGAACCTGGACTCTTTCGCGCGCGCTGCGCTGCAGGACGCGGAGGTGCTGATCCAGGCAGACCGCAGGCAAGATTGCCGGACCGGATGATCCGTAACAAAATTTGTGATGCATAACGGCGCCTGCTCGGTACACAATGAGACTGTATTCCAACAGACAAGGATAAAGTGACAGCTCGCTTGTGTTGTCAGGTGAACCAATGGCTATTCAAAACAGGAAGTGGAAGTTCCTCTCCGTATTGCTTTTGAGCTTGACCCTACTGCTGCCGGTCTGCGTCGGCCTGACCGCCGCCGCCGCGGGCGAGGCGCAGGGACTGGCGCCCGAGCCGGCGGTCTGCGCCTTCGCGGCAGCAGAGGAGGACGGGCCGAGCCTGCCCCTCCTGGCGGGACAAAAGGCCTTTCGTTTCCCGGGGATTTTTGGGGTGAAGCCCAAAAAAGAGGTCTCCGGCAAACTCACCGCCGCCCCGGAGCAAGACCGCAAGATCCGCAAGCTCAGTCCCGGCGGGATGGCGTTTGGGGTGCGGCTGTTCGCCGACGGCGTCATGGTGGTGGGGCTGACCGACGACCCGGCCTGCCGCCCGGCGCAGGACGCGGGCATGAAGGTCAGCGATATGATCCTCAAAATTGACGGCGTGCCGGTCAAGGGTGTGAAAGATGTGATCGATGCGGTGGAAAACAGTAACGGCCGGCCCCTGCGCTTTACCTGCCGGCGGGGGGGCGAGACGGTGGAACTGGAAGTCACCCCCCGGTACCACCAGCTCGAGGGGCGTTACAAAGCGGGAATCTGGGTGCGGGACAGCGCCGCCGGCATCGGCACCGTCACCTTTGTGGACGCCAAGACGGGCATTTTCGGCGGGCTGGGGCACGGTATCTGCGACGTGGACACGGGCACGCTCATGCCCATCTCCCGCGGCGCGGTGATGCAGGTGGATATCAGCGGCATTGTCCGCGGGGAGCCGGGCAAGCCGGGCGAGCTGCGCGGCTTTCTCAAGGGGGACAAGGTGGGGACGTTGCTGACCAACAGCGACTGCGGCGTGTTCGGCGTACTCTCCCCCGTCCCGACCCTCTCCGAGTCACTACCGGTGGCGGGCAAGGCCGAGGTGAGCTGCGGGGCAGCCGTCCTCCGCTGTGCGCTGGACACCGAGCAAATCACGGACTATGCGGTCGATATTACCGATGTGAACCCGCACGCCCAGGGCTCCAAGTGCTTTACGCTCCAGGTCAGGGACGAGCGGCTACTCGCCAAAACGGGCGGCATCGTGCAGGGCATGTCGGGCAGCCCCATCATCCAGAACGGCAAGCTGATCGGCGCGGTGACCCATGTGCTGATCAACGACCCCACCCGCGGGTACGGCATCTTTCTCGAAAATATGCTGAATGCCCTGCCCGAATCGCTCACGCTGTGAGCCGCTCACCTTCGCGAGTCGCTCACTTTCGTGAGCCGCTCACGGAGTGCCTCATATGTCTGAAAGCACCCTCTTGCAAAGTCTGCAAGAGGGTGTTTTGTTCGGCTTCTGCCGGACCGGCCGGGACGGGACCGCTGTCACACGGGCTGTGTCGGGCGGTCAAAAAGACTTGCGGATGTGCTCAATGGCGCTTTTTTCAAGCCGGGAGACCTGCGCCTGGGAAATGCCGATTTCCTCGGCGATTTCCATTTGCGTCTTGCCCTTATAAAAGCGCATGGTGATGATGTTGCGCTCCCTGTCCCCCAGTTTTTTGAGGGCTTCCTTGAGGGAAATGTTTTCAATCCAGTGCTCGTCGCACCCCTCGGGGTCCTTTAATTGGTCAATGACATAAATGGAGTCCTCCCCGTCGCTGTACACCGACTCGTACAGCGACACCGGCTCCACAATGGCCTCCATGGCGGCCGCCACCTGGGCGGGGCGCTCTCCCAGCGCCTGCGCGATCTCCTCGACCGTCGGGTCGCGTTGCAGGGTGCGCGTGAGCTGTTCCCGCGCCTGCAGGGCTTTGTATGCCAGGTCCCGCACCGAGCGGCTGACCCGGATGGCGTTGTTGTCGCGCAGGTAGCGCCGCACCTCGCCGATAATCATGGGGACGGCGTAGGTGGAAAACTTCACATCCAGCTCGGTATTGAAGTGGTCAATGGATTTGATCAGGCCGATGCAGCCCACCTGAAACAGGTCGTCCAGGTTCTCCCGGCGGCCCGTGAATCGCTGGATGATGCTGAGCACCAGGCGCAAATTCCCGCAGATCAGCCGCTCCCTTGCCTCCTTGTCCCCTGCCTTGGAGCGCAAGAGCAACTCCCTTTTTTCCTCGTCGGTGAGTGTTTTGAGCTTGGAGGTATTGACCCCGCAGATTTCTACTTTGTTCATCGAACGGTTCGGATGCATCATGGTCCCCCCTCGTTGGTGATACGAAAGCCGAAACCCCGGCGAGGGGTTGTCGGGGGCATCGTATGATGAGCAAAGTATTGACCAAAGAAAAAGGGGGTATGCAGGGGCAGGGCTGTCAATATTTACATGGCGAGGGGGTCTTTCGACAGAAAACCCCCCTGCTTTTTTTGTCGTTTTGACAGAAAAGCGGCGGGCGGCAAGGGTCGGGCGCCACTGACAAGCATAAAAAACGCCCGAAATATCGGGCGTTGGTTGCCGCGCGGGGCGGCTCTGTTTAGAACGGCGCTGTTTAGAGCGGCGTGTTCAGGGCGGCTCTGTTCAAAGCGGCGTGTTCAAAGCGGCGTGTTCAGAGCGGCGCTGTTTAGAGCGGCGCTGTTTAGAGCGGCGCTGTTCAGAGCGGCGTGTTCAGAGCGGCGCTCTGAGGGCGGAAACGGGTGTCTGACGGTCAATCCCAAGGGACAGAGGCGGGCTTACCGGGCCGCTTTCTTTTGCAGGAGTGCTTTGGCTTTCTCGGCCATATGGGGGGCGGTGAAGCCGAAGAGCTGCAGCAGCTCCTTCACATTGCCGCTTTTGCCGTAGGTATCGTTCATACCCATGCGCAAGAGGGGCACCGGGCAGCACTCGCCCAACACCTCCGCCACGGCCGACCCCAGCCCGCCCATGATCGAGTGCTCCTCGGCGGTGAGGATCGCCCCGGTCCGGCGGGCGCAGTCTGCCAGCAGTTCGGTGTCAATGGGCTTGATGGTGTGGATGTCCGCCACACGGGCGGAAATGCCCTCCTGCGCCAGCAATCCCCGCGCCTCCAGCGCCAGGTGGACCATGTAGCCGTTGGCGACAATGGTCAGGTCGGACCCCTCCGCCAGCACCTGCCCCTTGCCCACCGTGAAGCGGTACTCGGGGGTGTCGGTGATGACCGGGCAGGCGGCGCGCCCCAGGCGGATGTACACCGGGCCGTCGATGTCCAGTGCGGCGCGCACACAGGCGGCCGCCTCGGGGGCGTCGGCGGGGCTCATCACCACCATGCCGGGGATGGTACGCATCAGGGCGATGTCCTCGTTGCACTGGTGGGTGGCGCCGTCCTCGCCCACCGTGATGCCGGCGTGGGTGGCGCAAATCTTGACATTCAGGTGCGGGTAGCCGATGGAGTTGCGGACCTGCTCAAATGCCCGCCCGGCGGCGAACATGGCAAAGGTGGAGGCAAACACGGGGGTGCCGGTGGCGGCAATTCCCGCCGCCACGCCCATCATGTTGCCCTCGGCAATGCCGCAGTTGATGAAACGGTGGGGGTAGACCTTGCCGAACGCCTCGGTCTTGGTGGACTTGGAAAGGTCGGCGTCCAGTACGAAAAAGTCCCGCTGTCCGCCCAGCTCCACCAGGGTCTTGCCATAGGCGTCTCGGGTGGCGATCATCTCAGCCATGGGACACGTCTCCTTTCGGGGTGATCTGTTCGGAGATGGCGCGCAGCTCTGCCATGGCCTGCCGGTACTGCTCGTCATTCGGCGCTTTGCCGTGCCAATCGGTCTGATTTTCCATGAAAGACACGCCCTTGCCCTTGACCGAGCGGGCAATGATGGCGGTGGGCTTATCCTTGGTGGCGCGGGCTTCCCGCAGTGCCGCTTCAATTTGGTCGAAATCGTGGGCGCAAATGCTGATGACATGCCAGCCGAAGGCGGCAAATTTGGCGTCGTGCGGGGTGCAGTTCATAATCTCGGTGACCGGCCCGTCAATTTGCAGTCCGTTGAAGTCAATGAACAGGCAGAGGTTGTCCAGCCGGTAGTGGGCGGCAAACATGGCGGCCTCCCAGACCTGCCCCTCCTCGCTCTCGCCGTCCCCGACAATGGTATATACCCGGAAGTCCTGCCCCTGCCGCTTGGCGGCGAGTGCCATGCCGCAGGCCGCCGAGATGCCCTGTCCGAGGGAGCCCGTGGTCATGTCCACCCCGGGTACGCCGACCATGTCCGGGTGGCCTTGCAGACGGCTGTTGGCGTGGCGGAACGTACGCAGCTCCTCAACCGGGAAAAAGCCCCTGTGCGCCAGCGCCGCGTACAGGGCGGGCGCGCAATGCCCTTTCGAGAGGACAAAGCGGTCACGGCCGGGCAGGGCGGGGCGCTGCGGGTCGATGTGCATCTCCTCAAAGTACAGGTACGCCAGGATCTCCGCGATGGAGAGTGACCCGCCGGGGTGCCCGGATTTTCCGCTGTACACCGCCTCGATGGCGCCCCGACGAATCAGGTTCGCCATCTCCGCCAACTTCTTTGCTTTCAGCTCTTGCATAGTGACTCCTTCTATGGCTTTCCTGCCTGTCGCAGGGAAAGGGGATTGGTTCAAATCAGGGGGCGCGACGCGGGATAGGCGGCGTAGGGCGGGCGCGGGGTCAGTTGAAGCCGTAAATCCTGCGCGCCATGCGGTACATACGGAGCATCAGGAAGCGACCGACCTTGCCCCGCAGGCGGATGGTCAGCCCCATCAGCGAGCGGCGGTAGAGGTGCTGGTACATGGCGGGGTTGCGGTCCTTGATATACTGCCACAGGGCGTGCATGCGCGCCCGGCTGTCCGGCTCGTCCTGCATGAGCAGGAAGGTGGAGGAAATCACGGTGAGGATGCTGAGGTAGTGGTACATGTAGGACTGCAGCTTCCGGTCGGTCAGGGTGGTCAGGTCGCGCGCCTCCACCATCATTTTATTGACCATGACCTGCTGGTCAATGTGGGCGATGATGTTCTTCTCGTGGACCGACTGGTCGGGGCGGCCGATGAAGTAGCGGTACAAGTCGACATCCAGGTAGTACATGGTCCGCACAAAGGGCAGCGGGACATAGGCGTACAGGTTGTCCACATAAAACACGTGCTGGGGCATCACCAGCCCGCAGTCCCGGAGCAGTTCGGTGCGGTAAGTGAGCGAGTGCATCATCAGGTATTGCCCCACCGGCATACGGCGGGTGTCCGACCAGGTAAAGTAGCGGTTGTGGGGGAACACCATGCGGTAGCGCATCGTCAGCTTGTGGTTGGCGTCCACCTTTTCATACACATAGTTGCTGATCAGCAGGTCCAGCACCTGCCCCTCGTCCAGCGAGGCCTGCAGTCGGTCAAGGACTGCCATGTATGCCTCTCGGTCCAGCCAGTCGTCGCTGTCCACGACCTTGATAAAATGTCCCCGGGCGGCGGTGATGCCGGTGTTCAGCGCGCCCCCGTGTCCCTTGTTCTCCTGGTGGATGACCCGGATGATGTCCGGGTACCGCTCCGCCAGGCTGTCGGCAATCTCCCCTGTCCTGTCCTTGAAAGACCCATCGTTCACAATGAGAATTTCTACCCGCTCTCCCCCGGGCAGCAGCGACTCAATGCATTTCTCCATGTAGGCTTCCGAGTGATAGCAGGGGACAACAATAGTCAACAGTTTACTCATGAGCATCTCTTTTCTGTGTTTTTCTGTCCAATATGGTGGGTGGGCCCATGGATTCTTCCGTCAGTTGGATCGACCGCGCAGTCAAGCGATGTTGGGTAGCGGGGGTTAGTTTCCAAACAGGCGAGCGACCAGCGCCAGGGAGGCCTTGACCACCTGGTGCATGTCGTAGTAGCGATACTCTCCGAGCCTGCCGCCGAAAATCACCTGTCGGTCCTCGTCGGCCAGTGCCCGGTAGCGGGCATACAGCGCGAGGTTTTCGCTGTCGCATAAGGGGTAGTAGGGGTCCATATCAGGTTGCCAGGGGGCGGGGTACTCGCGGGTAATCACAGTGTGGGGGGTATATGGGGTGGCAAATTCAAAGTGCTTGTGCTCAATGATGCGGGTGTAGGGCACGTCATAGTCGGTGTAGTTGATCACGGCATTGCCCTGGTAGTTGTCACAGGGGAGCACCTCCTGTTCAAAACGCAGGCTTCGGTAGCCCAGTGCGCCGTAACAGCAGTCATAGTACCGGTCAATCCGCCCGGTGAACAGCACGGTGCGGGCGGCGCGGAGGTAGAGCGCCCGATCGGCGAAAAAGTCCCGCCCCAGCTCAATGTCGGCACCCGAGAGCATCTGTTCGACAATCTGGGTGTACCCCCCCTGGGGAATGCCCTGGTAGGGGTCGCCAAAATAGTTGTTGTCATAGGTAAAGCGCACGGGCACGCGGCGGATGATGGAGGCGGGCAGCTCGGTGGCGGGCTTGCCCCACTGCTTCTCGGTGTAGCCCTTGATGAGCTTTTCGTACAGCTCCCGGCCCACCAGCGAGATCCCCTGCTCCTCTAAGTTGCGCGGCTCGGTGATGCCCGCGGCGGCCGTCTGCTCTTTGATTTTCGCCTTGGCCTGCTCGGGGCGCACCGTGCCCCAGAGGCGGTAAAAGGTGTTCATGTTGTACGGCAGGTTGTACAGCTCGTCCCGGTAGATGGCTAAGGGAGAATTGGTAAAGCGGTTGAAGGCGGCAAAGCGGTTCATGTAGTCCCACACGTCCTTGTCGTCGGTGTGGAAGATGTGCGCGCCGTAGCGGTGCACCTGGATGCCCGCCACTGCCTCGGTGTAGATGTTGCCACCCACATGCTCCCGCCTGTCAATGACCAGGCAGCGCTTGCCCCTCCTGCCGGCTTCATACGCGAACACGGCGCCGAACAGCCCCGCGCCGACAATCAGAAAATCATATTTCAACCACAACACCTCTTTTCACCGCTGGGGTGATCCGGGCTTTTATTGTACCATACAAGTCGCTGCCGTGTCAATCGGGACGGGCTATCCGGCGAAGCACCGGCCGATGAAGGAGAGCCACAGGCTGTCATAGAAAGCGCGGGAGACGATGTCGTACAGCACGAACATCATCAGAAAAACCACGATGACCGACAGGAGCACGCCGAACAGCACGAGCACCAGGTAGGCCCTGGCAAGGTTGCGCAGGTTCAGGTTGACCTCGGCGCCAAAGGCAAAGACGATCATGCAGATCAGCCCGACAAGGGGCAGGGAAAACAGGAGAAAATACCCGATATACTGCCAGGTGCTCAGCGGCCGGCACCGGAACTCGTCCCTGCCGGTGGCGTAGTACCACCCGGACGGCGGGTAGGGGGTGCCGGGCCGGTTCGGGTCATAGGGAGGCGGGGGATACGGCATCAGAGTCCCTCCTTTCGGGCAGCCGCGGCGCGGCGTCCGCAGAGTCGGCGCGGCGTCCGCAGAGTCGGCGCGGCGTCCGCAGAGTCGGCGCGCCCGTGGCGAGGTCCCGGGATATACTATACTAATTATATACGAAAAACGCGCAATATGCAAGAGCGGACGGAAAGATTCTGTAAAAAAACCCCTTCCCGTCCTCCCCGGTCTTGACAAACCCCCGCTTCGTTTATATAATATATCGTGTCAAAGTATGGGCTGTCGGACATTTGCTTGGAGCGGACAACCCGTCAGCCGACAGAAAGACGGCGGTGGCCGGCCGGCTCAGGGGTTCGCCCCCGCCGACACCTCTCCGAATTTTTATCATTTTTTTCGAAAAACACTTGATTTCCTATAAACATAGGTATATAATAGGTTTATAGGAGGTGACATGATGATTGTTTCCACCAAAGGACGCTACGCACTGCGGGTGATGATTGACCTTTCCGAGCACGGCTCGGAGCGGTATATCCCCCTGAAAGAAATTTCCGCGCGGCAGGAAATCTCTGAGAAGTATCTGGAGAGCATTTTGTCCGTACTCAGCCGAGAGCGGCTGGTGCTTGCCCAGCGGGGCAAGGGGGGCGGCTACCGCCTGGCGCGGCCCGCCGATGGGTATACCGTGGGGGAGATTCTGCGCTCGGCGGAGGGCGCGCTGGCTCCCGTCTCCTGTCCCGAGTGCCTGACATCCTCCCGCGCCGGGGGCCGCGCCGCCTCCTGCCCGCGGTCTGCCGACTGCAAGACGCTGCCCCTGTGGCAGGGGCTCTCCCGCCTGATTGACGACTACTTTGAGCGCGTCACCCTCGCCGAGCTGGCACGACCTGCCACCGGCGGTACCCACTATGTGATTTAGGCATCCGGCAGGGGGGTTGTCGGGCAAAAGACGTGCTACACCCCTGCGACCAATGAAAAAAGAGGTTTTCGCTCCCGGGGTCACCCCTGTGAGCAAAAGAAGGAATGTATATGAAAGTTTACGCCGATCACGCCGCCACCACCCCCATGAGCGAGACCGCTCTGCGCACGGTAGCGGAGGCCATGCGCCGTCTCTACGGCAACCCGTCCAGTCTGCACTCGGTGGGACAGGCGGCCGCCGCCGCCCTGATGGGTGCCCGGGAGACCATGGCCCGCTATCTGCACGCCTCCCCCCGGGAGATCATCTTCACCTCGGGCGGCAGTGAGGCCGACAACCAAGCCATCCTGTCGGCGGCGATGCTGGGAGAAAAGAAGGGAAAAAAGCATATTGTCTCGACCGCCTTTGAGCACCACGCGGTCCTGCATACCCTCAACCGTCTGGAAAAGCAGGGGTTTGAGGTGACCCTTTTGGACGTTCATACCGACGGTCTGGTGCGCCCGGAGGAGGTAGCGGCCGCCATCCGCCCCGACACCGCGCTGGTCACGGTCATGTATGCCAACAATGAGATCGGCACGGTACAGCCAATCGCCGAAATCGGCGCGGTCTGCCGGCAGCGGGGCGTGCTGTTTCACACCGACGCCGTGCAGGCGGCGGGCAGGCTCCCCATTGACGTGGAGGCGGAGCAGATTGACATGCTCTCCCTCTCCGCCCACAAGTTCCACGGGCCCAAGGGGGTGGGGGTGCTGTTTGCCCGGCAGGGCATCCGCCTGAGCAACCTCATCGAGGGGGGCGCGCAGGAGCGCGGACGGCGGGCGGGCACCGAAAATCTCCCCGCCATTCTGGGCATGGCCGCCGCCTTTGAGGAGGCGTGCCTTCACATGGCGGAAAACGCCGCCCGGGTGAGCGCCCTGCGCGACCGGCTGATCGAGGGGCTGTCCGCCATCCCCCACGGCGTGCTGAACGGCGACCGCGCGCGGCGGTTGCCCGGGATTGTGAACTTCTGCTTTGAGGGTATTGAGGGAGAGTCGCTGCTGCTGCTGCTCGACCAGCGGGGGATCTCTGCCTCCTCCGGCTCGGCGTGCACCTCGGGCTCGCTCGACCCCAGCCACGTCCTGCTGGCGCTGGGGCTCCCCCACGAGGTGGCGCACGGCTCGCTGCGCCTCTCGCTGTCCGAGACCAATACGGCCGAGGAGACAGACTATATGCTCTCCGCGGTGCCGGAAGTGGTGGCTTACTTACGCCAAATGTCGCCCGTGTGGCATGATTTACAGGAAGGAAAGAGACACTATGTTATACAGTGAACAAGTGATGGACCATTTTCTGCACCCCCGCAATGTCGGCACCATGGACGATGCCGACGGCGTGGGCGAGGTGGGCAACGCCCGCTGCGGAGACATCATGAAAATTTACCTCAAAATCGAGAACGGCATCATCGTGGACTGCAAGTTCAACACCTTCGGGTGCGGCTCCGCCATCGCCACCAGTTCGATGGCGACCGAGATGATCAAGGGCAAGCCGGTGGAGGAAGCCATGGAGCTGTCCAACCGCGCGGTGGTGGAGGCGCTGGGCGGCCTGCCCGCGCATAAGCTGCACTGCTCGGTGCTGGCGGAGGAGGCGGTGAAAGCCGCCATCAAGGACTACTACGATAAGAACGGGATCACCTACAACCCGAAACTTTTCTGCTCGTGCGAGTGCGACAGTTGCCATTTGCACCAGTCCCCGCAGTAAGGGCCGCCGACAGGCCGGCGGACCGGCCGCGCCCCTAAGGAAAAGGAGTTGTTATGACGACCAGGGAAATTCAAGAGAAAATCCGCGCCCTGAAGCGGGAGCGGGACGTCTGTATCCTCGCCCATGTCTACCAGTCGCACGACATTTTAGAGGTGGCGGACTATGTGGGGGACTCGTTCGGTCTCAGCGTGGAGGCCTCTCGGGTGCCGCAGCAAACCGTGCTGATGTGCGGGGTACGCTTCATGGCGGAGACGGTGAAAATCCTCTCGCCGGACAAGACCGTGCTGCTCTCCCACCCCGACGCCGGCTGTCCCATGGCCGAGCAGATCGACTATGAGCTGTTGCGGCAGACCAAACAGCTGCTGCCCGAATACACCGTGGTGTGCTATATCAACACCACCGCCAAGCTGAAAACCCTGTGCGACGTGGCGGTCACCTCCTCCTCGGCGGTGAAGATTGCGGACCGCATCCCAAACGATAAAATCCTGTTCATCCCCGACCAAAACTTAGGGGCGTATGTGGCGGGGCAACTGCCGCACAAGTCCTTCCACCTCATGCAGGGGGGCTGCCCCACCCATGTGCGCATGAGTGTGCGAGATGTCGAGCGGGCGCGGGCGCGCTACCCCGACGCCCTGTTGCTGGTGCACCCCGAATGCGTACCGGGGGTGGTGGAGCGCGCCGACTTTGTGGGCAGCACCACCGCCATCATGGACTACGCCCGCCGCAGTCCCGCCCGTGAGTTCATCATCGGCACCGAGAACAGTATCGTGCAGCACCTGCAGTTTGAGTGCCCCGACAAGCGCTTCTACTTTTTGTCCAAGGACTGTGTCTGCCATAATATGAAAGCGACCACCCTGATGGACGTCCTGTCGGCCGTCTCGGGCGGGGGCGAGGTCATTGAGCTTGACGGGCAGACCATTGCCGACGCACGCCGCTGTATCGACGAGATGTTGAGGCTGGGCGCATGAGGGTGATGGTAGCCATGAGCGGCGGCGTTGACAGCAGCGTGGCCGCTCTGCTTTCAAAGCAGGCGGGTCACGAGTGCCTGGGTGTGACCATGAAGCTGTACGCCGCCCCGACCGACGGGGGGGAGCCGGGCAGAGGATGCTGTTCGCTGGATGATGTCGAGGACGCGCGCCGTGTGGCAACCGCCCTCGGCATTCCTTACTATGTTTTTAATTTCACCGCCGACTTCGACACGCAGGTGGTGGCGCGTTTTATCGACGCCTATGAGCGCGGGCTGACCCCCAACCCCTGCATTGACTGCAACCGCTACCTGAAATTTGAGCGGCTGCACGAGCGTGCGAAAGTGCTGGGCTGTGACCGGCTGGTCACGGGGCACTACGCGCGAGTGGTGCGGGAGGGGGAACGCTACCTGCTCAAAAAGGCGCTGGACCCCACCAAGGACCAATCCTACGTCCTCTATACCATGACCCGGGAGCAGCTGGCGCACACCGCCTTTCCCCTTGGCGAGCTGACCAAGCGGCAGGTGCGCGCGCTGGCACAGGAGGCGGGACTGGCCACCGCCGCCAAGCGGGACAGCCAGGACATCTGCTTTGTGCCGGGGGGGGACTATGCCGCCTTTATTGCCGAGCATACCGGCAAGAGCTACCCGCCGGGACAGTTTGTGGACACGGCGGGGCGGGTGCTGGGCGAGCACCGGGGCCTGATCCGCTATACCATCGGCCAGCGGCGGGGACTGGGGCTCTCCCTCCCCCGTCCGCTGTACGTCTGCCGCAAGAATGTCGCCGACAACACGGTGGTGCTTTGCACCGACGAGGAGCTCTACCGGCGGGAGTGCCTGGTGAGACAGCTCAACTGGATCGCCTTTGACGCCCCCCCTGCCCGCTTGCGCGCCAAGGTCAAGACGCGGTACAGCCAGACCGAGGCATGGGCGGAGATTACCCCCTGCCCCGACCCTGCCACGGAGGGGGTGCGGGTGGTCTTTGAGGAGCCGGTGCGCGCCCCCACCCCGGGGCAGGCGGCGGTATTTTATGAGGGGGATACGGTGCTGGGGGGTGGTGTGATATGGTAGAGGCTTTTTCCCGAACCGCGCGGCTGCTGGGCAAAGAGGCAGTCGGGCGTCTGGCCGCCTGCCGGGTCGCCGTCTTCGGCGTGGGGGGCGTGGGCGGCGCGGTAGTGGAGGCGCTGGCGCGGGGGGGTGTCGGTCAGCTGGACATCATTGACCATGACACCGTCTGCCCCAGCAACCTCAACCGCCAGTTCATCGCGACCGCACAGACCCTGGGGCAGCTGAAAGCAGAGGCCGCCCGCGAGCGCATCCTGTCCATCAACCCCGCCTGCCGGGTGACGGCCCACGCCGTCCGCTTCCTGCCCGAAACGGCAGACAGCTTTGATTTTTCCCTGTACGACTATGTGGTGGACGCCATCGACACCGTCTCGGGCAAAATTGAGCTGGTGCTGCGGGCACAGGCGGCGGGGGTACCGATCATCTCCGCCATGGGGGCGGGCAACAAGCTGGACCCCACCGCCTTTCGGGTGGCGGACATTTACCAGACCTCGGTCTGCCCGCTGGCGCGGGTCATGCGCACCGAGCTGCGCCGCCGGGGCGTGCCGCGCCTGACGGTCGTGTACTCCCGGGAGGTACCGCTGGTGCCGCGCCCGGAGGCGGATGCCCCAACCGCAGAGCGGGCGTGCTCCGCCGGGCGGGCGTGTCCCGCCGACGAGTGTCCCGATGCCGCGGAAGGCAGCGGGGAGCCCGCCCGGTGTCGGGCGGTCCCGGGCAGCGTCTCTTTTGTGCCGCCCGTGGTCGGTATGATTATCGCCGGGGAGGTGCTCCGCATCCTCGCCGGGCTCGGCACCCTCGCGGAGCGGCCTGCCCGCCCGCACAACCGGGGCAACGGCTGAGGCCGCCCCGTTTCAAAAAAGGGCTTTCCTCCACACCGATTTTATGCTATACTGTGAGTTGAGAGACATCTGAAGAGGAGTGTGGTCACCATCAATACCATGTTTTTCGCCATTGTCAGGCGCGGCCGTGCGGGCGCGGTATGGCGTCGGGCACAGGCTTGCGGCGCAACAGACGGGATGATTCTGCTGGGAGAGGGGACGGTCGGCTTCGGCCTTTTTGACCGCCTGCGCGAGACACGGCGGGAAGTGCTGCTCATCCCGGCATCCGACACGCTCAGCCACACCCTGCACACCACCCTGAGCGCCGCCTTTCGGTTCACCGAACGGAACAGAGGGGTGGCTTTCACCGTCCCCTTTGACCGGTGGCAGGGCGGCGCAGGCGAGGGGTCGCTCCCCGCGCTGCCCCCTGTCACCCACCACTGCCTGGTGGCGGTGGTGAACAAGGGGCGCAGCCGCGCCTGCATCCGGGCCGCCCGCGCGGCGGGTGCCACGGGCGGTACCGTGGTGCACGGTTGGGGGGCGGGGATCCCGGTCAACTTTTATGTGCCGCTCATCATCGAGCCGCAAAAGGATGTGGTGCTGATTATCACCGCCTGTGAGCATACCGAAGCCATCAAGCACCGCATTTTTGCCGAGCTCGACCTCGGTCGGGTGGGGCAGGGCATCCTGTTCACCCTGCCGGTGACCCAAACCAGCGGCCTGTTGGAAAGTGCCGTGTGCCCACCCGCCGCGGCGGAGTCGGAGGTGCTGTCATGAGTCTGCTGCTGCAAAAAGTCAAGTCGGTGCTCCGCGCCCTGCTGCCCCTCTTGGCACTCGTGCTGCTGCTGGCCCTCACCGCGCCGGAGCTGCCGGGAGGACTGCTCGCGCGCTTCCTGCTCAGCTGTCTGGCGCTGCTGGTCGGGCTGTCGCTGTTCTTATGGGGGCTCTCCCTCGCCATCCACCCGATGGGGGAGCAACTGGCGCGGGAAAGTGCCGCCTCCACCTCCCCTGTCAAAATCGCACTGCTCGGCTTTCTGCTGGGCTTTTTGTCCACGGTGGTCCAGCCCGGCCTCTGGCCGCTCGGCACACAAATCGGGCAGGCAACCGGCGGCGTGCTGTCCGCCCCCCTGCTGGTGCTGTCGGTTTCGGCGGGCGTGGGGGTGATGGTGGCGCTCTCTGTCTTCCGACTGTTGCGCGACCGCTCCCTGTCCTTCTTTCTGCTCCTTACCTTTGGGGTGATGCTGCTGCTCTCCCGGTTTGTCAAAGAGGGCGTCCTTGCCCTCGCTTTCCGCACCGCCGGCACCGCGCTCGGCGCGCTCACACCTCCCTTTCTGCTCGCCCTCGCCCTCGGGCTGGCGCAGGCCAAGGGGGGCAGGTCCGCCGAAAAGAACGCCTTTGGCATGGTGGGGGCGGCATTGGCCGGCGCCGTGCTCCCGGTGCTCCTGTTGGGGATGCTGACGGGCGTGACCCTCCGGCCCGAGGCCTCCCTTGCCCCCGCGCTGTCGGAGGGAGTCCTGCGCCCCTTTGGGGCTGCCCTGCCCTCGCTGAGCTGGCAGGTCGCCCTCGCACTGCTCCCTCTCGGCGGACTGTTCTTCCTGTTCAACCACCTGCAATTTCACCTGTCCCGTGAGCGGCTGGCGGGCATCGGGAAAGGGCTCGGACTGACCGTGGCGGGACTATGGCTCTTTCTGCTCGGCGTCCGTGCCGGGCTGCTTGACCTGCTGGCGGCGCTGGGGGGTGCCCTGTCGGGCATCGGTCCTTTCCTGCCGGTGGCGGTCGGGCTGCTGCTGGGGCCGGTCATCGTGCGCGCCGAGCCTGCCGTCCACGTGCTGGGCGAGCAGATCGAGCAGGCGACCAGCGGCCATATCCCGCAGCGACTGGTGCGGGCGACACTGGCGGCGGGGGTGGGGCTTTCCCTGGCCCTGGCCCTGTTGCGGGTGGCGGTGCCGGAGGTGCGGTTGTGGTACTTCCTCCTGCCGGGCGTGGCGCTGGCTGTCTGGCTGTCCTTTCGCGCCGACCCGATCTTTGTGGGCATCGCCTATGACGCGGGCGGGGTAGCGGTGGGGCCGCTGACGGCCGCCGCCCTGCTGGCCTTTGTCGGGGGGGCCGCCGGACAGAGCAGTTCCCTGCTGTGGCAGGACACTGTCGGCGTGCTCGCCCTAACGGCCCTGCTGCCCGTCCTGTCGCTGATGGCGGTGGGCACGGCATGGCGCCGGGGGCGGCCGGTCCCCCCGCCCACTCCCCGCCGGGCCCCCGCACCCGCTGCCGCGACCGAACCGTCCGCCGCGGAGCATGTCTGTCTGGCGGTAGCGGTCAGGTCCGGCCTTGCCGACCGCGTGGTGAGCGTGGCGCGCGGGGCGGGCGCCGTGGGTGCCACCATCCTGCGCGGCAGGGGCGGCTCGGAGCAGGAAACGGTGCGGCTCCCCCTGCTCCACCTCGAACTGCACCCCAAAAAAGAGCTGGTTTTGTTTGTGGTCCCCGCCGGAGCGCATGCTGCCATCGCGGACAGCCTGCCGGCAGACCCCATCCTTGCCGCCGAGGGAGGGCTCGCCGTGTTCCTGGTCCCCGCCGAGGCGATGGCGCAGACGCTGGCCGCACCCCCCGTCTCCGACCACTCCTGATCCCTGCCGCGCCCTGTGTGCCGGGAAAAGCGTGTATCGGGAAAACGGTTTTTTGAGGGGGCACCAAACAACCTCCGTCAAAGCGCAAAGTCCCGCCTGTCAGGCACGACAGGCGGGACTTTGCACGAAAAAATACCCCGTGGGGTGTGTGGAGCCGGTCATCGGAAGCTATGCCAAACAAAAACCAGCCTGTTCGGGCAGAGGCGGCAAAAGCGCACTGCTAAAGGCTGGTTTTTTGATTCGGCGCACACCGGATGAGCGTTGTTTGTCGGCTGAGTGCCGGGAACGGCGGCATCTGCGGGGCGCGCTGTCAAACAAGCGGCCATCACGCGCGGCGGTGGCGTCGGGGGATGGCAGGGTTTGCGGGACGCAAACGGGTTTGCGGGGCGCAAGCGGGCTTGCGCGGGCGCAAGCGGGGCTTGCGCGGTATTATCAGTCGGCGACTGCCTCGCTCATCCGCTCGGTCTCGGCGGCGACGCTCACCTTTTTCGGGGCGCGGGTATGGCGGCGGCGGGGCGGTTCGCTTTGGGCGGCGGCCAGCTTCTGGCAGTACTTTTTGATCCCCGCCTCATCGGCCTCGGTGATCAGCCGGCGCGCCTTGAGGGTGTCGTTGAGGTTGCGGGCGACCCGTACATTCATGAACATCCTGCCGTGCTGGGGACAGCAATACAGGGTGGTATACCGCTGCCCTTTGGAGTGCAGGGTGCGCTCCATGGCGCGCAGGGGCTGGTCGCACTCGGGACAAAGGGGGCGGGCGATGTCGGGAGAGGCAAGCATGGTGGCAGGGCTGTCAAACCCGCGCTCACCCACGTCGGCATCCCCGATGATGCGCAAATCCAGGTAGCGTCCCTGCCGCTTGTCATAAGCGGCAATCCCCGCGGCAATGTCCAGCCGGCTGGCCACCAGGGCGGTGAAGTAGGCGTCGTTCAGGGCGTCATGGGCGGGCAGGTTCTGCTTGATGTCGAAATGCGCCATCACGTGTTCGAGCGAGCGCTGCTTGCCGGCGCTGTCTACCTGCTGGTTATAGATGATCTGCAGGTCATAGGCGGCGGGCACCCAGCCGGTGTCAATATCGTGCGCGCGCAGGTTATCGGTGAACATGGGCAAATCGTCCGGTCCCCAGGTCAGAAATACCGAGTCTTCCCCGCACCAGCGGCGGAAACGCTCTGCCGCCTCGGGCAGGGGCATGCCGCGGTTGATGGTCTGCTGGGTAATGCCGGTCAGTTGGGCAACGTGGCGGTGGATGCGGCGGAAGAAGCGGGGCTGGACGATGACGCTGAAGCTGCCAGTCAGGCGCAGTTTTTCGTCCATTTTCACCGCGCCGATTTGGATCACCTCGCCGCGTAACCGCGAGGACAGCCTTTTTTGGACGGCCAGCGCCTGCTCATAGTAGGCCTGGTTCCACTCAAGGTCAAGGGTGATGTAGTTCATAGGTAAGGATTTTCTCTTTCTGCCGCAAAAGCGGGCGTTTGGTTAGCTCGGGCGCCGAGAGGTCCATGATGTGACCGCATACGCCACCCGTAGACGGCTTGGCCACCCGTACCCGGCGTATCAGCGCAGGGTGGGATAGTGGCTCGCGGAAAAGGTCCACCTGTCGGAGGAAAAGGCGGTATGCTCGGTCAGAAAAGCCTCCGAACGAAGCTGGGACTCGGTGGCGGTGATCACGCCGGTGAGGTCGGTCGCCTCCCCGTCGTTGGCAAGCAGGGTCTGGTCGGTCAAGCGGAGGTTGTCGGTCAGTTGGCCTGCCTGACCCGGGCGTCCGCCCACCAACCCGCCGATATGGCAGTTCTCCGGGACGTCGGTGGTGCCGCGGACGTTGCCGGTGGCAAAAGAGCCGCTCACTGAGCCGAACTCGCTGGCCGCCACCAGTCCGCCCCCCAGGGCGGCGCCGTTGCGAGCCGTGACGGTGACGATGCCGGTCGCGTAGCAGGCGAGCACCTCGCCGCCCCGCAGGTTCTGTCCCACCAGTCCCGCCGCATAAGCGGTCTCTCCGAAGGCGGTGGCGGTGGCGTTGCCGGTAGCGTAGCAGTTCTGCACAGTGCCGGCGTTGACGCCGACCAGCCCGGCGGCGACTGCGTATTGCAGGGTGTTTTGGGAGACGGTGTTGCCGGCGGCGTAGGATCTTTCCACCATGCCGGTGTTCTCACCCACCAGGCCGCCCACAGCGGCGGTCAGTACGGTGCCCACCCCCGACAGGTTGACGGCGGCGGCGCTCTCGCTCACCAGGCCGCCGCGGTTCACGCCCAAAAGGCCGCCCACCCGCACTGGGTACAGGCTCTTGCTGTTGAGTGTGCCCGACAACACCTGCACCTGCCGCACCGTGCCGAAGTTGCAGCCTGCCAGCGCGCCCACATAGGTGCCGCCGCCGGTGTTGTTGGTAAAGCTCACACCGCTCAGCATGAGGTTCCGGATGCTGCCGTAGTTGCAGCCGAACAGGCCGGAGTAGGGGTCGGTGGCGCTGTGGGTCATGCCCGACAGGGTATACCCGCCCCCGTCAAAACTGCCGTAGTAGACGGGAATGGGGGTCCAGCTCCCCAGCGACAGGCTGGCTGTCAGGGTATAGGATCGGGCAGGGTTCAGTGTTCTCATGGCGCTCGCAGTGCCGACGGCAATGGGGTTGCCGATACTGCCCGAGGCGCAGGCGGCGGGGATGGTCTTCCCCGTGCCCTGCCCCGCCGCCAGGCGGGGGAAACGGGTCACAGACAGCGACCAGGCGCTGCCAAAACCCAATGTGTCGGTGTAAAAAGACAGACTTTTCAGCTCGGACAGGGTGGCGGCCTCCCCCACGCCCGCAAAGTAGCCCGCCTCGCAGTAGTAGACCGCGTCGTAGGTGCCGTCATTACAGCCAGTCACCCCGCCGCCCCGGGCAAGCTGGACGGTGGGAGCGGACACCGACAGGTCGGCATATGCCAGGCAGTGCGACAGGGTGCCCTTGTTCTGGCCGGCGATGCCCCCGGCAAACGCCTCCTGCTGAGCGGTGTGGAGAGTGGCGGTGACGGCGGCGGTCGAGACGCAAGAGCGCACCTGCCCCTCGGTGTAGCCCACCACCCCGCCGGCCCAGGCGCCCAGCCGGTCGGAGGACACCGACAGGGTGCCGTCGGTCACACAGTGCTCCACCGTGCCGGTCAGGTATCCCACCAGCACGCCACCGTACACACGCCCCTCAGCCGAGACCGAGAGGTTGGCGCCCGAGACATCCACCTGCCGTACCGTGCCGCTGACATAGCCGAACAGCCCCACGCAGGGAAAGGCGGTATAGCTGCCCTCCGGCGGGGGCGCGGCGGTGAAATTCGAGACCACGTGGCCGCCGCCGTCAAAGTGCCCGGCGAACACGCGCGCATGATGGGAGCCGGCATAGAGGTTGCCGATGCTCTGCCATGCGGTCCCCCCCAAATCAATGTTGGCACTCAGTCGCACAAAGCGCCCGGCATAATCGTTGCCCGCGTTGACCGAGGCGGCAAAAGCCTGCAGCTGCGCGGCGGTAGCAATGGTGTAGGGGTCGGCCTGGGTGCCGCTGCCGGCGGCAAACAGCGCCCCCACGCCCCCGTTGCCCGACAGCAGGGCCTCGCCCCCCGCCACCGGCGTGGTGGCCGGCGTGGTGCTGAGGGCGGCGCACGCGGTGAGCCCAAGCGACAAAACCAATAGCAAGAAGAAGCAAACGCGCCTCA
>JBBAEK010000015.1:0-38692 GCA_041655935.1 Eubacteriales bacterium
CCCCGCCTTGACAATATTGAGCAGTACCCGTCCGTCGGCACCGTCCCGGTAAATCATCACGTGCCCCGTGAGGAGAAAACCCAGTGCGCGGGCAAAGGAGTGGGGGGTGAACACGTCCGCCTCTGTCGGGTAGGTCCGCTGCTCATACGGATAGCTTTGCATAATGGTTCGAATGGTATCCTCGGGGAGCCCGGCAAACAGGAAAAAATGACGCATTTTATCAAGCATAGTTGGCATTCCCCTTTCTGTATGTCTCATATGAGACAAATTGTATCATGGAAAAGAAAAAATGTCAACAGATTCGGAGAAAATAACTGCCAAAAAGGCTAAAAAAATTTGCATTCAGGGAAACGATATGATATAATTGATGCATCCATCACCCTGCGGTGTGCAAGCGGCCTGTCTGCTCGTGTCCATGCGGGGTGCGCGGATCTTGTCCGTCCTTGCACCCTATCGGGGACGGTTGGCAAATCTTTTGCACTTTTCGGATGAACATCCTGCGTGGCACAACCAAAAGTCCAGCCCCGGTGTTGCGGCGGTTGGCTCTGCAGCGGGTACTCCTCTATGACCAACTATTTCTTTCAAGAGATCTTGGGGGCAAACATATGTTCAAACTGCTTTTTGCGAGCTTGTTCACCTCACAGAACATCCTCAGCGAGTTTATAGATTTTGCCGCGCATCGTGTGAAAAATGTCGATAAGAGTCAGATTTTTGTCGACTTGATTGATATTTTCATTTTGATGGTGGCGGTGATTTTCGCCTGGCGCTTCGCGAAAAAGATGCGGGCAGGCAAAAGCGTGCTGCTGGCGGCGGGGCTCTTGGTGCTCATGCTCATGGTCAGCTCGGTGCTGGGCTTGACCGCCGTTCATTTTGTGCTCAAATACATATTTGACGCAGGACTGATCGGCGCGGTGATCATTTTTGAGCTGAAGTTTCTCGAGTATTTGAACAAAAACGGCGATATCTCGATTGTCGAATGGTTTCGCGGTCTGCTGTTCAAGAGGACGCACAAGGTCTCGGGGGAAAACCCCATTGACGCGGTTTGCCAGGCGGTGGTCGACTTGTCGAGAACCAAGACGGGCGGGCTGATTGTCATTGAAAACCGCAATAAGCTGGACGACCTCATTCACACCGGCGTGAGCATTGATGCGGTGGTCTCTCCCTACCTGATTCGCAATATTTTCTATAACGGCGCACCCCTGCATGACGGGGCGCTCATCATTCGGGACGGGCGCATCTTTGCGGCGGGCTGTATTTTGCCCATGACCCACCGGGGGGATGTCGAGCAGGACCTGGGCACCCGGCACCGCGCGGCGATCGGGATGAGCGAGAGTAGCGACGCGGTGACGGTGGTGATTTCGGAGGAAAGCGGGATGATCTCGGTCGCTTATGCGGGAGAGTTTACCCGGGACTACTCCTACCAAAGTTTAAAGTCCAAACTGACCTCTATTTTGCGGGATGACTCGGAGGATGAGGAGGAAAAGGATGAGGACAACCCTATTTCACCCAAAGGTGGGGTGTGACAGATGAATAACCGCCGTCAAAAAATCGTCAGGCAGATACTCGGTCTCCTGTGCTGTATGGTCGTGGCCTTCTTCCTTTGGCTCTATATCCTCTACCAACAGACGGACGCCGCGCTCGCCTCGCAAACCATCGCGCTTCTGCAGACGGCGCCGGTATGAGCCTGCAGAGCCATGACACGCAGGCAGACTCTGCCTGCGTCACCTACCTTATCAGTGACATTCGGCTGCCGGTAGACTATACCGTCTCCCGGGTATTCGAGACCGCCGCGGGACAGTTGCGCTGGTACGGGGTCACCCCCGCCGAACCGCGCTTTCGCATCTTCAAAAAATCCGTGGATGCGCGCAACAAACAGCAGATAATGCTGGTTTGGACGGTGGCGGTGACGGCGGCTTTTTCGGAAAAAGAGCAAGCCCGACTCTCCGAGAGTGGCATTCAGCGCTATGCAGAGCCTGCGCTGGAGGTCAGGTACGGCACGGAGACACTGCGGCATCGGCCGCTGGTGGTCGGCACGGGGCCGGCGGGGCTTTTTTGCGCGTTGCTGCTGGCAGAGTGCGGGTACCGACCTGTCCTGCTGGAGCGGGGCGGCCCGATTGAGGAGCGCGACGCGGCGGTAGCGCGGTTCATGACCGAGGGGGTGCTTGATCCCTCCTGCAATATCCAGTATGGCGCGGGCGGTGCGGGGACCTACTCGGACGGCAAGCTGCTCACCCGCATCACCGACAGCCTGATCGGGCATATTATCGAGACCTTTGTGCGCTTCGGCGCTCCGGAGGAGATTCGCTGGCAGGCAAAGCCCCATATCGGCACCGACATCCTCAAAGGGGTGGTGGCGCGTATGCTGGCGCATATCAGCGCCCTGGGCGGGGAGATTTGCTACCATACCCAGCTTACCGAGCTGACCCTGACGGGCAGTGACAATATCGCCCATACCAATCAGGCGGACCTGCCCTTTGACGCGCTGGTACTGGCTTTCGGCCACAGCGCGCGGGACACCTACCGGATGCTCTTCCGAAAAGGACTGGCAGTGGAGCCCAAGCCTTTTTCTGTGGGACTGCGGGTGGAGCATTTGCAGGCCGACATAGACACAGCCCTCTACGGCAAGTTTGCCGGTCACCCTCAGCTTGGTCCGGCAGCCTACGCCCTGTCCTGCAACACCGACAACCGCGGGGTATATACTTTCTGTATGTGCCCGGGCGGGGAGGTGGTGGCCGCCGCCAGTGAGCCATATGGGGTGGTGACCAACGGCATGAGCCGTTTTGCCCGGGACGGGCGCAACGCCAACGCGGCTGTGGCCGTGTCGGTGCGCTGTGAGGATTACGGCAGCACGCCCGAGGCCGCGATCGCTTTCCAGCGGCAGATTGAGCGGGCAGCCTATACCGCCGCGGGCGGGGATTACAGTGTGCCCCTGCTCACGGTGGGGGACTTTTTCAAAGGGGCCTGCCGGAAAGAGCCCGGCCGCGTCCTGCCCACCTATCGGGGGGGCAATGCCTTTCGTTTGGTTCGCCCCGAGGCGTATCTGCCGGCGTTCGTGTGCGAGTCGCTGCGCAACGGACTGTTGCAGTTTGACCGAAAAATCAAGGGGTTTGCCGCTCCCGATGCTCTGCTCAGCGGACCCGAGACCCGCACCTCCGCACCCGTTCGGGTGCTGCGGGACAAAAACCACTGTGCGTTGGGCTTCCCGCAACTCTACCCCTGCGGGGAGGGTGCCGGGTATGCAGGCGGCATCACCAGTGCGGCGGCAGACGGTCTGCGGACCGCACTGCAACTGATGCGGCGGTATCGCCCGCTGTAATCGGGCTCAGGCCGCAAGGGAAGCGGTAAAAAAACGAGCGAAAAAAACAATCCTCAAGCGGTTTCACCCCGCGGGCGGTATCCTACGGCTGCCCAATGCGGTTTTGTGGTTGCCGCTGTTTTTTACAGGAAAGGGTTGCCATGACACAAAAGGGCACGGTCATTTCCACCGAGGGGGCATTTGCCGTGGTGCAGGTGCGGCGCGACGCTGCCTGCGACGGTTGCCACCGTCAGGCAGACGGGTGCACGGCCTGTTCATTGCTTGGGGCGGGACAGCGGAACCATGTGGTCAAAGTCGCCAATCCCGTGCAGGCACAGGCGGGGGATGTGGTGGAGCTGGAGGCACCGAGCGCGCGCATTTTGTTTTATGCCTTTATGCTGTTTGTGCTGCCGGTTTTGCTCTCACTGTTGGCTTACGGCGTGTCCGTTTGGCTGGGAGCAGAGTCGGCGGTGCGCATACTGTGCGGTGTCGGCGCTTTCATCCTTGCCTTTGCCGGGATAGCGGCGGGGCTCAATCGAATGGCTGCCGGGAAGCCGGAGACAGTCATTGTTCGTGTGATTAATCAATAAGGAGCGCGTCAGGCAGGCGGTGCCTGCCTGACGCGCAAACGGTTTAGCATAGATGAAACTTGATACAAACAAGGAGAAACAGTGGGTTGTGAAGGATGCGGGGCCTGCACCCGCGGAAACAGTGGCGGAGATTGCCCGTGACTTAGGCGTACATGAGGTGGTGGCCCACCTGCTCTGGGGCCGGGGTTACACGGACACGGAAAAAGCCCGGGCATTTGTTCATATGGAAACCGAAATGCTGTGCGATCCCTTTTCCCTCCGGGACATGGACCGGGCAGTGGCGCGCCTGCGCGAGGCACTGGAGCGGGGCGAGCAGGTCACCATTTACGGCGACTATGATGTGGACGGAGTGACGGCAGTCTGTCTGCTTTACCTGTACTTGCAGGAAAAGGGCGGACGGGTCGGGTACTACATCCCCAACCGCCTGGAGGAGGGGCACGGGGTTTCGTGCAGCGCGATTGATGAGCTGGCGGCGGCCGGCGTCTCCCTCATTGTCACGGTGGACTGCGGAATCACCGCTCACGGGGAGATTGCCTATGCCCGCGAGCGTGGGGTCGACTTCATTGTGACCGACCACCACGAGTGCTGCGGCGACGTGCCGCCTGCCGTGGCGACGGTGAACCCACACCGTGCGGACTGCGACTATCCCTTCAAGCAACTGGCGGGGGTGGGCGTGGTGTTCAAGCTGCTCTGCGCGCTGGAGGCGACGCTGAGCGGGGAGGCACTGCGGCACTGCGTCAAACGCATGAGCGATACATACGCCGACCTGGTCGCCATTGGGACCATAGCCGACGTGATGCCGATTCAAGGGGAAAACAAGCTGCTGGTCGCCAAGGGGCTGCAAATGCTGGCGAATACCAAGCGGGCAGGTCTTGCCGCCCTGATGGACGCCTCCTCCTACCGCACCGACAAAACGCAAAAGGGAGCCGCGACGCAAAGAAAGAAGGTCAAGGTGACCTCCGGCTATATCGGGTATACCCTCGCCCCCCGTATCAATGCGGTGGGCAGGCTGAAAAGCGCCTCCTTGGCGGTGGAGCTCTTTCTGGCCGACGACCCGCAGCAGGCCGCGCACTTAGCGGAGATTCTCTGCGACGCTAACCGCGAGCGGCAGGCGGAGGAAAACCGCATTGTGGAACAAGCGTATGAGATCATTGAAAGCACGCATGACTTCGAGCATGACCCGGTCATTATTTTGGAGTCGGACAGCTGGCACCATGGGGTCATCGGCATTGTTGCCTCCCGCATCACGGAAAAGTACGGGATGCCCTCTCTGCTGGTCTCCTTTGTGGGCAATGACCCGGATCACCCCTTGCCCACCGACCGGGGGAAGGGATCGGGCAGGAGCGTCAAGGGGATGAACCTGGTGGAGGCGCTGTGGCGGTGCGAGGAGTTCCTGCCCAAGTTCGGGGGGCATGAATTGGCGGCGGGGCTGAGCATTTGCCGCGCGGATATGCCCCGGCTGCGGGAGGCGGTGAACCGCTATGCCCGTGAGGCATTGGCGGGAGCGGAGGCACAGAACCAGTTGGAGGCAGACCTCGAGCTTCCTTTTGAGGTGATCTGCATGGAGCTTGCCCGGGACTTGCAGGTGCTGGAGCCCTACGGCATCGGCAACCCTGTGCCGGTATTCGTCGCCCGCTCGCTGCAGCTCAAGGAGATCACCCCCATCAGCGGCGGCAAGCACACCCGTTTGATTGTGGGGGACGACACAAGCTCGGTGAGTGCCATGTGCTTTTCCTGTCCCACCTCCAGGCTGGACCTGTATGCGGGGGACCGGGTGGACTTGCTGTTCACCATTGATATCAATGAGTGGGACGGGCGGAAAACCGTGCAGCTCATTGTCAAGGATGTGAAACTTGCCGAGCGGCAACTCGACCAAAGCGAGCAGGATAGGCGGCGGTTTGAGGAGATATGGGCGGGCTCGCCCTTCAGCCGGGAGGAGGATGTGTTGCCGAGCCGGGCGGACTTTGCGGCGGTGTATACTTTTGTGCGCCAATGTGTACGATACGGGTGTGACTGCATGACCCACCGGGCGATGCTCGCCAAGCTGTCTGCCTCTGCGGGGGGCTCGATGAGCTATGTCAAGCTCAAGTACGTCATCCGCGTGCTACAGGAGATGAACCTGATGGGCATCGATGAAATCAGCGACGAGATGTACCGCTTCAAGCTGAACTTCAGTGATACCAAGGTGGATCTGGATAAATCCAATATTCTCAAAAAACTCCGTTCGCAACAGGCTCAGTCCGGGTGAGGAGGGGTGAGTATGGATGAAGATATGAAGAGGTTGCTGGAGACCTTACAGAAACCGAACAAAAAGTATGATATCGAAAAGATTCAGCGCGCATACGACTATGCGCGCCGCGTGCATGAGGGGCAGCGCCGGGATAGCGGCGAAGATTTCATCCACCACCCGATTGCCGTCGCGGAGATTGTGGCGGAGCTTGAGCTGGACACCGACTCGATTTGTGCCGCCCTGCTTCATGACACGGTAGAGGACGGCGGGGAGAAAACCAACCTCAAAGAGATTGCGCAGCTCTTTGGGGAGGATGTCGCCATGCTGGTGGACGGGCTGACCAAGATTGTCACGCTGCAGATCGAGGACAAAGAGGAAGCGCACATCGAGAATATCCGCAAGATGCTCCTGGCGATGAACAAGGACATCCGCGTGATCTTCATCAAGCTGTGCGATCGGTTGCACAACATGCGCACCCTCTCTGCCAAAACCGAGAAAAGCCAGCGGGTGATTGCGCTGGAAACCATGTATATCTATGCACCGCTGGCGCACCGACTTGGGATGCAGCGTATGAAGCAGGAGCTGGAGAACCTGGGGCTGCTGCGGCTGGACCCCATCGGTTACAAGGAAGTGACCGACCAGATCGAAGCGCACTACGGCGCCAGCGCCAATATGATTGAGAACGCCCGGGCGAAAATCAGCGCGCGCCTGCAGGAAGCGGGGGTGCACTTTGATCTGCAGGGGCGGAAAAAGTCGGTGTATAGCGTCTACCGGAAGATGTACAACCAAAACCGAACTTTCAACGAGATTTATGACTTTTACGCCATCCGCGTCATTGTGGACACCGAGCTGGAGTGCTATGCGGCGCTGGGGCTGATTCATGAGATGTTCAGCTCGGTGCCGGGGCGTTTCAAGGACTATATCTCCACCCCCAAGCCCAACCAGTACCGGTCCCTGCACACTACGGTGATGATGCGGGACGCCATCCCGCTGGAGGTGCAGATCCGTACCTATGAGATGCACCAGGTGGCGGAGTATGGTCTGGCGGCGCACTGGAAGTACAAGAGCGGGGAAAAGTCGAAGGAGGAGATTGACGAGAAGCTGCAGTGGATCGCCAAGCTGCTGGAAAGCGATGAAAACACCCGCGACCCGGACGAGTTTATGCGCTCGTTCAAAACCGATATTTTCAATGATGAAACCTTTGTGTTCACGCCCAAGGGGGATGTGATTTCCCTGCCGCTCGGTTCCACGGTCATTGACTTTGCCTACGCCATTCACTCGGCGGTGGGCAACCGCATGATTGGGGGGAAAATCAACGGCAAAATTGTGCCCATCAACCGCGTGCTGCAAAACGGGGAGATTGTGGAGATCATTACCTCCAATGCCTCCCGCGGTCCCAGCCGGGACTGGCTCAAGATTGTCCAGACGGCAGAGGCGCGCAACAAAATCCGCCAGTGGTTCAAAAAAGAAAAAAAGAGCGAGAATATCCAGGTCGGGCGCAAGGAGCTGGAGCGCGAGCTGCGGCATATCAACTCCGGCCTCACCGAGGCGGAAAAAAACGAGATTATCGACGCCGTTGCCAAAAAGATCGGCTATACCGAAATGGAGGACTTGTACAATACCATCGGGTACGGCGGGCTGAGCGTCTCCCGGCTGACCAGAAAGCTCCAGGATGAGTACCTGCGCCTGGTTCCTCCGAAAGAGTCCGAGCGGGAAGCCGAGGAGGAGATTGACCAGCAGATTAAACTCAGCGAGCGTCCGAAAAACCTGAAGCACGGCGGCGGTATCATGGTGGAGGGAGAGAGCGGGTACCAGGTGAAGTTCGCCAAGTGCTGCAACCCCTTGCCGGGCGACGAGGTCACGGGGTTCGTCACGCGGGGATTCGGCATCTCCATCCATAAAACAGATTGCCCCAATGTGGCAGCCGGTCTGGCAAATCCCGATAACCAACATCGGTGGGTGCGCGCGCGCTGGGAGACCGACTTTACCCAGGACAGCAGCTCCAAGAACCTGTATGAGGCGATTTTGCAGATTCACCTGCGGGATGAAATCGGCGCGCTCGCAGAGATTACGGCGATGCTGGCAGAGATGAAGGTGTCTATTCTGAGCATCGGGTCCAAGCCGGTGGCCAGCGGCGGACTGGTGATGCTGAGCCTGACTATCGGTTGCCGGAGCGTCAGCCACTACCACTCGATTGTCAGCAAGCTGAAGAGCATTGATGCCATCGAGTCGATCAGCAGAGGGTTTTTGTCATAAAGGCGGCGGCGCTGCTTGTCAGCAAGCGACGGCGCATGGATGCTATCGGGTCGATCGGCAGAGGACTTTTGTTATCAAGGCGGCGGATTTGCGCCGCCCTGAGCGCACAAAACGGAGGACGGAATGAGAGTGGTGATACAGCGGGTGCACAGCAGTTCGGTCACGGCCGACGGAGTGCCACGGGGCCGGGTAGGGCAGGGGTTGCTCCTCCTGCTCGGCGTGGGTCAGCAGGATGGAGAGCGTGATGCACAGTTGCTGGCGGATAAAATTTTAAAGCTACGGATTTTTCCTGACCAAGCGGGGAAAATGAACCACTCGGTGCTGGAGACGGGCGGCAGCGTGACGGTGGTCCCCAATTTCACCCTCTACGCCGACTACCGCCGCGGCAACCGCCCCGACTACCAGGCGGCGGCAGCGCCGGAGGTCGCTAAAAGATTGTTTGATTACTTTGTGCAGGAACTGCAAAAAAAAGTGCCGCAGGTGCTGTGCGGCGTATTTGGCGCGGATATGCGGATCAGTGTCGAGTGTGACGGACCGGTCACCATCGTGATGGATTCCGAGCTGCTCCAAAAAAGGGAGAGGGTATGAAACTACACATTACGGGCGACATCAACCCGTACTACGTGCAAACCCTGTGCATGGTGTTTTTCCCGGGTGCCAAATTTTCGGAGAGTGAAGTGGTGACCCCCCAAACCCCGGTACTGGATTTGCGGATGGTGCCCCGGGCAGACGGTGCGGTGAGCGCTTATGTGACACTGACGGTCGGCGACAAGCAGGCCGAGGCGGTGGAAACCGTGCCAGCCCGTGAGGATTTGACCGTTGCCAAGCAGGTGAAAATCGCGGCCGGCCGGGCGGTTTTCTCAGCGGGGAAGGGAATGTTTCGCTATACCCCTCCCTGGGGAATTCTGACCGGGGTCAGGCCCGCCAAAATCGCGGCGGCTTTTCTGCAACAAGGTTTGGGAATCAACAAAACCAAAAAAATGCTGCAGGAGGAGTACTTCCTCAACCCGCAGAAAGCGGCGCTCTCGGTCGCGGTCGCCAATACGGAACTGCACGCCACCAAGCGGACAACGGACAGGCCGTGCAGCCTCTATATTTCCATCCCGTTTTGCCCCACCCGCTGTGCCTACTGCTCCTTTGTATCCTACACCACCCCCCGTCTGCTGTCCCTGATCGATGTGTATCTGGAGACCCTCAAGGCCGACATTGTCAACCTGTGCACGCTCATCAAGCAACTGGAGCTGCAGGTGGTGACGGTGTACATCGGCGGGGGCACCCCCACCATCCTGAACCCCGCACAGCTGGATGAGCTGCTGTCGTGTGTTTCGGCGCAACTTGATGTGAGCACACTGGAGGAGTACACGCTGGAGGCAGGCCGCCCGGACACCATCACCGATGAGAAGCTTCGCATTGCCCGCGCCCACGGCGTCACCCGGGTCAGTGTGAACCCGCAGACACTGAATGACGAGATTTTGCGCAGCATCGGCCGCCGCCATACCGCCGCACAGTTTTTCGACGCCTATCAAAGTGCGGTGAACGCCGGATTCCGCAACATCAATGTAGACCTGATTGCCGGTCTGCCCGGGGATAATTTCTCGAATTTCTCCAAGACGCTGGATACGGTGATCGATCTTGCGCCCAGTAATATCACGGTACATACCTTTTGCGTAAAAAAGGCCGCAGAGCTCTTGCGCGGGCAGGCCAATGTCTACTCCCGCAGTGGCGGGGATGCCGCCAAGTGTGTGTCCTACTCCCAGCTGAAAACCAAGTTCGCGGGGTACAAGCCCTACTATATGTACCGGCAGAAAAACACGGTGGGGAACCTCGAGAACGTGGGGTACGCGAAAGAGGGCGCGGAGGGGATGTACAATATATACATGATGGAGGAGCTGCACACCATCTTTGCGGCGGGTGCCGGCGCGGTCACCAAGCTGGTCGCGCGGGAGGGGGATGAAAGCCTCATCACGCGTATATTCACTCCCAAATATCCATATGAATATCTGCGTGACGCCGCCCTGTTGCGGGAGGGCGACCCGACCCGGGGGAAAAAGTCCCTCACCGAACAAGTGTTTGATTTTTACCAGAAAAACCGCTTGGTGTAAGGCGGCTGCCGCGCATGGAGCGGTCCGCCCAAGCAAGAAAATTGATATGAGGTACGAGAATGCATCGAAAACACCTTTGCTTTGCCGACGAGGCCGAGAAAAAAGCCTTTGTGTTGGCCTGTGAGGCCGACTTTGAGGATAGGATTGACCAAGCCATTGCCACCGTCATGCAGGCGCCGGAGTTGCGCCTCTTAACCGTGAGCGGCCCGACCTGTTCGGGAAAGACCACCATGGCCAACAAGCTCATCCGGGAATTTGAGGAGCGGGGGAAAAAGGTCCATGTGATTTCACTGGACGACTTCTACCACGAACGCGAGTTTTTGGTGAGTCGTGCCGCCGCCCGCGGGGAGGCGCTGGATCTGGACTCGGAGGACACGATTGATCTGCCCACTCTTGCCGCGGCAATTGAGGCGATCTTTGAGGGCAACCAAGTGACCCTTCCCGTCTTTGACTTCACCAAGGGCAGTCGGACGGGGGAGACGGTGCTGCACCTTGACGAGCGGGATGTCTTTATTTTTGAGGGCATTCAGGCGGTCTACCCTTCGGTCACCCAGCTGTTCGGCACCCATCCGGTGGCGAGCGTCTTTATCTGGGTGGGGGAGGATCTGGAGCAGAACGGACAGGTTTTCCCAAAGCATGAGGTTCGCTTCTTTCGGCGGCTGGTGCGCGACCATCTGTTCCGCTCTGCCACGCCCGAGTTCACCTTCAAAATCTGGGAGAGTGTGCGGCGCAATGAGGAGCGGCTGATCTTGCCTTTCAGCGACAAGTGCACCGTCACCCTGTCCTCGCTGATGCCCTATGAGATGGCCATGCTCAAGCCCTATCTGATGCCGCTGCTGTCTGCCATCGAGCCAAACAGCCCCTTTTTTGAGGAGGCAGAGCGTATGCGCTCCAAGCTCATGGAGCTACCGGAAATTTCCGCCGCCTACCTGCCGCAAATCTCCGTGTACCATGAATTTTTAGGATGAACTGAACGCCTGCCGCGGCAGGGGCGGTCGCATTGAGCACCGTCCCCTCCGACGCTCTCCGACTTTTTCTCGGGACATTTGATGATAGCTTGCGCACTCTCCGCATATAATGGTCTGTACAGGCTCCCCACTTTTGCCTGTGACGGAGGCGTGTATGCGGCAAGACAAGCGATCGGTGCAGTCCCTGACGGACCAGAAATCCAAACTGTTTTTTTCCGGGGTTTTCATCCTAACAGCATCGAATTTGCTGGTGAAACTCATCGGGCTTTTTTTCAAAATCCCGATGTCCTATATTTTACATGACGAGGGGATGGGGTATTTCAACTCCGCCTACACCATCTATACCTGGCTGTACATGGTGTCCACCGCCGGACTGCCGGTGGCAGTCTCGATTTTGGTCGCCCGTGCGCGGGCGCAGGGCAGGGTGAAGCTGGCCGCCGCCACCGGAAAAATTGCGCTCGGCGTTTTTTTTCTGATCGGGCTGCTTGGCAGCTTGCTGATGCTGGCCTTTGCCCGCTCGCTGGCGGGGGTTATCGGGTCGGGGGAATCGGTCTATGCCATCGTCGCCATTGCCCCCACCCTGTTTTTCATCTGCATTGCCAGTGCGCTGCGCGGGTACTACCAAGGGTGTCAGCTGATGGGTCCCACCGCGCTGTCCCAGGTCATCGAGGCGGCTGGAAAGCTGCTGCCCGGGATTTTACTTGCGATTTTGGCTGCCAAACGCGGGTATGCGTTGCCCGTGATTGCCGGGTTTGCCATCTTGGGCGTGACGGTGGGCGCGGCTTTCGGGATGTTGTTTTTGCTTTTGATTGGGGTGTATTACAAGAAAAAAGACCGATTTTCAATTCTGGAACCGATCTCTGCCGAGCCGCCGGAGCGCTTCGGCACCATCATCCGCCACCTGCTGGTGATTGCCCTGCCCATCACACTCAGCGCCTCTGTCATGAGCCTGACCAACCTCATTGACCTGGCGGTGATCATGCGGCGGCTGCAATCCATCGGGCTGACCGAGCCGGAGTCGGCGGCGCTCTACGGCAACTACACCACGCTGGTGGTACCCATGTTCAACCTGCCTGCGGTGCTGATCTACCCCATCGCGTATGCCATGGTGCCCATGCTTTCCGCCGCGCTGGCGTCGGGCAATCGCAAGCTTGCCTCGGAGCTGATGAATTTCTCGCTGCGCTGTACCTCGCTCATTGCGTTGCCCTGCGCCATGGGGATGGGGGTGATGAGCCGCCCGATCCTTTCCATGCTCTACGCCGAGCCGAGCGCCAAAGCGGCGGCGCCGCTACTCAGCATCATTTCCCCCGCCATCTTCTTTGTCTGCCTGCTCGCCATCACCAACTCGGTGCTGCAAGCGACCGGTCACGCCAAAAAGCCCATCATTTCCATGACGGCGGGAGCGGTGGTCAAGCTGGCGTCCAGCCTGATACTGATCGGCAACCCGCGCATCGGCATCTATGGGGCGCCCCTGGGCACGCTGTTTTGCTATGTGACGGTGATGATTTTTAACCTGTATTTCATCGTCAGGCACACCGGCACAGTGCCCTCGCTCACCAAGGTTTTTCTGGCACCGCTGGGGGCCTCGGCGTGCAGCATCAGCGTGAGCGTGCTACTGCTGCGGTTTTTACAACGGTTGATAGGACAGACACCCGCGGCACTGCTTGCCATCGCGTTCTCGGTGGGGCTGTATGTGGTGGCGGTGTTCCGTTTCGGGGCGCTGACCAAGGAGGACCTGTCCCGGCTGCCCCAAGGGGAGAAGATCGGCTTGTTTTTAAGAAAATTAAAAATTATGAAATCATCAAAATGAAAAGAGACAAACCATGACGGAACAAGCAACGGCACTGCAAAACAAGGAACGGTATCACTTTGAGGACTTGGTGGCGATCATGAAGCTCTTGCGCTCGGAGGACGGTTGCCCCTGGGACAGGGAGCAGACCCACCAAAGCATTCGCAAAAACCTGCTGGAAGAAACGTATGAGGTAGCGGAGGCCATCGATCAGGAGGATTCCCGGCTGCTCTGCGAGGAGCTGGGGGATCTGCTGCTGCAGGTGGTGTTTCATGCGCAAATGGAGGCGGAGGCGGGTCGTTTCACCATGGATGATGTTTCGGAGGGGATTTGCCGCAAGCTGATCCACCGCCACCCGCATATTTTCGCAGATGTCAAGGCCGAGAGCAGTGAGCAGGTGCTGGCCAACTGGGAGAGCATCAAAAACCTGGAAAAACAGCGAAACGACCTGGAACAGGTGCTGCGCGCAGTGCCCGCCACGCTGCCCGCCCTTATGCGGGCGCAGAAAATAGTCGGGAAAGCCGCGAAAAGAGGCGCTTTGACGGTAGACAGTACCGCCGCCGCAGAGCGCATCCGACAGGCGGCAGAGGAATTTTCCTCCGAGCAAAGGGACCCCAAACAGGTAGTGGCGAATCTGTTATTTGAGACAATTTTGCTTGCCGGTGCCCTTGGGGTGGATGCGGAAGAGGTGCTGTCTCAAAAATGTGACACGATTATTTACAAATTAACGCAAAAATAAATGTTTCCCTTTGGTATTTTTGCTAAAACTATTGCATAATTCCAAAGTATATGCTATAATTCCTACAGAATTTCAAAAAAAGGAAGGATGGTTTCTCATGAATAAAACTGAGTTAGTCGAAAAAGTCGCTCTCGCAACATCCATGAAGAAAAAGGACGCCGAGGCTGCCGTTGCAGCTGTGTTTGCTTCCATCACCGATGCGCTGGTAGCAGGCGACAAAGTTCAGTTGATCGGTTTTGGTACATTTGAAGTGAAGCATGTGGAGGCGCGCGAAGGCCGCAACCCCATGACGGGCGAGAAAATCAAGATTGAAGCCTCCAAACGCCCCGCTTTCTCGGCAGGGAAAACTTTGAAGGAAGCTGTCAAATAAGTCTATGCGCATTGATAAGTTCCTGAAGGTTTCCCGCATCATCAAGCGCAGAACCGTGGCGAACGAGGCCTGTGACGCGTCTCATATCAAGGTCAACGGCTCTGTGGTCAAGGCGTCCTATCAGGTGAAGGAGAACGACATCATCGAGGTGGCGTTTGGCGCACGGGTGTTGAGTATCAGGGTGACGCGCATCCTTGAGAGCCCGAAGAAGGCCGATGCCGGCGAGATGTATGAGGTGTTGTCCTAATTCTTTCGTGCATATTCAAAATCACCTCCGCATACCATGAAATAAAGGTAGGGCGGAGGTGATTTTATGAGCGGTACGGGGGCGCAACCGGGGAAGCATACCATTCAACTGGAGGACAGAAAGTCTCTGACCCTCAGCGGCATTGTGGACGTGATCAGCTTTGATGAGCTGAGCGTGTACCTCAAAACAGCCATGGGCAACCTGACGGTCGAGGGGGAAGAACTGCACATCAACAAACTGTCACTGGAGGACGGGAAGGTTGAGATTGGCGGACAAATCGCCGCTTTGTTTTATGCGGACGGGCGCGAGAGCGAGAAAAGCGTCGGGCTCTTGAAAAAAATGTTCGGCAAATCATGAGCGTTGATATGCTGCGTTTCTGGGGGCAGTTGCTGTATGCCCTCCTGTTTGGCGGCGGTTGCTGGCTGCTGTATGCGCTGCTGCGCTCCTTTCGTGTGAGCGCGGGGCTGGAGCAGGATGGGCAGATGAGCGCGGTACGGGAGGCGATCGCGCGGCGGCTGCCTTTTCTGAAAAAGAGGGATTCAAAAAAAACGCCCAACGGCAAGGGCATGACGGGGACTGCAGCGGCAGAGTGCACAGCCGCGCGCCGTGGCGCGGGCAGGGTGTGCAAGCGGGAGCGCCGCTGTGTACGGCGGGGTGCGGGCGCACAGTGCGTGGTGGTGCTGACCGACATCCTCTACTTTTTGTTTGTGGGGCTTTCGACATCGGTATTTGCGTATGCCACCAACCAAGGGCAACTGCGTTGGTTTGCCCTGCTCGGGATGCTGGGCGGGGTGCTTTTTTTGCGGTATGTGCTGGCGGTGCCCGTGCTGTATCTGCTGCTCGGCGCACAACTGCTGCTCTCGACATGCCTGCAAACGCTGTGGCGGTGGGTGATGTGGCCGCTCTCCTTTGCCCTGCGGCAGCTGGTGCGGATGGTTGGGTGGGCCTGGCGAAAAATTGATTTGCTAAATCGCAAAATTTATGGTAGCATATATACAAGACATCATAGCCGCCGCCAAATGCGCGAAATTTTAGCGCAGGCGGCCAAGGGAACATAGAGGATAGGACATGACAAAGATACGAACCATTGATGCCTCACTGGTGAGCGATACGGTCAAGGCGCTGTTGATCGAGGCCAACCGGCGCTTGCCTTCTGATGTGGAGAGGTGTATTCGCGCCTCTGCGGCGCTGGAGGCGAATCCGGTGGGCAAAGAGGTGCTCACCCTGCTGTGTCAAAACTTAGAGGCCGCGACAGCGCACTGCCTGCCCATCTGCCAGGACACGGGGATGGCGGTGGTGTTTGCCGAGCTGGGCAGTGAGGTCCATATCGAGGGGGCAGACCTCAGTACCGCCATCCAGGCCGGCGTGGCACGCGCCTATACGGAGGGGAAACTGCGCTGCTCGATCGTCCGTGACCCGCTCTATACCCGCGAGAATACCGGGGACAACACCCCCGCGGTCATCCACCTGAGGGCGATCCCGGGCGACAAGTTGCGCCTGCGCTGCCTGCCCAAGGGATTTGGCAGTGAGAACATGAGCCGGCTCAAGATGATGACCCCCTCGGCTTCCGAGGCGGATGTGGTGGACTTTGTGGTGGACTGCGTGCGCTCGGCGGGGGCACAGCCCTGCCCGCCACTCTTTGTCGGCGTGGGCATCGGGGGGGACTTTGAGACTGCCCCCCTGCTTGCCAAAGAAGCGCTGCTGCGCGAGGTCGGCCAACCCCACCCGGACGAGCGGTACCGCTTGCTGGAGGAAAAGCTGATGGCGAGCCTGAATGCCCTGGATATCGGGCCGCAGGGCTTTGGCGGTTCGACCACCGTCTTTGCCGTGAAGGTCAACCATGCGCCCACACATATCGCCGGGTTGCCGGTGGCGGTCAATATTTGCTGCCATGTGATGCGCCACGCGGAAGCGGTGATTTGATTTTTTAGATGACAGCGAAGCTGAAAGTCGGTTGTGACCGGCTTTCAGCTTTTTTTGTGTTGTTTGGGTGAAAACGGTGCATATTACTCTATATGGCCACAGGGAGAAAGGACTCGAAAAAATCGTATAATACACGAGCAAATTTCTCATGATATAGATGACTGAAACAAGCAAAGGGAGGCGGCATGGCAGAGACAAACAGCGCCTTGCGGGAATATCTTTTTCACGAGGGAACGGAAATCCGTGCGCATGAGTTTTTGGGGTGTCAGATCGAGCAGACAAAGGACCGTTACCGCTATACATTCCGTACCTGGGCGCCCGCCGCGCGGCAGGTGTCGGTGGTGGGGGAATTCTGCGACTGGACGCAGGGGCTGCCCATGCGGCGGCTGAATGACGGCGGCATCTGGGAGCTCTCGTATGAGAGCGCACAGTCCCTGCACGGGAAGGTCTATAAATACAAGGTCGAGTCAAACGCGGGGACAGTGCTGAAAGGGGACCCTTTTGCTCGTTTTTCCCGCGGGGGGGCGGACGGCGCCAGCATCCTCTGGCAGGGGAGCTATGAGTGGGGAGATGAGGCTTGGCTGGAGCACCGCCGGCGGACGGTCCCCGGTGAGGGGGAGGCCTTTTTACCGCATCCCATGACGATCTATGAGGTGCACCTGGCGTCCTTTCTGCGGCGGGAGGACGGAGGGTACCTGAGCTATCGGGAGGCGGCGGAGCACGTGCTGCCCTATGTGAAGTCCATGGGCTATACGCACATTGAGCTTTTGCCCCTGACCGAGCACCCCTATGATCCGTCCTGGGGGTATCAGGTGTGCGGCTATTTTGCGCCCACCTCGCGCTTCGGCACGCCGGAGGACTTCAAGTATTTTGTTGACTACCTGCACCGGGGCGGAGTGGGCGTGCTGATGGACTGGGTGCCGGCGCATTTCCCCAAGGACGCTTGGGGGCTCTATGAATTCGACGGCGCGCCGCTCTATGAGTATCAGGCACCTCATCGGCGGGAATCCTATGGGTGGGGCACCCGCTATTTTGATCTGGGGCGGACGGAAGTGCGGTCTTTTTTGATTTCCAGCGCCCTTTACTGGCTGGAGAGCTACCACATCGACGGCTTGCGGGTGGATGCCGTGGCATCCATGCTCTACCTCGATTATGACAGACAGCCGGGGGAGTGGGAGCCGAATCGGTTCGGGACAAATGAAAATCTGGAGGCCACCGCCTTCCTGCGGCAGTTGAACCAAACGGTGAGGGACACCTGTCCCGATGTGCTGATGATTGCCGAGGAATCCACCTCCTGGCCGGGCGTCACCACCCCGGTTGATCTTGGGGGACTGGGCTTTCACCTGAAGTGGAATATGGGCTGGGCAAACGATTTTTTTGCCTACCTCGGCTTAGACCCCATCTACCGCCGCTATGTGCACCGGCACCTGAACTTTCCGCTTGTCTATGCTTTCAACGAGCACTTTGTGCTACCCATTTCGCATGATGAAGTGGTCTATGGCAAGCGGTCGCTGTTTGAGAAAATGCACGGCGGCACGGAGGAAAAACTGCGGCAATTTCGGGTGGCGTTGCTGTTACAGATGACCTATCCCGGCAAAAAGCTGTTGTTTATGGGGTGTGAGTTTGGGCAACGGGAGGAGTGGGACTACCGGCGCGCTTTGCCGTGGGAGCTGACCGAGCAGCCCGCACACCGGGGCCTGCAGGCCTATACGGCGGCGCTCAACCACTTTTACCTGGCGCAGGGGGCGCTGTGGGAGCGGGATTTCACCCCCGAGGGCTTTGAGTGGCTGTACGCCGACGAGTGTGACCGGAACATGGTCGCTTTCAGGCGGTATGGTGCCGACGGCAGGGTGCTGGTGGTCGTGCTCAGTTTCAACGGGGGGCCTCTGTCGGGCATTCGGATCCCCGCACAAAAGGGCGCGGAGTATCAAATTGTCTTTGAGACCTCCCCCGGCAGCGTCTGCCTCACCCCGCCGGCGCCGGAGGCGGCACCGGACACGGAGCCGTCCGAGGCAGAAAAGACGGTACGCGCGGACGAGGGGGCAGACTGGGTGCTGGACATGGCGCCTTTTTCGGGTGTGGTCATGGAGGCGAGTACCGGGGAAGAACTGATCATTGTCTGAGGCAGGAGTGAGAATGATACAAAAAGAATGCGTGGCTATGATTTTAGCGGGCGGGCAGGGTAGCCGCCTTTGCCCGCTGACCGAGGAGACGGCAAAGCCCGCCGTCGGCTTTGGCGGCAAATATCTGATCATTGACTTCACCCTGTCAAACTGTGTCAACTCTGGGATTGACACGGTGGGGGTGCTGACCCAGTACCGGCACTTCTCCCTGCATGAGCACCTGGGGGACGGGCGGCCGTGGGGACTGGACAAGCAGCGGGGCGGGTTGCGCATCCTCCCACCCTACCAAAAAAACGGGGAGAGCTGCTGGTATAAGGGGACCGCCAACGCCATCTACCAGAACAAGCACTTCATTGACCGGTACGCGCCCCGCTATGTGCTCATCCTGTCGGGCGACCATATTTATCGGATGGATTACAGTAAAATGCTGTCGGCGCACAAAAAAAACAACGCCGTCTGCACGGTCGCCACCATCATGGTTCCCCTCAGCGAGGCCGGCCGCTTCGGGATCTGCAATACCCGTGAGGACGGCAGCATTTATGAGTTTGAGGAAAAGCCGAAAGTGCCGAAAAACAACCAGGCGTCCATGGGGATTTATATCTTCAATATTGACACGCTGTATCGGTATCTCGACATTGACGAGGCAGACCCGCACTCCGCCAACGACTTTGGGCGCAATGTGATTCCGAATCTGCTCTACTGCGGGGAGCGGCTCTATGCCTACCCCTTCCTCGGATACTGGAAGGATGTCGGCACCATCCAAAGCTTATGGGAGGCCAATATGGAGCTGCTGCAAAAGGTGCCGGGCATGAATCTGTGGGACAGCCACTCGCCTATCGGCAGTCGGGGCAGGGTGTGCCCGCCCCAGTGGATCGGCAACCGCGCCAAAATTGAAAACAGTCTGGTCAGCGAAGGGTGCGTGGTGAACGGCGAGGTCATCGGCTCGGTGCTCTCGCGCGGGGTGACAGTCGAGGAAGGGGCGACGGTCAGTTGCTCGGTGCTGCTGGAGGGGGTCCATGTGGGACGGGGGGCGGCGGTGTATGATGCGATTGTGGACTGTGACACCAAGGTGCCGGAGTTCACACAAGTAGGCCGTCCCCAAGCAGGGAAGGAAAACCTCACGGTGATGGACGGGGCGGAAGCGCATGGGTCGGAGAGGCTGGTGGTGATCTGAATGAACGCAGCGGGGATCATTCTGTCCAACCTCAACGACTGTACCCTCTCGCGGCTGACCGAACAGCGCACGGTCGCCGCCATTCCCTTTGCCTGCCGCTACCGGCTGGTGGACTTTGTGCTGTCGGGTATGGTCAATGCGGGGCTTCAGAATATCAGCATTGTTGCCAACTACAACTACCGCTCGCTCGCCGAGCACATTGGGTGCGGCAAGGACTGGGACCTGGCGCGGCCGTGGGGGGGCATCCGCTTCCTCTCGCCCTACCAAACTTCCGGGAGTGGGGACACGCCGCTCCATGCGCACCGTATGGAGACCCTCAAAAGCATTGCGGCGTACCTCAGGGAGTACAAGGAGGAGTTTGTGGTCCTTTCGGACTGTACCGATATCTGCAGCATCCGCTTGGCGGATGTGATACGCGCCCATCGGAACAAGGATGCCGATCTGACCCTGCTCACCACCCCCTGCCCGCCTTCCTTTACCGCCAAGTTTCCTGTGCTGATGATGCGGGCGGACAGTGACGGAAAGGTGCTCGACATGGTGAAAAGCACCGGGTATCACCCCGAGTATCCGCAGAGATTTCTGAGCCTGTTTGTCTTTCGCACCCGCTACCTGAACCGGGTGCTTGATCAAGCCCTGGCCTATAACCACCGCAGTCTGACCGATGATGTGCTGATGAAGCAGACGGGGGAGAAAAAGTACTATGCGTACTGCCACGAGGGGTACGCGGCCTTTCTGTCCGGCTTTCTCGACTACTATCACCACAGCATTGAGCTGACCCGCAATGAGGCGGCGCGGCAGTCGCTGCTCTTTAACCGCGAGAACCCGGTCTATACCAGTCTGCAGCATACGCCGCCCGCGCTCTACAAGGAGGGGGCGGAGGTCTATGACTCGCTGATCGCCGACGACTGTATCATTGAGGGAAAGGTGGAAAACTCCATCCTGTTTCCCGGGGTGCGGATTACCCGCCATGCAACGGTACGCAACTCGGTCTTGTTTGCAGGGACCTATGTGGGGCAGGGCAGTACGCTCAATTGTGTGGTGAGCGATGAGGAGGTGGTGGTCAGCGACCACAGCCAGCTCAGCGGCAGCAAACATCTGCCCTACTATATTTCGCGGGGATGCAATGTGTGAGTGCCGCCGGCAGGCGGAGAGGAAGTTGAGCAGTATGATGGACGGGGGTGCTATGTGTGAGGGATGTGATGAGGATTCTATATGTCAGCGCGGAGGTCGTCCCCTTCGCCGCCAGCGGCGGGCTGGGGGATGTGATGGGGGCGTTGCCCAAAAGCCTCAAGGCACTGTATGGGGACGGGTGTGAGGTGTCGGTGGTGATGCCGCTGTACACCTCGATCCCCCCCTGTTTTCGCGAGCAAATGCAGCGGGTGTGCGAGCTTGGCTTCATGTACGGTTGGCGGCAGTCCTATGTCGGGGTGCACCGGCTGGTGATGGACGGGGTCAATTATTACTTTATTGATAACCGGCAGTATTTTTTGCGAGACTCCCTGTATGGGCAGCACGACGACGGGGAGCGGTTCGCCTACTTTTGCCGCGCGGTGATTGAGATGCTGATGCGCATGCCGCTGTCGGTGGACATTTTGCACGCCCACGACTGGCAGGCGGCGCTGAGTGTCGTTTACCTGAAAACAAGATTTCGCACCCATCCCCTGCTTGCCGGGATCAAAACCATGTTTACCATCCATAACATAGAGTACCAAGGGAAGTTTGACCCGTATCTGCTGGGCGACATTTTTGACCTGGACAGCCGCTACCTGTCCGTTTTGTCGTACGGGGGCGCGCTCAACCTGCTCAAGGGGGCGCTGGTGTGCGCGGACGCACTCAGCACGGTCAGCCCGCGCTATGCCAAGGAGCTGGAGGAGGTTTTCTTTGCGCATGGGCTCTCGGATATAGTGCGGGCGTATACGTGGAAGCTGCGGGGGGTTTTGAACGGTATCGACCAAACCATGTTTTCCCCCACCACCGGAGGAGACATTCCTTGTCCGTATGAGCAGACAGACGCCTGGGAGGGCAAGGCGCAAAACAAGGCGGCCCTGCAAGAAAAGCTGGGGCTTACCCTGTCAGCCGAGTGTCCCTTGCTGGTCATGGTCACTCGGCTGACCGAGGCGAAGGGGCTGGACTTGGTGCTGCGCGCCTTTGGCGAGCTGATGGCGCTGCCCGTGCAGTTTGTGTTGCTGGGTACGGGGGACCGTCACTATGAGGAGGCATTCACCGCGCTGTGCGCGCAATACCCGGGACAGGCGCGCTCCCTCATCCGGTTTGACCGCGCGCTGTCCAAGCAACTGTATGCCGCCGCCGACCTGTTCCTGATGCCCTCCAAAAGCGAACCGTGCGGGCTGGCGCAGATGATTGCCTGCCGGTACGGTACCCTGCCTGTGGTGCGCGCCGTGGGCGGGCTGGCGGACAGCATCATCCCGCAGGGGAAATCTGGGGCGAATGGTTTTGTCTTTCAGAACTTTCACGCGCAGGAAATGATGTACCAGATCAAAGACGCGCTGGCACTCTACCGCCGGCCGGCACTGTGGCAGCGATTGATGCACGCCGCCATGCAAAGCGACTTTTCGTGGGATGCCTCGAGCCGGGTGTATGCCGAGCTCTACCGACAACTGTTGTCGCAAAAACAAGAAACGCTCAAACAGGAAGAGGAAAGTTTGATATGAATGAACTAAGACAAGAACAACCGGTGCGGGAGAGGGACGAGCAGTCAGGGCAGGGCAGGGGAGAAGGTCCGATGAGCGCAGAAAAACTGCGGCAGAGCATCGAGACAAAGCTACACAGCCGCGGCATCACCCACCCGGAGCAGGCCGGCAATGAGCAGCTCTACCAGGCCACCGTGCAGGTGCTGAAGGACCTCATGAAGGAGCAGCGGGACGAGTTCAAAAAAAGGGTGGCCGCCAAAGGCGCGCGACTGGTCTGCTACCTGTGCATGGAGTTTTTGGTGGGACGGTTTTTATACAACACCACCCAAAACATGGGGCTGTACCCTGCGCTGTGCGAGGTGCTGGCTGGGTATGGCAAGACATTTGAGGATGTGTATGCCTGTGAAACCGACCCGGGACTGGGGAACGGCGGGCTCGGACGGTTGGCTGCCTGCTTCATGGATTCGCTGTCTGCCGGGGATTATTATGCCAACGGATACTCTCTTTGCTATGAACAGGGGCTTTTTAAGCAACGGCTGGTGGAGGGGGAACAGGTTGAGCTGCCGGATGAGTGGATGAACGAGGGGGGCGGACAGTGGCTGTTTGCCCGACCGGAGCGCACGATGACCGTCCGCTTTGGGGGGCAGGTCAGCGAGGCATGGGTCAATGGGGAGCTGCGCATCACCCACACCGACTATGAGGAGGTACGGGCGGTTCCGTATGACCTGATGATGGTGGGGACGGGCAGTCGCGCGGTCAATACCATTCGCCTGTGGCGGGCCAAGGAGCCCTACAACCAACCGGGAGGCTTCCCCTCGCAGGGGTCCTATATCAAGGCCTTGCGGGAATCCGACAATGCCGAGCTTATCACCCGCCAGCTCTACCCGCCCGACGAGCATGACGAGGGCAAGCTGTTGCGGCTGACCCAGCAATACTTTCTGGTCTCGGCATCACTGCAGAGCATTTTCCGTGACTATTTTTCCGCGCATGGCTCCCTGGAGGGCTTTGCCGACAAGCTGGTCATTCATATCAACGACACGCACCCTGCCTTGTGCATCCCGGAGCTGATGCGCATTCTGATGGATGTGTATTCGTACACGTGGGACAATGCGTGGCAGATTGTCACCGCCTGCACCAGCTATACCAACCACACCGTCCTGCCCGAGGCGCTGGAGTGCTGGCGGGTGGACCTGTTCCGCATGAAGTTGCCCCGGATCTTCATGATTATGGCGGAGATCAACCGCCGGTTTTGCGTCGAGCTCTGGCGGCTGTACCCCGGGGACTGGGAGCGGATTTCCCGCATGTCGGTGGTGGCATACGGGCAGGTGCGCATGGCCAACCTGAGCGTGATTGCCGCCCATACCGTCAACGGTGTCTCCGCCCTGCACAGTGAGATTTTGAAAAAGACGGTGTTCAGGGATTTTTATAAAATGGCGCCCCAAAAGTTCACCAATGTGACCAACGGCGTGGTGCATCGGCGGTGGCTCACCTATGCCAACCCAGGGCTTTCGGATTTGATTGCCTCGTGCATCGGGGAGGGCTATATTGACCGCCCCTCGGAGCTTGGGGAACTTGAAAAATTTGCACAAAATCGCAGTGTGCTTTCGGAAATGGAGGCCATCAAGCTGGCAAACAAACAGGCGTTTGCCGCCTATGTCAAGGAGAAAACCGGCAGGGTGATTGACCCCCACTCAATTTTTGATGTGCAGGTCAAGCGTCTGCATGAGTACAAGCGGCAACTCTTGAATGTGCTGAAAATTCTCTCACTCTATACCGACCTATGCGAAAATCCGCACCTGGAGGTGCCCCCCCAGACCTTCATTTTCGGTGCCAAAGCCGCTCCCAACTATCAGATGGCCAAGCGCATCATCAAGTTGATTTACTTTTTGTCGCGGGAGCTGGAGAGCAACCCGCTGACCCGGGAGACACTTTCGGTGCTGTTTTTGGAGGACTACAATGTCAGCGTGGCAGAGCGGCTGATTCCCGCTGCCGAGCTCAGCGAGCAGATTTCCCTGGCGGGCAAGGAGGCGAGCGGTACGGGCAACATGAAGCTGATGATGAACGGGGCGTTGACCATCGGCACGCTGGACGGGGCCAATGTGGAGATTCTGGAGGCGGTAGGTGAGCAGAACATCTACATTTTCGGGATGAATCACCGGGAGGTGGAGGAGCTCTGGCGCGGGGGGTATGAGGCGCGGGAGTTTTACCACCGCTCGGAACGGCTGCACAAAACCATTGACCGGCTTGAAAAACCCATCGGCGGGCAGCTCTTTCAGGGAATGATTGATTACCTGATCAACGGCGGGCACACGGTGGCTGACCCGTATATGTGCATCGCCGACTTTGATGCGTACTGTTTTGAGTACCAAAAGGCGCTCTTCGACTACCGGGACCGGGCCGACTGGAACCGGCGTGCCCTCCTCAATCTGGCGCGTTCGGGACGCTTCGCCGCAGATGTCAGCATTGAGCGCTACGCAAAGGAAATCTGGCACGTCACTCCCGTGGGGAGGTAGAGATGCAACCGATCTGTCCTTTGGTCAGGGATGCGCCGGGCTTGTCCTTTTCCCTGCGGTACCTGTCCGCCGAGGCAGACAACCCGCACCGGCGGGCGGTGGCACGGGGGGACAGCGTGCGGCTGGAGCTGCGCTGCCGCCGTCTGCTGGGGATGGTATCGCTGACGCTGGCTTTGCGGCAGGACGGCGCGGAGGAGATCGCCCACCTGCCGATGCACTGGTGCAGTATGGAGGGGGAAAGCGAGTGCTACTCCGTCACGATTCCCACCGGTGAGCGCCCTTGCGGGCTCTACTTTTTCACCTTCTGCGCCCGCTTTGCGGGCGGGGAAGGGGTCGCCCATAAAACCGCGTCCGACCAAGGCGTTTTCGCTCGGGCGGGGGTGGGGGAGCTTCCTTTTCAGCTATTGATCTATGAGGAGCACTACCCGCGGCCGACGTGGCTGTTTGGGGGGATCATCTACCATATCTTTATCGACCGCTTTTTTTCCGCGGGACCGGTGCGTGTCCGCAAGGGCGCACTGCTCAACCGGGACTGGGAAAACGGCGTGCCGCAGTACCCGCCCTACCCGGGCGCCCCGCTGGCCAACAATATGTTCTTTGGCGGGAACCTGCGCGGGATTATGGAAAAACTGCCCTATCTTGCCTCCTTGGGGGTCAACTGCCTGTATTTATCCCCTCTGTTTGAAGCATTTTCCAACCATAAGTATGACACGGGCAACTATCTGAAGGTGGATGAGATGTTCGGGTCGGAGGCGGTGCTGCAGGAGCTGATTGAGCGGGCGCACCGGCACGGGATGCGCATCATGTTGGACGGGGTGTTCAATCATACGGGGGACGACAGCCTGTACTTCAACAAGTACGGTCGTTACCCGAGCATCGGCGCGTACCAATCCCGACACTCCCCCTACTATCGCTGGTATACCTTTGAGCGATTCCCGGATCAGTATCGGTCGTGGTGGGGGATCTCCATTTTGCCCACCCTCAACCTGCGTTGTCGGGCTTGTCGGGCGTTTTTTGTGGGGGAGGAGGGGGTGGTCGCCCATTATGCCAGGCTGGGGATTGACGGGTTTCGGCTGGATGTGGCGGACGAGCTGGAGAACAGCTTCCTATGCGATATCAAGCGGCGGCTGCATGCCCATAACCGAGAGGCAGTCCTCTACGGCGAGGTCTGGGAGGACGCGTCCAACAAAACGGCGTATGACACGCGAAAGCAGTACTTCTGGGGTCGGCAGCTTGATGCGGTCATGAACTACCCGCTGCGGGTGGGCATCATCTCCTATATGAAGTACGACGACACCGACACCCTCTCCTACGCGCTGTGTGAGGTGATGCAGAACTGCCCGCGGCATGTCATGCACCTGCAAATGAATTTGCTCGGCAGTCACGACACCGAGCGAATTCTGACCCTGCTGGGTGGCGTGGATTACAGTAAAAAGACCAATGAACAGATCGCCCGTGCCCGCCTGAGCGACGCGCAGAGACGGTATGCCGTTCGGTTGCTGCGGCTGTGCTACCTGATTTTGATGACCCTGCCCGGCATTCCCACCATCTACTACGGGGATGAGACCGGCATGGAGGGGTACAAAGACCCGTTCAACCGAGCCCCCTTTCCGTGGCATCGGATGGATGAGGCGCTGGTGGGCTTTTTCAGGGAGATGGGGGAAATGCGGCGGGGCGAGGCAGCCTTTGCAGAGGGGAGCTTTCACCTGCTGAAAATAGAAAAAACCGCCCTTGCTTTTGTGCGCAAAAACGGCTCTTACATGGTCTTAACGGTGGTGAACAAGTCCGAGCAGCCGCTGCGTGTCAGCGTAGACAGACCCTGCCGGACACTCTATGGCAAGCGCGCCTCGGGCCGCTCAATTTTACTTGGGCGGCTGAGCGGCGGTGTGTATCGAATTGAAGGGGAGGGCTGCACCTTTCGCTTCTCACGGTGATCTCTCGCGTGCGGAGAGGGCTTCCAGTAGGCAGTCAATGTCTTCTGCCCGGTTAAAAGGCCCGAAACTGACACGTACACAGCCGTGGGGCAGGGTACCTAAGGATCGATGCGCCAGCGGGGAGCAATGGATGCCCGCGCGGACACAGATATTTTTCTGGTCAAGGTACTCGGCAAGCTCGGCGGGGTGTACACCCTCGATGTTAAAAGAGACAATGCCTGCGGGGTTGTCGGGGACAGATAGCACTTCTATCCCCCTTTCTCCCGCCAGCGCGTCGCTGAGGCGGCGCACCAAAGACCGGTGCTGTGCGCCGATTGTCGCCAATCCTTCTTTTTGCAGGTACCGCACACCCTCCAAGAGTGAGACGATGGCAGGGGTGGCCAGTGTGCCCGCCTCGAAGCGGTCGGGCAGAAAGGTCGGCATGGCAGCGGAGAGCGAATCCGAGCCGCTGCCCCCCACGATGAAGTCCCGCAGTGGGCGTCGGGTTTTCAAAATGACAAACCCCGAGCCCTGCACACCGAGCAGCCCTTTATGGCCGGGGGCGCAGAAGGCGTCAAAACTGAGCCGCCCGAGGTCAATGTCCAGATGCCCCGCGCTTTGCGCGCCGTCAATGATGAAGCAGAGTCCACGCTCTTTGCAGAACTCGCCCATCTCCTCGATGGGAAAGGTAAAGCCGCTGACATTGCTGGTGTGGGTACAGACCACCATGTCGGTCTCCGGCCTCAGGTTCGCTTTGAGATTCTGAATGATGTCGCCGCGGTGCGGGAAAATATCGTAACTGACAAGCCCCCTCTGTGCCAGCGTATGGATGGGGCGAAACACAGAGTTGTGCTCCAGGTCGCTGAGGAGGATATGGGAGCCGTGCACCACCATGCACTGAATGGAGAGGTTTAAGGCATGGGTGGCGTTGTGGCAAAAAATCACGTGTTCCGGGGAAGGATAATGAAAAAGCGAGCAAATTTCACCTCGGCATGTGAATATTTGCTCGGCTGCTTCTAAGGAAAGCCGGTGGCCGCTTCTGCCCGGGTTGCCGCAATATTCATGAACGCAGCGCATCAATTCCGCCTTCACAAGCGCGGGCTTGGGAAAGGTCGTGGCGGCGTTATCCAGGTAAATAGGGTTCATGTTTATCTGTCCTTGATCAGTTCGTACTGAATGCCCTGCTTTCTCAGTTCGGCGACCGCACTTAAAAACTGTTCATTGGAAAAAGTCACGCCATAGATACATCCACGACTGTAGTTCGTATCGGTTTTGACGATTCTGGCGCGAATACCGACATCCGAAAGCGCTTTTTTTGCCTTACTGGCATAGGTCATCGAACCGACAATGATGGTCATTTCATTCACACAGGCACTCCTTTCTTGGTTTTGCTCTACGCATTATCAGTTTATGCCGATGAAAATACATCTGTGCTATGAGCGCATCTCGAAATCCAAACGGGCACAGAGCGGTGCCTTTGCGAAGTACGCCTGAAAAGCAGTGAGGGTTGCCCCAACTTTTCGTCACTTTTTGCGATGACAATCAGCCGATGCCCACCCTCTCGCCCGTTGCTCGGCAGAATTCAGAGCAATTCTCAAGAAATTTCGTATTTCAATAGACTTTTCCTGCCCACTATGGTATAATTTATGACAAGAAGATGACGGGAGGGCTGTTTTGAAGAGCCAGCTTTTTTCCGGCGGCGGCTTTGGCGCCAACGGCTACTTAGTAACCGACAGGGCCGGGACGGCGGGCGTGATGATTGACCCGTCCGTGCCGTATGACCGGGTGATGGCGGGCAGGGAAGCGGCGCCCGCCATTCGCTATCTCCTGCTCACGCATGCGCACTTTGACCACCTGCTCTACCTGTCCGAATGGAAAGCACGAACAGGGGCGCCGGTGGCGATCATGGCAGCCGACGCGCCTGCGTTGCTTGACGGGGACAAGAACGGGTATCGCCTGTTCTTTGGGCAGGACTTCCGGACGGTCCCCGCCGACTGCCTGCTCGAGGACGGGCAGGTACTGATCTTTGGAGAGCAGACCCTGGAGGTGGTCGCCACACCCGGGCACACCAAAGGCTCCTGCTGCTTTTTATGCGGCGATTCTTTATATACGGGTGACACCATTTTTGCAGGCGGCGACTATGGCCGCACGGATTTATGGGGCGGGGACGAGGCGGCACTGTTCGCGTCTATCCGAAAATTGTGCGAGCGCTATGCCCACTGCCGCATCTACCCCGGACACGGCGGCTCGTCCACCATGGCACAGGAGCTCCCCTACTACCGATAAAACCAACAACCGACAGATGAGAGGGCGGAGGAACCTTTAATGACTGACAGCGAAAACAACACGATTGCCTCGAACTTTATTCACGATATCATTGACCGCGATCTGGCGGAAAACCCGGAGCTGAAAATCCACACCCGGTTTCCGCCCGAGCCGAACGGGTACCTGCATATCGGCAGTGCCAAGGCCATTCGCATCAACCACAGCACCGCAAAAAAGTACGGCGGCACGTTCAACCTGCGCTATGACGACACCAACCCCGAAAAGGAAGACGAGGAGTATGTCAAGTCCATTTACGAGGACTTACTGTGGCTGGGGGCGGTGCCGGACGGCGGCGTTTTTTACGGCTCCGACTATTTCGAGCAGTGCTATGAATTTGCCGTAAAGCTCATTAAGGACGGAAAGGCGTATGTCTGCGACCTGTCGGCAGAAGACATGCGTCTCTACCGCGGGACCCTGACCGAGCCGGGCAGGAACAGCCCGTACCGTGAGCGGACGGTGGAGGAAAACCTCGCCCTTTTTCAGGCCATGAAAGAGGGGGTGTACCCGGACGGCTCGAAAACCCTGCGTGCCAAAATCGACATGGCGTCCCCCAACATGAACCTGCGCGACCCCGCCATCTACCGTATTTTGCACACCCCGCACCATCGGCAGGGAAATAAATGGTGCATCTACCCGCTCTATGACTACGCCCACCCCATTCAGGACGCGCTGGAGGGCATCACCCACTCGCTGTGTTCCATTGAGTTTGAAAATCATCGGCCGCTGTACGACTGGGTGATTGACAACATCGGCTTCGCACACAAGCCGCACCAGTGGGAGTTTGCCCGGCTGAATGTCACCCACACGGTCATGAGCAAGCGCTATCTGCGTGAGCTGGTGGAAACGGGGCTGGTAGACGGCTGGGACGATCCCCGTATGCCCACCCTCTGCGGGCTGCGCCGCCGCGGCTACACCCCTGCCGCCATTTTTGATTTTTTGGACCGGGCGGGTGTGTCAAAATCTCTGAGCGTGGTGGATTATGAGCTGCTCGAGCACTGCATCAGGGAAGAGCTGAACCTGACGGCAGAGCGGCGGGTGGCGGTCGTCGATCCCATTAAAGTGGTCATTACCAACTACCCCGAGCATCAGGTGGAGTATTTCGAGCTGCCGAACAACCCAAATGACGAGACGGCAGGCAAGCGGCAGCTCCCCTTTACGCGAGAGCTGTTCATTGACAGGGAGGACTTTGCCGAGGTCCCGCCGCCCAAGTATTTCCGCCTGAAGCCGGGCGGGGAAGTGCGGCTTATGGGGGCATATATCATCAAGTGTGAGGAGCTTGTGAAGGACGAGCAGGGACAGATCAGGGAAATCCGCTGTCGGGCTGACCTGGAAACGGGCTGCGGTATGCCCGGGGACGGGCGCAAGGTGAAGGGAACCATTCACTGGCTCTCCGCCGCGCACGCCAAAGATGCCACCCTGATGCTGTATGACAAGTTGTTCACCATTGAGGATGTCTCCGCCATTCCCGAGGGAAAGGGCTATGGGGACTATCTGAACACCGCCTCTGTCACAAAGGTCAGTCATGCCAAGGTAGAGCCCGTCTTGGCAGGGGCGGCACCGGGGCAGCGGTATCAGTTTGTGCGGCTGGGCTATTTCATCAAGGACCACAAGTATGATAACACCTTCATCCGCATTGTCGGACTGAAGGACAGCTATCCCAACAAGAAATGAGGGCAAGTTGATGAAGATCGACACAAAATGCGTACAGGCAGGCTATACGCCGAAAAGCGGAGAGCCCCGCGTGCTGCCCATCGTGCAAAGCACCACCTTTCGGTACGGCTCAAGCGCCGAGATGGCGAAACTCTTTGATTTGGAACAGGACGGTTATTTTTACACCCGCCTTGCCAACCCGACCAATGATGCGGTCGCTGCCAAAATCGCCGCGCTGGAGGGCGGGGTGATGGCGGTGCTCACCGGTTCGGGTCAGGCAGCCACTTTCTTTTCCCTGTTCAATATCTGCCAGGCGGGTGACCATATTGTGGCCTCTGCCGCGATTTACGGCGGGACTTACAACCTGCTTGCCGTCACCATGAGCCGTATGGGCATTGAGGTTACCTTTGTGGACCCCGACTGGGATGCCGACAGACTGCAGGCGGCGTTTCGCCCCAATACCAAGGCGATGTTTGCCGAAAGTGTGGCAAATCCCGCGCTGATTGTGCTGGATTTTGAAAAGTTTGCCGCAGTGGCGCATGCCAACGGTGTGCCGCTGGTGGTGGACAACACCTTTCCCACCCCCATCAACTGCCGCCCCTTTGACTTTGGCGCGGACATTGTCATTCATTCCACCACCAAGTATATGGACGGCCATGCTACCACCATCGGCGGGGTGGTGGTGGACAGCGGCAATTTTGACTGGATGGCACATCCCGACGCTTTCCCCGGACTGACCACCCCCGACCCCTCCTACCACGGCATTGTGTATGCCGAGAAATTCGGGAAAGAGGCGTATATCCGCAAGATCGTCGTGCAACTGATGCGTGACCTCGGCGCAGTCCAGTCCCCGGTTAACGCTTTTTATCTCAATGCCGGGCTGGACACGCTTGCTTTGCGCATGGAGCGGCACTGCCGGAACGCCGAGACAGTGGCGAACTACTTGGCGGGCGATGACAGGGTGAGCTGGGTGAACTATCCCACTCTGCCGGGCAGCCGCTATGAGGCGCTGGCAAAAAAGTATATGCCAAACGGCACCTGCGGCGTCATTTCCTTTGGCGTGAAAGGGGGCAGGGAAGCGGCAGAGCGCTTCATGGACGCCCTGCGCCTCGCCGCTCTGGTGACCCATGTGGCGGATGTGCGCACCTGCGTTCTTCATCCTGCCAGTACCACGCACCGCCAAATGACAAACGGGCAGTTGGCGGAGTGCAAGATCAGCCCCGATCTGGTGCGCCTGTCGGTGGGCATTGAGGATGTGTCGGACATCATCGCCGACCTTGACCAGGCATTAAGCAAGGTGTAATGCTTCGAAAAAGCGGTAACTGAACACAAGCAGTTGCCGCCTTTTTTAAGCCAAACAGCTTTCGGACGCGCCAGCGGCGCAGCGAACAAGGACGCAGATAGCAAGGGCGCAGGAGGGGGAAAAAGTGAGACCGTGGGTGGACAAGCTGCTCAATTTGTTCTTTGTCCCGAAGTGCGTTGCCTGCCGGCAAGTGTTGGGACCGGACGGGGGCGCGCTTTGCCCTGCTTGCCTGGAGAAGTACGAAGACGCCAAGGAGCGCCGGTGCGCGTGCTGTCTGGCACCGCTATCGAGTTGCGCCTGTCCGACAGAGTACTTGTCAAGGCATGGCGTGCGGCGGCTGGTCAAAGTGTTTCGCTACCGTCCCAAGTACAGGGAGGAACCGGAAAACAAGCTGATCTATGCCTTAAAAAGCGCACACCTCAGAGATGTCAATGTCTTTTTGGCAAAGGAATTGGCAGCCGCCCTGCGCGGGCAGCTGCCAAAGAAGACAGACCAATGCCTGATCACCAACATTCCCGCCTCCGCTCGGGCGCGACTGCACAGGGGCTATGACCATGCCGCCGCATTGGCACGGCTGACGGGCAGGGAGCTGGGGATCGCCTATGACGACCTGTTGTGCCGAACACGGGCGGCGCGCGCCCAAAAGGAACTGGACGGCGCGCAGCGGCTGGAAAACATCAAGGGGCTTTTTGCGGTGAAAAAGGGGAAGGCACCGGCAAACAAGGTGGTGATTTTGGTAGACGACATCACTACCAGCGGCGCCACCCTTGCCGAAGCGGCGAAAACCATCAAAAAAGCAGGCGCCAAACGAGTGCTGCCTGCTGTGCTGGGTGTGGGGTCAAGGTAAGGGAAAGGGGCTGTGCCCGCTTGTAGTTTTGCACCTGTGGCGACTACACAAAAAAGATTTTGTGCAACGCTTCGCGCAGGGGTTTGCATAGGGCGACGACCACGAGGGCAACGCCGACCAGCAGGCAGGAGGCCAGGGGGTAGAGCGACCAGACAAGCGTCTCGCGAATCTGAAATGTGCGGTTAATCAATCCCTCCAGTAACACAGTGAATAGCCCGATGGCGATGACCACACCGCTGTAAAGATAGATTGGGTCGCACTTCAGATAGCGGCTGACCGCCATCACAATGAGTGTGAGTCCTGCCAGACAGGCGAGGAGGGGGAGGGCAAAGGGGCGCATCCAACCGCCACCCGTCAGGAATGCCACCAGCCACAGGTAGATCGCGACGGCAACATAGTCGAGCGCCACAAAGAAGATTGGGTGGCGCCGCTTGAACCACAGCGGGGGCATGGTGATTACATAGAGTAGCCCGACCGCGCCGATAGGGTAGCCCGACCAGGTCATGCGGCCGCTGAAACGCACATCAATGAGCAGGGTCAGTGCAATGATGCTGACAAAAAGCACCGACAGAAAAAACAGCACGCCATAGCGGTTGACAGACTCGGTCTGGGACGCTTTTTGGGCAGGGTAGGGGCTGTTTGCCGTCATGAGCGGCAGATCGGGGTGATAAACGACCGTATGGCACAGGGGGCACTTGTCCTCGCTCTCGGCGAGCTCAACCCCGCATTTGACACAATAGGGCATATGATTTACCTCTGGTTGCTTTCGATTTTCACGCCAAGTCCCAGCTTGACCAGGTAGGAAAAGAAGGCTCGCTCCAGCACGGGCTCTCGGATGTTGCGAGTCAGGTTGATGTAGAGCTTGTCCTGATAAGAGAGCAAGCCGCAATTGTTGGGTCTGGTGGCCTGCGCGCCCAGGATAAAGTCTATACGCTGGATGTATCTTTCCATTACGGCGGGGAGCTTGACGGCTCCCAGGTTGGAAAAGGCCAGGCAGGACTTGGACTCGCCCACCATGTTATACACCGCCTTCATCGCGATGTTCTTGATAAACAGCGGGAGAATTTTCAGAAAGATGCTTTTTTCCACTTTGACATTGGTGGTAATACGGGTTTTCATCACCTTGTCGCTCAGTTCCATCCCCATCTGGTAATGCACGCTTTTCACAATTTCCTCAAACGTGTAGTTGCCCATGCGCGGGTCAACGCCGGGGGTGATGAACAGCACAAAGTTGCGCAGGGAAGTGCTCTCAAACAGCCGGCGCAAATTCACGGGGACCAGCACCTTGACAGGGCGCTGCCGCTTGGGATTGGGCACGGCTTTGTTCTGCATCTCGACAATGGCGGCGACCATGGCGGCCGTTAACAGCTCGGTCAGTGTGACCCCATAGGATTTCGCCATGCGCAACACTTCCGGCACCTGTAAGATGCCGGTGGTCAGGTGCAGAAAACCGTCGGTCTCGGGGGTGCCCGAGATACGGTAGGTGGTGGGAGCGGCACGGCTGGCGGCGACCCGTCCCTCGTGTTTCAGGAAGCTGTCCTCCAGTTCCCCCTCCGTCGGCTCGTCATGGCGGTCCAGCACGCCGTCGCCGCTGGGGATGGACAGCGCGTATTTTTGCGTGAGGTATTCGGCGAGCAGGGTTTTCAAAAACACCAGTCCCCCGTTGCCGTCGGTGATGGCGTGGAAATACTCCACCGCGATTCTGTTCTCAAAATACAGCACGCGGAAGGCACACTTGCGCAGGGCGCGAAAAGGGGTGTGTCTCAAAGGGTAGGCAATATCCTCCTCTACCTTTGGGGCGGACTTAATTTTTTCAAGGTAGTACCAAAACATCCCGCGGCGGACCCGCACGGCAATGGACGGAAAGCGGGGAATGGTCTGCTCCAGCGCTGACTGGAGCACCGCTGTGTCAACAGGCTCGGTGAGGGTGGCGGACAAGCGAAACAAGTTGGTCCACGTGCGCCGCTTGGCGGCGGGATATATCTTCGCGGCGTTATCCAGCCGCAGCCAGTTCGGCTTGTGTTCTTTCATGGGAAAACCTCGGTATCTGCGGCATCAAGACGGGCAATGGACGACATTGCTCTCAGTAAATGCCGCGTGTATGGAAAGCCGTGTGGCGTAAATTTCTTCATTAAATTATAAATGAGGCAGATACAGAAAAAGGGTTGCAAAAAGCGATTCTGAGGCAATACCCAAGGGGTGATACGGATTTTGTGAGGCAGTTAAGTCTTACCATTTCTGCCGCAACAGCCACGGGCGTGGCGGTTGCGGCAGATGCTTGCGGTGTCGGCATGCGCCGCCACCAAAGGATGAATTACATTAATTTCGCGTAGTTGACCTTGATGCCGGGGCCCATGGTCGAGGCAATCACACAGCTCTTGATATACTGACCTTTGGCAGCGGCGGGCTTTGCCTTGATGACGGCGCCGACCAGACTCTCAAAGTTCTCACTCAGCTTTTCCGGTCCAAAAGAAGCTTTGCCGATGGGGCAGTGGATGATGTTGGTCTTATCCAGACGGTATTCAATCTTACCTGCCTTTGCCTCAGCGACCGCTTTGGCAACATCCGGCGTGACGGTACCTGCCTTGGGGTTCGGCATCAAGCCCTTGGGGCCCAGCACTTTACCCAGTCGGCCGATAACACCCATCATATCGGGGGTGGCGATGACCACATCAAACTCAAACCAACCGCCTTGAATTTTGGTCACCATGTCCTCTGCGCCCACGTAGTCGGCGCCGGCGGCGAGTGCGGCGGCGGCCTTGTCGCCCTTGGCAATGACCAGTGTCCGGACGGTTTTGCCCGTTCCGTTGGGCAGCACGATGGCGCCTCTGACCTGTTGGTCGGCGTGGCGGGAGTCAACGCCTAAGCGAATGTGAATCTCCACCGTCTCATCAAACTTGGCAGTGGCAGTCTGGCAGACCAGCGCCATAGCCTCGGGGATGTCATACAGCTTGCCCTTCTCAATCAGGGCTGCATTTGCTTTATATTTCTTGCTCATGCTCGTCTCTCCCTTACTCTTCAATGGTGATGCCCATGCTGCGGGCGGTGCCTTCCACCATGCTCATGGCGGACTCCAGCGAAGCGGCGTTCAGGTCGGGCATCTTTCTTTCGGCGATGGCGCGCACCTGTTCTTTGGTGAGAGAGGCGACCTTTGTCTTGTTGGGAACACCAGAACCGGATGCCACGCCTGCCGCCTTTTTAATCAGGAAAGAAGCGGGGGCAGACTTGGTGACAAAGGTAAAGGAGCGGTCGGCGTACACCGTAATCACCACCGTGACAATGTCGCCGATGCTGTTTTTTGTTTTTTCGTTAAATTCCTTTGTAAAGTTGGCGATCGCCACACCGTACTGACCCAGAGCGGGGCCGACGGGCGGCTGGGGGGTTGCTTTGCCTGCAGGCAACTGCAGTTTCACATAGCCCAAAATTTTCTTTGCCATGACAATAAACCTCCAAGTTGTGGTACTTCATACGGGAGAATCAAAAATTTTCTCCCTCCCACGGGCTGCGGCCGACACAAACGGCCGACTTGTCTGAAAACTACTCTTTTTCAGCGATGATATCCTTAGCGTCAACAATGATGGGGATGGGGCGTCTGCCGGTCATAGCGATGACCGTGGCTTGTTTGCTGTCCTCGCTGAGGGCGTCCAACACGCCGCTGTACCCGGCAAAAACACCCGAGATCACGCGCACCGTGTCGCCTATCTTGAAGCCCAGTTCCTCGCGGCGGACCTCTACATTGAACGCTTCCACTTCCTCATCGGTTAAGGGAATGGGTTTGGCGCCCGGTCCGACAAAGCCGGTTACCCCGGTGATGTTGCGAACCACATGCCAGCTCTCGTCGGTCATGATCATTTTCACGAGCACATAGCTGGGGAAAATCTTGTTTTCAACTTCCTTCTGTTCACCCTTGTCATTTTTGACCACCGAGATTTCCACCGGAATTTTTATGTCAAAAATCAAGTGACCGAGGCCGCGGTTCTCAACGATCTTTTCAAGGTTGGTTTTGACCTTATTCTCGTACCCGGAATACGTATGTGCCACATACCACTTCGGGCCAAGATTCATTTTATCAAAATCACTCATTGCCTCATCCAACCATCCCGGCGATGCCGTTAATGACCTCCGCAAAGACATAGTCAACAACGCCAATGATCGCTCCGGAGGCAACCACCGCTACAATCACCAGAAAAGCGTTTTTCTTGACATCTTTCCAGGGCATCCAAACGACTTTTCGCATTTCGCTGATATAGTCGCGCCAAATCTTTTTGGCCCTTTTGCCGAACCGAACCCAAAAGTTCTTGAAGCGAACCATGAAGCCGGGCTTGGCTTCCATGGTGGCTTTTTCCTTCTTTTCTGCCATCGTCTGTTCCTCCCGTGATTATTTGGTTTCTTTGTGCGGGGTGTGTTTGCGGCAGAAACGACAGAACTTGTTTAGCTCAATTCTGTCCGGATGAGTTTTCTTGTTTTTCATCGTTTCATAATTGCGTTGCTTGCAAGTGGAGCAAGCCAGTGTGATTCTCACTCTCATGTCGGCACCTCCTTGACGAATTTAGAGTTTTGCACTCCAGTCAATACCTCCCTCACGCGGGCAACTGTCGTTTTTTACCGCAATAAAAACGCACAAAAAAAAGCACCGCAGAGGTAGGTACATCATAGCACATATGTCGTGCTTTGTCAATATATTTTTTATATAAAGAAGAGAAAGGGGCGCACGCTTGTCGTGCACCCCTTTGAAATGACAGAACTTTCCGGGTTTTGGTTTGCGAAAACGGATTATTGCATGATGACCGTGTGGCTCTCGATTGCCTTGACAAACCCGATATAGGAGTTGCCGCGGTTCACCGTGAGCAGTTGTCCCCCGGCATCATAGAAAGACATATGGTTGTTCTCATCCATGGTCCAGGTGATCTGCTGCGCCATGCCGCCATAGCAGTAGTACCCGCTGCCGCCATTTGATAGGTTCAGCTCCAGCGTGCTGCCGTCCGCCCCCTCGTAGGTGATGGCGTCGGAGTAGAGGATGAACAGGTTGGTGAAGGCCAGTTGCTGGTTGTCCCCGCCATCGAGATGCGCCTCGCCCATCTGGTCGCGAAGGTAGGTTTTGGTGGACGGCTGGTAGGCGAACTCTACCTCCTGCACAGAGGAAAAGGTGATCTTGAGAGCATTGGCGCTTCGCTCGGCGGGGAGACGGGTTTTGCCGTACTCAGAGAACACAAAGGGCAGGGTGAACTGCTCGTCAAGGGTTGTCCGGTACGCCTGTGTCGAAAGACCGGCGGCGATGCGCGTCCCGTCGGTCATCAGGTTGTGGGGGGCGGGGCGGCTTTGGTCGGGGTAGTATGTATGGGTTAGGATTTGCGTGAGGTAGTCCATGGTGTCATAGGGGAGGGTGGTGGACTGTCCTGTGTCAACCGTGCCGGCATAAAACTGCACGGCGTCAAATCCGGCGGCAATGCGCGCTAAGTAGTTGCGGGTGGCGCGCACCGAGCCTGCCTTTTCAAGATTTTTGTAGTTGGTGGTGAGGAGCATCAGGCGGGTGAACCCCCCCTCAATGGGTACCTCGACCAGCATGTCCGCACTGCCCAGGGCAAACTGGGGCAGGGCATTGGACGTGTTGCCGATGCAAATGCTGACCGGACGGAGGCAAGCGTCCTCGGCGGTGCTTTCAAGACCGGTCAGCGGGTGCAGGT
>JBBAEK010000016.1:0-37630 GCA_041655935.1 Eubacteriales bacterium
CGTTGAGCAGTTCCCTGAAATCCTTGGAGGAGGTGCCGACCGAGCGCATGATGGTCAACTTGTGCTGAATCAGGGGGTGATCGATGATATGAAGGTGGCTCATTTCACAGTCCTTTCCAACAATGGCGGCTTGACCATTGCGCCTGCCGTCCGGCAAGTCCATATAAAGTTTGGGTGCGCATCCCCGCGCAAAGCGTCCGCGGGCCATCGGGGAAGGCACCATGTTTTGTTGTATTATACACCATCCTGCCCGACTTTGCAAGGCGTTTTTTGCAATTTGGGGAGAGAAATTGTCGGTTGCGATGCTCCGCCGGTTGCCTTACAGAATAAATGAAAGGAAATTCAGCACCCCGTAGGAAATCAGGCTCACCAGCACGGCAGCCAGCAGCACGCCCGCGAAAATGGCCGCCAGCGCCCGCCCCCGATGCATCCCGAGCAGTGAGGCGGCCAGCGCTCCCGTCCACGCCCCGGTACCGGGCAGGGGGAGGGCGACAAAGATGCACAGCCCCACCAGCGCCCGCCCCTCGATTTGGGCGGCGCCCTTGGCGGCCTTGTGCTCCAGCCAGTCCACAAAGCGGGGCAGGATGCCCCTCGTCTTCATGAAATCCAGCACCAGCCGGATAAAGAGCAAAATAAAAGGGACCGGCAACATGTTGCCCAGCACCGACACCAGCGCGTTCGGGAGCCAGTGCAGGCCCATGCCCGCCCCGACGGGAATCGCCCCCCGCAACTCAATCACAGGCAGCAGCGCAATCAGAAAGATGTACAGGTATTGTCTCATGGAAGCTCCTCGGGTGTTGGTGGGCTTGGCCGGGTCGCGCCCGTCAAGCTGTATCGCATCCTCTGTCATTATACCGCATGGGCGGGTCTTTGTCCAGTGCCCGGCGCAAATTTCAGCGGTTTTCCCGGATTTGGCTGTTTCCCGTGAAACAGGCAGGCCCCCGCCGGGTGTTTTGTCGGCGGCGGGGCGGATGTTTTGCGCCGGGGCAAATAAACAGGCCCCTTTTCGGTCAAGCTATCTCACAGAAGCCGGGCGGCAGTGGCCTGCCGCCGCGAGAACCAAAGGAGAGACTATGAAAACAGTGATTGTCTACAACCATCCCTATGAGGGCAGTTTCAACCGTGCCATTCTGGACGCGGTGAGGGCGGGCCTGCTGCAAGGCGGGGATACCGTGGATGTCATCGACCTCGACGCGGAAAAGTTCAACCCGGTGATGACGGCGGCCGACCTGTCTGACTTTGTGCGGAAAAAGCCCACCGACCCCCAGGTGCTGGGCTATGGGCGGCGGCTGTCGGACGTCGACCGGCTGGTGTTGATTTTCCCGACCTGGTGGTCGCTGATGCCCGCCCTGACCAAGGGGTTCATTGACAAGGTCATGTTTCCGGGGCTGGCGTACGAGTACGGCGCCACGCACATGACCCCGCTGCTGCTCAATCTGCGGCAGGTGACTGTGATCACCACCATGAATATGCCGCGTGTCGTCTATGGCTGCCTGTTTGGCAACCCCCTCCGCCATGCCCTGGTCAAGGGGACTTTTAAGATGATGGGATACAAAAACACCAAGCTCATCCGGCTGCACCGGGTGAAAGACGTTAGCCCGGAGCGGCGGCGGCGGTGGCTGGCGAAGCTGGAAAAGCGCTTCCGACGGCAAAAGATATGAGGGCCTATGCGCGGCGAAAGTGGGGTTTCAGGCGCCGGATGAGCAGCAGGGCAACGGCGATTTTCACAAGGTCGGGGAGCACGAAGGGAAAGACGCACCAGGACAAAACCGTCGGGAGTGAGAGGGCAGTGCCCGCACGGAAGGAGAGCCAGAGAAACCACGCGCTGCCCACCGTGTAGCACAACAGCAGCCCGAGCAGCATGGAAAGCGCCAAAACCCCCTGCCCCTCTCCCCAAAACCGGGACAAGAGCCACAGGAGCAGCGCGGCAAACAGAAAGCCGACAATGTACCCGCCGGTGTTGCCCACCAGCACCCCGAGCCCGCCCCGGAAGCCGGAGAACACCGGCGCACCCACCGCCCCCAGCGCGATATAGACGGCGACCGCCAGACTGCCCCGCCTGCCCCCGAGCAGTCCCACCGCCAGAAAAACCGCCATGGTTTGCAGGGTGAAGGGCACGGCGGCGGGGACGGAGATCCACGAGCAGACGGTGATGAGCGAAGCGAACAGGGCGATGAGGGTGAGGTCTTTGGTCTTCATGATTGTCAATCAATTCGATTTTTAAGTTGACAATAGTATACGGGATGCCGGAGCGATTGTCAAGTGTTTTTCGAAAGGGGTTTACATATTCAAAAAATATGCTATACTGGGCGTAGAACACAAGCCGGCGACTTTTGGGAGGGACAGAATGACCAAGGATACGGTATTGGCGATGCTCAGACAGGCGGACGGGTACCTGTCGGGCGAGCAAATCAGCGGCTCGCTCGGGGTCAGCCGCGCGGCGGTACATACCGCCGTGAAGTCACTACGGGCGGAGGGGTATGACATCCACTCGCTCACCAACAGGGGGTACCGGCTCGGGCATGCCCCGGACCGCCTGAGCCGGGGGGAGCTGCTGGCCGAGCTGTCGGGCGGGCGGATGGAGCATGTGCTCTGCCTCGAGGAGGTGGACTCTACCAACAACCGTCTGCGCGAATGGGCGCACCGAGGGGCGGCTGAGGGGTCGGTGGTGATCGCCAACCACCAGCGCGCGGGCAAGGGGCGGCTGGGGCGGCGCTTTGAGTCCCCAAAAGACCAAGGAGTCTACCTGTCCATGCTGTTGCGCCCGACGCTGCCGCCCGCCGACGCCGCCACGCTCACGGCCTGGGTGGCGGTGGCGGTCTGCCGTGCCGTGGAGGCGGTCTGCGGGGCCCGCCCCGATATCAAGTGGGTCAATGACATCGTCATGAACGGGCAAAAGCTCGGGGGGGTGTTGACCGAACTGTCGGCGGAGGCGGAAAGCGGGCAGGTGCAGTTTGTGGTGGTGGGCATCGGGCTGAACGTCAGCCAAAGCCGGGACGACTTCCCGGGCGATATCCGCGACATGGCCACCTCCCTCCGTGAGGCGACGGGAGGGCCGGTGCGCCGCGCCCGACTGGCCGCCGCCCTCATTCGGGAGCTGGACCGGCTGCGCGATGATTTTCCCCATGCGCGTGACGCCTACCTCTCGGCCTATCGGCAGTCCTGCCTCACCCTCGGGCGGCAGGTGCGTGTGCTGCGGGGCGGGGTCGAAAAACAGGGGGTGGCACGGGGGGTGGACGAGCGATTTGCCCTGTTGGTCGACTTTTCGGACGGCACCTGCGAGGCACTCTCGAGCGGCGAGGTCTCGGTGCGGGGGCTGTACGGGTATGTGTAAGGGCGGAGCTCGGGGCGCCGCTCGGGGCATGGGTAGGTTTGGACGCGCTGCCTGGATTTTCCGGCGCCCGATGAGTTTTTACATTTCTGCCCATGAATTTTTTCTATACCGCTTGACAAATGTTTTATTTCCATTACAATGAGGTTGTTGAGCGTCAGCATGGGCTGCGCAAATTTGGAGCCGTGCAGTCCGGTGGTGTTGGGGAAATGCTATGTATTCAATGCGATATGTGTGGGAAAAGTGCAAGGGCGTGCAGTGGAAGGTCGTCGCCGGAACGGGGCTGACGGTCATCACGGCGCTCTTGGTGGTGGTCAATCCGTGGTTGTTCAAATTCCTCGTAGACGACGCCGTCCGGGGCGGGCGCACCGAGCTGCTCGTGCCGCTGGTGGTGCTGATGGTGGCGGTGGTCGTGTTCAAGGGATTGGTACATATGCTCAAAGTGCTGTGGCTGGAACAGGCGAGCCAGGAAATGATCGTCAACATCCGCCGCTCGATCTTCGACAATATGCAGAACCAGGACCTCTCCTTTTTTGACCGCATCCGCACGGGGGACATCATCACCCGCATCACGGGCGACCTCAACTATGTACGGCATTTCGTGGCCTACGTAACCTATAACTTTGTGGACACCATCGTGATTTTTGTGGCGTCGGTGGCGGTGCTGATGTATATCAGCCTGCCCCTGACCCTGGCACTGCTGGTCATGGTGCCCGCCCTGTTGGCCTCCTCCTTCATTTATAATAAAAAGGTGCAGCCCCTCTACCACCAAAACCGTGAGTGCCTCTCCCGGCTGAATATCGGGGCGACCGAAAATATCGCGGGCAACCGCGTGGTCAAGGCGTTTGCGCGGGAGGCGTACGAGAAGCAAAAGTTTGCGTCCCTCTCCGAGGAATACCGCAAAGCCACCCTGAAAGCCGCCTTTGCCCACCAGAAGATCGCACCCGTGATGGAGTTCTTGTCCCAGTCGCTGACCGTCATTGCGCTGATCGTTGGCGGACTGCTCGCCATCCAGTGGTACAGCACGGGGGGGGAGCAGGGCATCACGGTGGGTGAGCTGACGCTGTTCATCACCATGGGCGGCACGCTGGCGTGGCCGATCCGCAACATCCCGAACCTGCTCAATGCCATCAGCCAATTCCACATTTCCGTCAATAAAGTCATTGAGATCAACGAGGAGTACGCGTTTGTCCGCGACCGCCACGACGCCATGTGTCTGCCGGCGGGCGAGCGGCTGCGAGGGGAGATCGAGTTTAGGAACGTCTCCTTTCACTACCCGAAGGACAAGCGGCACATGGTGCTCAAGGACGTCTCTTTTCACATCAAAGCCGGGCAGACGGTGGCGATCATGGGTCCCACCGGCTCCGGCAAAACCACACTGGTCAAGCTGCTGGTGCGCTTTTGCGAACCCACGGGCGGGGTCGTGCTGCTCGACGGGGTGGACGCGCACATGCGCTGTCTTTCAGACATTCACCGCAGCATAGCCATCGCCACGCAGGACGTGTTTTTGTTCTCGGACACGGTGGACGGCAACATTGCCTTTTCGGACATTGAGATGAGCGAGGAGGCGGTCAAGGAGTATGCCCGGCTTGCCGACGCCGACGGCTTCATCCGCGGCATGACCGAGGGGTACCAGACCATTGTCGGGGAGCGGGGCGTGGGGCTGTCGGGCGGACAGCGGCAGCGCATTGCCCTGGCCCGTGCGCTGGCCGCCAAGCCTGCCGTGCTGGTGCTGGACGACACCACCTCCGCGGTGGATATGGAGACCGAGCAGACCATCCAGCATTCCTTGCGCAACCTCCCCTTCCCCTGCACGCAAATCATCATTGCCCAGCGGATCACCTCGGTGCGGGACGCCGATATGATCATGATCCTGCAGGACGGGCGGCTGGACATCGGCACCCACGAGAGCCTGGCGCGCACCAATGCCTACTACCGTGAGGTGTGCGAGCTGCAGGATGTGGCGGGATTGCCCGCGTTTGAGGGGGGTGAGTGAGCATGGCACGCAATCGCTATGATGTGGACGAAACCCTTGACCGACAGTTTGACTTCTCCAAAATCACCCGCATGGGGGTGTACATCAAGCCGCACCGGTGGTGGATGCTGCTCTCTTTGGCGCTCATCGCCGCCGCCTCGCTACTCAGCCTCGTGGTGCCCGCGCTGCTGCAGGTCGTCATTGACGACGCCATTCCCAACCAGGACTCCGCCCGGCTCGTGAAGCTGGCGTTCCTGTCGCTCGGGGTGATTGTGCTGTCCTCGATTTTCACCGCCCTGCGCGGGGTCATCATGACCTTTGTGGGGCAACGGGTGGTCTTTGACATTCGCCGCGACCTGTTCGCCCACCTGCAGGACCTCCCCTTTCAGTACTATGACAGCCGCCCGCACGGCAAGATTCTGATCCGGGTGGTCAACTATGTCAACGCCGTCTCGGACACCCTGACCAACGGCATCCTCAATGCCATTGTGGACCTGCTCAATATCGTCTTTATCGCGGTCTTTATGTTCTCCATGGATGTGCGCTTGGCGCTGTATATTGTGGTCGGTCTGCCGGTGCTCATCGGAATCACGCTGTTGATGCAAAAGCACCAGAAGAAAGCCAACTTTGCCCAAAACAACAAAAACTCCAACCTGACCGCCTACACGGTGGAGTCCATCGAGGGGGTCAAGGTCACCCAGATCTTCCACCGGCAGGCAGAAAACATGAATATCTATATGCGCCTGAGCGTGGCCGCCCGCACGGCGTGGATGAAGATGGCGCTGCTGAACAACGCCATGGGGCCCATCACCGAAACCCTGAAGCAGGCGGCGGTGGGGCTGGTGTATGTGGCGGGCGTGCTGTTCGTCAGCGGCGACGGCGTGGGCGCGGTGGGGGTCGGCGTGCTGATTGCCATGGGCACTTACGCCTCCCGTTTTTGGCAACCCTTCATCAACTTAGCGAACATCTATACCAACTTCATCACCACCATGTCCTACCTGGAGCGCATCTTCCAGACCCTGGACGAGCCGGTGGACATCAAGGACCGCCCGGGGGCGGTGGCGCTCGAGACCCTGCGGGGCGACGTTCGCTTCCAAAACCTGAGCTTTGCCTATGACCCGGGGCACCCGGTCCTGCACGACGTTTCCTTTCATGTGAAGCAGGGCGAGTCGGTGGCGCTGGTGGGGCCGACCGGGTCGGGCAAGACCACCATTGTCAACCTGCTCAGCCGCTTCTACAATGTGCCGGACGGCATGATTTTCGTGGACGGGCAGGACATCAACTCCTTGACCCTCCACAGCCTGCGTTCCCGCATGGGCATCATGCTGCAGGACAGCTTCATCTTTTCGGGCACCATCGCCGACAACATCCGCTACGGGCGGCTGGACGCCACCCACGAGGATATCAAGGCGGCGGCCGAGGCGGTGGGGGCGGACGAGTTCATCACGCAATTGTCTATGGGGTACGATACCCCGGTCAGTGAGCGGGGCGGACAGCTCTCGCAGGGACAGAAGCAGCTGGTCGCTTTCGCGCGCACCATGCTGGCCAACCCCGCCATTTTGATTTTGGACGAGGCGACCTCCTCCATTGACGCCAAAACCGAGCGGACCCTGCAGCGCGGCATTGCCGTGTTGCTCGCAGGGCGCACCTCCTTCATCATCGCGCACCGCCTGTCCACCATCCGCCATTGCGACCGTATTTACTACCTCGAGGGCGGCCGCATCCTGGAATCGGGCTCCCATGACGAGCTGATGGCCCGCCAGGGCTACTACCACCGCCTAAGCACCGTGCAGGCAATCGGCGCCGTGCCCGACGAGGAGGCCCCCCGCAGTGAAACTGCCCGCAGTGAGACTGCCCGCAGTGAGACTGTCCGCAGTGAAACTGCCCTCTCCCCCCAACAGGTGACCGGGTGAGCAGAGGGGCACCGATCAACCACATGGAAAAAACAAGCGTCCGAAGCAGCTTTTTCACTGTTTCGGACGCATTTTTTCGGGCAGTCAAAGCGCAGGGGTGCCCTGCGGGCGGGCTTACTTCCTGTTGCGGTATTGCCTGACCAGGCGGCGGCCGCAGGTAAAGGCGAGGGGGAGGATGATATGCAGCGCCAGCGCCCCGAGCAGAATCAGCAAAAAGTCGTTCTGCACCTGCTCGGTCAGCCGCCCCACGCCAAAGAAATCACCGAGCAGGAAGACCGCGACCGTCACGGAGACCAGGGAGAACACCACGCACAGCACCCGCCAGCGGGTGGGGGGCAGGCTGATGAAAAACAGGTTGACAAAGCCGACAAAGGTCAGCACCAGGGTGCACAGGGTGTCCACCTCCTCCGTGGACAGCCCGGCGGACAAGGGGTTGAGCAGGATGACAAAGACCGAGGCAAAGAGCAAGAGCCCTGCCGGCGCGCTGCACTTGAGCACCACGGGGAGGAAGTCGCCCTTGATGAGGCGGTGGTTGGGCTGCAGGGCAAAGAGCAGCGAGGGGATGCCGATGACCAAGAGCTCCAGCGGCACCAGTTGCTTGGGGCTGAACGGGTAGCCCGACAGGGTGAGTACCGCAAAGAAGGAGAGCAGGATGGTGAACACGGTTTTCATCAGGAACAGGGTGGAGGACTGCTGCACGTTGTTGATGACCCGGCGGCCCTCCCGCACCACCTCGGGCAGGGAGGAGAAGCGGGAGTCGAGCAGCACCAGTTTTGCCAGCTTGCGCGCGACCTCGCTGCCGTCCGCCATGGCGATGGAGCAGTCGCTTTCCTTGAGGGCGAGGGTGTCATTGACGCCGTCCCCCGTCATGGCGACCACATGGCCTGCCTTTTTGAGCGCTTTGACCAGCGCCACCTTTTGCTCGGGAGAGACCCTGCCAAAGACGGTGTAGAGCCGCGCGACCTTTTCCACTTCCTCGAGCGGCATCCCCTCCAGCGACAGGTACCGCTCCGCCCCCGCCACGCCGACCCGACGGGCAATGTGGGAGACGGTGAGGGGGTTGTCGCCCGAAATGATTTTGATCTCGACGCCGTTGTTGACAAAGTACGCGATGGTTTCGGCGGCATCCTCTCGGATGCGGTCCTCGATGCAGACCATCGCCACCGCCCGCCCGTCCGGCGGCAGTGCCTCGTCCTCCTCGGCGAGCAAGGTGTCGCTATGGGTGAGCAGCAGCACCCGCTTGCCCTCCGCCGCCTTCTGCGCCAGTAGGGCCTGCCGCTCCTCGGTCAGGGGGGCGTTGAGGAACTCGGGGGCGCCGAGCGCGTAGGTCCCCCTCCCCTCAAAGGCGGTGGCGGTATACTTGCGGGCGGAGGAAAAGGCGATATTCGCCGTCACCGTCCAGCTCGCCACACTGCCAAAGTAGGCGGCCAGTGCGGCGGAGGTCGCGTTCGCGGTCGACTGCGCCCCCTGCACCTCGGCGACGGCCTGCCGCGCGGTTTCCTCGTCCTGCTCCCCGAGCAGGACGAACTCGCTGACATGCATGGTCCCGTCGGTGATGGTGCCGGTCTTGTCCAGGCAGAGCACGTCGGTACGCGCCAGCATCTCGATGCTGTACATATCCTGCACCAGCGTTCGTTTCCGGCTGAGCTTTACCACGCCCACCGAGAGCGCCAGGGTGACCAGCAGAAACATCCCGGCGGGGATCATGCCGGTGACCGAGCCGCAGGTCTTGATGATCGCCATCCTGACATTTTTCTGATAGTAGAAATAGTTGTTGATATACATCGCCAGCGACATGGGCACCAGAAAGATGCCGATGGCACTGATCAGGCGGTTCAGGTCGCGGAACAGGTTGGAGCTGGGGCTTTTGAACTTCTTGGCCTGGCTTTCGAGCGACTTGATATAGTTGTCGTCGCCCACATGCTCCACCCGGGCACAGCAACTGCCGCTGACCAGGAAGCTGCCTGCCAGCAACCGTTCCCCCTCCGCCTTGCGGATGGCATTGGACTCACCGGTGAGCAGGCTTTCGTTGACCTCGGCTTTGCCCGCCGCCACCACGCAGTCGGAGGGCACCTGTCCACCGACCTCGAGCCGGATGAGGTCCCCCGGCACCAGCTCCTCCGCCGCCACCTCGGTCATCTCGCCGTCCCGCAGGACCCGCACCTTGGGGTTGGTGGTGAGGGAGAGTTTCTCCACCGTGCGCTTCGCCTTGATCTCCTGGAAAATCGCGATGCCGGTGTTCAGCCCGATGATCACCAAAAACAGCAGGTCCGAAAAACTATGTACGCTGATGAGCGCGATGGTGACCAGTAGCCACACCAAGTTGAAAAATGTGCATATATTATCAAAGAAGATACGCGGGATGGTCTTGCCCACCCGCGTGGTGCTGCGGTTGACCTGCCCCGCCGCCACACACGCCGCCACCTGCGCCGTGCTCAGGCCCTGCAACGGCTCCTCCCCTGCCAAGCAGGCAGGGGGAGGAGCTACCGCGTCGGCGGCAAGGGCTTCTCTTTCATCACGCGTGGTCATCTCTGTTTTTGCTTTCATGGTTAAATCCTTCTGTCAGGTGATCTACCGCCGGCAGGCGGGCCCTTTCAGGGCGGGCGCCCTTTCGGCCGATTTCAACAATTATACCATATCTCCCCGCCGCCTGTCAATTGAGCTTGACAGAATCACCGCGGGCGAGTATAATGATACGGTTGCCGCCGGCATACCCCATCCCACATCCTGCGAGGTTTTTTCCCCATGCACCGTTTACTCTCCGTCAACCGCGACCTGACCGACCGTCGCCCCACCGTCCTCCGCCTGTACCTGGCGGGCGGGATTGCCTGCCTCTGCCCCCTGCTCATCGCCGCGCTGTGTCTGCGCCTGCCGGGACTGCCCCGCTGGGGGGAGCTGCTGCTGGTGTCCGTCGGCGCGCTGGTGTTTCTGAGTTGCCTGACCTGTTGCCTGTACCTGCTGGCCGAGCTGCTCTATACCGAGGCCAACCGGCGGCAAACCGAGGCAAGCCACCCCGGCAGACACCACCCTTTTTTCTGTCAAGTCCGGCACATCACCGACTACCTCACCCGCGCCGAGCAGGCCACGCTGAGGGTGGTGCTGGAGGGGCAGCCCTTTACCCTCGGCACCGAGACCGACCGTGCCGGGCACAAGAGTTATGTGGTGCGATCCTTCCGCACCGCCGCCCTCGACTCGTTTCGGGAATACGAGCTGTTGCCCGGCATCTCCCTCAGCCGGCTGCATATCATCGAGGTAACCCGCGCGGGGGATGCCGACCCCGCCGCCGTGCTGCCCGAGTACTTCAAAAGGTAACCCTGCCGCGACTGCCAAAAAAGGCAGTCGCTGTTTGCTTCAGCGACTGCCAATCGAAAGGGCTGCCGTCAGGCAGCGGGCGCCGTTAGGCAGCGGGCGCCGTCAGTCGGTCAGTCCAGCGGCACCAGCGGAACGAAGTATTCCGGTCGGTGAAAGGACTTGTAGAGGGTGGGGTTCAGTGCCATCAGGTAGCGGTTGCTGTGTCCGCCGTCGGTCTCGATGCGGTAGGCGTTGTACCAGGCGGGCTCCCCGCCGCGCATGCCCACCGACGCATAGGGCACCTCGATGGCCACCTCGTAGCCGTCCTCCCACGCCTGTGCGCGGGTCACGATGGTGTAGGGCAAAAACTCCAGCCGGCCTTTGCCGTCCTGCCGGATGACCCGGGCAAAGAAGACCGTCCCGTTGGGGGCGACCTCAATCTCATAGTAGGTCTGTCTTGTCGGGTCGGCAGTCAGGAAGATCTCGCAGACGTCCCCCTCATAGATGGGGCGGTTGTACTCGTCATAGGCGCTGTGGCACCGGGAGGTCCGACAGGAGAAATGAAAGCGAAAGCCCTCGGGCGACACCTCCGTGCGCAGTTCGGTGGGGCGGGCGGCGGGGCTGCCGTCGAGATTGTTTCTGAGCTGCATGGTAGGCTCCTCCGTGTTTTTGATGCTGTCGCCACGGGCGACGCGAAAGGACGGGAACGAGGCTTACCTCCGGTAGTCCTGCAGGAAAACGGCGATGCGCGCCATGGCCTCCTCCAGCAGTGCCACCCGCGGCAGGTACACGACACGGAAATGGTCATGGGTATCCCAATGAAAGCCCGTGCCGGCGGTGACCAGCACTTTCTGCTCGCGCAGCAGGTCAAAGGCAAACTGCTGGTCGTCGTCCATCCGGTACAGTTTGGTGTCTACTTTCGGAAATATGTAAAAGGCGGCGTCGGGTTTGACGGCAGAGATGCCGGGCAGGCTGTTCAGTGCCTCCCAGACATACTCCCGCTGCTCGTGCAGCCGCCCGCCCGGCCGAATCAGCTCCTCGCTGGACTGGTAGCCGCCCAGCGCCGTTTGGATGATGCTCTGTCCGGGGACATTGGCGCACAGGCGCATGGATGCCAGCAGGTTCAGCCCCTCGATATACCCCACCGCACGGCTTTTGTCCCCCGCCAGGCACATCCACCCGCAGCGGTAGCCCGCGACACGGTGCGACTTGGACAGCCCGTTCAGGCACACGGTCAGCAGGTCGGGGGCCAGGGAGGCCAGGGCGACATGCTTTTTGCCGTCCATCACCAACCGGTCATAAATCTCGTCGGCAAACAGGATCAGGTCATGGGCGCGCGCCAGCGCCACAATGTCTTTCAGCACCTCCTCCGAGTAGAGCACCCCGGTGGGGTTGTTGGGGTTGATCACCACGATGCCGCGGGTAGCGGGCGTGATCTTGGCGCGCATATCGGCGATGTCGGGGAACCAGTGCGCCCCCTCGTCGCAACGGTAGTGCACCGGTCGGCCGCCCGCCAGCGCCACGGCCGCCGTCCAGAGCGGGTAGTCGGGCATGGGCACTAAAATTTCGTCCCCCTCGTTGAGGAGGCCCTGCATCGCCATGACAATCATCTCGGACACGCCGTTGCCGGTATAAATGTCCTCGATGCTCACCTCGGGAATGTTCTTGAGCTGGCAGTACTGCATGATGGCCTTGCGCGCCGAAAACAGCCCCTTGGAATTGGAGTACCCCTCGGAGGCGCGCAGGTTGTAGATCATATCCACCACCACCTCGTCGGGGGCTTTGAGTTCAAAGGGCGCGGGGTTGCCGATGTTGAGCTTCAAAATATCAGTGCCGTTGGCCTCCATGCGGTTGGCTTCCTCCAGCACGGGGCCGCGGATGTCGTAACAGACATCGTCCAGTTTATGAGATCTGCGGATTTCTCTCATCCACAACCATCCTTTCGTTCCGCCGGGTGCCGCCCGCCCTGCCCACACAGCCGTCGGCGGGGCTCGGAACGCTTTTTTCTTATGACCCATCATAGCGCATCCGGGCGCTTTTGTCAATTGGTAGGCGGCGGGTTTTTCAAAGTTTTTCACAAAAACCCCCTCGGAATTTTGGACATGTTGTCCTGCCGGTCCCGATGGGGGGAAAAGGAGCCCCCCGCAGGGCGCCTGCGGGGGTGGCTTATCTCCGGCGGCCGCCGGACGGGGGGGTGCGCCGGGGGGCCTGTGCCCCTCCTCTGTCGCCCCTGCCGGGAGGAGGGGTCTTGGGGGGGCGCGGGGCGGGCTGCATGTTGTCGATGCTCCACTCGCACCGGGCGACCGGGACGCTCTGGCGAATCAGCTTTTCAATGCCGCGCCAGTCGTCGAGCTCCTCGGCGCAGCAGAGGGTGATGGCGTTGCCCGCCTGTCCCGCGCGGGCGGTTCTGCCGATGCGGTGGACATAGGTCTCGGGCTCCTCGGGCACATGAAAGTTGATGACAAAGGGCAGAGCGCTGATGTCAATCCCCCGGGCGGCAATGTCGGTGGCGACCAGCACATCAATCTCGCCGTCCTTGAACTGCGCCAGCGCCGCCTGCCGCGCCCCCTGTCCCTTGCCGCCGTGGATGGCCGCGGCCTTGATACGGTTTTTGCCCAGGGTGCGCGCGAGCTGGTCGGCGCCATGCTTGGTGCGGGTGAACACCAGCGCGCAGGAGACCCCCCGGTGTTGCAACAAGTCCAGCAACAGGGGGGTTTTGTCTGTTTTAGCAATCAAGTACACGCACTGGGAGACCTGTTCCACCGTGCTGGCCACCGGCGCCACCTTGACCGTGACCGGCTCCCGCAGCAGGCCCAGCGCCAGCTCCTCCACCTCGGGCGGCATGGTGGCGGAAAAGAGCAGGGTTTGCTTCTTGGCCGGCAGCAGGGGCAGCAGCCGCTTCACGTCCCGGATAAAGCCCATGTCCAGCATGCGGTCGGCCTCGTCCAGCACAAAAATCCCGATCCTGTTCAAATGAATATAGCCCTGCCCGATCAGGTCAAGGAGGCGGCCGGGCGTGGCAATGAGGATGTCCACCCCCTCCGTCAGGGCACGGACCTGGGGGTTTTGGTTCACACCGCCGAAGATGACGGCGGTCCGCAGGGGCAGGCCCTGTCCGTATAGCTCGAAATTTTCATGGATTTGTATGGCCAGTTCTCGGGTCGGGGTGAGCACCAGCGCGCGGATGGGGCGTGCCTCCGTTGTCCTGCGTCCGGGCCCGCCGCCGGGGACGGGCAGGGGGCGGGCAGGTGTCTCGGCAGCGAGCCGCTGCAGGATGGGCAGGGCAAACGCCGCTGTCTTGCCGGTGCCGGTCTGGGCACAGCCCAGAATATCCCGCCCCGCCAGCACATGCGGGATGGTCTGCTGCTGGATGGGGGTGGGGAGGTCGTACCCTGCCTGTCTGACCGCTTGCAGCAGGGGCGGGATGAGGTTCATTTCCTTAAATAACATAGCACTCCGTTTTCGATTGAGGGTTTTGCCGCGGGTGCCCGCGGAAGCCTGAGGGCGTCATAGGGCAAAAAAATACATGCGCGCCGATCATTCATGCCGTGATTGGCACACATGTGAAGCAAAACCTTGTATTTGAATACCGTTATGATAGCACAAAAAGGCAGCTTTGTCAATGCTTGTTTCGCTCCGCCCCGCGCCGGGCAGGAAAGACAGGCGCAAGCTCGGGCACTTGCCGGCGTGCCGGCCCGTGAAAATCGGCTGTTGCCCACGTTTTTTATTTGATATGACTACTATTCTTTACATATTCTGAAAAACGCCGGTGAGCGGAAGGGCGCTGTGCGGCAATAGCTTTTGTCTATGGCAAAGGATAAAAAAGCGGCATTACCCTATGGGCTCTTGCTTGTGGTATGATGGATGAAATCAACGAGCAAGGAGACAGACGCGATGAAAACATCGGTGATCGGGTACCCGCGGGTGGGTGCCGGCAGGGAACTCAAGTTTGCGACAGAAAAGTACTGGGCGGGCGAGTGCGGCGCGGAGGCGCTGGAAGCGACAGCGGCGGCCCTGCGCGCCCGTCACTGGCAGGCGCAGCGGGAGCAGGGCGTGGACTTCATCCCCGCGGGGGATTTTTCCTTCTATGACGGGATGCTGGACACAGCAGTCTGGCTGGGAGTGGTGCCCGCCCGCTACCGCCGGCTGGGACTATCCCCGCTGGATGAGTACTTTGCCATGGCCCGGGGCTACCAGGGGGAGCGGGGGGATGTGAAGGCACTGGCCATGAAAAAGTGGTTTCACACCAACTACCACTACCTGGTGCCGGAAATTGAGGACGATATGGTACCGGAAGCGGGGGCGTCCCGCCTTTGCGACGCCTTTTTGGAGGCGCGGGAACTGGGCATCAAGACCAAACCCACCGTGATCGGCCCCTTTACTTTCCTGCAACTGGCGCGCTTCACCGGACAGAAAACGGCGTGGGAGGTGCGGGCGGCGCTGGCACGGGCCTATGCTTCGCTGCTGGCACAGCTCAGGGCGCTGGGCGCGGAGTGGGTGCAGCTCGAGGAGCCGGCGCTGGTCATGGACCTGTCCCCGGAGCAGATTCGGCTGTTTGAGGTCCTCTATGGCGATATTTTAGCGGCAAAGGGCACCCTGAAAGTGCTGTTGCAAACCTACTTTGGCGACATACGCGACTGCTACCGAGAGGTCACTGCCCTGCCCTTTGACGGGATCGGGCTGGACTTTGTCGAGGGGAAAGAGTCGGCCGCGCTGATCGAGCAGTACGGCTTCCCCAAACAGGCCACCCTGTTCGCCGGGGTGGTGAACGGCAAAAACGTGTGGCGCAACCGCTACGCCGACACCCTGCGGCTGGTGGCACGGTTGCAGTCGTACTGCCCAAGTCTCGTGCTCGGCACCTCCTGCTCACTGTTGCACCTGCCCTACACGCTGCAAAGCGAGGGTCGCCTGCCCGAGGCATACAAAGAGCATCTGGCATTCGCGGAGGAAAAGTTAGGGGAGCTTTTTGAACTGAAAACCATCTTGTCGGGCAAAACCCCCACCGCCGAGGAAGCTAAAGCGCACAATGACCGGCTGTTTCAGGGGGAACGGGTGAGAGACAATGCAGCCGTGCGGGCTTCGCTGGAGGCGCTGTCTCCGGCCAGCTTCACCCGCCTGCCCGAGGGGAAGGTGCGCGAGGGCATCCAGCAAGCCGCGCTCGGACTGCCCCTGCTGCCCACCACCACCATCGGCTCCTTCCCGCAAACGGCAGAGGTCAAGGCCAACCGCACCGCGTACCGGCAGGGGCAGATCTCCGCCGAGCAGTACCACGCCTTCAACCGCGCAAAAATCGCCGAGTGCATCGCACTGCAGGAGGATCTGGGGCTGGATGTACTGGTGCACGGCGAGTTTGAGCGGAGTGACATGGTCGGGTATTTCGGGGAGAAGCTGGAGGGGTTTCTGTTCACCGAGCGGGCGTGGGTGCAGTCCTACGGCACCCGCTGTGTGAAGCCGCCCATCATCTGGGGGGACATTGCCCGCACCGCCCCGATCACGGTGTCGGACGCGGTCTATGCGCAATCGCTCACGACCAAGCCGGTCAAGGGGATGCTGACCGGGCCGGTCACCATCCTCAACTGGTCTTTCCCCCGTGAGGACATCTCCCTGCGCAAGTGCGCGTTTCAGCTTGCCCTGGCCATCCGCGCCGAGGTGCTCGCGCTGGAGGCCGGCGGCATCCGCATCATCCAGATTGACGAGGCGGCGCTGCGGGAAAAGCTGCCCCTGCGGAAAGAGGACCGGCAGCGCGACTACTTAAGCTGGGCCATCCCCGCCTTCCGGCTGGTGCACAGCGGGGTCAGGCCCGAGACGCAAATCCATACGCACATGTGTTACAGTGAGTTTGGGGACATCCTGCCCGAGATTGACGCCATGGACGCCGATGTCGTCTCCTTTGAGGCGGCGCGCTCGGAGTTTGAGCTTGTGGAGACCCTCGCCGCCTGCGGCTTCCGTAGCCAAATTGGGCCGGGGGTGTATGACATTCACTCCCCCCGGGTGCCGGGTGTGGCGGAGATTCGGGCGGCACTGCATCGGATACTCAAGAGCATCCCCCCGTCCAAACTGTGGGTGAACCCCGACTGCGGACTGAAAACCCGGGGGTATGCCGAGACGGTGCCCAGCCTTGCCCATCTTGTGAGGGCGGCGCGCGAGACCAGGGAGCACCTCTCACCATGAAAACCATTGAGTTGTTCCGGGAAAAGCAGGTGCTGTCCTTTGAGGTCTTCCCGCCCCGCCGCACCGCCCCGGTGGACAGCGTCTACCAAACGGTGGCGGAGCTGCAGGCGCTGCACCCGGATTTCATCAGTGTGACCTATGGCGCGGGCGGCAGCGGGCACGGGGAGCAGACCTTGCAGATCGCCGCCGCCATCAAACAGCAGTACGGCATTGAAAGCGTGGCGCATCTCCCGTGCATCCACCTGGACCGGGCGGCGGTGCTGCGCCTGCTGGCGGCGTTTGAGGCGGCGGGCATCCGGAACATTTTGGCGCTGCGGGGGGACATCAACCCCGAGTTCCCGCCCCGGCAGGACTTCCGCTATGCCAGCGACCTCATTTCCTTTATCAGGGCCAACGGGGACTTTCACGTCATCGGCGCCTGCTACCCCGAGGGGCATATCGAGAGCCCGGATGTGGTGGCGGACATTGAGCACCTGAAGCGCAAGGTGGACGCCGGTGCCGACCAGCTGATCACCCAGCTCTTCTTTGACAACCGCTTTTTCTACACTTTCAGAGAGCGCGCCGCCATTGCGGGCATCCGGGTGCCCATCGAGGCGGGTATCATGCCGGCGGTGAACAAACGGCAGATTGAACGCATGGTCAGCCTGTGCGGCGTGCATCTCCCCCGCAAGTACCTCGCCATGATGGAGCGATACGAGCACAGCCCCGAGGCCATGCGGGACGCGGGGATTGCCTATGCCGTGGACCAAATCGTGGACCTGGTCGCCCAGGGGGTGGACGGCATCCACCTGTACACCATGAACAACCCTTTCATTGCGCACAAAATCCATGCCGCCGTCCACAGCCTGCTCACCGTCTCCAAGCGGGCATAGGCGCGGCGGCAAGCAGGCGCTCATGAAAGGCATCAATGCGGGCATCGGCGGGGCGGCAAGCAGGCGCTCATGAAGGGCATCAATGCGGGCATCGGCGGGGCGGGGAGTGTCGAGGGAGTGCTTGTCTGTTCAGACGGGAGGAAGCTGCACGGATGCCGCGGGGCGCGCGGAGCTACTGCACGGGGTAGCCGTAGGCGGCGATGACCGCCCGCAGCTTGTTGATATAGCCCTGCGCCGGCGCGCTGAGGGGCGCCCCCTCCGGCGCAATCCAGCCGATGCGCATCCGTTCGTCGGTGAGCAGCGGCACCGAGACAATGTTGTCACCGTTGAGGTCGCGGCTCAGCACCCCGGAACAGATGGTGTAGCCGTTCAGCCCGATCAGCAGATTAAAAAGGGTGGCGCGGTCGCTGACATGGATGGTTTTCCGCCGGGGAGTGGTGCTGAGAATTTCCTCCGAAAAGTAAAAAGAGTTATATACCCCCTGCTCAAACGCCAAAAAAGGGTACTCATCGAGGTCGGCAAGGCACACCTGCGCCTTGTCGGCCAGCGGGTGCCGTGAGCTGACAAAGACATGGGGGCGGGCCTCAAAGAGCGGGTGAAACGCCAGGTGGTTTTCCTTGAGCAGCTTATGCAGCACCTTTTCATTGAAGTCGCTGAAGTACAGAATGCCCACCTCGCTGCGCAGGTTGCGGACGTCGTCGATAATCTCATAGGTGCGGGTCTCGCGCAGGGTGAACTCATACTCCTCCACCTGCAGCTCACGCAGCAGCTCCACAAACGCGTTGACGGCAAAGGCGTAGTGCTGGGTGGAGATGGCGCACAGCCGCCTCGACTGCTTCTTGCCCCGGTAACGCTGCTCGAGCAGCTCGGTCTGCTCGATGATCTGACGGGCGTACGCCAGGAACTCCCGCCCCTCAGCAGAGAGGGCAATCCCCTTGGCGGTGCGGTGGAAAATCTCGATGCCCAGCTCCTTTTCCAGCTCTTTGACCGCCGTTGATAAGCTGGGCTGGGTCATATAGAGCTGCCTCGCCGCCTCGGTGATCGAGCCGCAAGAGACAATTTGGATGATATATTTCAGTTGCTGCAGTGTCATGGTCGCACCCCCATTGTTTTTTCTATTACTATACCACATTGCAGCCCCAAAATCAATGGCTTCCCCAAAACACCCCCCTTGCCTGTCAATCCCCGCTCACCACTCTATCACCACTTCCCCGCCGTCTCTCGCCCCTCCTCGCCGTTCACCATAACTCACCCGCCGCTCTCTCGCCACCCTATCGCCACTCTGCCCCCGCCGATGCTGTCCACCCTGCACACCAATGCAGCCGCAGAATTTGCTTTGCGCCTTGCCTCTCCCCCTATCAAAATTCAGAAAAAGCACAAAAGTCTCTTGACATTCCATCGCGTTCGTGCTATAATCTGTTTCGCCTCAAGTAAAAGAACGTCCGCCTGCGGCCCGCCTCTGGCCCGCCTCCGGCCCGCCTTTGGTCCGTGTCAAACCCGCGGTCAGACAGCCGTTTTTTGAAAGAGCATAACCCCTCTTTGCTGCATAACCTGTAGCAAGGCACAAACTTTCTGGGTGTGGCGCAGTTGGTAGCGCGCTACCTTGGGGTGGTAGAGGCCGCACGTTCAAGTCGTGTCACTCAGACCAAATAAAGCCGGAAAACAAGCGTAATGCTTTGTTTTCAGGCTTTATTTTTTGCTTTTTTGGACTTTGTTTGGTCCTTATTTTGTGATTGACCACATATCTGACCATAGACAGTGACCACATATGATTCCACTATTGATATATAACCGGCTCCGGAGATTTTTCTCCGGAGCCTTTTCTTTGTTTCATGCGGTGCAGATTTGGCGATTATGTTTTCATTTCTTTGCATATGTCATTGCAATCGATGCCCAATCTATGGCATAAAGGTTGGATGTTTTTACAGATTTCGCGCCTAATTGTCTCAATGTTCAACGAATCAATAAAACCTTCGTTTTTACCGCCTTTTACGTATACTCTATTTGCTTTTAAAAATGCATTTTTTAAAACTTGTTTTCCCTTTCCCGCGGGACGCTTAGTTCTTTTGTTCAAGCGAAGATGCTTAAGAACTCCATACCAGTCTAATATAAACCAGTCTTCAATTGACGATTTTGCTTTTACGTGTATTATTTCGTGAGCGCCTGCACCAAACAAGACTTTAGCTAAGGCTTTCATGTCTACTGGAGGTTTCTTCGACAATTCAAAAACGTCAGTATCGTAACATAGTATAACCTCAATATGGCGGTGGGGATATTTTCTCTTTACATCATCAAAACGTCGTAATGCGTCATTTGTGTATTTACCTATGCCTTTGATATTTTTATACTCTATTTCACATGAAAAAGGGGCGTTGTTTATATCTCTAATATTTTTGATTAGTAATTTATAGAAATACACTTCGGTCTCACCTTCAACAAGCAATAGTATAACGCTGTCCGTCTCCTTTGTTTTATCTTTTTGCTTCGACATATTCACTCAAACTTTCTTCTGAATCACTGGAAGATAACAGGTTAAAAATATAATCTCCCAGTGATTTATCATATGTTTCAGCATCCTTGATCATGGCAGTTACCTTCGTGCTGGAAATCCTTCTAAAATCAACACTTCCATCAACGCTGGACATGCCAATATAGATATTACGCGGATTCAAATACTGGATAATATACGGCGAATGGCTTGTAAATACTATTTTACAAGTATTAAGGAGTTGAGATAAAATGTCCAAATAATTCTGTAACAATCTTGGATGTATAGAATTTTCAGGTTCTTCTATTGCTATAATTGATAATCCTTTAACATCTGCTATAACTGCGTATGTGAGCATTAAGAAGATACGTTTAGCTCCATCAGATAGATTCTCAAAGTTAATAGGTTGCACTAATAGAGAATCAGTTACTACCATTGAATAAATTGAATCGCTAAACACAAATGGAGCATCATCCGATAGTTTGATCGATGGTTTTCCATTTAGTTTAATTTCTGAAACATCTATACCAACAATATTGGGGAATAATTCTCTAAATGAATTGATCAGAAGCTTAAATTTATCATTATGCTCTTTCTTTAAGAAATAAATAGCCCTGGGTATGTTCTGTATTCCATTTAACTCCAATTCTTCAAATCCTTTTACTATAAATGGATCCGGATTATATGATGGACTTGCATCCAAATGACGTTCAATGTAAAAACTAATTTGGTTAACTTGATTAACTATATCAATATAAAACAGATCGTCGAAGGCAGTCAATTTATTAATGACAAGATTATTATTTTCTATCTTTATTACAGCATCACACCTTCCAGTTGTTGAACGACGAATTTTTGCGCAGGTGTCGTCTCTAATAATGTACGAGTTATACTTCTGCCCCTTTTCATTGGCTTTAATTTTTAAGTATTCTTTTATAATTTGAGCAGAGGCATTATGCTTTTTCCAAGAAAACTCATATCCATATTCTACAAAATACTCCTTTTGATTGGATGTGGCAATAAATTCCACTTCGAGCTCAAAATTACGGCCAGGGCAACCCCGTAAAACGGGTATGTTTTGTTTCGCTGACATGGTTTTGGTTTTGATCCGTGGTGGATACTTAATAAAATCTATACCAAAATCAATAGCATTCATAGTATTAGATTTTCCATATCCATTCAATCCAACCAAAGCAGTAAGATTATCAAAAGTAATATCTACATCAGTAATATTCTTGAATCCTTTAATCCTTACCCTTTTAATTTCCATATTATTTACCTCGGGCATATCAATATTTTCAATTAGTAATTCTAATTTTGCCATTATTATAGCACACTTTCGACAATATGCAATAGGAATTTTCATATTATTTTTGAATTCGAATATAATTTACAACTTTATTCTGTTCACGCAATTATATGTTTCTTATTATATCATGATTTGTTTTGCTTGTATGTCGAATCAAGGTTGCTTAATCCCTGTTTTCATTAGATATTTTTCAATTCCTGTCTCTGTTATTAGCGATTTCATGTTTCTCTCGCACTCCTCCCGAGTTTTGCCGTACACATTCTTTGCCACACGCTTGCCGTCAATGGTCGGTTTATACCGCCCCTACCAGCAGTTTGGGGAGAGCTGTTTGATGTATCCCGTGCAGGGTTCGATGCCCCACGCGTGATCAAGCAGGAATCATGCGTTTACGCCGAACGCTTTCCAAAGACTCTCTTTGGGTATCAAGGTGATCCCGTGCAGGTCGTACACGCCGAAATGCTCCAATCATTTGGCAATGCCCGAGCCGATGTTCCAGATGTCGGTTCACTTTGCCTTTCGCCAGCCTTTTTGCGTACGCCATATTTGCCTTGTTATGTATGCCGTACTTCGTTCCCCAGAGCAATTCCTGTACCGTAATCTGTACCATTGCGTGCACCTCCTTGCCAAGGACACACAGTTTCACTGAAAGATGAGAAAGTCCAGATGAAAGCGGAAGAGTTATCACTCACGACAAAGTTTTTCTGCAGATTTGCTCAAGGGCGCTACGCAATTTTTCTCGTTCACCGCTACCGTTGGTTGAGAATCGCAAGAGCGGTATTTGAGTGACTTCCATGATATGATCTTTCAGACGATCACGGTTGCCCTGCTTGGAATCCGCCTTATGGAAGTTATAGCCGTCAACCTCAATAGCCAAAAGCGGTTGCTTCGTCACTTTGTTATAAATGAGAAAGTCCAAGTGAGAAAGACAGGTCTTGACAAAACAACACTCTTCTTCGTTTAACTGTGAATAGTCCCGAAGTAATGTGTATAAGGGTTGATGGCAAATAACACCGAGAACCTCATTTCTTTCTTTAAGCTCATCTTCAATCAACGCAAAGAACAGGTTTTCCGAATCGTATTCCGAGATTCTTTTGTGTTTTTTCAAGAATTCAAATCGTTCTTTCTCGTTAGCTTCATAAAGATAGTCGAACACAGAACTGATTGAGCTGTGAATCTCCGAACAATTATGGTATCTGATGTATCCGATCAAATCGCCGACATTACTTCCGATAGGTTGCTCCATCTCGGATGCTACGATATAAAGTTGTTTTTTGGCTCTGGAAATTGCAACATTCAGCAGATTCGGATCATCCGAAAACTCTGTCACCATATCATCTACGGTACAGTAGATAATCACATCTTTTTCTCTACCTTGAAATTTATGCACAGTTGCGATTTCAATCTCCGGATCGTTGATCGCTTGTTTTAGGAGTGCTACTTGGTGGCGATACGGTGTAATAATGCCAATATTGTTGCGATCTTCAGGTGTTTGCGGCAGTATTTCATCTCTGATAACTTCTGCTTGACGCAGATTTGCCTGTTCGCGCTTATGATTCCCGGAAACCGTGGTAACAAGATTCAATGCCTTCTCATGTTCACTTGTCATGACAATCAACTGGTTTTGATAATACTTTTGATTGCAGTATCCGATAATCTGCGGATCGCAACGATAGTGTTCTGATAGTATTGTTTTCGGAATCCGTCTTTCCAAGAGTTGATAAAAAGAATCCAAGAAGCTAAAAGAGGTGAAGTCATAAGCTTGGGGGATTTTATACGCCTGAAAAACTCCTGTCAAAATCTCTTTTTGCTGTTTGGTTACGACGTTCGGTAGTTGCTTATTATCGCCGACGATCACCGCATTGTGTGCACAAGATATTGCCAAGGCACCTGTTGCTACATCTACTTGGGATGCCTCATCCATGATTACATAGTCAAACTGCGCTTCTTTTCCGAGACTGCTTCTTGCTGTGTAGGTGGTACTGAGAACAACAGGATACTCATTCAAAAACTCGGGTATTTTTCTCCACAAGTCATCCTTCTCAAAAACAGGGCGGTGTCCGATATTACCGTATCGACCGAATAGATGCTTACGGAAATAAGAAAGAGACTCGTTTGTAAGATCGTTACTCAATTTTTCTGCATCGGCATTTTCTAATGCTTCTGTCAATTCTTTCAGTTCCGCATCCATTTCCGAAAGAACCTTTGGATAGTACATTGTCAAAATGTTCGGGAGCAAGGTGCTTGGGTCGCTTTGTTGAATGATCTTAAAGGAAAACCCATATTTGAATTGAAAAGCAATTCTTCTGAAAAATCCCATCTTGGCTTCGTCTTTCAGAAATGCTTCCACTTCCTGATACAATTTTAATAAGGCGGTTGAATCGAGGCGATGAAATGGCAAAAGCTCTTGCTCTGTCCTGCCATCAAACAAAAGGCAAAAATGCTTTTGCTCGATTTCTACTGCTTTTCTTTTTTCTGTCAGCACTGCTCGCCGATTCTGATTTATAAATACTTCCTGAAGTTTTTGCCCCAGTTCAGCTATCTCATAACCGCTCTTTGCCGGTCGGTTGCCCCAGGATGTCAGGTCCGGGTAATGTCCTGTTTGAGAAGAAACAAACAATTCTTTTTTCTCAACTCTGCCAAGAGAAGCAACAAAGAAATCCATTCCGTATTTGGGCGAAGACAGTTTTTCGATGATGTTTTCGATGGCAGAATTGTTATTACTCACAACTTGTACCGTTTTTTCTCGTATCAAGAGGTTTGCAATGATGTTCAGGATCGTCTGCGTTTTTCCGGTTCCGGGAGGGCCTTCAATAACACTGACATGATTGGTTATCGCCTGCTCCACCGCACAGTACTGACTCTCATTGCATCCAAAAGGAAAAATCAAAGGGTTCGGATTAATGCCCGTGCCGGAGCGATATTCTTCCGGGTTTAAGTATACGGCTACTGCGTTATTCTCACTGAGAAAGTTAGTTTTTTCATATTGTTTTGCCAGTATAGCTGTATCGTCTTCGGACTTTACGCTCACACTTTCGGCAATTTTTTTAAGGTATGTAAAGATCTGAGCCGAATGGTTATTATCCAAGCAAGATTTGTCGATCTTCAAATCGCGCTTGCAGTAATCGTTTTCATAGCCGGTGGAAAAACAGATATGCCAATACTCTTCATGTCCATCTGAAAAGCTAAAGATCGAAGTAATGTTGTCAAATACTTTTCCCTTGCAAGAAACATGATAGGAATCGGGATTCAAACTGACAGGGTTCTTCAACCACAAGATATTTTGGTAGGCATAACTGAACTTCTTGCCCCCTTGAAATACCACATCCCATTTTCGGGTTGCCGGATTATAGTTGCAACTATGGACGCGAGAGGTAATAGGATCGCCTTTTGCTATAATCATATTGTTTCTTGCGTCCATGTTTTAATCCTTTCGTTTTTAAGCTTGACAAATGAAGACTTGCGTTCTTGGTTTAGAGTCGATACGCCTTTTCTGAAAAGAATTTCTGTACCGTACCTATGTCAGGACACACAATACCATAGAAGAACGGGAAAGTCCAGTTTAAAACGGTAGAGTTATCAATTTGTTAAACAGATATATTGCCTTCATAACAAGGTATCCAGACTTTTATGCCTGCATAGTCTATAGGATAATGTCCCATTTTCATATTTAAATCTTCTGTTTTTGGAAAAAACTTTTTCCTGTGCCATCATCGCCCTCCTATGATCACTGGCAATCAATCAAGGATATTATATCATAAATTTAGAAAATATCAATAGAATAAGGTAAGTTTTTCCTTGCGTTCAAGGTGCCGCCCGGCCGCCTTTTGAACAGAAGAAAAGGATTTGAAAAAATCTGCCGGCCAAGGCAAGCAGGCCGGCAAGGGTGACAAAAGGGCTGCCGTGAGGCAGCCCTTTTGGTGGGGAATTGGTCAGAGTACGAGGGAGGGTGGGGCGTAGACGCGGGCTTTCATTTCGCTGTCCAGCAGGTACAGGCCCTTGGGGTCCTTGCCGAACAGGTCGTACTTGCGGATGTTCTCGTCGGCGTTCTTCTCCTCCTCGCCCTGCTCCTTGATGAACCAGTTGAGGAACTCGAGGGTGCGGAAGTCGTTGATGGCCAGCGCCGCCGTGTAAATGTTGTTGATGGAGGCGGTCACCAGCTGCTCGTGCTCGTACGACTTCACCAGCGGCCCGCGGGGGTCGTCATAGCGCATCCCCGGCCCGTCAATGGCGGCCAGGACCACCTGTTCGCCGTTGTTCAGGAGGTACTGGCGGATGAGCAGCGCATGGTCCCGCTCCTCCTGCGCCTGCACAAAAAACCAGTTTTCATAGCCGTTCAGGTTGAGGTCGGCGTAGTAGTTCGCCATCTCCAGGTACAGGTAGCCCGAAAACAGCTCCTTGTTGATCTGCTCGTTCAGCAGTTGCGTCACTTTCTTGTCTAACATTTTATTGCTTCCTTTCTGTGGTTGATACTTTGTTCAGCAGGGCCTCCAGCAACTCGGCGATAAACTGACGGGTCTGCCGGTCGGTCAGTCGGCCCTCCGGGTCAAACTTTGTGCGGGCGGACGCGATGAACACCTCAGGCTTGTTCAGCACATCCATGTTCAGTGCCGTGCAGACCTGCCGCAGGTGGTACTGCACCCGGGCGCCGCCCAGCATACTGAGCGAGGCACTCATGATCGCCGTCGGCTTGCCCCACAGCGGCGGGTCCTCCCCCCGGGACACCCAGTCGAGCGCGTTTTTCAGGACCGGCGGGAGGGAATAGTTGTACTCGGGCACCGACAGCAACACAGCGTCCGCCGCCCGCAGCTTGTCTTTCAGCACGGCCACGGGGGCGGGGATGCCCTCCGCCTCGACGTCCTCATTGAAAAAGGGGACCTCCGACAGGTCAAGTATCTCCAGCCCGACACCCGCCGGCAGCAGCTCGCCTGCCGCCACCAGGGCGGCCCGGTTATAGGAGCCCCGCCGCAGGCTGCCACAGAGTGCCACGATCTGCAACTTCTGTTCCATAGGGTCACATCCTTTCGCACGCGCACCGGCGCGGTCTTACTTCTTTTTATCCAACGGGATAATCTGGCCGTTGATGGAGCCCTTACCCTCGCTGATCGAGATAAAAGCGGCGGGGTCCAGGGAGGTGATGGTCTGCTTCAAGCGGGCGATATACTTGCCGTGCACATAGATAAACAGCATATACTTCTCCGCCGCGTGGTCCCTGCCGTACACGTCCGAAACGGTCATGGAAAAGCCGGCGTCACTGATGGCGTGGAGCAACTGGCTGTCCCGCCGGGAGGTGATGACCTGCACCAGGTGGTTGGAGGGAAACATGACCTTGGCGACCAAACCGCCAATGAACGTACCCGCCGAAAACCCGCCGGCAAAGGCGATCGCCACATACAGGGAGCTTTCCTGGCTGTTCAGCGCCTCTCGGACCACCAAAAACCAGAGCAGCATTTCCCCAAAGCCAATGGCCGCCGCGGCTGTGCGGTTGCCGCGGACGGTCAGGATGGTCCGGACCGTTCCCAGCGACACGTCCACAATGCGGCTGAAAAAAATAATGACGCACAACCAAAATAGCTCCATGACACCCGTACCCGGCCCTTCTCTTTTGCCTCATTATAGCATGGAGGGCACTCTCTGTCAATTGCCCGGCAGGGACAGACTGCAATTTTTTTTGCAAAAAGGTTGACAAGAGAAGGTCGGATGTGTATAATGGCAGTAAGTATTGGAAAAGGGTGCCTTCCGCACCCGCACCTTTCCAAGTCAGACGAGAGGTCATTCACATGAACGCTCACCAGGCAGCCGCATACTTTTACTTTTACTTCTTTTGCTTGCGCAAAGGAAGTGATTTGTGCTGCCAAAGGTAAGGTGCTTTTCAGCATCGAACAGACAAGGCTGTGCAGAATCACTGCACAGCCTTCTTGTATTCAAAGGAGGTTGCTATGATCGCGGTACTCAAAAACGGCACCACCGCCGAACAGCGGGAGAGCTTGTGCCAATGGTTTCAGGAGATGGGGCTGTCCACCTATGTTTCGGAGGGCGCCTTTCATACCATCATCGGACTGATCGGAGACACGAGCAAGGTGGATATCGGGCTACTCGAAAGCCTGTCCATCATTGAGTCGGTCAAACGCATCAGCGAGCCCTTCAAAAAGGCCAACCGAAAGTTTCACAACGAGCCGGCCGTCATTGACCTGGGCGGCACCAAAATCGGCGGGGGGCACTTCCAACTGATCGCCGGCCCCTGCTCGGTGGAGTCCGAGGCGCAGATTTTGTCCATTGCCCGGGAGGTCAAGTCGTCGGGCGCGGGTATGTTGCGGGGCGGGGCGTTCAAACCCCGTACCTCCCCCTATGATTTTCAGGGACTGCACGACAAGGGCATCGAGCTGCTGTTGGCTGCCAAACGCCAAACCGGACTGCCCATTGTCTCCGAAATCATGAACATCAAGGACCTCCCCCTGTTCGAGGAGGTGGATGTGGTGCAGGTCGGGGCGCGGAATATGCAAAACTTCGACCTGCTCAAGGAGCTGGGCGCCACCAATAAGCCCATCCTGCTCAAGCGCGGGCTGGCCAATACCCTCAAAGAGCTGCTGATGAGCGCGGAGTATATCATGGCGGGGGGCAACGAGCAGGTCATCCTGTGCGAGCGGGGCATCCGCACCTTTGAGAACTACACCCGCAACACGCTGGACCTGTCGGCGGTGGTCGCACTGCACGAGCTGTCCCACCTGCCCGTGGTGGTCGACCCCAGCCATGCCACCGGCATGGCCCGCCTGGTGGAGCCCATGGCGCTCGCGGCGGCGGCGGCCGGGGCGGACGGCCTCATGATCGAGGTGCACAACGACCCCCCGCACGCGCTGTGCGACGGCGCGCAATCGGTCACCCCGGCACAGTTTGACACCATCGCCCGAAAGGTGGGGCAGGTCAGGGAGGTGCTGGGGCTATGACCGTGGGGATTGTCGGGCTCGGACTCATTGGCGGCTCGCTGGCCAAGGCATACAAAGAGGTGCCGGGAATTTTGGTCTACGGCGCCGACCGGGACCCCTCGGTGCAGCAGATCGCCCGCCTGTCGGGGGCCATTGACGGGGTGCTGGACGGCGACACCCTCGCCGCCTGCGACTGCCTCCTGGTCGCCCTGCCGCCCCGGGCGGCGGTGGCGTGGCTACGGGCGAATGCCCCCGCTATCCCGAAAAAAACGTTGGTCATGGACTGCTGCGGTACCAAAGTGAGGGTCTGTGAGGCGGGGTTTGCGCTGGCAGAGCAGTATGGCTTTGAATTTGCCGGGGGGCACCCCATGGCAGGCACGCACCGCTGGGGCTTTGCCCACAGCCGCGCCGACCTGTTCCACGGGGCGTGTTTTGTGGTGGTCCCCCGCACCTTTGACGATATCCGCCTACTGGACCGCATCAAGGGATGCCTCACCCCCGCGGGGTTCGGCTCGGTATCGGTCAGCACGGCGGAGCGGCACGACCGCCTCATCGCCTTTACCTCCCAACTGGCGCATCTGGTCTCCAACGCCTATATCAAGAGCCCGACCGCCTCCGGGCACCGCGGCTTTTCGGCGGGCTCGTACCAGGACCTGACCCGGGTGGCGTGGCTGCACCCCGCCATGTGGGCGGAGCTGTTTCTCGAAAACAAGGAGCACCTGCTCTGTGAGCTGGACACCCTCCTCGCCGCGCTGGGTGAGTACCGCCGCGCGCTGGAGGCGGGGGATGAGGACGCGCTGACCGCCCTGCTCGAGGCGGGCAAAACCTGCAAGGAAAGGGTGGATGGCTATGCAAACAATCACCGTCCGGGCACCGTCAAAAACCTATGAGGTCACCCTTGGCCGCGCGCTGCTCACACAGGCAGGCGAGCTGACTGCCCACCTGGCCCCCGGGGGCCGGGCACTGGTCGTCACCGACAGCCATGTCGATGCGCTGCACTTCCCTACCCTGGCAAAGTCGCTGCGGGCGGCGGGGTTGACGGTCGAAAAGTTCGTTTTCCCTGCCGGAGAAGCCTCCAAAACCATGGACACGCTGGCAGCCCTCCTTTCCTATATGGCCGCCTGCCGCCTCACCAGGGCCGACGCGGTGTACGCGCTGGGGGGCGGGGTGACGGGGGACCTGGCCGGGCTGGCGGCGGCGCTTTACATGCGCGGCCTCCCGCTGGTGCAGCTACCCACCACCCTGCTCGCCGCCGTGGACTCGTCGGTGGGGGGAAAAACGGCGGTGGACCTGCCCGAGGGCAAGAATCTGGTGGGCACCTTTTTTCAGCCCGACCGGGTGCTGTGCGACACCGCCGCCCTGGAAACCCTGCCCCCGGCCGAGCTCGCGTGTGGCTACGCCGAGGTCATCAAGTATGCGCTCATGACCGACCGGGCCCTGTTTGACACCCTGTGCGCGGGGGACGGTGGCGCCCTCGAACAGATCATTGCCCGCTGCGTCTCCATCAAGGCGGCGGTGGTGGCGGGCGACGAGCTGGACCGTGGCGAACGGCAAAAGCTGAACCTGGGACATACCTTCGGGCACGCCATCGAGAAAGCCAGCGGCTACACCGTGCCGCACGGCCACGCCGTGGCGGTGGGCATGGTGCTGGTGACCCGGGCGGCGGTGAGACGGGGGCTCTGCCCGGCAGACTGTCTGCCGCGGCTGGTCGGCCTGCTGGCGCAATACCGGCTGCCCACCGAAACCGCCTACACCGAGGAAGAACTGCTCGGGGCGGTGCTGACCGACAAGAAGCGGGCGGGCGATCGGATGACGCTGGTCGTGCCGCGGGAGATCGGCGCGTGTGATCTGCTCACGGTGGAGCCGGAGACGGTGCGCGCCTTCCTGTCGCTCGGGTTGGGAGGGCAGCCATGACAGTGACGATCACGCCGCAGGCCCTCTCGGGGACGGTGGCCGCCATCCCCTCCAAGTCCGTGGTGCACCGCCTGCTCATCGGCGCGGCGCTGGGGGACAGAGAAGTGTTCCTGCCCTGCCTGGTGCAGTCCCGGGACATGACTGCCACCGCCGGAGCGCTGGCCTCCCTGGGCGCGGGGATGGTCGCCACCGCCGACGGGTTTTCGGTCACCCCGCTCGGGCAGTGGCAGTCCGGGGCGGTACTTGACTGCGACGAGAGCGGCTCTACCTATCGTTTTTTAGTGCCGACGGCCTGTACATCAGGGCAATCGGTCACTTTCCGCCTGGCGGGCAGACTGCCCGACCGCCCCATGGACCCGCTCTGGGCGGTGCTGGAGTCACACGGTATCCGGGTCCGGGGCAAGGGCACCCCCGAGGTCTCCCTGTCGGGCCGGCTGACGGCGGGGCGGTACGAGCTGGCGGGGGATGTGTCCTCCCAGTTTGTCAGCGGTCTCTTGTTTGCGCTGCCTTTGCTTTCAGGGGACAGTGAAGTGGTCCTCACCTCCCCGGCGCAGTCGGCGGGCTATATGGAGATGACGCGCCGGGTGCTGGAGGCCTTTTCGGTACAGACGCTCCCCACCCGGGCGGGCTTTCACGTCCCCGGCGGGCAGCGCTACCATACCCCGCCCACCCTCTCGACCGAGGGCGACTGGTCGGGGGCGGCTTTCTGGCTCTGTGCCGCCGCCGCGCGGGGGCAGGGCATCACGGTCACCGGCCTGGCACGGGACAGCGTGCAGGGCGACCGTGCCGTCTGCGAGCTGCTGTCCCGTTTCGGGGCGGAGGTGACACAGACGGCCGAGACCGTCACCGTGCGCCCGGGTCGGCTGCGCGCCATCCGCATTGACGCGGCGGACATTCCCGACCTGGTCCCCGCCCTCGCCGTCGCCGCGGCGGCGGCGGAGGGGTGCACCGTCATTGACCACGCGGACCGCCTGTGCCACAAGGAGAGCGACCGTGCCCACACCGTCTGCCGTACCCTTTGCGCGCTGGGGGGGCTTGCCGAATCGGACGGCCATACCATGACCATCACGGGCACCGGCAGCCTGACGGGCGGGCAGGCCGACTCGTTCGGCGACCACCGTATCGCCATGATGGCGGCCGCCGCCTCGGTGCTCTGCCGGGAGGCGGTCACTGTCACCGGGGCCGAGGCGGTTGACAAGTCCTACCCCGGTTTCTTTGCTGATTTTGTCGGGCTGCACGGGCAGCTCAGGGAAGGAGGACAACCCTCATGAGTTCCTATTGGGGCAAGCGGATTCACCTGTCGATTTTCGGCCAGTCGCACGCGCCCTCGGTCGGCGTGGTCATTGATGGCCTGCCGGCCGGCGAAAGGGTGGACACGGAGGCGCTGGCGGCTTTTCTGCGCCGCCGCGCACCGGGGCAGGGCAGCCACACCACGGCGCGCGCCGAGCCCGACCGGGTGATTTTCGAGTCGGGGCTCCGGGACGGGGTGCTGTGCGGCGCGCCGCTCTGCGCGCGCATCGAGAACACCGACGTCCGCCCGGGTGACTACGCCTCCTTGGCGGACCGGCCGCGGCCGGGGCACGCCGACTTTTCGGCCCGGGTCAAGTACGGCGGCTATGCCGACCCTGCCGGCGGCGGGCATTTTTCGGGCCGGCTGACCGCGCCGCTGTGCGTGGCGGGGGGCATCTGCCTGCAGTTGCTTGCCAAGCGAGGCATTCTGGTGGGGGCGCACGTCGAGCGCATCGCCGGGGTGACCGACACCCGTTTTGACCCGGTGCGGGTCTCGGGCGCCGATTTTACGCGGCTGGTGCGCGACCCGTTCCCGGTCATCTCGGCTGCGGCGGGGCAAGCCATGCTCGCGCAGATCGAAGCGGCCCGCGCCGAGGGCGACTCGGTGGGCGGGGTGGTGGAGTGTGCGGTGGTCGGCCTGCCTGCCGGGCTGGGAGAGCCGATGTTTGAGGGGCTGGAGAACCGGATCGCCTCTCTGGTGTTCGGCATCCCCGCCGTGCGGGGCATTGAGTTCGGAGCAGGATTTGAGAGCGCCGAACGGCGCGGCAGCGAGCACAACGACCCGTTTGTGTGGCAGGGGGGGCAGATGCGCACCGAAACCAACCGCCACGGCGGGATTTTAGGGGGCATCAGCACCGGCATGCCGCTCCTCTTTCGGGTGGCGGTGAAACCCACTCCGTCCATTGCCAAAGAACAACGCACCGTGGACCTCCACACCCGTACCGAGGTCACCATCCGGGTGGGCGGGCGGCATGACCCCTGCATTGTCCCCCGGGCGCTGCCCGCCATTGAGGCCGCCGCCGCCATCGCGCTGTACGACTGCCTCCTTGACTCAGCCCCTCTCCCGTCCTCTGCGCCATAACACACAAAAGCGAGGTATCACCATGGATCTACCAGAAGCCCGGGCGTCGATTCGCGAGATAGACAGCCAGATTGCCACCCTCATGACCCGCCGCATGGAGGCGGTGAAGGCGGTGGCGCAGTATAAGGCGGCACACAGTCTCCCCGTACACGACCCGCAAGTAGAGCGGCAGAAGCTGGCAGAGCTTGCCGCGCAGGTGGGGGAGGAGATGGCGCCGGTCATTGACGCCCTCTTTCCGGTCATTTTCAACCTGAGCCGTTCGGCGCAAAACCGCCTGATTCACGGGGACTCCCCCCTCAAGGCCGCCATCCGGCACGCCATTGAGCACACCGACCGTGAGCTGCCCGCCCGCCCGCTGGTGGCGTGCCAGGGGGTGGAGGGCGCCTACTCCCAACAGGCGCTGGGGCGCCTGTTCCCCGCCGGCAACACCCTGTACTTCAACAGTTTTGAAAAGGTGTTTTCGGCGGTGGAGCAGGGGCTGTGCCGCTATGGCATGTTGCCGCTCGAGAACAGCACCGCCGGGTCGGTCAGCCGCATTTATGACCTGATGATGGCGCACGACTTCTACATTGTGCGCAGTTGCCGGGTGAAGGTGGACCACTGCCTGCTGGCCAACCGCGGGGTCAGGCTTTCGGACATCCGGGAGATTGTCTCCCACGAGCAGGCTATTGCCCAGTGCCAGGACTTCCTGCAAAGCCTGCCCGGGGTGAAGGTCAACGTCTGCGCCAACACCGCCGAGGCGGCCAAAGCCGTGCAGTCCTCGGGCAGGCGGGACCTGGCTGCCCTGTCCTCCCGTGCCTGCGCCGAGCTGTATGGGCTCGACTGCCTGCAGGATTCGGTGCAGGACCGGGGCAACAACTACACCCGCTTCATCTGCATCTCCAAGCAACTGGAGATCTACCCCGGCGCCCACCGCACCAGCCTCATGATGGTGCTGCCCAACCGCGTGGGCTCGCTCTATACCGTGCTGTCCCGCCTGTATGCGCTGGGCATCAACCTCATCAAGCTGGAAAGCCGCCCTTTGGCCAACAGTGACTTTGAGTTCATGTTCTATTTCGACCTGGACACCTCAGTGTACGCCGGGAAATTCCTGCGGGTCTTTGACGACCTTGCGGGTGAGGTGGTCAGTCTGAAGTACCTGGGCAGTTACACAGAGGTGGTCTGAATGGGGGGGTTCGGACTGATCGGACGGACACTGGCGCACAGTTTCTCCCCCGCCATCCATGCCATGGTGGGCGGGTACGACTACCGACTCTACCCGCTGGAGCCGGAGGTGCTGGCGGATTTTGTCGCGCATACCACCCTTGACGGCTTCAATGTCACCATCCCCTACAAGCAGGCGGTGCTCCCCCTCTGCCGCGAGCTGTCGGCGAGGGCGGCGGCGGTGGGCAGTGTGAATACCATGCTGCGCCTGCCGGGGGGCGGCTTCCGGGGGGAGAATACCGATTATGACGGGTTTTCGGCCCTGCTCGGGGCAGATGCCGGGCGGCTACGGGGCCAACAGACGCTGGTGCTGGGCAGCGGCGGCTCGGCACAGACCGTGTGCGCGGTGCTGTCAGACAGGGGCATCCCCTACACCGTCATCTCCCGCACGGGGGCGGACAACTACCAGACCCTGCACCGCCACGGGGACACCGCGCTGGTGGTCAACACCACCCCGGTGGGGATGTACCCCCACAACGGGGAGTCCCCGGTGGACCTCTCGCTCTTTCCCGAGTGTCGACTGGTGCTGGACCTCATTTACAATCCCGCCAAAACCGCGCTGCTGCTGCAGGCCGAGCGGCTGGGCATCCCCGCCCGCTCCGGGCTGCTCATGCTGTGTGCCCAGGGGGTGCGGGCGGGCGAGCTGTTTTTGGGGCGACGGCTGCCCCCCACGCTGGTGGCAGACATGGCGGCGCGCATCAGCCGCCAGACCATGAATATCGTGCTCATCGGCATGCCCGGCTGCGGCAAAAGTACCACCGCCCGGTACCTGTCCGCCCTGACGGGGCGGCCGATGGCGGACACCGACACCCTGGTGGCGGAAGCGGCGGGCATGAGCATCCCTGCCTTGTTTGAGCGGTATGGAGAGGCGCATTTCCGAGCCCTGGAGACCGATGTCTTGCGCCGGGTGAGCAAGGAGAGCGGGCAGATCATCGCCACGGGCGGCGGGGTGGTGACCGTGCCCGAAAACCGCGACCTGATCCACCAAAACAGCCTGTGCATTTTCCTTGAGCGCGACAAAGAACAGCTGGCCGTCGCCGACCGTCCCCTGTCCGCCCGGGTGGGCATCGACCGCCTGTACGAGGCGCGCCTGCCCCTCTACCGGGCGTGGAGCGACGCCGCCTACCGCAATGACCATTCCCAAACGACCGCCGAACAAATCAGGAAGGATTTACAGCTCTGATCGCCGGGGATGCCGCTCGCCCCCCGCCCGTTCTCCCAAAGAGCTTCTCTCCTCCCTGCGGAACCCCGCCGGAACCCCGCCGGAACCGGCAGCACACGCCCGTCTATCACATTCAAAAGGAATTGCAGTATGAAACTATTGGTGATCAACGGCCCGAACCTCAACCTGCTCGGTATCCGTGAGCCTGCCATTTACGGTAGCCGGACCCTTGCGGAACTGGAGGGGATGTTACAAACATACGGCGCGGAGCGGGGGGTAGAGCTGGATTTCTTCCAGTCCAACCATGAGGGCGCCCTCATTGATCGCATCCACGCCGCCATGGGCTGCTATGACGGACTCATCATCAACCCGGCCGCTTACACCCACACCAGCATTGCCATCCCCGACGCCATCAGGGCGGTGGGCCTCCCCACGGTCGAGGTGCACCTGTCGGACATTACCAAGCGGGAACCCTACCGCTGGCACTCCTACACCGCCCCCGCCTGCCTCGCCACCATCTCCGGGCAGCATTTCGAGGGCTACCTCGCCGCCGTGGATCTCCTGCTCCGTCATGTCAACCCCTGAGGCAGTGCCACTTACGCCGCCCGCCCATGCCCGATAGCCCCTTTGGCAAACAGCCCTTAACCGTCTCCCTCTGGGGATAGCCCCTTCGCCGCACAAGCCTTTGCGGTTTTCTCTGCTGCCGGGTTCTCCCTTTGCCGCCTGTGTCTTACGCACCCTTTGCGGATGAAAAAAGCCGATTGCCATCGGAGGTTTCCCTGACAATCGGCCTTTTTACTTTATTTTTTCCCTGTTGCCGTGCCGGCCGCCGTCAGGCGGCGGGCCGTCTTGGGGTGGCGGGCCGCTCTCTATGGCGGCGGGCCGTCTTGGGGTGGCGGGCCGCTCTCTATGGCGGCGGGCCGTCTTGGGGTGGCGGGCCGCTCTCTATGGCGGCGGGCCGCCATCAGGCGGCGGTAGCTCGGTTGCGCCTGTCTTAGCGGTTGGCAAGCACCTCAATTTCCACCAGTGCCCCTTTGGGCAGGGCGGCGACAAAGACGCAACTGCGGGCGGGGTGGGAGGTGAAATGGGCGGCATAGACCTCGTTAAAGGGGGCAAAATCGGCGGGGTTGACCAGAAAGCAAGTGGTTTTCACCACCTGTGCAAAGCCCAGTCCCGCCGCCGCCAGCACCGCCGCGATATTTTGGCAGACCTGCTCTGTTTGCAGCGCGGCGGTGCTGCCTTGTAGCCCCCCTGTCAGCGGGTCAAGGGCAATCTGCCCCGAGCAAAAGAGAAGCCCGCCGCTCTCCACTGCCTGTGAGTAGGGGCCTATGGGCTGCGGTGCTTTGTCTGTGTAAACAATACCCTGCTTTTCTTGGTTCATCTTCTTCATCCTTTCGGGGAACTTCGGCGCACGCCCCCTATGAGCGTGCGCCGTCTTTTGGCGGGCATTTTCTGTGGGGGCGCGCCATGACAACGCTGGCATCCCGCTTTGGGGCGGGGGGTGGCAAGACGGGTGCACCGACAGAGGTGCGCACCTGTTTTCGGCGGGGCTTGTAACGCACCGGATATCGCACGGGGAGGGCAGGCGCAAAGCGTCCCTCCTGCTGACGCAGGTTTTAGCGTGCGCCGGGTAGGATGGGGCGCGCCGACAGAGGCGCGCACCTGTTTTCGGCGGGGCTTGTAACGCACCGGATTTCGCACGGGGAGGGCGGGTGCTGTGCTGCCGCCCCGCTTTTCAAAGGGGGGCACTCCCCAAGCGCCAAGCCCGCCTTTTGGAAGGGGGAGCAGTCGCACAGGCTACCCCTGCTTTGTGCGGAAGGTCAGTCGCAGAGCTTGAAGCCCTCTTGTTGGAGGGCGGCGCGGATGGCGTACAGGTGCTCATGGTTGCGGGTTTCCATGGAAATGTTCAGGTAACAGCCGTTGATGTCCATGTGCTCGCCGCCCGGGGTGTACTGCACCCGGATGACGTTGGCGCCGTGGGCGGCAATCAGGGCGGAGACGGTTTGCAGTTGCCCCGGCTTGTCGATCAGCTCAATGGTGAGGCGGGTGAGGCGGCCGGTGGTCAACAGTCCGCGGTTGATGACCCGTGAGAGGATGTTCACATCAATGTTGCCGCCCGAGACCACCGCGCAGACCCGCTTGCCCGCCAGCGGCAGCTTGCCGAACATGGCGGCGGCGACCGCCGCCGCGCCAGCCCCCTCGGCGACCAGCTTTTGCTTTTCAATCAGGGCAAGGACGGCGGTGGCGATCTCATCGTCGGACACCGTGACCATGCCGTCCACATAGGCCTCGCACAGACCAAAGGTCAGCTCCCCCGGCTTTTTGACGGCGATGCCGTCGGCAAAGGTGGACACGCGCGGCAGGCAGGCGCACCCGTGCTCATGAAGCGACACGCACATGCTGTCCGCCCCCGCCGCCTGCACACCGTACACGCGGCAATCCGGCTTCAGCGCCTTCACGGCAAAGGCGATGCCGGAGACCAGCCCGCCGCCCCCCACGGGGACCACCAGCGCCTCTACCTCCGGGAACTGCTCCAGTATCTCCAGCCCGACCGTTGCCTGCCCCGCGATGACATCCTCGTCGTCAAAGGGGTGCAGAAAGACGGCGCCGCTCTGCCGGCTGTATGCCAGCGCCTCGGTGTAGGCGTCGTCGTACACCCCGTCCGACAGGCGCACCTCGGCGCCGTACTGCCGGGGGGCTTCACTGTCGG
>JBBAEK010000017.1:0-35884 GCA_041655935.1 Eubacteriales bacterium
AAGTAGCCTTTGATGGTGGAGGCTTTGGCGGGGGATTCCACAATTACTAAATTAGCCATGTGTCAGTCATGCGACAAGCGCATGTTGTTCCTTTCCTGTAGCGATGGTTTCATAGCGCGTCCAGCGCGGCATTTTGGCGGATCACCCGCCCGCTGGGCAGTCGTCGGATGAGGCAGGAGACCTCCAGCACCGTGAGGGCGCGCAGCACATCAGCAGTGCTGAGTGTCTCGTCCGCCAGCTCGTCCGGCAGACAGGACTCATCCACCGGTATTTTTTTGTAGACAGATAATGCTTTCGCATCCAAGCGCAAAGGGGTATTCTGCTGTGCCTCAGGCTCCGCGGGCTCGCACAGCACCGCACCGGACGGAGGGGTGCTTGCCGGGCGGTCGCGTCCGGCGGCACGGCCGGCAGTCGTCTCTTTCCGAGCGGGGGAGCCTTCGGGAGAGGCGACCGGGTCGGTGTCCGCACTAACCCGCAACTGCCGCAGGACCTCATTGATATAGAATTGCCGCGTGCCTACCAGTTGATACAACAGGGATTTTGCCGCCGCCGCACAAGCAAAGTCGTCCAAAATGTCCTCCGCGCAGCTGACCGCCTTGGCCCCCTGCTTAAGCAGCAGGGCAGGTCCCTGCCCGTTTGGTTCATCCACGGGCCCGGGGACTGTATACAGCAGCTTGCCTTGTTCTTTGGCATGTCGGGCGGTGATCATAGACCCGCTCCCCGGCTGTCCTTCCACCACCAGCACCCCTGTGGCAAGTCCGCTGATCAGGCGGTTTCGGATGGGGAAATGTCGGGGCTCGGGCGGCGTGCCGGGCGGGTATTCGGTCAGCACCGCGCCGCATTCGGCGACTCGTTGCATCAGAGTGGCGTGGGCCTTGGGATACACGACATCAATACCGCACCCCAGCACCGCCACCGTTTGCCCGCCGCTGTGAATGGCACCCGCATGGGCGACGCCGTCAATACCCGCCGCCAGACCGCTGACCACCAGCACCCCGGTCCGGGCAAGGTCATGGGACAGGTGAAACGCCATCTTTTTGCCATAGCGGCTCAAGCGGCGGGTGCCCACCACCGCTATGGTAAGCAGAGCGGAAAAGTCGGGCAGGCGTCCTTTGTAGTACAGCAACATCGGCGGGCACTTCAGCTCCTTGAGCGAGTGCGGGAAATGCACATCGTCATAAGTCAAAATCCCCACGCCCGAGGTGGCGCAGTAATCCATGACCCGCTTGGCGCCCGCCAGTTCCTTTTGACACAGCCGGCGGAAGTCCGCCCGTTTGGGGCTGACATGGCGGCGAAGTTCTTCCTCCGGGGCACGGTAGATCGCCTCCACGGTACCAAAGGCGTCAAGGAGCTTCTTGCCCGTGTCCGAGCCGGGCGTGCAACACAAGCCAAACCATACCCATACCAGCGTGTCTGCCATATGTCACTCCTTCTGCGCGTCTCCCTGTCGATAGCGGTACCCCGGCGGTCTATCCCTGCTCTGACAACGGCGATGTCTCGGGGACAGGGGGCGTGGTGTCCGAGAGACGCTCTTTCATTTGTTCCCAAATGATGATGGCGGCCGCCACAGCGGCGTTGAGCGACTCGGTGTGCGGGACGAGCGGGATACACACGCTGCCCTCACAAGAGCGGGCGACCCTGTCGCTGATGCCCTGTCCTTCGTTGCCGATCACCACCGCATCGAGCGGCTGCAGCCGCACCGACGCCAACGAAAGTGCCTCGTCCGACAGCGCCGCCGCGAACACCCGTCGTCCCGCCGCCCGCAACAGGGCAATGACCTCCGTCAAGTCGGGCACGAGCAGCACCTTGAGGTGAAACAGCCCGCCCATGGCGGCACGGAGCGTCTTTGGCGCAAAGATATCCGCACAGTCCGCCGTCATCACCACGCCCGCCATCCCCAGCCCGGCGGCCGTGCGCAGCACTGCCCCCACATTGCCCGGATCCCTGAGGGACTCCAAAAGCAGGAGCGGACCGGAACAAAAAGAAAAGAATTCTTCCTTATATATTTTATTACAATATTTGCAATTGTCAAGATATTTTAAGACAACTAACAGTCCTTGCGGGGATTTTTCGGTGGATATCTTCTCAAAACAGCTCTCCGACAGCACCAGCACGGTCGTTTCGGCGTACCTGTCCGCCGCTAAGTTTGTCTCCACAAACGCAAGCAACCGCTCGGCACTCGTCTCGCTCAGCACCACATGGGTGATGGGCAGACGAGCGGCGGCGGCCTCTGCAAACAATTTTTCCCCCTCGCAAATAAAGGAGCGGGAGGCATCCCGGTACTTTTTCTCGGACAACGATGCCAGCCATTTGACGGTGGGGTTGTTTCTGGATGTGATGGTTGGCTGCATGAGTATCACCCGCATACCCTCCTTGTCTATACTGCTTCCCTACCCCCTCAAAGGGGTGCGTGCCTGCCGCCGCCCCGGGGCAGCGGCAAGAGAAAACGGGACTGCCGCGGTTGGTTGCGACAGTCCCTTTTTTCTGTGCTTCATGTTTGGCGTCCACTGCCCAGCCGCCGGCCATACCGTTTGACGCACAAGCGGGGGATTACAGGGCGGCCTTTGCCTTGACTGCCAAGGCGGCAAACGCTTCTTTGTCGGTGACGGCAAGTTCCGCCAGCATCTTTCTGTTCAGGTCAATCCCGGCATTCTTCAACCCGTGCATGAGGGTGGAATAATTCATGCCGTTCACTTTTGCCTGCGCCGAAATACGGGTGATCCACAAGCGGCGGAAATCGCGCTTCTTTTGCTTACGACCGACAAACGCATAGTTGCCGCTCTTCATCACCGCTTGCTTGGCCATCCGGAAGTGCTTGCTCTTTGCACCCCAGTACCCCTTCGCCGCCTTCAATACGCTTTTTCTTCTTTTGCGCGCCATGAGCGCACCTTTCACTCTTGCCATTGTCTTTACCTTCTCCTGTGCTCAATTACTTCTGGATCAGCGTTCTGATAGCCGGTGTCATACTGGTACTGAGAATAGCCCCTTTACGCAAGCTTCTCTTGCGCTTCGGAGTCTTCAGACCCAGCTTATGACGGCGATGTGAATGGTTCATTTTGACCTTACCGCCTGCCGTCACATCAAATCTCTTCGCAGACGCTTTATGTGTTTTGATCTTTCCCATACCAGTTCTCCTTATTTATCTAAACAAATATATCAACCATCTCATTTGGTTTGCTTGATGGGCGCCATCACCATGATCATATTGCGTCCGTCCACCAGCGGGTATTTCTCCACCGACGCATACTCTGCCAGCGCCTCCTGAAACTGACGCAGCACCTCGCGGCCGATTTCCATATGAGTCATTTCCCTGCCCCTGAAACGAATGACCACCTTCACCTTGTCGCCATCCGCCAAGAAACGCTTGGCGTTGTTGACACGGGTGTTGAAGTCGTGCGTATCAATACGGCAGGAAAGCTGTACTTCCTTGATCTTGACAATCTGCTGCTTCTTTTTCGCTTCTTTTTCCTTCTTTTCGCGTTCAAAGCGGAACTTGCCATAGTCCATGATCCGGCATACCGGAGGCGCTGCCGTGGGCGCAATCAGAACCAGGTCCAGTCCCTGCCCATAGGCATAATTTTTAGCTGCCTCCAGCTTCATGACCCCGAGCTGCTCGCTGTCAGGTCCCACCACGCGCACCTCGTCCACTCGGATCGCATCATTGATCAATAAGTCTTTTGTACTAATAGCCAATCCCTCCAAAAAATAAAAAAGCATACAGAAATTCCGTATGCAGCCCACCGGGGGCATCCAGTTGCATATGAACCATACGCGCCTGAGCGGTAAGGTGAGAACGGAAATTCTACTTCTTCAGGTGGTAATATTTCAACCACAACTTATCATAGCACGTCTTTTGTGTTTTGTCAATAGCTTTCCCTCAAAATTTCACCAAAAATCCCCTGTGTCGAGTGCTGAATTTTTTTGCCTCATTTTTGTTCATTTTGCCTCATTTACAAACCGATTTTTTTGTAGTATACTATGCACAGTTTCGCCCATTTCTTTGTTTGGAGCTATCAAACTCATGATAGTGACCACCAAAACAAAGGGGCATTTCTTTTGGGACTGCCGCATTTGACTGCGGCAGCCTTTTTCGCGTCACTTTTTTTCGGCTTTGGGCTTGCGCTCCCGATGCTCGGGCAGAATCATGGTCACATAGAGAATGCCGATGGCCCCTAAGCACAGCCCGGTGATCCCCACGCCCCACACCCAGCCGCGAAAATAGGGCGAGGTGCGCAGTGACAGCTTGGGGGAAAAGCCCTGCATGGCAAGGACGATCTCATCCAGCGACTCGGCGTCCGCCGGAATATCATGGGTGAGTTTGCTGTCGGTAAAGGAGTAGAAATACTTGCCAAAGGGATCAATCTGTGCCCCGATATTTACCGAGCGCAGCTTTGCCCTGCCGTCCATGTAGCCCGAGCCAAAGCTCAGCGCGTCCCGTGTGTTGGAAATCACAATCACCGCGGCGAGTCTGCTGGAAATGTCCAGTTTGGACAGTTTTGAGATGCTCATGGTCACATCATAGAGCCCGGCCATACCGACGGCAAACCCGGTGCTTTGGAAGGTGGAGCCGGTCATGGTCAGTTGCCCGTTCTGGATGCCCAGCGCATAGTTCAGCCGCACACCCGGCTCATACAGATTGGTGCGCACCGCGGCCGTAAAGGCCTCATAGGAACCGTACTCCTGCTTATCCGCAAAGGCCATATCCGCCCAGACATATTGCAGTAGCCTCTCCTGCATTTGCGCAAAGGAAAGGTTGGTCATGCGAATGTCGCTGTCGGTGATATAGCTTTTCCCGTCTTTCTCCAAAAGGAGGATGAGGCCGTTGAAATACACCGCGGCGTCTATGGTGGCGTTGGTGAGATTGATCCTGTCCGACCGGGCAAAATGGCGAAAATCCGTGACACTCACGGAGGCTTTCGAAACGGTGAGCGAGCCTTCGGGCGCCCAGAAGCAGGTGTTGCCCTTCGAGAGGGTCATCGTCGAGTCTCTCACGGCAATGCTGCCCGTGTCGCAATAAAAAATGTATTCTGCCAAAGGATAGGGCATGCTGACCGTGACATCACTGTCGGCGATGGTCAACTGTTTTCCCGCGTAAAAGAGCGAGGTGGGATAGAGGGACCCTTCCTCCGTGACCAGAGACAGGGTGCTGTTTTGGAAGGTGACATTGCTCGCCTGTATGCAGAGCTGGATGACCCGCTCGATGCTCACGCTCTCCACGGTGCTGTTTTCAACCGTGATATTCCCATCCTCGGTCACCATCCAAAGAAAGCAGTTGGCGCCAAACTTCACGGTGGTGTCCGTCACCCGAATATCCCCCGCCTTCAAAAAGATGGCAAAGGGAAAATTGTTGCCCTGCTCCCCCGTAATGACCACCGTGACCTTGGCGCCGCCCAAAATTGAGAACAGCGCGCCGTCGTTGTCCAGCGCCTGGGTGGAACGGAAGTTGCGGATGGTCAGCGTTTTGGATGCCGGGTCATACCCCGCCGTGCCGTCCCCCAAAATATCGGCGCAATTGTCGGGCGTCACGGGGGTGTACCCGACATACAGGTCATAGGGCGACTCGGTCACATCCCCGCCTGTCGCGGCTGAAAAGAGCGTGAGGGCGGCTGCCATGAGCATGGCAAGGAGCAACATCAGTGTCCATTTTACACAGGTACGCATTGTCAGTATATCCTTCTCTTTTTGTTAATCGGACAGGCGGGTTGTCAGCAATTCTCGGTAGTCGTGGTAAAATGCGGTGAAGCGGTTCTCGTCCAGTGCGTCCCGGATGCGCTGCATCAGCTCATTGTAGAAATACAGGTTGTGCAGCACGCACAGCCGCATGGCGAGCATCTCGCGCGCCTTGAATAAGTGTCGGATATAAGCCCTTGAGTAGTGGCGACAGGTAGGGCAGGTACAATCAGGGTCAATGGGGCGGGTGTCGGTGGCATAGCAGTTGTTCCCCAGGTTCATTTTGCCGCGCCAGGTGAACAGGTTGGCATGGCGGGCGTTGCGGCTGGGCAGCACACAGTCAAAGAAGTCAATGCCGCGATAGACCGCCTCCAGAATGTTGGCGGGTGTGCCCACCCCCATCAGGTACCGCGGTTTGTGCGCGGGCATTTCTGGCTCGACCGCCTCGATGATATCGTACATCACCTCCGCGCTCTCCCCCACCGCCAGTCCGCCGATGGCATAGCCGGGCAGTTCCAGCTCGGCGATACGCCGCATGTTTTCCACCCGAACATCCTCATAGGTGCCGCCCTGGTTGATGCCGAAGAGCATCTGGTGGGGGTTGACGGTCCCCTCTTCCCGGTTGAGCCTGTCAAGTTCCTCCCGACAGCGATAAAGCCAGCGGATCGTGCGCTCGGAGGAGGCCCGCACATAGTCGCGGGGGGAGGGGTTTGCCACACATTCGTCAAACGCCATGGCGATGGTGGAGCCTAAGTTTGACTGGATACGCATACTCTCCTCCGGCCCCATGAAAATGCGGGCGCCGTCTGTGTGGGAGTTGAAGTGCACCCCCTCCTCGGTAATTTTGCGCAAGGAGGCCAAAGAGAACACCTGAAACCCGCCGCTGTCGGTGAGCAGGGGTCCCTGCCAGTTGAAAAACCGGTGCAGTCCGCCCAGCCCCGCAATCAGCCTGTCGCCCGGCCGAATGTGCAAATGGTAGGTATTGCAGAGCGCCACCTGACAGTTGACCTCCTGCAGGTCCAGAGTGGAAAGGGCGCCCTTGACCGCGGCACAGGTGCAGACGTTCATGAACACAGGCGTTTCAATGGTCCCGTGTACCGTGCGGAAACGACCGCGCCGGGCGCGCCCCTCTTGCTGTAACAAATCAAACATACGGTATCCTTTGGTTTCTATTTTACCGGCATCCGGCGGCCTCTATACGGCGGTGCGCCTACACCCTGCCAAACTGCTTGTCCAGCTCTGCTTTGCTCAGGCGGTAAGCGACCGGCCTGCCGTGGGGGCAAACCGTCAGCTCCGGCAGTTGCAAGAGCCGCCGGCACAGCCAATCGATGTGGGCGGCGTCATAGTGCCGCCCGCCCTTGATGGCGGCTTTACAGGCAATTTGGTAGAGTGCCCTCTCCCGCCTTTTGGCCTCGGTGATGGCCATGTCGGCGGCGCTTTCAGTGTGCTCGGTCAGCATTTCGGCAAAGCAAACTCCTGCCTCCTCCCGGCCAATCGACGCGGGGATGGCGGTGAGGGAGAGTTCATGCGCTCCGCTGCTCGCCTCAAAGGCAAAGCCCAGCACCTCAATCTCCGCCCGACAGGCAAGGGCGACCTCGACCTCCTCTGCAGACAGGGGCACCTGAATAGGCACGAGTAACTGCTGGGCGGCGATCTGTCCGTGCGCCTGCTGCTCTGCCAGCAGCTCCTCAAACAAAATCCGTTCATGGGCGGCGTGCTGGTCAATAATCAGCACCTCCTCCTCGCGCTCAATGACCACATAGCAGGCAAACAGCACCCCCACATAGCGATACGCGGGAGACTCGGTTGCCGCCGTGCCCGTCTCCGCGCTGTCCGCCCCCATGGCGGAGGGCAGACTGATGGGGAAAGTCGTGTCAGCGGGTGTCTCCGCGCGCCGGGGGGCAGTCCGAGTGGGCACCGAGGAGCCTTGCGGGGTGGGGGCACCCGTGTCCCAGGTTATGTCCGCGGAGAGTTTGGTCGGGCGGACGCCGCTGTCATGGAAACGCCGCAGGAAGTCCAGCGACTGGGCCGGGGTGAGCACCTCCGTCTGGGCGGGCGGGGAGAAAGATGACCGGGATGCCTTTTTCTGCCCCTGCGGGAGGGAAAAGGAGGGGACGGACTCGGGTGCGGTCGTCGTGGCTGCGCGGCTTTTTGGCAGTGTCAGGTCCGGGCGTGTGTCCGCCGACTCCAGGGCAGCCCTGATTGCATAGTAGACCGCCTCAAACACGAGGTGCTCATCCGAAAACTTGACCTCCAGCTTGGCAGGATGGACATTGACATCCACCAGGGTGGGATCCAGGGTGAGGTACAGACAGCAGGTGGGAAACCGGCCGGGCGCCATATAGGAGGTAAACGCCTTGTCAAGCGCGGCGGTGACCGTCTTGCTACGGATATAGCGGTGATTGATGAAGATATTTTGAAAATTGCGGTTGCCGCGGCCGCTGTCAGGTGTGCCGATATAGCCGTCCACGCGCACCGCCCCGCCGTACCCCGAGAGGGGCAGTTGCCGGGCGGCAAACTCCCTGCCGTACAGGGCATAGAGGGTATGCAGCAATTGGTTGTCCCCGGCGGTGCTGAACTTGGTTTGCCCGTCAATGATGAGCTTGATGGCAATGTCGGGTCGGGACAGTGCGATTTTTTCCACCAAGGCGCTGACCGCCATCGCCTCTGTTTTGTCGGATTTCAGGAATTTACGGCGGGCGGGCACCTGCATGAACAGGTTTTCCACCGTCACCGTGGTGCCGGTGGCGCACCCCACCTCACAGACCTCGCTGACGCTGCCTCCCTCTGCCACCAGCATGGTGCCGGCGGGAGCCTGCTCTGTTTTGGTGATGATGCGCAGGGTGGAGACAGCGGCGATGGCAGCCAGCGCCTCCCCGCGGAAGCCCAGCGTCACAATGGCGGCAAGGTCGTCCGCCTCTCGGATTTTGCTGGTCGCATGCCGGCGAATGGTCAGCGGCAGGTCCTCGCTGGCGATGCCCGTGCCGTTGTCCGCCACGCGGATGAGGGCAACCCCGCCCGCTTTGATTTCCACGGTGATGCTGCTTGCCCCCGCATCAATCGAATTTTCCAGCAGTTCCTTGACCACCGACGCGGGGCGGTCCACCACTTCGCCGGCGGCAATCAAGTTGGCTATTTCAAAACTCAATACATGAATTTTTCCCATACCGTCCCCTTCTCAAACAAATCTACCCCGGCAGGGTGGTGTCCTGCCGGCGGTCGGCGGTGTACCGGCGCCCCGTGTCGCAAGCCATGCCTGCCTTCCCCGGTGGTCGTGCGCTTATGACCGGGTGGAGAGCGTCTTTTTCAGCTCGAAGATGAAATTGAGTGCCTCAATGGGGGTCATGGTGTTGATGTCTGCCACCCGTATTTTCTCCGCCGCCTCCTCCGCCTCGCTGCGCTGCAGTTGGGAGAGCATATCGGGCAGGGCGGGCTCTGCCGGGCTCGCTTTGTGCCCTTTGACGGGCGGGGCAAGACGCCCCTCGTTTTCGATGGTTTGCAGAACATCCCGCGCCCGCCGCACCACGGCGGCGGGTACCCCCGCCAGCTTCGCCACCTCAATGCCATAGCTGTCATCGGTGGCGCCCCTGACAATTTTGCGCAAAAAGACAATGTTGTCCCCCCGCTTTTTGGCGGCAATATGGTAGTTGACCACGCCCTTGGTGTCCTCTTCCATGGCGGTAAGCTCATGGTAATGGGTGGCGAACATGGTCCGGGCGCCGATCTTATCGGAGGCGGTGTATTCCACCACCGCGCGGGCGATGCTCATGCCGTCATAGGTGCTGGTCCCCCTGCCCACCTCGTCATACACAATGAGCGAACGGCGGGTGGCGTTGGTGAGGATGTTGGCCACCTCGGTCATCTCCAGCATGAAGGTCGACTGCCCCGACGCCAGATCATCCGAGGCGCCGATGCGGGTGAACAGTTTGTCCACCAGCCCAATCCTTGCCTCCTTGGCAGGGACAAAGCTGCCCATCTGTGCCAGTAGCACGATCAGTGCCACCTGCCGCATATAGGTGGACTTCCCCGCCATATTCGGCCCGGTGATCAGCATCATGCGTTGGTGGTTGGTGTCAAGGTGCGTGTCATTGGGCACAAAATAGCTGTCGCTGACAAAGCGCTCGACCACCGGGTGCCTGCCCTCCTTGATCTCAATCACATCCGACACGTCCACCTGCGGGCACACGTAGTTGTGCGCTACCGCCACATCCGCAAAGCTGACATACACATCCAGCTCCGCCAGCTGTGCGGCGGTTTGCTGGATGCGCGGGGCCGCCTCGCAGACACGCTCACGGAGCTCCTGCAACAACTGATATTCCAAGGCAAAGAGCTTGTCCTCCGAGCCCAGAATCTCGCTTTCGATATCCTTCAGTTCCTGGGTGATATACCGCTCGCAATTGGTCAGGGTTTGGCGGCGAACATAGTGCGGGGGGACCGCGTCGGTCTGCGACTTGCTCACCTCAATGAAAAAGCCGAACACTTTGTTGAAGCTCACGCGCAGATTTTTGATGCCGGTCTGCTCACGCTCGCGCGCCTCGATCTCCGACAGCCAGCGGCTGCCGTTTTCCTTGATCGAGCGCAGGTAGTCCACATCCCGGTGGTACCCCTCCCGGATCATCCCCCCCTCCCGGACACTGAAGGGCGGCTCATCCACCAGCGCGCGGTCGAGCAGGGCATACAGATCCTGCAGTGTGTCCATGCTCTCATATATTTGCCGGAGACGCGGGCTTTGCGCCTCCGCCAGCTTTTCGCGGATGGCGGGCAGGGTCGCGATACTTTGGGCGATGGCGCGCAGATCCTTCGCGTTGGCGGTACCGTACACCGCCTTGGCGGACAGGCGCTCAATGTCCAAAATGGGGGCCAGCATGGCGCGCAATTCCTCACGAAGCAGGAAGTTGCCGGTCAGGTCTGTCACCGCCTGCTGTCGCCCTGCGATCGCGGCGGTGTTGAGCAGCGGCTTGTGAATCCATACGCGCAACAGGCGGGCGCCCATGGCGGTCTCGGTCCGGTCCAGCACCCAGAGCAGGGAGCCCCGTTTCTCCTTGGTGTGCAGGGTCTCGGTCAGCTCCAAATTGCGTACCGTCTGGAGGTCCAGCGTCAGATACTGCCCGCTTTCGTACACATACAGCTCCCGTACAAAGGACGGAGCGACCATCTGGGTTTCCCGGATATATGCCAACAGCGCACCCACGGCGCGCAACAGATTGTCATCGTGAATGGCCTGCGCCGAGTCCCCAAAGCAGGCGGCGCACGCCTCCCTTGCCGCGGACAGGTCAAAGAGATCGGCACGGTTGTCGGTAACCGCCGCGCCGCACTGCAGAAACAAAAAGTCGCAGTGTTGCCGACACTCGGCGGCCGGCAGATTCAAAATCGCCTCTCGGGGCAGGTAGGTGCCCAGCTCGGTTTGGAGCCGGTGAAAGGTGCCCTCTTCCGTGAGGGGAGTGGCATACACCTGCCCGGTGGAAATATCGGCAAATGCCAGCCCGATATCCCCCTCGCTCAGGTAAATGGCGGCAAGATAGTTGTTTTGAGCGCGGTCCAGCAGTCCCGCGTCGGTCACCGTGCCGGGGGTGACCATCCGCACCACCTCCCGCCGCACCAACCCCTTGGCCAATGCCGGGTCCTCGGTTTGTTCGCAGATGGCGACCTTGTAGCCCATGTCTACCAAGCGCCCGACATACACGTCCGCCTTGTGAAAGGGCACGCCGCACATGGTCGCCCGTCGGCCATCGCCGCAGTCACGGGCAGTCAGGGTCAACTCCAGCAGGCGGGAGGCCAAAACGGCATCCTCGAAGAACATCTCATAGAAGTCTCCGAGCCGATAGAACAGAAGATAGTCGCGGTAGTTTTCCTTGATCTCTATGTACTGCTGCATCATCGGGGAGGCTGTCCCCGCCTCTGCCATCTTCTCTATGATTTCCGTCATCCTGACACTCCCTTGTGTTTTCCCGCCGGGGACTGCCGCCCTGTGGGCGGCAACCCACCTGTTCGGGGTCAGTTGTCCCCGCCTGCCGGGCAGGAGGCACCCTCGCCGTCCCCGTCGTCGTCCTCCCCGCAGCCGCTGCAGCCGCCGCAGTTGCCGCTGCACCCGGCGCACCCTGCGGCGGGTGCGGCTCCGAACACGCTCACATTGATTTCCTCGTTCACCCGGCTCATCAGCCCGTTGACCTTTTGCTGGGCATCCTCAAACTGCCGGTACTCGTCTGTCGCCACGATTTCCTGCGCCAGCACGCCGATGCGGGCGCGGATGGCGACCAGCAGGTCGGCGTTTTGCGCCTCCGGCTCTTTCTTAAACTCATCCCCCAGTATTTTGCGCTGGGTCTCATACTCAAACAGTTTTCCCTGCAGCTCGGCGTTGTCGTCATAAGCCGCTTTGGCGGCAAAATACTGCCGCAACACCTCGTGCTGCCTGATTTGCTCGCCCAAGGCTCTGGCTAATTCAAAAATGGTCATACGGTTCCTTTCTGTCGGCAGCGCTCCCCATAGAGGGCAAAAGCGTCTGCACGGGTAATGGTGAGCGGAAGATAGTGCCCGATATCACCGGGCTCGGCCTCGAAATGCACCAGTTTGTTGGTGTCGGTTCGCCCGCTGTATCTACTCCGGTCGTTTTTGGACGGCCCATCCACCAGCACCCGCACCTCCCTGCCCAGATAGGCACGGGCGCAGTCGAGGGAGATGTCGTCCTGCAGCGCCAGCAGGGCTTTCATACGCGCCGCCTTGGTCTGGGCGGAGACTTGGTCGGGCATGTCGGCCGCCGGGGTCCCTGTGCGGGGGGAAAAGAGGAACGAGTAGACCATGTCAAAGCGCACCTGCGCCAGCAGCCCGAGCGTGTCGGCAAAGTCCTCGTCAGTCTCCCCGGGAAAGCCCACCATGATATCGGTAGTGAGCGCGATGCCCGGAATGTGCCGCCGCAGTTTTTCCACCACCCCCAGGTAGTGCGCGGCGGTATAGCGGCGGTTCATGGCCTGCAGAATCCGGTCGCTGCCGGACTGCAGGGGCAGGTGAAAGTGGGGGGCGATTTTGTCGGGGAAAGCCGCCATCGTCGCCACCAGCTCATCCGGGACATCCTTGGGATGACTGGTCATAAACCGCAGCAGAAACTCCCCGGGCAGGGTAGCCAGACGGCGGAGCAATCCGGCAAAATCACAGTCACTGCGGTAGGAGTTGACGTTTTGGCCCAGCAGGGTAATCTCCTTGCAGCCCTTGTCAAGCAGTCCCTCGACCTCGGCGACAATTGCGCGGCTGTCACGGCTGGCTTCGCGACCGCGCACATACGGCACAATGCAGTAGGAACAAAAGTTGTCGCAGCCGTACATGATGCTGACCCACGCGCGGTGGGGCAGGGCGCGCTTGGTGGGGATGCCCTCCAAGGTACGCCGGCTCTCTCCGGCCGAAACAAAGCGGCGCTTCTGCCTGCGCAGTGCGCCCGCCACCAGCTCGGGCAGTCGGTGCACCGCGTCGGGTGCCATCGTAAAGGAGACATAAGGATAGGACTTTTGCAGTTGCCGGACCCGGTGCGCCTCTGCGCTCATACAGCCGCAGACCCCGATGATCACCTGGGGATTTGCTTCCTTAAAGTGTTTATACTGCCCGACAATGGACAGCGCGCGTTGCTCCGCATGTTCCCGAATGGCGCAGGTGTTGACCAGTATCAGCTCAGCCTGTGCGGGGTCCGCAGTCGGGCGGTAGCCCATGGCGAGCGCCATCCCCAGCAGCTTTTCGCTGTCCGCCTCATTTTGCTGGCAGCCCAGTGTCATGATGAACACGCCGGGGGTTTTGCCCTTCAGCAGGGCTTTGACTGTCTCTATGGCGTGTGAAAGTTCGGGGGTCTCTGTCAAATTCATACGTTTCCTTTGTTGCGAATGGTTGGGAGGGTGGAGGGGATTTTGGACTCACACAAAATGAGCAACATGCCGGTGAGGGTGCCCAGCGGCACAGACACCAGCAACATCACCGGCAGGTAGGCAAACACCCCCGCCGTGCCATACACGAGTGCCGCCGCCGTCAACTGCCCTGTCGCGTGCGCCGCGGCGCACCCCACCGACTGCCCCAGCCGGCTGATATGCCTGCCCGGGATCGAGAGCAGCACCAGTGCCGCATAGGCGCAGACAGCGCCCAACAGCGAGAAAATGAAAGAGGGCAGATTGCCGAACAGCAGAGCCGTGATGAACACCCGCATCAGTGAAACGGCTGCCGCATGGCGCGCCCCCACACGAAAGAAGCAAAACATGATGCACACATTGGCAAGCCCCAGCTTGATGCCGGGGAGCAGGATGGCGGGCAACAGCAAAAACTCCAGATAGGAGAGAAGCAGCGCCGCCGCCAGTAGCAGGGCATCGACGGCGAGTGCGCGGGTGTCAGTAGCTCGTGCCGTCATAGTCCGCCTCCCCGTCAATGGACACCAAGACCGCGGCCGGCACGCAAACGATGACCTGCCCGACACGGGAAATGGTACCGACCTTTTGACAAAGCCGATTGGGACAGTCGGTGTCCGTCACCCGCACCGTCCCCGCCTCTATCCGCAAGTGCAGGTGGTAGCCGCCCGACTCAATGTCTATCACGCGGTCTTCTGCCAGCGGGTAGGTAAGTGTTTCTGCCTGCGTGCGCACGACCACTGTCTGTCCCTGCGCCGCGCCGAGCAGCGGCACCAGCCAGATCAACAGCGCCGCCAACAGTACCACCGCTACCACCACCCCGTCGAGTGGCTTCACATAGGACCGCACCCTACTCATCTGCGCCCGCCTCAAACTTGAAGGCATAGAGTGCCTGTATCTCGGTATACTTCCCCGCCTGCCAGCGCACCGCCAGCACCGCATGGGAAAGTTGCTCGGAGGGGATGAGCGCCGGGTCGAAATCGGACAGCGAGCCCTGGTAGAGCGAGTGCCCGTCGCGGCCCAGGACATGCAGCGCCTCGGTCAAATAGGGTCGCTCGGGCGACAATTCCGTCAGTACCGCCAAGTCTCTGACGCCGTTGGAGAAAATGTCATAGGTCTCCTCCTCGGGGGTGAGGTACCCTGCCCCCTCGCGGTCGGAGACACGCCAGCGGACATAGCTCGGCACCAGCTCCTGCCCGTCGCAGACAATGTCGGGACAGGCGGTTTGGGCATAGCGGACAACGAGGAGCCATGTGGGAAAAAGCACCGCAAGCACCAATGCCGTGGCAAGCAACACTCGTTTCAACTTCTGTTTCATGTCCCTTTCCTCGTCTTTGTCTTTAATCTGCTCCTATTAGAATAGTATACCATTTTCAGCAGTCATTGTCCAGCTTTTTTGCAAATTCAACAGAAACTGCCCCGGCGGAAAACAGCGTCCACGGGAACACCGCCGGCGGCGCCTGCGCAAAGGACAGTCCCTCGCCGGTGAGAGGGTGCGCAAAGGACAGGCGGTGCGCCCACAGGGCCATGCCCTGTGGGCAGGAAGCGCCCCCGTACTTGCCGTCGCCGAGAATGGGCAGGCCCCGGGCGGCGAACTGCGCCCGGATCTGGTGGAAGCGGCCGGTGTGCAGCCGTACCGCCACCAGCGACAGCACCCTGTCCTCGTGCCCGACCCTCTCGGCGCAGCGATAGGCCAGCGATGCGGCCTGTGCCCCCCGCTGCCCGGGGGGACTCACCACACTTCGGCGCAGGCGCGTATCCTGGCGCAGGTAGTCCCGCATCTCCCCGACCTCCGGCACCGCCCCTGCCGTGACCAGCAGGTAGTCCTTGAGAAAGCCGGCGTGTGAGGCGGCAGAGGCACTCAAAGCGGCGGCCGCGGGGGCGGTGCGGGCAAAGGCCATCACCCCGCCCACCGGTCTGTCCAGCCGATGCACCGGCCACAAGCGGGCATCCTCCCCCTCCGCCTCCAGGGTAGCCCCGAGCAGCGCGAGCATGTCGGGACTGCCGCTCGGGTCGGCTTGCGAGGGGGTGCCTGCCGGTTTGACACAGACCAGCAGGGCGCGGTCCCTGTAGAGGATTTGCATGATGACTTCCTTTGCTGTTGAAAATTCGAGGGGAAGCTTACAGCGCCTCGATCACCGTATCGGCGTACAGCTCGGCCTGTGGGTACAGTACCACCTCACGCCCGCTCTTGGTGCGGACATTTTGGTAGCGGACATGGCGCGGGGGCTGGTACGGGAAGGGTTTGCCCGGCGCATAGTTGCCGTCGTAGCGGTTGAGCAGGTAGATCTCCTCAATCTCGGTTGCCTTGGTGTCGTCGATCAGCAAGTCATCAATGACAATGTTTGTAGGCATTTGGCAGTCGTAGCCGAAGTCATGGTTGCCCTCGTTGGCGCCCGCAATGACGGCGGGACGCTTGCTGGTGGGCTGCCAGACGCAGTTTTTGATGGTCAGGTTGCCGTCCCAGTGGGAGCCGTAATCATAGCGAAGCGAAAAAAGAGCTGAGCCGTAAATGGTGGAGTTCTCGACCACAAACTCCCCGTGTCCGATGGCTTGGAGCCGCTGCCAGCCGATCGAGCAGTCCCGTACCGTGACATTGGTCGCGCCCATATGTGCATCAAAGCGGGAGATTTCGCAACCCTGCAGGTAGAGGTCCTTGCAGAAGTTGCTCCCCATTAACCCCCAGTAGCGGCTGTCCATGATGGAGGGCTGCTGGGTGATGTTAATGAGGTTGATATAAGCGGCAGTGTTGAGGCTGATATCGTACGTGCCCATGGGAGAGATTTCGTTTCGGGCGGTGACGGTGTGGTAGAGCTTGTGTCCGCTCAGACGGCAATCCCGGAGGGTCACATACGCCGCTTCGCTCACCGACAGAAAGCCGCCATACGGTGCGCCGGTCTCTCCCTCGCCCTCCACCGTGTGCGTCAGACCGGACAGTTCGACACGGGAGCGGCGAATATGGATATTACGGGCATGGTAGTTGTATTTTGCCTCCTCTTGGTTGGCGATGGTGGTGAATTGCCCGCCCTGGATGCGCAGCGTCTCTGTCTCGATGGGTTTGGCATAAGAGCCGGTGATCTCTGCAAAGTTCCAGACGATGAAGCTGAGCACTTCCCCGTTTTGCCGCGTCACAAAGCAGTCCCGCATGACCGTCCCCGAGGAGGCGTTGACCCCCTTGCGGATGAACATCTTTTTGTTCTCATTGCGCACAAAGACCAAACAGTCGCACGGCAGTGTCACCTCCAGTTGCCGTTGCCCTTTCCGCAGCTCTGTCAAAGACAGCGGGATGCTCTCGAGCAAGGACGGTACCACAAACAGCGAGGCATTCCTGTTCTCCAGCGCCCGGTCGTCGATAATGAAGCGTGAGGTGGTCCAGTCCACATCGGTGGCAATGGTCGCGGTCAGGTTTTTGCCCCCAATATAGTAGGTCGCGTCCGGGTCCGTTTTCACAGGTAGGTGCGCCTCATTGGCGTGGGCGTGTGCCGCCACAATGGCGGGCATGTCGTCGGTGTGCCCGTCCCCTTTGGCACCGAAATCCTCGTATCTGACAAATTGCATAGCCATCTTTCAATCCCCCCTGATAACTTGATGGCTTCATCATACCATTTTTCTCACAAAAAGTCCACTGTTTCGGTGAAAAACAGTGGACTTTTTATCAGTTTGATGGCATCTGTCCAAAAATCCGATGCGGACTTCCGCTCGGTTGCCAAGCAGGATTTACAGCGCCTCGATTACCGTGTCGGCGTACAGCTCGGCCTGCGGGTAGAGCAGTACCTCCCGCCCGCTCTTTGTGCGGACATTTTGGTAGCGGACGTGGCGCGGGGTCCGGTACGGGAAGGGTTTGCCCGGCGCATAGTCGCCGTCGTAGCGGTTGAGCAGGTAGATTTCTTCCATCTCGGTTGCCTTGGTGTCGTCGATCAGCAGGTCATCAATGTCAATGTTTGTAGGCATTTGGCAGTCGTAGCCAAAGTCGTGGTTGCCCTCGTTGGCGCCCGCAATGACGGCAGGGTGTTTGCCGCGGGGTTGCCAGACGCAGTTTTTGATGGTCAGCTTGCCGTCCCAGTGGGAGCCGTAATCATAGCGAAGCGAGACCAGGGCCGAGCCGTAAACGGTGGAGTTCTCCACCAACAGCTCACCGTGTCCGATGACCGCCAACTGCTGCCAGCCGATCGAACAGTCCCGCACCGTGACATTGGCCGCCCCCGTATGCGCATCACAGCAGGAGATCACACAGCCCTGCAGGGAAAGGTCTTTGCAGAAGTTGGTGCCCATCAGCCCCCAGTAGCGGCTGTCCATGATGGAGGGCTGCTGGGTGATGTTGACCAGGTTGACAAAGGCGGTGGTGTTGAGGTTGATGTCGTACGTGCCCATGGGGGAGATTTCGTTTCGGGTGGTGAGGGTGTGGTAGAGCTTGTGCCCGCTCAGATGGCAATCCCGGAGGGTCACATACGCCGCTTCGCTCACCGACAGAAAGCCGGCATACGGTGCGCCGGTCTCTCCCTCGCCCTCCACCGTGTGCGTCAGACCGGACAGTTCGACACGGGAGCGGCGAATATGGATATTGCGGGCATGGTAGTTGTATTTTGACTCCTCTTGGTTGGCGAGCGTGGTGAATTGCCCGCCCTGGATGCGCAGCGCCTCTGTTTCGATGGGTTTGGCATAAGAGCCGGTGATCTCTGCAAAGTCCCAGGAGATGAAGCTGAGCACTTCCCCGCTTTGCCGCGCCACAAAGAAGTCCCGCATGACCGTCCCCGAGGAGGCGTTGACCCCCTTGCGGATGAACATCTTTTTATGCTCGTTGCGCACAAACACCAGGCAGTCGGACGGCAGTGTCACCTCCAGTTGCCGTTGCCCTTTCCGCAGCTCTGTCAAGGAAAGCGGGATCCTCTCGAGCAAGGACGGTACCACAAACAGCGAGGCATTCCTGTTTGCCAGTGCCCGGTCGTCAATGATGAAGCGCGAGGTGGTCCAGTCCACATCGGTGGCAATGGTCGCGGTCATCTCGCCGCCGCCAATGTAATAGGTCGCGTCCGGGTCTGTTTTCACGGGCAGGTGCGCCTCGTTAGCGTGGGCGTGTGCCGCCACAATGGCGGGCATGTCGTCGGTGTGCCCGTCCCCCTTGGCGCCAAAATCCTCATATCGGACATATTGCATCGCCATCTTTCCGTCCCCCTGATGTCTTGATGCCCTCATCATACCATTTTTCGCACAAAAAGTCCACTGTTTCGGCGAAAAACAGTGGACTTGACGGGACAGGACAAGCGCGGCGCCAAGGGAGCTACCGCAGGTGGCTCAGCGCATCAGACAATCCCTTGCGCCAGCATCGCCTGCGCGACTTTCTCAAACCCGGCAATGTTCGCGCCCGCCACCAGGTTGTCGGGCATGCCGTACTTGGCGGCGGCGGCGGAAGCGTTGCGGTAGATATTTTTCATGATCTGTTGCAGTTTGCTGTCCACTTCCTCAAAGGTCCAGCTATACCGCATGGAGTTTTGGCTCATCTCGAGGGCAGAGGTCGCGACCCCGCCGGCATTGGCGGCCTTTGCCGGGCCAAACAGGATGCCGCTTAGCTGGAACACCTCCACAGCCTCGGGCGTACAGGGCATATTCGCCCCCTCCGCCACCAGGCGGCAGCCGTTTTTGACCAACATTTTTGCCGAGCCTTCATCCAGCTCGTTCTGGGTGGCGCAGGGCAAGGCAATATCGCAGGGGATGCTCCACACACCGGCGCTGCCTTCGGTGTACACAGCGTGCGGGTGCGCGTCTGCATATTCCTTGATTCTGCCGCGTCTGACTTCCTTGATTTGCTTGGCCGTTTCGAGATTGATGCCGTTCGGGTCATACACATAGCCGTCAGAGTCGGAGAGTGACACAACCTTGGCCCCCAGCCGGCCGGCTTTTTCCGCGGCGTAAATCGCCACATTGCCCGATCCGGAGACCACCACGGTCTTACCCTTGAAGGAGTCGCCCTTGCCTTGCAGCATGGCATCGGTGAAATAGCAGAGTCCGTACCCGGTCGCTTCCTTCCGTGCCAGCGAGCCACCATAGGTCAGCCCCTTGCCGGTCAGCACGCCGGTAAACTCGTTGCGAATGCGCTTATACTGGCCGTACATAAAGCCGATCTCGCGCCCGCCCACGCCGATATCCCCCGCGGGAACGTCCATGTCCGCCCCGATATGGCGGCACAGCTCGGTCATGAAGCTTTGGCAGAAGCGCATGATTTCCATGTCCGACCTGCCCTTCGGGTTGAAGTCCGAACCGCCTTTGCCGCCGCCAATGGGCAACCCGGTCAGGGCGTTCTTGAAGGTCTGCTCAAAGCCCAAAAACTTGATAATTCCCTCGTTGGCAGAGGGATGAAAACGAAGTCCGCCCTTGTAGGGCCCAATGGCTGAGTTGAACTGCACGCGAAAGCCGCGGTTGACATGCACCGCCCCCTGGTCGTCCACCCACGGCACCCTGAACTTGATCAGGCGCTCGGGCTCCACCAAGCTCTCCATCACCCCACGCTCAATATAGATGGGGTTTGCCTCCACGACGGGTTCCAGCGATTCCAGAACCTCTGTGACCGCCTGGTGAAATTCAGGCTCGTTCGGGTTGCGTTTGCGCACCCGCTCCATCAGGGCTACCATGTATGGGTTGTGCAGTGCCATTGGTTTTCCTCCGTTATATCGTCAAATTCGTTACCTTTGTCATTATATACGCACCTGCCCCGCTTGTCAACCTTTTTTGTGCTTTTTTTGAAAGTTTTTAAACGAAAAATTTCATTTTTGACGATATTACCGATTGAAACCGATCTTATTTGCAACAATCAAAGCGTCAAAATTCCAAAACCTCGTTTGGGAGGGGGCGGGACGCCTCCGGCCAGCGCAGCACAAAAGGCGTCTCCGGGCGGCGACCACTGTGGTCAGCCCGGAGACGCCTGTCAGCTTGCTTGTGCGAGGGGGTCAATACTCGGCGTTGCCGGTGGTTCTGGGGTACGGAATGACGTCGCGAATGTTGGAAATTCCCGTGAGATACATCAAAATCCGCTCAAACCCCAACCCATACCCCGCATGTTTGGTACCGCCGAAGCGGCGCAGGTTCAGGTACCACCAGTAGTCCTCTTCCCGGAGGTTCATCTCTTTCATGCGGGCGGTGAGCTTGTCCAGCCGCTCCTCGCGCTGGCTGCCGCCGATGATCTCCCCCACACCCGGTACCAAGAGGTCCATGGCGGCCACCGTCTTGCCGTCGTCGTTCATGCGCATGTAAAACGCCTTGATATCCTTGGGATAGTTGATGACAAACAAGGGTTTTTGAAAGACCTGTTCGGTCAGGTAGCGCTCGTGCTCGGTCTGCAGGTCACAGCCCCAGAAAACAGGGTACTTGAAGTCGGCGCCGCTCTTTTGCAGAATCTCAATCGCCTGTGTATACTCTACCTTTTCATACCCGCCGGACACCAGCGCCTGCAGGCGGGCAAGTACCGTTTGGTCCACGAACTGGTTGAAGAATGCCAGCTCCTTGTCGCAATGGGTGAGCACATGGCGGACAATGTGCTGAATCATGTCCCACGCCAACTCCATGTTATCAGTCAGGTCGGCAAAGGCAATCTCCGGCTCAATCATCCAGAACTCCGCCGCGTGGCGGGCGGTATTGGAGTTTTCTGCCCGAAAGGTGGGACCGAAGGTATAGATATTGCCAAATGCCAGGGCAAAGGTCTCCCCCTCCAACTGACCGGAGACAGTCAGGCCTGCCTCGCGCCCAAAGAAATCCTGCCGCCAGTCCACCGCCCCGTCCTCGGTGAGGGGCGGGTGCAGGGGGTCCAGCGTGCTGACCCGAAACATCTCCCCCGCCCCCTCACAGTCGGAAGCGGTGATCACGGGCGTGTGGACATAGACAAAGCCCCTGTCATGGAAGAAGGAATGGATGGCATACGCCACCTCGCTGCGCACCCGAAACGCCGCCGAAAACAGATTGGTCCGCGGACGCAGGTATGCCTGCTCACGCAGAAATTCCAGCGTGTGCCGCTTCTTTTGCAGCGGGTAGTCGGGAGTGGAGGTCCCCTCTATCTCAATAGCAGTCGCCTTGATTTCAAAGGGCTGCTTCATCGTGGGGGTGAGCACTACCCTGCCCTTGACCACCAGAGCCGAGCCGACATTGAGCCGGGCAATCTCATCATAACGGCTGATGGTGTCCCGTTCAAACACCACCTGCACCGTCTGAAAGCAACTGCCGTCATACAGGTCAATAAACCCAAACGCCTTGCTGTCACGGATACTTCTTGCCCAGCCGCAAACGCTCACCGCACGGTCGGCATACTCCGACGGGTCTGCCCAAATATGTTTGACCAAATCTCTTTTCATGGCACTTTTTCTTTCCTAAAGGTGAATATAGCGATTTCCCTTGATTATACCACTCGCGCCCCCCGCTGTCAAGTCGCACCAAGGCCTTTTTTCGATGGTTCCCTCTCCCGTGCGGCTATGTTGCCCGAAAAAGAGGGCTGCCGCGTGTAGGCGGCAGCCCTTGCTGTGGGAAGGGGGTTAGGGCTGAATCAGCCGCGTAGTGAGATACATCACCCCGTCGGGAGAGGCACTGCCCATTTTCAGTATCATATAATTATGGAAAACGGCGTAGCTGAAGGGCGCCAATGCGGCAGCATCTGACTGTCCCAGAGAGACCAAGAACTGAGAGAGCGTTGCCAGCGAGGCGGTGGAGACGACTGTGCTGTCCGCCAGCAGGTGGACATACGGCTCGTCGTGGTAGTCCGCACCCTCGTCAATCCACTCGGAGTTGTCATACCCGGGCGAACGGGTGAGCATCACAAAGTTGAAGAAGGTGGTCCCGCCGACATCCTTGATTACGCTGCCCGGAATGAGCTCATAGCTGACGCCGTAATAGAGCTGCAAAGCAGCCTTCAAGTCGGGGTCGGTGGCGGCATAGTTCACCGCCGTCACCAAATTCTCAATCTGTGCTTTCACCATCATCGCCAAATCTGCCTTGCCATAGGCGACAAACCAAGCCTCCGCACCCGATACCCAGTTTTCCACCACCGTGTCGGCGTCCAGAGAAAGGGTGTGCGCAGTGGGGGAGACGCTGGGGATATCGTCGAAATGGATGGCGGCGCCGCTGCTCTGCCCAAAGTAGCTGGAGCGGATGGTCACGCTTGCCTGCCTCCAGGCATAGACGCTGCCCGAGAAGCAGTTGTCAATCTTCACATCCTGCAAGGTCACCTGGCAGGATTCCACCTCGGTCGTGCTGTCATTGTTGTCGTAGCCGCCCACCAGGAACAGTCCCTGACAAGCCTGTCTGATGGACACATTGTCCAGTGTGGCAGTACCGCCGCGCACGACAACGCCGTTATATGCCGACCCCATGACCAGCCGCTGCACACTCGAGCCCACCTCGGACTCCGTGGTGCTGTTATCCCGGGTCTTGTTGCCGGTTACAAAGAGGTTTCGGATGACGATCGTATCGACAGCGTTCCCCTGATCCTGGGTGACACCGTCTGCAAAGGTAAGGGTATAATAGGCCAGCACGCCGACTTGCACGTTGCCAATGCTGTACCCGCCCTCCTCGGTGCCGGTAAACGGATCCTCCGGATGGCGGTTGTCCACCAGCGGGAGCTCCGCGCCGTTCAACTGGAAGTAGTTTCCGTTGATCGTGATGCTGTCCGCGACGGCATCGGGCTCTGTCCGGGTCATGCGCATATAGGCGGAGTACTCCCAGTCGTTGCGGGGGACACTCGAGTCCGGATAGTACTGTTCGGGATGCAGCACCACTTTGATATTGCGCAAAATGTTGATTTCACGGACGCTGAGGTCAGCGTACATGGTGTGCATCTCATCGTTGGTGTAGATGTTCACGCCGCCGTTGAGCTTCATTTCAAAGGTGTAGGAGGGATTGATGCCCGAACCGGTCACCACATAGGTCGGCGTGAGGGTCACCCGGACGGTCTGCCCAATCAGCGAAAGGTTGAAGTCCAGGCTGCCGTCTGCACGGACGGTATAGGCGTCAATGGCATTGCCTGCCGCATCGGTCACGGAGACCTGTAAGGAGCCGTTGGCAAAGGCGGTCAGATAGTCCGCATTGACAGCGCCGCTCAGGGTGTACAGGTCGGGAATGTAGCGACTGACGCCCACCTGCATGGTGTCGCCCGCGCTGGTGTGGTCAAAGGTGGCGGCGTTCGGGTTGACCCAGCTGTTCACATAGTCGCTGCCCGGCCCGATCCCGGTGATATGGTTGACCACCCGCGCGTCAATGGTTCTGGTGGCGGTGGTCAGCGTGAAAGCGCCCGCTTTCACAGCAGTGAAGCTGAGGCGGTCGGCTGCCACCGTGACATTGCCGTCATTACCGCTCACGGTAATGGGAGCGCTGAAGGCATAGGTCTGACCGGTGAGGAACACATAGTTGATGCGCTCGGTCTGCGGGTTATATTCCTTGAAATATTTGAGAGACTGGGTGCCGTCGTTGTTGAAGGCCTCCCCTAAGGTATCCCATACGATTTTGACCGAGACAGAGGCGGTGCCCTCATAGGTGCCGCTGCCCGCAAACACGGCGTTGTTGGTGATCCGCTGATAGTGGACAAACAGGCTGCCTGTCTTTTCGGGAATGCCTAAATCATAAGCCTCCCCTTCAAAAACCTCCACCGTTCTGTCTAAGAGGTCGCCGTCATAAATGTAAATAAATACCTTCGGAGTCCACTGGGCATAGTAGGTGACACTGCCGGCCCCCGTATAGGTGCCGTCCAGGGTGACCGCGGTACCGCCTGTGACGGCAGTAAACCAGCCCTTGAAGTAGTAGCCATCTTTGGTGGGCTCAGCGATACCCTCGGTGCTGTACTCGCCGTCCTCTACCCGGACAGAGGGAATCGCGCCCTCTCCGCCCCTGCTGTCAAAGTAGATGTACACAATGCCCGACCATTGGATGAACACGGTCGTGCTTTCCCCGCCGGTATAAATCCCGTTATTGAGGAAGGGCGCGCCCCCGCTGGTATAGCCCTCAAAGGCATGTTCAATGGTGTCATCGGGGTCTTGCCAGGGGGTATAGACGCCGTCCACCACCTCTACCTTTTGGTACAGGGTGGCACCGTTATATACACTGATGTAAATTTTGGCGATCCAGTTTTCATAGACTGTGATGCTCCCGCCCGTATAGCTCCCGCTTGCGGCAAAACTTTCATTGTCCAGCAGGTAGCCGCCAAAGTTATACCCCTCACGAGCGGCAGGGGCGGGCAGGTTGTATGTCCCGTCAACGACCTCATACTTGGTCTGATGGTTCTGGTAGTCCATGACCGTGATATAGGTTTTGGGCTCCCACTTTGTGAACACGCCAATGTTGTTCGGGTAGTTATACACGCCGGTGGCGGGGAAAGGCAGCCCGTTGTACAAAAAGCCTGCAAAGTTCTGCCCCGTGCGAGCCGGTATCTCCATGTCCTCCAGCGAGTAGGCCGCGCCAAAAGTCACATCCAGGTACTCGTCGCCGTCCACGACGATGCGGTACTGGTTGGGAGTGAAGTGGGCATACAGTGTCATGTCTGTCTCAAGCGTGCTGGCGCGGTCAAACTCTGTGTCGAGTGTCGCGTCCTTATACCACTTTTGAAACGCGTAGCCGGGCTTGGTGGGATTGGATGCTTTTAATGTCTCTCCCTTTGGGACCGTCAGCGTCTCAATGACCGTATCGTCGTCCATCAAGGTAATCTGCACGGTGGTGTTCCCCTTACAGGAAACGAAGAGGGATACAACCGCGGACAAGAAAAGCAGGACTAAAACTTGTTTCATGCGTTTCATGACTGTCATTGCTCCTTTTGGCTTGATTTGTGGGCTAAAACCTATCTATCAACAGCAGGCCCTCTGCTTGTGTGACCAAAACTGACAAGCGGCAATCCCTGCCGCTCGGGGCGGGCTCTCCCTAATCAATGGGATTGGGGTCGGTACCTGTTTTCGGGGCGAGGATCAGGGTGGCGGTAATCCCGCTGCCGTCCATGGCGCGGACGGTGACGGCGACCGGTTTGATCTTGTAAAAAGTCACCACGCCCGTGTCAGAAACGACCACGCTGCCGTCGATGACATCCGACACAAAGCTCACCTCTTGGTTGGTGGCGGTCTCCGAGAGCAACCGCCAGTAGAGCTGCACATCCAGCGAGGCGCTCAGGTCCACCTCCACGGAGATTCCCTCGGCATACCGCGTGCCGTTTTCGTCTGTGAAATACAGCTCCGTGACCACTTCCCGCGGGTTGATTGATTCCACCATCAATCCCAGCAAGCTGACCAGCAACACCGCAAAAACGCATTCCACCAGCACAACGACAATCACGACTTTCTTGCTCATAGACCCTCCCAACCGAACAGGGTTTCCCTGTCACTCATAACTCAATCTCCTTGAAATACACACTGAGGTTGCGGCGTAGCAAAAACCAGCGGGCAAAAAAGAAAGCCAGCGCAAGCAGTAAAATCCGTATCCAACCCGTCCGAAAATCGTCATACAGCAAGAGCAAGGTGACAATCCCCGCCAGTGTGGCGACCACAAAGCCCTGGACAATGGCAGTGGCAATGTTGGGGTTGTCGATGACCGCGTTGCCCTTCACGGCATAGTCATGGATGCGCGGGCGGCGCACATCCAGCTCAAAGCTCCAAAAGACCAGCCCGGTGCTGAGCAGGAGTAGCACCACCGCGAGCAGCCCCAGGTTCAGCGCCGTGATATCCGTCGAAAAGTAGAGCATCACCATGGTGAGCAGAATAGAGGCGGCGTTGGCAAACATGGTGAGGGTGATTTTTGCCCATGCGATCGACATCATATTGCCGGGTGCCGCTTTCAGTACGGCGAACTCCATCCCCTCCATGCTCAGCGCGCAAGCGGAGTCGGAGTTGAAGGCAGAGAGCAGGCTGATGCTGATCATCACGTTGAAAGCAACAGTCATAAAGTCGCCCATGTTGCTGGTCCTAATGGTGGTCAGCACATAGTTCATGACAAATGAGACAATGGGCAACACCAACAGCGCGGCAATCAAAGACGCCAATTTCTGCAAATCCCGAAAGGTCAGAATCCATTCCTTGCGCAAAAAGGTGAGGTACAGCGCGTGGGTGTCCTTTTGGGGGCGCAACAGGAGCGAATCCTTGTGTTGGGCCGCGCGTATCCGCTTCTGGCGGCTGCTGCGCTCTGCGGAGGAGCTGACCGCGCTGAAATAAAAGGGGAGCGAGGCATAGTGGTTGAGCAACACAAAGAAGAGCAACACACCGCCGGGTAGCAGGGCATACAGCCATACCCGTTGCCCAAACAATAGTTTGGCTAAATGATTATAATACCATGCATAGCCGGCAATCTCCGCGAACAGCCCGTTGAGCTTTTTCAGATACACATCATATTGCTGGACCACGCGCAAGGGGTTGGGCAGGGTCATGACCAGCGCCCGTGCGACAAAAAACAGTCCCACGAAGCACGCCACCAGGAACACCGCGTACAGCACGGTGTTTGACTGAATCACCCGCTTGCCGTACAGCCACACATTGGCGAAGAAAATCGAGACGGCGACCGGCAGCAAACTCAGGTACAGCCAGACGGGTAGCAGCGCCAGCCAATAGGATAAGGGGCAGCCGCCGGCGAGTCCAAACGCGAGCATGAAGGGCAACAGAAAGTAACAGTTGCGCCCCAGCTCGGTACGGCAGAAAATCGCAATTTTGCTGGCGGCAATTTCTTTGTACGAACAGGGGAACGCCAGCAGCATGGCGTTTTCTTTGTTGGTATACAGCACGCTTTGTATGGTGCTGATGTTGGAGACAACGCTCACCAACTGCAAAATCAGAAAGATGGAAGCAAGCAGGTTGGTGTGCAGGCTGAATGCAAAGGTATCAGCCAAAAAACTTAGCAGAAAAGTCAGCGCCGCCGTGACCACCACCACGACACAAAACCGCAGGAAGGTCAGGAATGCGCGTTTTCCGCGCCCCAATTGCTCCTTGGTGCGGATGATATCGCCTGTTTGCATCCGGTACAGAGTGCCGATTCTGTGAAGGCTGTCTGCCATCCGCTTTCTCAGTTGTTTTAACATATTCCCTCGACTTCAATCATCATGTGTCAGGTGGCTGTGCTCGATTTTTCATTTTCCTGACCGTACTGCAGGTAGGTCTCCTCCAGCGACTTGCCGCTGGCGCGGATTTCGTCCATGGTGCTGACCTGCCGCAGGACGCCGCCGCTGATGATGGCGACACGGTCACAGATTTTTTCCACCACCTCAATGACATGGCTACTGAAAAAGACAATATTGCCCGCCGCCGCATGCTCCATCATACACTGCTTGATCTGGTAGGAGCTGGTGGGGTCGAGTCCGGTCAGCGGTTCGTCCAGCACCCATACGGCAGGGTTATGAATCAGGGCGGAGATCACCATGATCTTTTGCTTCATGCCGTGGGAATACCCCTTGATCTCCCTGTCCACCGCATCCTCTAAGGCGAACATCTGCAGGTACTTGTTCAGCCGCACCTTGCGCTGTTCCTCATCAACCATATACAGGTCGGCCACATAGTTGATATACTCGCGCCCGGTCAGCTTTTCATACACGGCGTGGTTGTCGGACACATACCCGATGTGCAGCTTGGCCTCCAGCGACTGGCGCGCCACGTCGTATCCCTCCACCTCAATTCGCCCTTCGGTGATAGGCTGGATCCCCACCAGGCTCTTGATTGTGGTGGACTTCCCCGCCCCGTTGTGCCCGAGAAAGCCGAAAATCTCCCCGCCGTACACCTCGAGGCTGAAATTGTCCACGGCCTTCACGGTACTGCCGCTATATATTTTCGAAAAGTTATGGAACTTGATCATGCCAACTCCCTCCGGACGCAGGGGCTCGCTCAGCGGCCTGCCCCTCATTTCTTTCATCAGTTCGCCTGTGTCTACCTTTGCCTGAAGCCTGCGCTTTGCCAATTCCTTGTGAGCGTCCGACACCTTGAACAGGTAGGCATAAATGCCCCAGATGACAAACATCAGCCCTGTAAATATCACATAGACCAGCAGCTGGTACAGCCAGAAGAATTTCAGAGGCGTGTTCCCCATCTGGATCGTCCAGATATAGTTGCTTTTCAGTGGGATGACAAAGGCAAATTTATCGGTGTATGTACTACCATACAGAAAAAAATAGTCCACTTTATAGTAGTTGTTAATCCACGCGTTCAAAAACGCCACCACCACAAAATAGCCCGTAAAGGCACCGATGGCTTTTTTCATCGCCTTGAAGTTGGTGCGTCCGAACACGCCCAGCGCCACACCCATGATGGGCAGGATAAACGCATAAATATGATTGTACCAAAACGCCACCGCACTGGTTTGGAACAGCGGGGTGCTGTGGTTGGGCAACACCACGGCCAGGAATGCCCCCAGCACATTTACCAGATACGTAAAGTAAAAAACACTCTTAATCTGGAACACAAACGCCACAAACATCAGCACAATGGCGGTGTTGCACAAGTGCAGTGGCAGGGAGGTCAGGTGAAAGCTACGGTCATAGAAATACTGGACAAAACCGCTGAGCGAGAGCATGACCAGCAAAAACTTGCGCTCCTTGATGCTCTGCTTGCGCGTGGCAACATAGGCGACCACGGGGATCACAAAGCAGGAGTAAATTAACAACCGATGGGTGAGCGTGAAGTCCGCCGTTTTTTGTCCCCCCGGGCCGAACAAGAGCTCCAGCGCATACACCGGCATGAAAGGCAGGGCGTAGAGCAACACCAGCCCCAGTACTTTGCCCGCCCTTTGCAGGGGGTTTTGCGGTTTTTTCCGCACTGCCCGGGCAAAGTGGTGCATCCAGATCAGGCTGATCAGCACCAGTTGGGCAAGCAGCAGCAGTGCATAGGGGGTGGTGAGCTTGGTGGTACCCACCGCACTGTTCAGCGTATAGTCCAGTGAAAGAATGTTGGCCGCCACCACGAAAGGCGGCACAAAGGCCAGAAAATCCTGCGCCGACCGCTTCTCAAAAAAGGGCGCGATAATACACAGGGCGCCACTCAACACAGTCAGCCAGCGCAAGACCAAGAGCCAAACAGTCAGGCGAGTGTCGTACAGCGAGCCCTGCATCGCGCGCACATCACGAAAATTGTCCTGAATAAACAAAAACAGCACATACACGAAAAAGAGCGCAACCGATAAGCCTTTGCTCGCCTTTTCCTGATACTCGGAGATGCGGGCGGGACACTTTCTTGCCCACAGGCGCAGGGCAAGCTGCCACAAGAGCGCCGCGCCGAGAATACACGCCAATACGATATATGTGTTCATGGTAGGCCTTTCAGTCGTGATAGTTCCCGACAAAACAAGGGGTTGTCGGTCGGGGGCACCCTTGAGCGCCCCTGCGGGCAGGTGAAGTCTGCCTCAAGGGAGGAGGTTTGCCCCGCAAGCGGCGCCCGCTCCGCAAAACGGGGGAGGAGACAGGGGGGGAAATGCCGTCAGGCGCCGGGGATGGTATCTCCGGCGATTTCCCCCACATGATTGAGAATGTATTTGGGAGAAAACGAGAAAGTGCCGATATTGTCAAGGTTGGTCACGCCGGTCAGCACCAGTACCGTGTCCAGCTCGCTTTCCAGCCCTGCGATGATGTCGGTGTCCATGCGGTCGCCGATAATCACGGCGTCGGTATAGTGACACCCCAAGCGCTTGAGCGCGTGCCGCATCATCAAGGGATTGGGCTTGCCGACATAGTAGGCCTGCTTCCCCGTGGTCATCTCGATGGGCGAGACCAGCGCACGGCAGGCAGGCAAGACCCCCGTGTCGGAGGGGCAGGTCAGGTCGCTGTTGGTGGCGACCAGTTTCGCGCCCTTTTGTATCAGCCGCACGGCGAGCACCATTTTCTCATAGCTGAGCGACCGGGTTTCCCCAAAGACCACATAGTCCGGATTGACATCATTCATGGAAAACCCCGCCTCATAAAGAGCATTTACCAGACCGGGCTCCCCTATCACATAGACAGAGCCTCCCGGCGTTTGACTACTCAAAAAAGAAGCGGTGGCCAGTGCGCTGGTATAAAAGTGGTCAGGGCTGATACTCAAACCGATGCGTTCCAGCTTCTCAGCCAGCTCGCGGGGGGAGCGTTCCGAACTGTTGGTAAGAAATAAGAACTTCTTATTGTTCTCAAACAGCCAATTTACAAACTGAACCGCACCGTCTATCATGCGATTGCCATGATAAATTACGCCGTCCATATCGCAGATGAAGCCCTGCTTGTTTCGAAGCTGCTCCAAATCATGTCGCAGTTTGTCCATTCCTACCCCTCATATGGTCTTCATTTTAGTTAGTATATACGATAAAACACCATTTGTACAGGGGGGTTAAGAAAAATTAACCCCCTTTTCGGGTATTTTTCCCTCATTTTCTGTCGTAGAATGCCGAAAAAGAAAGGGCGTGATTTTTTTCACGCCCTTTCAGCGATTCCACTCTCCTGCAAGTCCCTCTCCACCCGCCCCCACACTGCCGCGACGAAAGTGCGAAAGGATACAAAAACGGGTGCGGGGTGGCGGAGATGCTCGGTCATGGCCGGGGTGCTTGATGGAAGACGGGGCTCCCCGTTCCCCCGGCTGTCCCGTGCCGCTTGCCAATCAAGGCCCCGCCGCGCGGGTAGCCGTGCGGCGGGCTGTCCGGGAAGTCTTCAGTCCTCCTCATCCGACTCCAGCTTGGAGCGAATGTCTGCCACGGTGGCTTTGATACTTTCCGTCTCTTTCAACTGGTAGAGGAGGGTGGCGGAGACTTCCATGGCCTCGGACATCGCCTCATTGCATGCTGCCACTTTGGCGTTGTACGCCTCCAGATAGCTCTGGAAGGTAGTCAGCAAATCCACCGCCGCTTGCGCTTCCTTGTCCTCCAGCAACTCATAGGAGGCATACGCTTCTTTCAGCGCGTTGAATTTCCCTGTCATCCTCTTGAGTTTGACATACTCGTCCAGTTTTTTCTGCATCTGGGTGCGCAGCTTGCTGTCCGATTCTTTGATCATCCACTCCAGCGGTTCCAGCTCGAGCGCTTCATAGTTGTCACTGCCATAGGTAAACGTCACCGTCGCGGTGTAGTGGCCAATCAGGGTGGCGGTATTGCCCGTATAGCTCGCACTCACATCCGCGGGCAAGCCCAGCAGCAGCACCGTCCGCTCGGTACCGTTGTACGTGAAGGGCACGGTATAGTCCCATCGCACCACATCCGCCAGTGATCTTTTTTGGATGACCCACTCAAGCGCAGGGATAGCGGCAACCTCATAGTTTCCCTCATCATACACCAGTGTCACTGTCGCGGTATAACTGCCGGCATCGGTCGCGCTGTTGCCCTCATAAGTGGCACTCACCACCGCAGGCAAGCCCGTCAAAGACACCGTAAAAGGCGCACCACTGTAAACGAAAGGCTCCGGGTAGTCCCATACTACCTCGGACATATCAATGGTCGCTTTCGCAATCTCCCACGCCAGGTCTGCCACCGAGATACTCTCGTAGTTGTCCGTATCGTACTCAAAGGTAGCCCCTGCCGTATAGGTACCGGCGCCCGTGGCGGTGTTGCCCGTGTAGTGTGCGCTCACACCCGCCGGCAACCCGGTCAGCGCCACGGTGTAGGAACTGCCGCTGTACGTAAAGGGTACCGTATAATCCCATGCTACCCCGGACATGTCAATGGTCGCTTTCGTAATCTCCCACGCCAGATCTGCCAGGGAGATACTCTCGTAGTTGTCCGTATCGTACTCAAAAGTAGCCTTTGCCGTATAGGTACCGGCGCCCGTGCCGGTGTTGCCCGTGTAGTGTGCGCTCACACCCGCCGGCAACCCCGTCAGTGCCACGGTGTAGGAACTGCCGCTGTACGTAAAGGGTACCGTATAATCCCATGCCACCCCGGACATGTCAATGGTCGCTTTCGTAATCTCCCACGCCAGGTCTGCCAGGGAGATACTCTCGTAGTTGTCGGGATTGTATACAAAAGTAGCCTTTGCCGTATAGGTACCGGCGCCCGTGCCGGTGTTGTCCGTATAATTGACCGTCACGTCCCCGGGCAACCCGAGTACCGACACCGTCTTGGCGGTGCCGTCATAAGTGAAGGCACTTTCGTAGTCCCAGCCGAGCAGCCCCGCCAGGGATGCTTTGTTGATGGTCCAGGTCAAATCATCCATGGCAATGGACTCGTAATTGTCACTGTCATAGGTAAAGGTCACGGAAGCGGTGTAGGTACCGGCATCCGTGGCGGTATTGCCTGAGTAGGCAGCTGTCACACCCGCAGGCAGACCTGTCAGCTCCACCCTGAAGAGCGACCTGTTATACACAAAAGCGGCGGTATAATTCCAACTGACCCCGGCCATGTTGATGAGTGCCTTGGCAATGGTAAAGCCGACCTCGGCCGTCGCGCCGTAGTAGTTGTCGCTCGCGGCGACTATCACTTTGACCTTATAGCTGCCGGCGTTGACAGGTGCGCTATCCAGCTTGTGGTTTTCACTGTCGTAGTACTCAATGCTGACCGCGCCGTCGCCCGTCCGGATATAGGTAGGGGTGCCGACAGGTTGAGCATTGTACACACGGCTCAAATCACTGATATCGGTGATCCCGCTCGCCGCTTTGTCGATCACCAGTCCCCCCGGGATCTCTTGCGCATACGCCTTATATTCGTCATCCTCCGTGCGCTCGAGCTTCACACTGTAGGTACCCGCATTGACAGGTGCCACCTGCGTCCACTCGCCGACCACCAGGTAGCTGATGGTGTAGCCGGGCAGGGTGGCGTCGGTACCGGTCGGCACATAGGCGATGGCACTGCCAAGATAGGTGCTGTTTTGCACTTCGCCGTCTAATTCAATTTCCTGCTTTTCCTGCCAGGTAGCCGTCAGGGTGATCTCTGCCGTGTAGTCGTCCGCTCCCAGGGTCAAAGCCATCACCGGCTCCTCGGAGTCGTTGACCAGCCAGCCCATGAAGATGCTTCCCCCTTCCTTGACAGGTTGAGGAATCAGGGTATCCTGCCCCACAAAATGGTGCGTGGGCAGATAGGCAGACCACTGGGTCACGCCCTCACACGCAAGGTAAGTAATGGCATACACACCCTCAGCATCTGTCGCGATGAAGGTCAGGTTGATCGTCACGGCTGCTGCCGGCATCTCAAAGGTGTACACGCCCTCGCTGTCGGGGGCAAGTGTGAGGGTTTGCGTCACACCTTCACTATCCTGATAGGTATAGGAAACGGCTTGCGTGAGGTAGCCCTCGTTTGCTGTCACGGTAAAGCCCAGAATGGTTTCGGCACTATACACAGTTGCGGGGAAATCATCCGGGAAAAAGCCGTTTGTCATCGAGACAATCGCCATCTCACCGTTGGTTGTGTCGGCGGGTGTCACGGTGTACTGCGGCGTGTAGGGACGGTAAATCTGCGGTGCCCCGTCCACCAAAATCCAGCTACTGTGGGAAATAGAGCCCACCTCAGCCAGCAGGTTGTTCAGCGCCATCACCACACTTGTGGTGTTGGTGTGAGTCAATGTCTCATCGATGATGTCGGTGGATGTGCCATTCAGTTGTGCCTCAGTGATCGCATAGGCACTGGTCAGCACGTTGCCCGTGGTGGTGCCAACCGGAGCAAGCTCGCCCATGGGCAAATAGTAGCTGTAGGTGGTCTGTACCTTGCTGTTAGTGCCGGTAGCAGAAGCCCGACCAATCAGCATACCAACATCAAGCTGTCCCTCAGCCGCAGTGACAGTACCCATCATCAAGCTATTTAATACCGTCACATACCGACCGGTGGTGCTCGGCGTGAGGACGATACCGATTATGCCTCCTACTTCATTCAGTCCCTCTACAGAACCAGCATTGAGGCAGTTGGTAATGCGGACTTGTGAGCCCCTGGAAAGATTGAACTTTCCGTAAATGCCGCCCACGCTGCTACCGCTGCCCTTCACGGCGCCGTAGTTCATGCTGCTGAAGTAAGAGCTTTCATCCTGTGTGCCAATGGTTGTAGTTGTCGCGCCGTAATAGCCGCCAAGGCCGCCCACGCTGTTGACACCGTTGATCTCACCATAGTTGATACAGCGGTTCAACTCTATCGTGATGGAATTACCCACGATGCCGCCCGCCCCCGTGAGTGTACCGGTGACTTGCGCATAGTTGGTGCAGTCCTGAAAAATTGTCTTGCGGTAATCATATTGGGATTGCTCCACCACACCGGCAATGCCGCCCACTCTGGATTGGCCAAAGACAAAGCCGTCCGCGGTAACATTGGTCAAGAGGGTTTGCTTGACTCCGGACCCCCGCACAGCACCAATGATCAGGCCGACATTGTCACCAGTGCTGTTCACATAGCTGTTGACTACATCAAAGTCATAGATATCCGAGGACAAAACGTAGCCGAACAGGCCGATAAATCCTGCTGTATTGCCATCGATATACAGTCCGGAAATGGTGTGGCCGTCGCCGTTAAAGTTGCCCCAGAATTTTTTGGCATCGGTCCCAATGGGTGTCCACTGGTGAGGGGTGCCCTCCTCCGACCAAGTGCCGTCCTCCGCAAAGGCGCCTGCGTTAAGCACAATGTCAGCGGTGAGCTTGTAAAAGCCCTTGCGGTAGATCGTGCCGCTGGTTGTGTCGCCGTTGACGCGTTGTGCCATCAACGCCAGTTGCGCGCCATTTTCAATCAGCCATGGATCTGCCGCCGTGCCCGTGCCGCCGGCAAATTCGGTGGCAACCGTGCCGTCCCACGCCTCAGGTGCCTCCTCGGCACCTGCCAGCACATAAAAAAGAGACAAAGTAAGGAGCAGCAACACCACAACGGTGATTGCCACCTTGCTTTTGAAATGATGGTGTAACCTTTGCATAAATCAATCCTCTTTCATAAAACAAAAGTTTTCGTTTGGTACCAAGAAGCGCAGCACGCCTTTTCTACCTCTGCGAAAACTTTGTTATTGCGAAACACCGGTGCCGCAACCAAGCGCCTGTGCCCCGCCCGAAAGCGTTTACTAAACGCTTTCGGGCGGGGCGTGGAAAATCAATAAGTATAATCGGTCACAATCGAGACCGTGCCACCTGCCACGGCATAGTCCAGCGTGACCTGGATCACGGCGGTGTCGTTTGTCACAATCTCCACGCTCACGTTGCCCGTGCCAACGGCACTGCCAAGGAAGGCCGCCACATCGGATACCTCGCCGGTCAGCGTCCAGCCCGAGGCGTCTCCGCTCACCTGGTAGCTGACAAAGTCCGCTAATGCCAGGCTCAGAGAACCAAGTGCCACGCTCTCGCTGCCCTGCTCCGCACCCGTCTTGGTGCCGGATTCCTCACCGATCGCCTCACTGTCAACCCCAATCTCATAGGGAAGAAAGTACTCGTATTGGTACTCGCAGCTCCCGTCCGCCAGAACGGTATAGGAGCCCTCCAGTATGTCGCCGGCAGTGGTGGTGAACACCACCT
>JBBAEK010000018.1:0-34253 GCA_041655935.1 Eubacteriales bacterium
ACCTATTAAACATTGTACATTTTTCGGGGCATCCTGTCAAGTAGTGCCGTTAGAAATTTCAAAGATTTGTAAAATCTGCTCAAAAAGCAATTGCCAATTTAGGCATTAAGACAATAGCCCCCCGCGCCGCCGCCCCCGCGCCGCCGCCCCCGCGCTTTGCCACCTCTCCCCGCCGCATTTTTCTGCCCGCCGCCTTGTCCCCCTCCGTGCCCCGTCACCCCGCCTGCGCCGCCAAAAAAGACAAAAAGCGGCGCGCCTCGGGCGAGAGAGGCACTTTCAAAAATTCCTTGCTTTCTTTCGTGCCTTGTTATATAATAGTGTAAAAAGGAGGTTTTTGTATGAAAATCACCGAGGCTATCAAAAATTTCAAGTGGGGCTACATTGTCCTTTTCCTCATTCTGTGCGGGGCGGGCGTCGCCCTCCTCTTTTACCCGGGCGAGTCCATGAAGGCCATGGCGTACATTGTCGGCTTTTCCGCCCTGTTGCTGGGCATTTTGCAGGGCGTGCGCATCCTGGCGGAGCCGCGGCGGGGCATTCGCTTTGCCTTTGCCATCCTGCTGGCCGTGATGACGATCGTGTGCGGCGCGGTGGCACTGCTCAAGGTAGAGGTGGTGTATGAGGTGTACGCCATGTTTATCGGGCTGTTCATCATCATTGACGGCTCGTTCAAGCTACAGACAGTGATAGAGTCGAAGCGCTACCAAATGAGTGCCTGGTGGATTTTGCTGGCGTTCTCGGTCCTGTCCATCGCGGGCGGCTTCCTCACGGTGCGCATCCCGTTTGACGCGGACAGAATCCGCTTTTTCACCCTGCTCCTGGGCGGCGCCCTGTTCGTGGACGGCCTGCAAAACCTTTTGTCTCTGTTCTATTTGGGGAAACTCAGCAGAGCCGCCCGCGCCATGCTGCTCGCAGGTACCGCCGTTGCCCGCGCGGACGGGCCGGACGGGACAGCGGAGGCGCAGGCAGAGGCACCGTCCGACGCGGACCCCACCGTGTAAAACAGGCGCCCTATCAACAAGCATTTATCTGCTCCCGCGCACAAAAAAGAGACAGCCGCTGTGTGAACAGCGGCTGTCTTGTTGACAGAGGCCAACCGGCAAAGAGGGTTATTCCTGTGCCCCTTCTGCTTTGGCCGGCTGACCTTTTTTCTTGTCGCCGATCGAGAGCACCAGGTTGAGCAGAATGCCGAACACGGCAGCGCCCGCAATGCAGGGGAGATTGATGCCGAAGAAGGGAATGATGCCTCCGAACTTATACTGACCGCCGATGCCGACCGTCATGACAGTCGCGATCACGGCAATGTTTTTGGCGGAGAACATATCCGCTTTTTTGTCAATCAGAATCGCGATACCCTGCGCCGCGATGGCACCGAACAGGTAGATTTCCAGTCCGCCGATGACCGGCTGGGGGATGGCGTAAATCACCTGGATGAGCGGGGTGAAGCAGGCGATGACCATGGCGATGACAGAGGAGGCCAGCAACACGGGGATCGAAAATACCTTGGTGATGGCCATGGCGGAGATGTTCTCGCCGTAGTTGGTGCCGGCAGGGCCGCCGATGAAGCCCGAGACCATGTCGCAGAGCCCGTCGCCGATCAGGTTACGGTCCAGCTTGGAGGAGAGGGGATACGACTCTTTGCCCTTCTTTTTGGCAAGGTCGTTGACATAGATGTCCAGTTGGTAGATATGGGCGGTGGACTCGGGAATGGTCGCGATGGCAATAATCATCACGCCCAGCACGCCGCTCCACGCCAGGCCCCAATCCTTGATTTCAAAGATGGTGGTAAAGCGGGGGATCGAGAATATGTTGCCGGAGGAGGACCACAGGCTCTGGATGGTCGAGCTGTCCACAGCTCTGAACAGCGAAAAGCCCTCGCCGCCAAACAGCCGGATGAGCGCCGCTGTCGCACAGCCGCAGAGCGCGCCCAGCAAGAGGGGCAACTGGCTGGCAAATCCTTTGAGATAACGGGAGAACAGGATGGTCGAGAGCAGGGTGACCAGTGCCACCACCCACGCCCAGTTGGCGTTGCCCGCAAACCCATTGATTTCCCAAACCTTGGTTACTGCGTTCTGAGCGGCGGGGAAGGCATCTCCCATGGCGTTGCCCACCAGCGTCAGGCCGATGATCATGGCCACCGAGCCGGAAATGGTCGCGGGCAGGATTTTTTCCACCGCGTGCGGTCCGGCGTAGCGGACGAGCAGACCGGCGCCAATCGAGACAAAGCCCGACATGATAATCCCAAGCTGCGCGTAAGGAATGGCCTCGACGGGCAGCACGCCGACGGATCCCCAGTTTGCCAGTGCCGGAATTGCCTCCACCATTGCCTCAGAGGACATCAGGGCAAGGATGGCGGAGAGGTAGGCAAAGCTGGAACCGTAGTAGAGCGGGATTTTTCTGCCTGTGATCAGAATGAAGCACAGCGTCGCCAGTCCGCTCGCGAAAATGGTCACCGACACTTGGAAGCCTGTAATCAGGGCGACCGTGACGGTGGCGGGGAACATCACCACCACTTGCTGGAGGGCATACAGCAGGAGTTTCCACCAGTCTGGTTTTTCATCGGGTAAGTACCCGATGGCAGCGGTTTGTTGTTTCATGTTGGTTGTTCCTTTCTTTTTTTGGGGTTGCGGTGCGCGCTCCGTCGTGCAGACATAAAAAAGGTGTCCACGAACAGCAGCGGGACACAACAAGCCTATGTGAACCTTGTCCTTCAGCCAATTGCATCGCGTGACAGGTTTCTGGCGACAAGTATACCATAGGCACCGAAAAAAGTAAAGGGGTTTGTCGGAAAAAGCTATTTTTTTGTCGAAACGCAAAAAGCCGCCCCCGCGACGGGGGCGGCGAGCGCCCAAGAAGTCCTTGGGAGAGGCCGGGGGAGTCCTTATTCCAGCTTGCCGTACAGGGTGAGATCGTCGGTGATGCTCATCAGCTCGGCCATGTGCGCCACCGGGCGGGTATAGGCGGGGTCGTAGTAAAACCCGACCAGCCTCCGGCCGTCTACCCACACTTGCACAGGGTAAAAGCCGAGATCCAGCCGGTCCCCGCTGTACAGGCAGGGCACCAGCCGCCCCTTGGCGTCCAGCACCGGCGTGATTTTCCGCCCCGTGCCGAAGCTGCCGTACACGCCCCCCGCCTCTGTCCGCACGTCCACATAGACGGTGTGGTTGCCCACCAGCTCCGGGACGGGCTTGGTATGGGCGGCGTCGGTGCTGATGCGGATGTCCCCCCACAGGTGCGGCACGCCCCCTGCCTCCAGCCAGCCGTAGACATGGTGTTGCAGCTCACGCCACCCCGCGCTGCCCGTGTAATAATAGTCGGGTATCTCAAAGCTACCGCCGTTCACCACCAGCTTCACCCGGTGGGCGGACTTTGCCGGCTGAAAGAGCAGCCGGAGCGGGGTTGTCCGCCAAAAGGTGACGGTGTCCCCGAATCGGTAAGTGGTATCCTCCAGCCGGTAGCCGGTATGCACCACGCCGCTGCCGTAGGCAATCTCCACCCTTGCCCCCGCGCTGTCCGCCAGGTACCCCTCGTGCAGGGTATAGGGCACCCCCACCTGCAGCTGCAGCGCTTGCGGGAAGCAGTCGGCCCGCGCGTCGTCCCCAAAGGCCGTCACCGTGGCGGTGAGGGGTTTGCCCGACAGGTCCATGCGGTCGAAGGGGGTCGCCGCCCGCTCGTTCAGGCGCAGGGAGTCGCGGTAGTAGCGGGTGGTGTCCCCGAGGCTCCGCGCGTCCACCGAAACGGCGCGCTCGCCGCCCGTCACCTTGCCGTCCCGTAGGGTCAGCGTGCCCTCCTCCACCAGCAGCTCATAGCACTCGCTCACCCGCTCACAGCTTTTTTGGGTGTAGATAAAAACCTCCTCCGCGCCGCTTTTGCGGTAGCTCACCGTCCAGTCATACACCCCAGGCCCGTAGCGCGCCTCGGTCCATGCCTGCCGTTCGGCGCGCACCTGCTCACTGCTCAGGGCGCCTATCTGCCGCTGCAGGGCATGGGCAAAGTGGCTGTCCGCCACAGCCGCCACCGCGTCAAAGGCGTCAAGGAGGCGGTAGTCGCTGTATTCGTTGATTTGCCCCGACAGCTGCACCTCGTAGCGGTAGGCCTGCCCCCCTGCCCGATAGACACCGTAGAGATGAACATCCGGGCTGTTCGTGTACTGCTCCTGGTAGTCAAAGGAGGCGCCGCTTTGCAGAAAGGCGCCGGTGTAGATCTCTGCCGCCGCCTGCCCGTACCGGCTTTCACTCACATAGGTAAAGGACTCGGGCAGGTAGGACTCGCTCAGCCGCTCCCGTGCCTTTTTGAGGGCGGCGTCGCCCCTTAGCTCGACGGGGGCAGTGCCGTCGGTAGGGGTCCACACGGCGTACAGCGCCGTGTCCGCTGTCAAACGTCCCGCCGGCATGGCATGGGTACCCAGTGGGTCAAGGTACCATCCCTCGAACAGGTACCCCGCCTTTGTCGGCTCGGCAGGCAGGGGTAGAGCGGACAAATCCGCCACTTGGGCCAGTTCGGCATATACCTCTCCGTCCACCAAAAAGCGCAGCCCGTACGCCGCCGCGGGCCCCTCGCCCGAGCGCCGGGTGTCGCTGTGCTGCCACCCCGTCCCCTCGCAGGCCGTCAGCCCCCACAGGATCAGTAGCCATCCCAGCAGCAGACAAGCTGTTTTCCGTGTCATCGTTCCCTCCGCAAAATGCCGCCTCACAGTAGCCGCGCGCCCTGCCGGCAACGCCACCGCCAAGCCGCCTCCGAGCGTCATGTTACCCATAGTATAACCCGATAAAAAAAAGCAAGTCAAACCGTAGGGTCTGACTTGCTTGCAAACAAAAATTTACATTTCAAACAAATATTTGCAGTTTTGCTGCGCGGAAGTCGCGCCGGCAGGCGCGGGCATCTGCCTGCTTACTTTGCCAGCTCCTTGGTCTTTTGGTAGGCGGCAATGACCGCGTTCATGACCGCAGCGCGGAAGGCGCCCTGTTCGAGTGCCCGCACGCCCGCAATGGTGGTCCCGCCCGGGCTGCACACCCCGTCCTTGAGCTTGGCGGGGTGCAGCTCTCCCTCTGCCACCATTGCCGCCGCTCCCAGCAGCATATAGGCGGCGTAGGACAGCGCCCGGTCACGCGGCAGGCCGCAGGCGACCGCGCCGTCGGCCAGCGCCTCCATGAACAGGGCGGCAAAGGCCGGCCCGCACCCGGAGACGGCGCTGGCGGCGTCAATCCACGCCTCCTCAATGGGGTCCAGCACCCCCGCCCCCGTCATACAGGCAAGCCAGGTTTGCAGTTGCTCGGCGTCCAGTTCTTTGCTTTTGGCATACAGCACCAGTCCCTTGCCCACCGCCACCGGCGTGTTGGGCATGATACGGATGACGGGGTAGGGCGCGCCCACCATCTGCTGGATCCCGGCAATCGGAATCCCCGCCGCCATGGAAACCAGCACAAAGCGGTCTTTCCGCGCCCGCAGCAGCGGCGCAATCTCGGCGAGCAGGTCCCCCATCCCCTGCGGCTTCACCCCTAAAAAGAGGTAGTGCGCATATTCCGCGATGCCCTTGACCGACGCCACCGCGCCGCCCGTCTCGGCGGCGAGCTGCTCGGCCTTGGCGGCGATATGGTCGGCGAGCAACAGGCGGGGCGGTTCGAGTGTCCCCGCGACCGCGCGCACCAGCGCGCCCCCCATATTGCCGGTCCCGATAAAGCCAAAGGTAAAGTCTTTCATGTTCCTGCTCCTCTCGTGATGTCGCCCGCCGGCACCTCTCTGTGCGAGGTACCGCCGAGCTTGTGGGCACGGCCGCCCGCACAGCGCACGGGTCAGACCTGCCGGGGATTTAGCGTATTTGCCCGTTGCCGTGTATCACATATTTGTAGGTAGTCAGCTCGGCCAGTCCCATGGGGCCGCGGGCGTGCAGTTTTTGCGTGGAAATGCCCATCTCACACCCCAGCCCGAACTCCCCGCCGTCCGTGAAGCGGGTGGAGGCGTTGACATACACCGCCGCGCTGTCCACCATGGCGCAGAAGCGCTCCGCCGTCTCTCGGTTGTCGGTGACAATGGCGTCGCTGTGGCCGGTGGAGTGGCGGGCGATGTGCCCGATGGCCTGCTCCGGGCTGTCCACCACCGCCACCGCCAGAATGTTGTCCAGAAACTCGGTGTCAAAGTCGGCCGTCCCGGCGGGCGTGCCGGTGATGTAGCCCCGTGCCCGCTCATCCAGCCGAAATTCTACCGACGGGAGGCGCTGCGCTGTCCGCTGGGTCACCAGCGCCTCATAGGCGAGGGGCAAAAAGGCAGGGGCAACCGCTTCATGCACCAGACACACCTCTACCGCGTTGCAGACCGAGGGGCGGCTGGTTTTGGCGTTCAAGAGGATGCGGGCGGCCATCGCCGGGTCGGCGTCCCGGTCCACATACAGGTGGCAGATGCCGGTGCCGGTCTGGATACAGGGCACCTTGGCCTGCTCCATGCAGGCGGCAATCAGCCCCGCTCCCCCGCGCGGAATGAGCAGGTCCACCAGCCCCACTGCCGTCATCAGCTCCAGCGAGCTTTGGCGGCTGGTGTCCTCCACGAGCTGTACCAGATAGGGGTCAAGGCCCGCCTGCCGCAGTCCGGCCTGCAGGGCACCGACAATGGCGGCGTTGGAGCGAAAGGCCTCCTTGCCCCCCCGCAGCACGCAGGCACTGCCCGCTTTGAGAGCCAGTGCCGCCGCGTCCGAGGTGACGTTGGGGCGGCTTTCATAGATGATGGCGATGACTCCCATGGGCACCGCCTTTTTTTCAATCAAAAGGCCGTTCGGCCGCTCGGTTCGGGCCAGCACCGCCCCCACCGGGTCGGGCAGCGCTTCGACCTGCCGGATGCCCTCCGCCATGGCGGCTATCCGCGGCCCGGTCAGGGTCAGCCGGTCAATCATCGCGGGGGAAAGGGTCTGGGCCGCCTGTGCCACGTCCAGCCGGTTGGCGGCAAGAATCCGCTCCCCGTCAGCCAGCAACGCCTCTGCCATGCCGCGCAGGGCGCGGTTTTTCGCCGCGGTGTCGGCGGCGGCAAGGGCGGGGCATACCGCCTTGGCCTGCCGCAGGATTTCGTTAGTACTCCTCATGCCTTCCTCCCCAAAAATGTCGTGCCCACACGCTCCCCGCCCAGCACACGGTACAGGATATCCGGGCTTTGCCCGTTGACAATCACCATGTCAATGCCCGCCTCGGCGGCAATCCGGGCGGCGCGCAGCTTGGTGAGCATCCCCCCCGTCCCCCGCGCCGAGCCGGCGGCGCCGGCGATGGCAAGGATCTCCTCCGTCACCACGGGCACGGTGGGGATCAGGGTGGCGTCCGGATGGGTGCGCGGGTCGGCGGTATAAAGGCCGTCAATGTCGGTCAGGATGACCGTCAGGTCCGCCTGCGCGCTGACCGCGACAAACGCGGCCAACGTATCGTTGTCTCCGATGACAATCTCGTCGGTGGCCACCGTGTCATTTTCGTTGATGATCGGCAGCACGCCCAGCTCCAGCAGGCGAAAGAGCGTGTTATGAAAGTGCGTCTTGCGGCGCGGGTCGTCGATATCGCTGGCGGTCAGCAAAATTTGCGCGACCGTGTGATGGAACTCGGAAAACAGCTTGTCATAGGTATACATCAGCTCACATTGCCCGACCGCGGCGGCGGCCTGCTTGGTGGGGATATCCTTGGGGCGGGCGGGCAGTCCCAGCTTCCCCACGCCCATGGAAATGGCGCCGGACGACACCAGGATGATTTCATGCCCCGCGTTTTTTAAGTCGCTCAGCACCTGGCACAACTGCGCTACCCGCCGGATATTGAGGCGGCCCGTCGCGTGCGTCAGGGTGGAGGTCCCCACTTTGATGACTGCTCTCATGTTGCTTTGTTCCTTGTCTTTTTTTTGCTCAACCGTATTTCTATTATATATTTTTTTGCCGGCAAGTCAACACATCCGCCGCAAAAAAGTGCGCACAATTGCAGGGAGTGCCTGTTTTGGCATATATTTTCGCTTTCTTTCATATAAAAGAGGATGAAGAGGACCCACACCACCACAGCCCGTTTGAAAGGAAGCGTTCCCATGCCGACAGACATCACGCCCCAAACCGCCTTTCTGTTCATCGCCCTGCTGTGGGCGGCCATCGGCGGCTTGCTTGTGTACCTGGTTTGCCTGTGCTTCCCCGCCCGGCGGCGGCAGGCCGTCGTGCGGGAGGGCGGCAGACCGGGCAGAGCCGCCCGCGTCAAAGTTCCGCTCCCCCCGCCCCCGCCGCGCGCCGTCACCGTTCTGCTCCCGGACAACACGGGGGAGGCGTCGGTCCGGCAGAGCACCCTTGCCCCCGGTGAGGAGGCGCCGTCAGCCGTCATGGCAGGCGACGGGGTGACCGGCCCGCCGCCCGAGGAGCCGGCAGTGTTTGAGCAGACCGAGCCGTTCGGCGAAACCGAGCCGTTCAGCGAAACCGCCCCGTTCAGCGAAACCGCCCCGTTCAGCGAAACCGAGCCGTTCAGCGAAACCGAACCGTTCAGTGAAACCGAGCCGTTTGACCAAGCCGAGGCGGCCCCCTCCGGGTCGTCCAAAGTGCTGTACCACAAGAGCTTCACCGCCCGCCTGCTCCAGTCCGCGTCCGAGACCAAGGAACGCTATGAGGCGCTGCACCACCACATCATGCGCTATGCGGGCGTGAGCGCCAAGACAAACTGGTATTTTGAGCAGTTCAGCCTGCGGGGCAGGGTGGTCGTGCGGCTGAATGTGCGGGGCAATGTCCTCACCCTGTCCCTGGCACTCGATCCCGCTCTCTTGGCGGGCACGGACATCCGCTTTGAGGATGTCCGCCATATCAAACGCTCGCGGGAGTTGCCCACCCGCTTCAAGTGCCGCAGCAGCCGCAGTCTTTCGCAGGCCATGCGGCTGGTCGAGCGGCTGTTTGCCGAGCTGCGGGTGCCCGCCGTCTACTTTCCCGCCGAGCCGTTGCACCTCCCGTATGAGGACAACGAGACCCTCTTGGCGCGGGGCCTGATCAAAGCGGTCGGAGAACCCTCCCCGCCGCCCACTCCCCTCTCCCGTCCCGTTTTTTGATTGAGGACGCACAAAGAGCGCCTGCTTCACAGGCGCGCAAAAATAAAGAAGCGCACCCGCAGGGAGTGCGCTTTTTTATTTACTGTCTGCTTCTAAAGCAATCGCTGCAATAGACCGGACGGTCGCCGCGGGGCTCGAAGGGCACCTGGCAGCTGGAACCGCAGGAGGCACAAGTGGCCGTGAACATCTCGCGGTTGTTTCTGTCGCCGCGGGCTTGGCCTCTGTGTGCTGCACGGCAGTCCTTGCAACGCTGCGGTTCATTCGTAAAACCTTTTTCAGCGTGAAATTCCTGCTCACCGGCAGTAAAGGTGAAGTTTGATCCGCAATCTTTGCAGACCAGGGTTTTGTCTTTGAACATACATACCTCTGTTTCTTGTTACGCATATGTTTTGGGTGCGTACCGGTCAATGGTAACACATAACAGAGAGTTTGTCAACCGTTTTTCTTCACTTTTATAAAAAAACTATAAAATAGCGCGATTGAGCCGGCGCAGCAGCTCGGAAAGCGGCACCACCAGCAGTCCCGTGACCAGATTTCCCACCCCATGCATCAGGTCAAAGGGCAGCCCCGCCGCAATCCACGCGAGGGTTTGCTGCCAGTTCAGCCCGAACAGGAGGGCCTGTGCCGGGGCGTACAGGGCACCGAACGCCAGCCCGTGCAGACAGCCGAGCAGGGGGTAGAGCACCATCGCCAGCTTGCGCGGCATCCGTTTGGGCAGCAGCATGACGGCACCCCACAGGATGGTCCACACGTACAGGTAGGGCATCCACCACAGGGAAAAGCCCGCGAACAGGCCGTTCAGGAAGACATAGAGGTAGAGGGGTACCAGCGCCCGCGCGCGGTACACCACCGTGAGCAGCATGACGAACATCCCCAGCAGATGCACGTTGGGCAGCGGCAGCATCTCCATGGCGAGCTTGGAGGCGAACATCAGCGCGCCGAACATGGCAAAGACGGTGAGTTCCTGCACGCTGAGCGGCCGCTTTTGCCTCTGCCCCTTAGTTGGTGTTGGTATGGACGAGTTCATAGTGCTCCCCGTTTTCGATCTCCGTGGTATCTACGCCCGCCATCATCATCTCACCGTCCCGATACAGCGCCCAGTAGGACTCATCGACCTCAAAGTCCGCCACAATCCCGTTGACCTTCGTGACATACAGGCCGTAGTTCGTTTGTTCCCCCTCAATGAGGTCGTGCTCCAGCAGAGCCTCGCCCAGCGTGGTCTTGTCGGTCTTGATGGTGAACGTGATCGACTGGTTCCCGGCTTTCACCTCCACCTCAACGGTGATTTCACCCGAGCCGAACGACTTGTCGCGCAGGTACTTGGCATCCTCCCACAGACCGGTTTTATCGACCCGGCCGCCGCGTAACAGAAGGGCGAGGGTCACCGCGGCGCCGAGCACCAGCACCAGCAGGACCAGGGAGAGGCGTGTGCGATTTGCTTGTTTCATGATCTTTCCTCTTTTCGTGTTGTGGTGTGGCAACCAACCATATAAAACGCCCCCCTTGCCCTTGCGGGCAGGGGGGGTCAAACACAGCGCGCCGGGCGACGGCATACGGCCCGTCACACCCGCACGGTTTTGCTCCGCCCCCCTTTGCCCGGGCGCGATTTACAAAGAGCGAGACGATGAGCATTCCGACTGACACCGCCCCGCGGGGGGAGGCGAACACGGCAATGGCTGTTGTGGCGGACTCACACCGCACTTCCCTCATCTCCTCACAGGGGCAGGGCCCCTGCTCGGCTGCACCGTCCTGCGGTGCCGAATCGCTTTGATTCAATTGCTTGGCAGTATGGTAGCACACCCGCCGCGGAAAGTCAATGCTTATTGCCGCCCCACGCAAAAAAAGTGCTGCCCGCCCCACTCGGAGCCGACAGCACGGCGCACAGCGCGCTCAGAGCCGAAATTGCCTGATAAGGCCCTCGGCCATCAGCTCTGCCATATGTTGAGTCTGCTTTTCCATGGTGTCAAAGGTATCGATGCTGGCGGCATGGTCCTGCTGCAGGATCTGCTCGGCCTCCGCCTCCACCATCCGCAGGTGCTCTTGCCACATGAATTTCCAGTCCGACAGATTCCAGTTCGGATTGATCCGGTTCATGAAAGCGGAGATCTCCTCCGCGTTGTCATACCATTTCCGCTTCATCTCAGCCGCCTGGGCCTCGTCGCCCGCCAGGATGGCTTTGAGCAGCTCGGAGGCCAGCACCAGGTGGTCGCGCACCATCAGCGCGAGGGTCCTCCCCACGCCGGCGCCGTAAAACTGTTGCAGCTCCTTGCCGAAATCGGTGGGGTTGCGCAGCAGCCGTTCGGTCACCGCCTCCAGGTCGGGCAGGTCATAGATGGCACTGAGGATCAGCAGGCGTGTCCAGAAAATATGCTCATACCAGAGACGGCGGAAAGTTTGGTAGATGGCTTGGTTATTTTGACTTGGTCGAAATTGAAACACTGAGTACTCCTTTCCGTGTGTGGTCATTACAGGATATGTCTGCGCCCGCAAATGCGTCCATCCCCGGCCCTCCGAAAGGGCCCCCTCAATTTCACAAAACATCTTGACATTTCCGCGCGAAGCTGTTATACTGAACGCATTGTACAGCAAGGAAGCACTGCTGGCAATATTGACCGATTCCGTGGCCATGCGCAACACGGAGGAGAAGCCCATACGGACAGGCGGGTCAGATGCCGCGGGTGGCGACAGGCCACATTATTGATTGAGCGTCAAGCTCAAATTTTATAAGTTGATTACTGATAATCAGTGCATGACGCACATCACTTGTGAAACGGTCAATAAGAGTAGCATTCTTGCTTGCAGGCTCTGTGTTGGTTTGGGATGTTAAAGACAGGCGCATTTTTTTGTTTTTTGGCAGAGCATCCGAAACAACCAAGCAACCGATAGACAGGTGATTGTGTGAGCAGTCACCTGCTTTTTTCATGTTGGGAAGAACGAAGGAATGAATATTAAAAACCAAACCAAAGCTCCGGTGTACGAGGCGCTGGAGAAATTTCGCCGCCAGCGCGTCGTCCCCTTTGATGTCCCCGGCCACAAGAGAGGGCGGGGCAACCCCGAGCTGGTGGAGCTGCTTGGCGAGCGGTGTGTGGGCATTGATGTCAACTCCATGAAGCCGCTGGACAACTTGTGCCACCCCATCTCGGTCATCAAGGACGCCGAGGCCCTTGCGGCGGACGCTTTTGGGGCGGAGCACGCCTTTTTCATGGTGGGCGGCACCACCTCCTCGGTGCAAAGCATGATTTTGTCGGTCTGCAAGGAGGGTGACAAGATCATTCTGCCCCGCAACGTCCATAAAAGTGCCATCAACGCGCTGGTGCTGTGCGGCGCGGTCCCCGTGTATGTCAACCCCGACGTGAACGACCGGGTGGGCATCGCGCTGGGTATGCGCGTCAGCCAGCTCGAGCGCGCCATCAGGGAAAACCCCGACGCCGTGGCGGTGCTGGTCAACAACCCCACCTATTACGGCATCTGTTCCGATTTGCGCGCCATTGTGAGTCTGGCGCACAGCCACGGCATGAAAGTGCTGGCGGACGAGGCGCACGGCACCCATTTTTACTTCGGGCAGGGACTGCCCGTCAGCGCGATGGCGGCGGGCGCGGATATGGCGGCGGTGTCCATGCATAAGTCGGGCGGCAGCCTGACCCAAAGCTCACTGCTCCTGACCGGCCCCGGCGTCAACGCCAACTATGTCGGGCAGATCATCAACCTGACCCAGAGTACCAGCGCCTCCTACCTGCTCATTTCCAGCCTCGATATTTCCCGCCGCAACCTGGCGCTGCGCGGCGAGGCGTCCTTTGCGCGGGTGGTGGAGCTGGCGCAGTATGCGCGGGATGAGATCAACGACATCGGCGGATACTATGCCTACGGCAGCGAGCTGTGCAACGGCTCTTCCGCTTTCAGCTATGACGTTACCAAGCTCTCGGTCTACACCCGGGACATCGGGCTGGCGGGCATTGAGGTCTATGACCTGCTGCGCGACGAATATGATATTCAGATCGAGTTCGGCGATATCGGCAACATGCTGGCGTACATCTCCATCGGCGACCGCATCCAGGACATCGAGCGGCTGGTCGGCGCCCTGGCGGACATCAAGCGGCTGTACGCCGGCAGCAACGCCGGGATGCTGTCGCAGGAGTATATCCCCCCCACCGTGACCAGCACGCCCAAGCAGGCGTTTTACGCCGAGAAAGAGTCGCTCCCCATTCGACAGACCCTCAACCGCATCTGCGCGGAGTTCGTGATGTGCTACCCTCCCGGCATCCCCATTCTGGCGCCGGGCGAGATGATCACGCAGGACATCATCGACTACATTCTCTATGCCAAGGAAAAGGGGTGCTCCATGCAGGGCACCGAGGACTTGTCGGTGGAGCGGCTGAACGTACTTAAATAATCCCCGTGTCATCTCATGAGCGGATGAGAGCGGGTATTTCAATCATTTGAAGGATAGGGACGAGATGGAATTTTGGTTTTCCGAGCTGCACACTGACAATGTCAAGTTTTCTGCCCGCGTGAACCGGCAACTGTTCAGCGGCGAGAGCGACTTTCAGCGCATTGACGTGTTTGAGTCGCCCGAACTTGGCCGTATTCTCACCTCCGACGGCAGTATCATCTTTTCGGAGAAGGACGAGTTTACCTATGACGAGATGATCGTCCATGTCCCCATGGCGGTGCACCCCGCCGTGAAGAAAGTGCTGGTCATCGGCGGCGGGGACGGCGGCGTGGCGCGCGAGCTTTCCCATTACGAGGAGATCGAGCAGATTGACGTGGTGGAGCCCGACAAGATGTTTGTGGAGGTCTGCCGCGAGTTTTTCCCGGGCAACGCCTGCGGACTGGACGACCCCCGCGTGAACATTTACTACCAGGACGGGTTGCGCTTCTTGCGCACAAAGCAAAACGAGTATGATCTGATCATCAACGATTCCACCGACCCGCTCGGGCACACCGCCGGGCTGTTCACCAAGGAGTTTTACGGCAGTTGCTACAAGGCGCTGCACGACGACGGCATCATGGTCTACCAGCACGGCAGCCCCTTTTATGACGAGGACGAGGAGGCCTGCCGCGCCATGCACCGGCGGGCGTACCGCTCTTTCCCCATCAGCCGGGTGTTCCAGGCGCACATTCCCACCTGCCCCTCGGGCTACTGGCTCTTTGGCTTTGCCTCGCGGCGGTACCATCCCCTCACCGACTTCAACCCCACCCGCTGGAACGACCGGGGCATCAAGACATGGTATTACACCACCAACCTGCACGCGGGCGCCTTCATGTTGCCGCGGTATGTAGAGGACCTGCTGGAAGAAGCAGAGAAATAACCGACAGGAGAAAGACGATGAGCAAATTACTCGTTATCGGTTGCGGCGGCGTGGCGTCGGTCGCCATTCACAAGTGCTGTCAGAACAGTGCGGTGTTCACCGAGCTGTGCATCGCCAGCCGCACCAAGGAGAAGTGTGACGCCCTGAAGGCAAAACTGGAGGGCACCACCGCCACCCGCATCACCACCGCCGCCGTGGATGCCGACAACAAGGACGAGCTGGTCGCCCTCATCCGCGCCTACCGTCCCCGCGCGGTGCTGCACGTCGCCCTGCCCTACCAGAACCTGAGCATCATGCAGGCGTGTCTGGAGTGCGGCGTGGACTATATCGACACCGCCAACTATGAACCCGAAAATACCGACGAGCCCACCTGGCGCGCCGCCTATGAGGCACGCTGCCAAAGAGAGGGCTTCACCGCCTATTTTGACTACTCCTACCAGTGGGCGTACCACGACCGCTTCCGGGAGGCGGGGATCACCGCCCTGCTCGGCAGCGGCTTTGACCCGGGTGTCACCAGCGTCTTTTCCGCCTATGCGCAGAAGCACTACTTTGACACCATCGACACGATTGACATTTTGGACTGCAACGGCGGCGACCACGGCTACCCCTTCGCCACCAACTTCAATCCGGAAATCAACCTGCGCGAGGTGTCGGCGAACGGCTCCTACTGGGAGGGCGGCCGCTGGGTGGAGACCCATCCCATGGAGATCAAGCGCGTGTACGACTTCCCCGAGGTGGGGCAGAAGGATATGTACCTCTTGCACCATGAGGAGATCGAGTCGCTGGCGCGTTTTATCCCCGGCGTGAAGCGCATCCGCTTCTTCATGACCTTCGGGCAGAGCTACCTCACGCACATGAAGTGCCTGGAGAATGTCGGGATGCTGTCCACCACCCCCATCCGCTTTGAGGGCAGGGACATTGTGCCCATCAAGTTTCTGAAGGCATTGCTGCCCGACCCCGCCTCCCTTGGTCCCCGCACCAAGGGCAAGACCAATATCGGCTGTATTTTCACCGGCACCAAGGACGGCCGTCCCAAGACCCTCTATATTTACAATGTGTGCGACCACCAGGCGTGCTACCGTGAGGTGGGCTCGCAGGCCATTTCCTATACCACCGGCGTGCCCGCCATGATCGGCGCTTCGCTTGTCGTCAGCGGACAGTGGAACCTGAAAGGGGTGCGCAACATCGAGGAGTTTGACCCCGATCCCTTCATGGACGCGCTCAACCGCTTCGGACTGCCGTGGCAGGTGGAAGAAAACCCCGTGTTGGTGGAGTAACGCATGAAAGCTGACCGACTGCCCACCCCCGTCTACCTGCTGGATGAGGCAAAGCTCACCGCCAACCTGAAGATTTTGCACGGCGTGCAGCAGCGCACCGGCTGCCGCATCCTGCTGGCGCAGAAGGCCTTTTCCATGTTCTCGGTCTACCCGCTGATCAGGCAGTACCTCAGCGGTACCGCCTCGAGCGGTCTGTATGAAGCCCGGCTGGCGGCGGAGACCTTTGGCGGCGAGAACCATGTTTACTCCCCCGCCTACCGCCCGGAGGAGGCGGAGGCGCTGTGCGGCATCTGTGACCACATGGTGTTCAACTCGTTTGCACAGCTGGAGGCTTTCCGCCCCCTCTGGGAGCGCGCGGGGACCAGCGTGGGCCTGCGCATCAACCCGAACTTTTCCACCCAGACCGGACAGGCCATTTATGACCCCTGTGCCCCTCATTCCCGCCTCGGTGTCGTCAGGGAACACTTCCGTCCCGAGCTGCTGCGGGGGGTGGAGGGGTTGCATTTTCACACCCTGTGCGAGCAGGACGCCGAGCACCTGGTGCGCACCTTTGAGGCGTTTGAAAAGGATTTCGGCGAGTACCTCTGCGGCATGAAGTGGCTGAATCTGGGCGGCGGGCACCATATTACCCGGGAGGGCTATCAAATCGATCTGTTGGAGCAGTTGCTTCACCGCATCCGCCGGACCTACGGCGTCCAGGTCTACCTGGAGCCGGGCGAGGCGGTGGCACTGCGGGCGGGCTACCTGCTGACCGAGGTGCTGGACATCGTGGAGAACGGGATGCCGATTCTCATCCTTGACGCCTCCGCCGCCTGCCATATGCCGGACGTGCTGGAGATGCCCTACCGCCCGCCGCTACGGCACGCCGCCGAACCGGGCGAGCTGCCCTATACCTACCGTTTGGCGGCCCGGACCTGCCTGGCGGGGGACGTGATCGGGGATTACAGCTTTGACCACCCCATCCGGGTGGGCGAGCGGCTGTGTTTTGAGGACATGGCGATTTACACCATGGTGAAAAATAATACCTTTAACGGGATGCCCCTGCCCGCCATCGCTATCTTACATGAAAACGGCGAGTGCGAGCCGGTCAAAACTTTCGGCTATGAAGACTTCAAGGGGAGGCTGTCATGAGGGTCATCACCGGCACCACCCCCCGCGCCGACGGCTTTTCTATGCCCGGGGAGTTTGAGGCGCACGACGGCTGTATCATGATTTTTCCCGAGCGGCCGGGGTCGTGGATCGAGGGGGGCGCGGCGGCGCAGCGCAGTTTTGCCGCCATCGCCGACGCCATCTCCGCCGGCGAGCAGGTGTTCATGCTGGTCAGCCCCCGCAGCGCGCAGCAGGCAAGGCGGGTATTGCCCCGCGCCGTGGAGATTTTGGTCATTGACTCGGACGACGCCTGGGCGCGCGACGTCGGCCCCACCTTTGTACGGGACCGGGCCGGGAGGGTGCGCGGGGTCAACTGGCGTTTCAACGCGTGGGGCGGCAGCTATGACGGCCTGTACGCCTCCTATGAGCGGGACGACGCCTTGGCCCTGGCATTCTGCCGGGCTGTTGGGTACGACGCTTATGACGCCTCCCCCTTCGTGCTGGAGGGCGGTGCCATTCATACCGACGGCGAGGGGACGTTGCTGGTCACCGAGCCCTGTTTGCTCAGTCCGGGGCGAAACCCCACCCTCAACCGCGCTCAAATTGAAGATAAATTACGGGACTGCCTCGGCATCGACAAGGTACTTTGGCTACCCCACGGCATCTGGCAGGACGAGACCAACGAACATGTGGACAATGTCTGTGCCTTTCTCCGGCCGGGCGAGGTGGTGCTGGCGTGGACCGACGACCCCGCCGACCCCCAGTACGAGTATTCCCGGGGCTGCCTTGAGCTGCTGCAACGCGAAAGCGATGCCCGGGGGCGGCGCCTGATCGTCCACCAACTGCCCATTCCCACCCCTCCCGTGCGCATCACCGAGCGGGAGCTGGCGGGCTTTGTGTTCGAGCCGGGCGAGGACACCCGCGAGGCGGGCGAACGACTGGCCGCCTCCTATGTCAACTTTTATATCGCCAACAAAGCCATTATCCTGCCGCAGTTCGGCGGTGAGTGCGCCGAGTCCGACCGCGCCGCTCTGCGCGTCCTGTCCGCCCTGTGCCCCGAGCGGGAGGTCATCCCGCTGCCCGCGCGGGACATCATTTTGGGCGGCGGCAATATCCACTGCATCACCCAGCAGATTCCCAAAAGAGGACTTTGAACCCCCGCGCGTATAGCGCCCCGCGAGGCAAAGCCCCGCACCGCGCTCCCAGCGCCGCGGACACCCACCCAGCCAACCTCCCCGCTTTCAGCACAAAGCCTATGCGAGCGGCCCCTATGCGGGCACAACCGATGCGCCGCCAGCGGGGCGACAGATTCATCCGGAAAAGAGGTGTTTTGCCATCAGACAGGTCACCGTTGCCGCCGTCCAGTTGTACGGCGGTCCCCATCCGTCAGACAGCCTGCGCGCCGCCGAGCGGCTGGTGCGGCAGGCGGCGGCGCAGGGGGCGCAGATCGTGCTGCTGCCCGAGCTGTTCGAGCACCCCTACTTCTGTCAGGAGCGCCGCTACGCGTACTACCGCCTGGCCACCCCTGTCCTTGAAAACCCCGCGGTCGGGGCAGCGCGGCGCTGGGCGGCGGAGCTGTCGGTGGTGCTCCCCGTCAGCTTTTTCGAGCGGGAGGGCAACACGCTCTATAACAGCGTCGCCGTCATTGACGCGGGCGGCGAGCTACTGGGCGTGTACCGCAAGACCCACATTCCCGACGACCACTACTACCAGGAAAAATTTTACTTTACCCCGGGCAACACGGGCTTTCGGGTATGGGATACCCGCTACGGCAAAATCGGGGTGGGCATCTGCTGGGACCAGTGGTTCCCCGAGGCGGCCCGCTGTATGGCGCTGGCGGGGGCGGAGCTGCTCTTTTACCCCACGGCCATCGGCTCCGAGCCCATTTTGGCGTGCGACAGCATGCCCCACTGGCAGCGCTGTATGCAGGGACACGCCGCCGCCAACCTGGTGCCGGTGATTGCCGCCAACCGGGTAGGCGAGGAGCGGGTCGCCCCGCACCCCGACAACGGGGCGCAGTCCTCCGCGTTGCTGTTTTACGGCTCCTCTTTCCTGACCGACCAGACCGGCGCGTTGCTGGCCACGGCACCCCGCGAGGGGGAGCAGGTCCTGCTGGCCACATATGACCTCGATGCCCTGGCCGAGGACCGCCTCAGCTGGGGACTGTTCCGTGACCGCCGCCCCGAGTGCTACCGCGCGATTTGCGACTAAGTCGCTCTTTTTCACCAAAACCCCCCTGTCCGATAGCCAATAAAGCAGGGTCCGCCGGCATCAGTCGTCCTTCTCCTCCCACTCCGCCTTGTCTTCCAGGAACGACGACTGAAAGGACAGTTTGGCCCCCAGCGTATTGGCAAGTTGAAACAGGCCGGCGATCACCACGCGGATCTTCTTCCGCGGCAAGCATTCACACAAAATATTGGCCAGTGCGGCAATCAGCGCAGTCAATTCGCAGGAATTCATCCATACCCCCCTTTCGCCGCCCCTGTTTTGAGTGGCGGGCCACACGCGGGTGCCGGCCTTTGTCACACCGCCCGACGCGGGCGAACCCTCGCCGCTATCAGTGTATGCCGACGGCAAATCCTGTTGAAAGAGTAGAGACATGGCAAAACGGAAAAAATTCAAGAAGCCCTTTGCGCCGCTGTACTACCCCGCGCTTTGGCTGTGCGCCCTGTATTACCGTTTCCGCTACGGCGTCACCATCGACCGCCGCGCGCTGAAAGGGTTGCGGGGCGCCGCCCTGATTTTGGTCCCGCACACCTCGACCAAGGACCACCTGCTGCTCGGCATGGCCCTTCGGCCCCGCCGTCCCACCTTTGTGCTCAGCGAGCATTTCATGACCCGCCCCAAGCTGCGCCCCACGCTGAAGCTGATGCACGTGATTACCAAGAAAATGTTTTGCCCCGATGTCAGTACCGTGCGCAATATCCTGCGCGCCAAGGCATCGGGCAATCTCATTGTCCTGTTTCCCGAGGGGCGGCTGAGCTGTTACGGCCGCACCTTGCCCGTTGCGGAGGGGACGGCGGCACTGGTCAAGCGGCTGCAACTGCCGGTCTACACCGTGACCGCGAACGGCGCCTACCTCACCTTTCCCAAGTGGGCAAAGAAAAGCAGGCGGGGCAAAATCCACGTGGTCGCCGCCGCCCTGTTTTCGCCCCAAGACCTGTCCGCCCTGTCGGTAGAGGAGATAGAGGCGCGCCTGGCGGTTGCCATGGCACACGATGACGAGCAGGCCATGGACGGTGTGGCCTACCGCTGTCGGGATATGACACTGGGATTGGACGGCATTCTCTACCGCTGCCCCCGGTGTCAGGCGGAGTTCACCCTCTCGACCCGGGACGGCCACATCACCTGCCCCTGCGGGCTGGACGCGACCCTTAACGAATACTACCGCCTTGAGGGGGCACCCTTTGAGCGGATCAATGACTGGTTCCTCTGGCAGCAAAACAGGATCCGCCTGACCGAGCGGCTGGAAAGCCCGGTCCGTGTCGGCGCGGTGGACGAGCGGGGCAATATGGACTTTGCGGCGGGCGAGGGCAGGGTGACGCTGGACGGGGAGAGATTTACCTTTGAGGGGACGGTGTTCGGCGAGCCCCTGTCCTTTGTCCGCGCCACGGCCACCCTCGGGGCCTTTCCCATCACGGTGGCGCAGGAGTTTGATGTCTATTACGGCGGCAAGCTCTACTATTTCTACCCCCGGCCCGACCGGCGGCAGGTGGTGAAATGGGTCAGCTACCTGGACCGGGTCAATCAGGAGCGCAAGCCGGTCCCGCAACCGCCGCAACCCTGACGATCTCACGGCGCCGCAAACGGTACCCGCACCCCTTGGTGACAGGCGACTTCTTTCTTCCTTAAAATTTACAATATTTCTATTGAAAAGTAGCAGCCACGGTGGTACAATGTTTCGAGAGCCACCACCAGAGAGGAACCACGCTATGAAAAAAATCGCCCCCGCTTTTGCGGCACTGCTCCTGATCCTTTCCCTCTTGCTGTCCGCTTGCGGCTCCGGAGTGGGCACGTCCGAGACGCCGGGGCAGGACACCACGACTGCCACGACCACCACCACGACCACGACCACGACCACGACCACCACCACGGGCGACGAGTTTGCGGACGCCGGGCCTGTGAGTGCCTTGCTCATCAACGAGGTGTGCGCCGCCAACAAGACCGTCATTGCCGACAGCTTCGGGCAGTACCATGATTATCTGGAGCTCTACAATACCCACCACGAGGCCATCAACCTGACAGGCTATGCCTTAGAGGATGTTCAGGGCGGGCAGCGCTTCGTCTTTTCCGACGCGTGGGTACCCGCGGGAGGGTATGTGCTGGTGTACGCCCACGGGGAAAAGGCGCAGAGCATCCAGGTCCCGGGCAGCTTTTACGCCCCGTTCAAGATTTCAAACAACGCCGACCGTGTGCGCCTCTACTACCCCGACGGCACGCTGATTGACGAGTTGCAAATCCCCGCGCTCGAGGACGATGTCGCCTTTGGCCGTGCGCAGGACGGGCACTTGACCATGGGCTACCTCTCCCCCACGCCGCGGGCTTCCAACCACCTGTCCCTGCAAACCCTCAGCCCCTATTCCATCGCCTTTTCCGCCGACAGCGGCTTTTATGATACACCTTTTTACCTGACCCTCGAGACCGATCCGGGCTACACCGTCTACTACACGCTGGACTGCACTACCCCCACCCTGGACTCCCCCGTGTATCAGCAGCCCCTCTATATTGACGACGCCTCCCGGAATGCCAATGTCTTTTCCGACATCACCGTCACCGCCAGCGCCGCCTCCATGTGGTACCCCTCGGGGCTTGTGGACAAGGCGACGGTGTTGCGCGCCATCGTGTGTGACCCGACCGGGACGGTCAGCCGCACCATCACCAAGACCTACTTTGTCGGCTTCGACGAGCAGGGCTACGACAACTTAGCCGTGCTGTCGCTGGTCTCCGACCCCGGCGACCTTTTTGACCCCGACCCCGGCGCCGGCATTTTCGTGAACGGCAACTGGGCGGCGCGCGGCTTGACCGCCGAGCGGCCGGTGACCATGACCTACTTTGACCGGGACGGCAACTATGTCTTTTCGCAGGACGGCGGCATGCGCATCCGCGGTGCCTCCACCCGCGCCTTCCAGCAAAAGAGCCTGAGCCTGTACGCCCGCCGGGACTATGACGGCAACAACGAGTTCGCTTACAGCTTCTTTGAGGGGGTAGACTACCTCAAGTCGGTGGTGTTGCGCTATGACGGATCGCTCAAGTTCGTGGAGGGCTTCCTCAACTCGCTGGTCGCCGACCGCGCGATCGCCACTGCCAAGTACATACCCTGCGCGGTATTTCTGGAGGGCGAGTATTACGGGATTTACAACATCCTGGAGAAGTACACCAAACAGTACGTCGAGGAACACTATGAGGTGGACAAGGATGATGTGATCATCGTGAAAAAAGGCGAGCTGGAGGACGGGGTCACCTCCGACCTGACCTTGTATGACGACTTCACCCGCTACATTACCCAGAACAGCATGGCGGTGCCCGCCAACTACCAGAGGGCCTGCGAGCTGATGGATATGCAAAGTTTTATTGACTTTTTATGTTTCCAGATTTACACCGGCAACGCCGACTGGTGTATGCGATGGTCCCAGGGCCGCCTGATCGGGCAGAATATTGCCTGCTGGCGTTCCCGTACCGTCGACCCTTTGAACCCATATGCCGACGGCAAGTGGCGTTTTATGCTCTATGACCTCGACTTCTGCATCGGTATGTGGAACAGGGACGACTTCCCCTTCTCTTACGACACCAACTCCTTCACCGCCCACATGCCCTTTGTGGGCAGCAATACCCCCTTGTCCAACCCCCTGTTTTCCGCCCTCTTGGCCAACCCCCAGTTCAAGCAGCAGTTTGTCCAGACCTTCCTTGACATGGCGAACGACAACTTCCGCCCCGACCGTGTCCTGCCCCTGCTGTATGAGGCGGTGGATGTCTATGCGCCCCATATGGAGAAGCACTACCGCCGCTTTGCCTCCGACATCGCCACCGAGGCCGACTACCGGGATGCTGTCGCCTATTACGCCACCTACTTCGAACGGCGCTTTGACTATATCGTGGGATACATGAAACAGGAGCTCAACCTTCCCGGCCAGCTGTTCACCCTGACCTTGCAGAGCAGCCACCCCGATGGCGGGGGTATTCGTCTGGGCACCATCACCCCCGACCTTGGCGCGGAGGGCTTTACCGCCACCTATCTCCCCGGCTACCCGCTGACGGCAGAGGCAGCCCCACTTGACGGCTACCGCTTTGCCGGCTGGGAGCTGAGCGGGGCGACCCTCACGCAAGGGACGCTGTCCACCTCCGTCATCACTTTTTCCGCCACGGCCGCGCAGGTTTCATTGACAGCTGTCTATCTGCCTGATTAATCTGACCACCAAGGAAGGATGAGCATATGAAAATTCGATTCTCCGTCTTGGGCCTGGCACTCCTGCTGGCGCTTTCCGCCCTGCTGTCTGCCTGCCAGCCCAAGTCCACGACCACCGACGAGCCGACCGGCTCGACCACGACCACTGCCCCCGGCACCACCACCACGCCGCCGGCCACCACGACCACCACGCCGCCGGCCACCACGACTACCACGCCGCCGGCCACCACGACCACCACCCCCGGCACCTCCGGCACCACCACCGCCGAGGAAGAGCAGGTGGAGGTGACGGTGCTCATCAACGAGGTCTGCGCGGCCAACGAAACCCTGCACATCGCCCCCGATGGCGAGTACCAGGACTGGATTGAGCTTTATAACCCCACCGACGCCCCTGTGGACCTGGCCGGCTACGGGCTGTCCGACGACCCGACCGACCCGTATGCCTACCGTTTCCCCGGCGGCACCCTGCTGCCCGGGGAGCACCTGATGGTGTATGCCGTTGGGCAGGTCATCCAGGTGCCGGGTGTTCATTACGCCCCCTTCAAGATCACGTCCAAGGGCGAGACCCTCTACCTCACCCGTCCCGACGGACTGCTGGCGGACGCCCTCACCATCCCCGCCCTCTTGACCGACATCACCTATGGCCGCTCGGCGGACGGAGGCGAGGTGCTGGCGCGACTGCGCGGCACGCCGGGCAGCACCAACGCCGGCTCGTTGCTCCAGCTCAGCGGGCTGTCGGTGTCCTTCTCGGCGCAGAGCGGCTTTTACGAGCTGCCCTTCTACCTGACACTGACGGTGCCGGAGGGCGGACGGGTGTACTATACCACCGACTGCACCGACCCCACCCAGTCATCCACGCGCTACACCGAACCCCTCCTGATCGAGGACGCCTCCCAGCACCCCAACCATTTCTCCCAGATCGTGGTGGCGGGCGGCATGCACTACCCGCGGGACCTCATTGACAAAGCCACCATCATCCGCGCGGTGGTGTATGACGGGGAGGGCAATGTCTCGGACATCGTCACCCGCACCTATTTTGTCGGTTTCGATGAAAAGGACGGCTATGACGACATGATGGTGCTGTCCATCGCCGCCGACCCCGCGCAGTTTTACAATTCCACCACCGGCATTTTCGTGAACGGCAACTGGTCGCAGCGGGGCAGGGAAGCCGAACGGCAAGCCAGCCTTTCCTGCTTTGACACCGACGGCACGCTGCTCTTCACGCAGGAGGCAGGGGTGCGCATCCACGGCTCCTCCACCCGCGCCTACCAGCAGAAGAGCCTGACCCTCTATGCCCGGGAGGAGTACGACGGCAACAACCGTTTCCTGAACACCCTCTTTGACGACGTGGGCTCGCTCAAGTCGATCATGCTCCGCAGTGACGCCGGCCGGGATTTCAAGGAGGGCATTTTGCAGGGGCTGGTATACGACCGCAGCATCCTGGTCTCCCCCTACAAACCCTGTGTGGTATTTTTGGAGGGCGAGTATTACGGCATCTACGACCTGTATGTCAAGACCTCCGAGCACGCCATTGAGGACAAGTACGGCGTGGAGAAAGACGACGTGGCCATCATCAAAAAAGGCAAGCTCGATGAAGGCACCAAGGCAGATGAGGACGACTACAAGCGGTTGGTTTCCTATGTCAGCAACAACGACATGGCAGACCCCGTCCACTATGCGCAGGTCTGCCAGTGGATGGACATCCAGAGCTACATTGACTTTGTCGCCGCCCAGATTTACTACTGTAACGTCGACTGGTCCATGGGCCAGAACATCCTGTGCTGGCGCGCCAACACCGTGGACCCGGAGAACCCCTATGCCGACGGCAAGTGGCGCTGGTGCCTGTATGACCTTGACTTCTGTGTGGGCAAGACGAACTCCACCTACCACGCCGGGGTCAACGCCTTTACCGTGGTCATGCCCTACACCAGAATCGCCGCCTTCGGCCCGCAGAACACCCTGATCTACAACCTCATCCAAAACCCCGACTTCAGCCGCCGCTTCGTGTTGACCTTCCTCGACATGGGGAACGTCAACTTCCACCCCGACCGTGTCACGCCCATTCTGCAAGCCGCACTTGACGCCTACGCACCCAATATCGAGAACCATTTTGAGCGTTTCGACGCCTATGCCTCCGACGGCACCAAGCGTGACGAGGTGATGTTCCGGCAGAGAACCGAGTATCTGACCACCTATTTTGAAACCCGCTTTGACTACGCCGCCGACCACCTGAAGCAGCAGTTCCACCTCACCGGCACCCTGACCGACATCACCTTGTCGACCAACCTGCCCGCGGGCGGCACCGTGCGGCTGAACACCGTGACCCCCGACCTGTCCACAGGCTCCTATGAGTTGCGGTATTACAGCGACTATGCCCTGACCGCCACGGCCATCGCCGCTGAGGGCTACCGCTTTGTGGGCTGGGAGGTGGGGGGTATCACCCTTGAACAGGGCACGGCCCACACCCCCACCCTCCACTTCACGCTCACTGATGGCGAGCCCTGCGTCCTGCGCGCCCTGTTCGAGGCAGTCGAGTGATGACACCCGGTCCCCTACGCTGTCTACTGTGCTCGATTCGAGGCGGCTGAGCGAGCCGCCTCTTTCATGAAAGGTTCGGATGTATGAAAAAGATTCGATGGCACGTGTTATGTGCCGCCCTGCTGCTCAGTCTATCCGCTTCGCTGTCTGCTTGCCAGCTCCAGACCGGCACGCTGACCACCACTACCGGCGACACCTCCGGTGGCACCACCACCGACACAGGCACCGCCACCACCACCGGTACCGACACCACCACCGGCACCGACACAGGTACCGACACCACCACCGGTACCGGCACCACCACCGGCACCGGCACCGATACCACTACCGACACCGACACCACTACCGACAAGGAGCCGCCCGATCTATCTGACGAGCACTTTCTGTTGATCAACGAGGCATGCTCGTCAAACGACACCCTGCACCCGGACCCCAGCGGGATGTATTACGACTGGGTGGAGCTCTACAATCCTACCGAGCTTGTCATCGACCTGACCGGCTATGGATTGTCGGACGATGCCGACGACCGCTATGCCTACCGTTTCCCTTACGGCACCCTCCAGCCGGGCGAGTGCCTGCTGGTGTACGCCACCGGGCGGGTGATGCAGATGCCGGGCGTCCATTACGCCCCCTTCAAAATCTCGGCGTCGGGTGAGACCCTCTACCTCACCCGCCCCGACGGCAGGTTGGACGATGCCCTGACCCTGCCCGCCCTGCTCACCGACACCACCTACGGCCGCACCACCGACGGCGCGGCGGTGCTGGCGCGGCTCGTCGGCACGCCGGGCGCGAGCAATGAGGGCTCACTGCTCCAGCTCAGCTCACGGACGGTAGGCTTTTCGGCGGACAGCGGCTTTTACGACCAGCCCTTTTACCTCACTCTGGAGGTGCCGGAGGGCTGCATTGTCTACTATACCACTGACTGCAAGACCCCTACCACCAGCTCGGCTGTCTACACCGCTCCCCTTTGGATTGAGGACACCTCCTCCAATCCCAACTATTTTTCGCAGATCGTCGTCACCGCCGCGAACCGCCCCATGTACTACCCTGACACCCTGATTGACAAGGCGACCATCTTCCGTGCCGTGGTGTACGACGAGCAGGGCAACCTCTCTGATGTCATCACCAAAACATATTTTGTCGGCTTTCAGGACAAGGATGGCTATGAGGACATCATGGTCATGTCCATTGCCGCCGACCCCGCCAATTTTTACAACAAGACCACCGGCATTTTTGTCAATGGCAACTGGGCGGACAGGGGCAGGGATGCCGAGCGGCAGGCAGCCCTTTCCTGCTTTGACACCGACGGGACGCTGCTGTTCGCGCAAGAGATTGGCGTGCGCATCCATGGTGCCTCCACCCGTGCCTTCCAGCAGAAGAGCCTGAATTTGTTCGCGCGGGAGGAGTATGACGGCAACAACCGTTTCCTTGAGACTTTTTTTGACGGGGTGGACTCGCTCAAGTCGGTCATGCTCCGCTTTGACTATAACTATAAGTTCAATGAAGGCTTCCTGCAAGGGCTGGTCGCCGACCGTGAGATTTTAGTGTCGCCGTACAAGCCCTGTGTCGTGTTTTTAGAGGGCGAGTATTACGGTATTTATAACCTGTATGTCAAAACCTCCAAACACGCCATCGAGGACAAGTACGATGTGGACCGTGACGATGTGGTCATCATCAAGGCAGGCGCGCTGGACGAGGGCACGAAGGTGGACGAGGACGACTACAAGAGCTTCATCAACTATGTCGCCACCCGCGACCCTGCAAATCCCGCCTACTATGAGCGGATTTGCGAGATGATGGACATCCAGAGCTATATTGACTATGTCGTCGCCCAGATTTACTACTGCAATGTGGACTGGTCGATCAACAAGAACACCCTGTGTTGGAAGACTCGGACAGTTGACCCCGCGCGTCCCTACGCCGACGGCAAGTGGCGCTGGTGCCTGTACGACCTGGACTTTTGCATTGGGTATGTCGGCACCTCGTACACCTATGAGGTCAACGCCTTCACATTCGTCCAGCCCTACACGAACAGAGCCGCGTTCGGCTCCCAGAACACCCTGATTTACCGCCTGATCAGAAGCCCTGAGTTCAGCCGCCGCTTCGTCCTCACCTTCATGGACATGGCCAATGTCAACTTCAACCCCGCCACCGTCCTGCCCCGCCTGCAAGCGGCACTGGAGCCCTACGCCCCCAACATTGAAAACCACTATGAGCGCTTCTTCGGCTACAGTGACACGGTCAAGCGCGACGAGGCGATCTTCTGGGCGGAGACCCAGCGGTTCTTCACCTACTTTGAGCGACGCTTTGAGTGTGCCACCACCCACCTGAAGCAGCAGTTCCACCTCACCGGCACCCTGACCGACATCACCTTGTCGACCAACCTGCCCGCGGGCGGCACCGTGCGGCTGAACACCGTGACCCCCGACCTGACAGAGGGCAGCTACCAGCTCCGCTACTTCAGCGACTACGCCCTGACCGCCACCGCCATCACGCACGAGGGCTACCGCTTTGTGGGCTGGGAGCTCACCAATGCCACCATCGAGCAGGGCACCGCCGATGCCGCCACCATTGAGTTTGCCTTTGGCGGGCAGCCCGTGACCCTCACCGCCGTGTTTGAGCTGCTCCCGTAAGCCGGCCTTGCCGGGCACGGCAGGCCCCATCGCAACCGGGGCACTGCCCTCCGCACTGCCCCATGCAGTGAGCCATGACAAAAGCGTACCCAGTGCCAAAGGGGCTACTCGCCCCTTTTGCCGTCTCTGACCATTTCTCCACAAAGGAGGCCCCATGAACCAACCACCCTTTGACGATCGCTCCCCTTTGCGCCACTCGCTTGGGCTGCTCTTGCTCTCCTTTTTCGGGATGCTTTTCGTCGGACAGCTGCTCGCCGTTGCCCCCGTGATGCAGGTGCTCATGCTCGTGTATCAGCGCCTGACCGAGGTGTTGCCCGCCTCCTTTTTCGAGACGCTGCTCGAAGAGGGGGTGCAGGGGGAGACTTTCGCCCGGCTGTCGGCTTTTTTTGACGGGCTGCTCACCGAAAATATCTGCCTGCTTGCGCAGTTGCTCGGCACCCTCGCCACCATTGGCCTCTCCGTCTTTTGGGTGGTGGTCCTCCAAAAAAGCGACCTGCGCAGCATGGGTTTCACCAAAAAATCCGCCTTTCCCCACTACCTGCTCGGGCTATTGCTCGGCACGGTGCTGTTCGCGGCGGCCATCGGGCTGAACCTGCTTTTCGGCGCCATGACCTTGGAGGGGCTTGCCGGGTCGGTCCGGTGGGGCTGGATCATCCTGTTCTTTGTCGCTTTTGTTGTACAGGGCGCCTCCGAGGAAATTTTGTTGCGGGGCGCGCTGATGGGCAGCCTCCGGCGCAGCCAGCCCACCTGGCTGGCGGTGGGACTGAATGCCCTGCTGTTCGCCATGCTGCACCTGGGCAACAGCGGCGTCGGGACGGTGGCCCTGCTCAACCTGCTGCTGTTCGGCATCTTCGCTTCCCTGTACAGACTGCGCACGGACAACATCTGGGGCATCTGCGCCCTGCACACCGCGTGGAACTTCACGCAGGGGAATGTCTGGGGGGCGCTCGTCAGCGGCATCCGCGTGGATGCCGGCCTCTTTGTCACCACCTCACTCGAGGGCAGGGAGCGCATCAACGGCGGCGCCTTCGGCCCCGAGGGCGGGCTGGCAGTGACGCTCGTGCTGCTGCTCGCCATTTTGCTGGTGGGCTACCTGCCGCGGCGAAAAACCGCCTCCAAGAACCCTTCCTGACCCCCGTCATCGCTTCCCCCGCGCCTTGCGCCCGGCCTGCACCCCAAAAAGGAACACGAAACCCGGCTTTGCCCGATGTTTTTCGTGTTCCTTTTGCTTTGGCGAAAAGCCGGCCTTGTGGCTTGTCGGCGTCGCGGCGCATATACTTGTTATTGAATCTACTGTGAAAGGAAGGCGCCGCAGCAGAGCCGCGGCGACAAATCAGGGCAGTATGAAAAAGATGACAATTGCAAACGCCGGGGTGCTCGACGGCACGGTCATGGTCAGCGGGGCGAAAAACGCCTCCCTGCCCATCCTTTTCGGCGCCGTTTTAACAGACGACCTCTGCGTCATAGAAAACATTCCCCGCATCAGGGACACCGCGCTGGCACTGGAAATGTTGCAGGCCATGGGGGCGGGCGTCCGCCGACTGGATCTACATACCTATGAAATCGACAGCCGCGGGGTCGCCCCCGGCCGCTGTCCCGAGGAAATGATCCGGCAAATGCGCGCCTCCGTCTACCTGCTGGGCGCCGAGCTGGCCCGCTTCGGGCACACACACAGCACTCTGCCGGGCGGCTGCGACTTCGGCAACCGTCCCATTGACCAGCATATCAAGGCCATGGAGGCGCTGGGCGCCCGTGTGACCAAGACAGACACCGCCATCGCCGCCCAGGCGGAGCAACTGCGGGGGGCGGAGATGACCTTTGATGTGGTCTCGGTCGGCGCGACCGTCAACGCCCTCTTGTGCGCCGTGCTGGCACAGGGCAGGACGGTCATTCACAACGCCTCCAGAGAACCCCACATTGAGGACTTCGCCGCCTTTTTGAACGCCTGCGGCGCGCGCATCTCCGGCGCGGGCGGAGAGAGTATCGTGGTAGACGGCGTCCCCCGCCTGCACGGCACCCGCTACCGCGTCATGCCCGACATGATGGAGGCGGGCACTTACCTCATCGCCGCCGCGGCGGTCGGAGGGTGCGTGCGGGTCGAGGGGGTGGTCTGCGGCCACCTGTCGGAACTTGTCCGTGTACTGCGCGGGTGCGGCGCAGAGGTGATCGAGGAGCCGCACGCCGTCACCGTCTGCCGCGGCGGCCCGCTGCAGCCCCTGCAAGTGAGCACCGAGCCCTACCCCGGCTTTCCCACCGACCTGCACCCCCAACTGGCGGCCCTGCTGTGTCTGGCGGAGGGGGAGAGCCGCATCACCGAAACCATCTGGGCCAACCGCTTCCGCTACACCGAGCAGCTCATCCGCGCTGGGGCAGATATCCGCATTGAGGGCCATACCGCCGTCATCCGGGGGGTGCCCCGCCTGCACGCCTCCCGCCTTACCGCCGTGGACCTGCGCGCCGGTGCCGCCGCGGTCATTGCCGCCCTCTTGGCGGAGGGCGAGAGTGACATTGAGGGCCTCGAGGTGATCGAGAGGGGCTATGAGGACATCGCGGGCAAGCTCCGTAGCCTCGGCGCCACCGTCACCGTCACGGACCTCTCCCCCCCCGCCGCCCCGTCTACATAACGCCGCCCGTCGCGGTCTGCGCCGTAGCGGCACGCTGTTGCTGCCTCCCGCCCACCTCCGGCGTCGGTCTCGAGACCCCACCCCGCCTCGGGTGCCCGGGTCCCCGCGTATGTCAATGCGGCGGCGCACCGTCTCCGGCACACCGCCTCTATGAGGCGCCGCCCGCTTTACCGGCGGCGGCGTTTGTCCGCCCGCTTCTTGACGCCTGCCATGCCGCCCAGCACAGACAGCAGCATCACGCCGGGGTAGGAGAGCCAGCGCAGCAGGGGCGGCCCCTCCGCGTACGCGGGCACGCAAAAGGAGAGAACGGCCAGCAGCAGCGCCAGCAGTACCCCCGCGATCAGCCCGGTCATCCCGCCCTGCCTGCCATAGGTCTTCGCCGTGCTGAATCCGCCGAAAAAGGCGCACACCAACAGGGAGAGTACGGCAAAGGGGGAGAGCAGCTTGGTGGGGTCGTCGGTCTGGTACGCCACCACCGTCATGAAGAACAAAAAGAGTAGCGAGAAAAGTACCGTAAACAGGCCCCCCCGCAGCAGCGAGCGGCCCAGGGTGTGTACTTCTGCCGTTTTCTTTTGACGACGTTTCCCTTGGTTCATAAAAAAGGACCTCCGGCATATCTCTTTGGTAGAACATATGCCGCAGGTCCTGTCTTTATGCCACGGGTGTCAGTTTTGCGCGTCTTCCGCCCTGACATCCACGCTTCGGATGGCGGAGCGCAGGAAACGAATCTGGGTGCGCGCCTTCGCCGTCTCGATGGTCACGGTCTCGCCCTTGATGCTGACGACCTTGCCGATCACGCCGCCGATGGTGGTCACCTCGTCGCCGATCTGTAGGCTGTCGCGCATGGTATTGATTTCTTTTTCCTGTTTCTTTTGCTTTCTGGCGTTGAAGACCATGAACACCACCATGGCGCCGATCAGGATCACATAGAGCCAGATCTGAGAGCCCAGCCCCGACGGGACGGCTTCCTCCAGCAAAAAATTAGCATTCAACATATGATTACCTTTCTATTCACATCCTCTTTTGGGATAGTATACATGAAAACGGCGGTAATTGCAAGTCCTTTTTCGCCGCCCCGCGTTTTTTTCAGTAGGACAACCACGGAAAGCGCTTTTTCCGCAGTGTCAGCAGCAGCAGTGTTCCCAGCACCCCGCAGGACAGCACCTCCCCCGCGCCCACGGTCAAAAACAAAAGGGGCAGGGCGCCCTCGACCCCGTAGACCCATTGCAGCACCGGCGGAATGACGGCCGTGTTCGCCGCGATGGTGGGCAGCGCGGCAAGGTAGGGGCTTTGATGCCGCAGGGCGCGGCACCCCGCCGCCCCCGCCAGCGTCGCCAGCGAGCCGAGCAGGATGTCCCACGGGGCGCACCCGGTCAACAGGTTGGCCAGCAGACAGCCGACAAACAGCCCGGGCACGGCGGCAGGGGTGAGAAAGGGCAGCACGCACAGTGCCTCCGACAGGCGCAGCTGGACGGCACCGTTCGCCAGCCCGAGCAGAAAGGACAGGTAGGTCAGCGCCACATAGAGGGCGGCGACCGCCGCCGCCTGTGTCAGGAAAAGAATCGGGGTGCGTTTCATAGGGGCTCCTTTAGTTTTGTTTTAAGTGAGGAAGGTCTCGAACTCACTGCTTGGCACAGGACTCATCATAGCACATCCCCGCCCTTTTTGCAAGAAAAAGCCCGCAAAAGGGCAAAAGTTTTGACAAAAGTTGAAAACAGTGCATATTTTTTTCACGATTGGTTCATACTGCCGCTATCAAACCCACCGAGGAGGTATGTATGAAAAACCATCCCACATCGCTACATACGAACAAAATGGTGCGCTTTGCGCTGGGGTTGTTGCTGTCCGCGCTGCTGGTCGGGGTGTTGCCGGTCAGCGGCGAGGAGGACATTTACGACAGCGTGGTGCGCCTGCACGTGTTGGCAAATTCCGATACCGAGCAGGACCAAGAGCTGAAGCTCCGGGTGCGGGACGAGCTGTTGCAGCGCTTTGGTACTCAGCTCGCCGGTTGCGCCGATATGACAGAGGCAAGCGAAATGCTGACTTTATTACGGGAGGACTTGCAGGCCTGTGCCGTCGGGGTGGTCGCTTCGGCGGACTATGACTATCCCGTGGCCGTCACCTTCACCCGCGAGCGCTACCCCGCCTGCGCCTATGGCGAGGTGACGCTGCCGGCAGGCGAGTACCTCTCCCTGCGCGTCCTGATTGGCGAGGGCGCGGGGCAGAACTGGTGGTGCGTGCTCTTTCCCCCCCTCTGCCTGTCGCTTGCCACCGACAGCCCGCCCGAGGGCGGCGGCATCCCGGTCGGGCTCACCCCCAATGAGTACCGCCTCATCAGCGACTCGGACAAGGCAGGCCCCTACGCCGTCAAGTTCAAGGTGCTCGAGCTGCTCGAGCGCGCCGAGTCACGCCGCCCGCGGCGCTGAGGTCCCCCATCTCCGGCACCCGATTGCCCCTCACAGAGGTCACACTCCGACGGGTCAGCGCGCATATCATAAAAAAAGGTGAGCTTTGCCGCTCACCTTTTCTCCGCCTTAGCGGAAACTCACGACAGACTCAAACTGCTGCTTTGCCTTCGTCACCTCGGATGCCTCGGCGGCGCACACATTGTACCAGCCCCGCCGGTTCATTTCCTGCCAGATCTCGTTTTCAATGACATGCTCCTCCGACAAAATCTGCGAAAAAGCCTGCCGCACCTCCGGTGTCGCCGCTTCATTCAGGTAGCTGTTGTAGTTGGAGGTCAGAAATTTCTGCCCGCTGAGCAGATCGGTCAGTTGTTCCTTGTCGCCATAGTTCAGTTGCCTCATATCCTTGTCCTCCTTAGGAGATAATACTGAAAAGCGTGTCAAAATGTTTTTGATGCTTTTGGGCAATATCTTCATACTTTTTCTTGAGGTTCCCATCCGGGGTCTGTTTCGACAACTGCTGGTATTTTGATACCAACATCTGCTCTTGGGTGAGCTGTTCGCGCAGGCTGGTCAGCTCAATGCTTGTGATGTTCACCATATCTTTTCTCCCGCCATCGTTTTTTGATATCACCGAAGCAGTCACTTCTATTATATCCGAAAAACCCGGCCCCATGAAAAAAAGATATTGGCACCAAAGGGACGCGCCGTGACGAGCCGTAAAAAAGGAAAATTCCGCCACCCCTTGCATGCCGCGCCGAAAAATGCTATACTATGATTGACAGAAACCCAAGACAGCGAAAGGAGACACATCATGCAGTCATTTGAGACCGTGCAGCCCGACCGGCTGAAAGAAGCAATTTTTGAAAAAATATCCAAAGAATGGATGCTGGTGACCGCCACCAAGCCCGACGGCACCTACAATACCATGACCGCCAGTTGGGGCGG
>JBBAEK010000019.1:0-32494 GCA_041655935.1 Eubacteriales bacterium
GGGCGGCGCGGGCGGGGGCGGCATAGCCGGGGACGATATGGCCGCGGGGTGCCATCAAATGAGGGGCACGGTTGCCGGCGGCATAGCCGCGGGCGGCGCAGTCGGGGGCGGCATAGCCGGGGACGATATGGCCGCGGGGTGCCATCAAATGAGGGGCACGGTTGCCGGCGGCATAGCCGCGGGCGGCAATAGCCGGGGACGGCGCAGTCGGGGGCGGCATAGCCGGGGACGGTTCGACACCTATTGTACCACCCCGCTGCCCTCCCGTCAAGAGATGATTTGGTAGACCAGCGGCGTGGGGGCGGGGGCGTCAGGCGAGAAGGTCAGGGCGGCCCGGTACTGGGTAGCGGCCGGCGCCAGTCGCTCGGGGCGGGAGGTGTACAGGTGGGCGAGGGGCTCGCCCGCCTCTACAAAGTCGCCGGTTTTCCGGCACAGCCAAATGCCGGCGCTCAGGTCAATCGCGCTCTCCTTGGTCTCCCTGCCCGCGCCCAGCGCCAGCGCCGCCAGTCCGACGGCGGCGGTGTCCATGCGCGAGAGGAAGCCCGCTGTCTCGGCATACACGGTCTCGGTGTACGGGGCGGCGGGGAAACGGTCGGGGTGGCGGACCAGCGATACATCGCCCCCCTGTCCCTCAATCCACTCTCCAAACTTGGCGTATGCCCTGCCGTCGGCAAGTGCCGCCTCCGCCAGAGACTCCGCCTCGGACAGGGGGAGCCGCCGTCCGAGGGCGATCATCTGTGCCGCCAGGGTGACACAGACCCTGCGCAGGTCTGCCTCCCCCTCGCCGCGCAAGACCGAAATAGCCTCCTGCACCTCCAAAATGTTCCCCACCGCGCGCCCCAGCGGCCGGTTCATATCGGTGACTACCGCCGCCATGTTCCGTCCGGCGGCACGGCCGATCGCCACCATCTTCTCGGCCAACAGTCCGGCATCGGCGGGGGTTTTCATGAAAGAGCCGCTCCCGCACTTGACATCCAGCACAATGGAGCGGGCACCGGCGGCAATTTTCTTCGACATCACGGAGGAGGCGATGAGGGGCAGACAATCCACGGTGGCGGTGACGTCGCGCAAGGCGTACAGCTTTTTGTCGGCGGGGGTAAGGTTACCGCTCTGCCCGATCACGGCGACCCCGTGCCGGCGCGCCTGCGCCAGAAACGCTGCGGGGGTGAGGGTGGTTTGGTAGCCGGGGAAGGACTCGAGTTTGTCCACCGTGCCGCCGGTATGACCCAGCCCCCTGCCCGACATTTTGGCAACCGTCAGGCCGCAGGCGGCGACCAGGGGGGCCAGAATCAGCGTGGTTTTGTCCCCCACGCCGCCCGTGCTGTGTTTGTCCACCGTGCCCTCGCCCAGCGTGGAGAGGTCCAGCGTCTGCCCGGAGTGCACCATGGCGTCGGTCAGGGCGGCCAGCTCGGTGTCATCCATGCCCCGGAAGCACACCGCCATCAGCAGCGCCGCCATCTGGTAGTCGGGAATGCGGCCCTCGGTGTAGCCCTGTATCGTGTCCCGGATGACGGAGGCGGGCAGCGCGTGTCCCTGTCGCTTTTCGTAAATGACCTCATACATTGTCATGGCAGTTTCCTCACGGGCGGATCTGGCCGGGGAAAAAGCCCCGGGGCAACAGAGACTCTAAGGTATGGCTCTCCTGTCCGTCGGCATGACCCAGCACCACCCGAAAGCTGTCGGGGCGGCAAAACTCCGCCAGCACCTGCCGGCAAACGCCGCAGGGGGGACAGGGGGCGGTGATCATGCCGTTGCGGCCGCCCACCACCGCAATCGCTAAAAAATCGCAAAACCCCTCGCTCACCGCCTTAAAAACAGCGGTGCGCTCGGCGCAGCAGGTGGGGGAGTAGGCGGCATTTTCAATGTTGCAGCCGGTGAATACACGGCCCTCGGCCGTGAGCAGCGCCGCCCCTACCCGGTACCCCGAATAGGGGGCGTACGCCTTTGCCATGGCGGTGCTCGCCAGTGCGACCAGTTGAGCGTCGGTCATACGTCCTCCTTTGCCCTGCGGGTCAGGGCGGCAAAAGAGCGCCCGCTGTCATACGGGACCCCCAGCCACTCGCCCACGGTGGCGGCGATATCGGTAAAGCCGGTGCGCACGCCCAGCGGCACGGGGCGGATCTGCCTGCCGTACACCAACAGCGGGACATACTCCCGGCTGTGGTCGGTGGAGGGGTCGCCCGGGTCGCAGCCGTGGTCGGCAGTGAGCAGCAGCACATCCTCCGGTCGCAGGGTGGGCAGAAACGCCGAAAGCCACCTGTCAAATGCCGACAGTGCCCCGGCATAGCCGTCAATGTCGTTGCGGTGGCCGTAGTTCATGTCAAAGTCCACCAGATTCACAAAACACAGCCCCTCAAAATCCTGCCCGGCAAAGCGCTCGGTCGCCGCCAGGCAGGCCTCGTTGCCGTGGGCGGGGTCGGACAGGGTGACGCCCCGTCCGGCGAAAATGTCGGCAATCTTGCCCACCGCGATGACCTCACGGCCGGCCGCCTGCAGCGCGTCCAGCAGGGTGGGGGGGGGGGGCGGGAGGGAAAAGTCCCGGCGGTCGGGGGTGCGGTAAAAGCGGGGGGCGTCGCCCGCAAAGGGGCGGGCAATCACACGGCCGACGGCGTAGGGGCCGACCAGCAGCTCCCGCGCCACCCGACAGCAACGGTAGAGCTCCCCAAGCGGCACGACATCCACATGGGCGGCAATCTGGAAGACGCTGTCTGCCGAGGTGTAGACAATGAGCGCCCCGGTCTGCCGGTGCTCTGCCCCGTAGTCGGCAATAACCTGCGTGCCGGAATAGGGGCGGTTGCAGAGCACCGGGCGGCCGCACGCCCGGCTGAACCGTTCCACCAGCGCGGGGGGAAAGCCGTCCGGGAAGGTCGGCAGGGGGGTGGGGGAGACGATGCCCGCGATCTCCCAGTGGCCGGTGGTGGTATCCTTGCCCGCGGAAAGCTCCGCCAGCTTGCCCACGGCGGCGCGGGGGGCGGCAACGGGGCCTAAAAAGGAGAGGCCCTCAATGTTGCCGATGCCGAGGCTTTGCAGGGTGGGAACAGAGAAAAGGGGGGAGCGGGAGACCGTGCGGAGGGTGTGGGCCCCCTCGTCCCCGTACCGGGCCGCGTCCGGCATGGCCCCTGCCCCCACGCTGTCCAGCACCAGCAAAAAGACGCGCCTGACCGGGTTGCCCCCCGCCGGCGAGCGGTCGGCGGCCGGGTGGGTGGGTGTGTGTGTCATGGCGTATCCAGTTGCGCGGCGACCTCCAGGGCCAGCCGCATCATATCCGTAAAGGCGGTTTGACGCTGCGCCGCGTCGGTGCTCTCCCCGGTCAACAGGTGGTCGGACACCGTGCAGATGGCCAGCGCGCGTTTGCCCGTGCGGGCGGCGGTCAGGTAGAGAGCGGCCGCCTCCATCTCCACCGCCAGTACGCCCATGCGTCCCCAGGCGGTAACGGCGGTCCCGTCGTCGGAATAAAAGGTGTCGGAGGAGAGCAGGTTGCCCACATGGAAGGGCAGCGACAGCGCCTCGGCGGTGGCGGCGGCGGTGCGGAGCAGGGTATGGTCGGCCACCGGGGCGAAGGTGCCGGGCAGGCCGTACTGGGCGGCAAACGCCGAGTTGGTACAGGCGCCCATGCCGAGCACCACCTCCCACAGGCGGACGCGCTCCTGCAGGGCGCCCGCCGTGCCCACCCGCAGGATATTCTCCACACCGTAAAAACGGAACAGCTCATAGCTGTAAATGCCCATGGAGGGCATCCCCATGCCGCTCGCCATCACCGACACGGGATGGCCTTGGTAGCGTCCGGTGTAGCCCTGCACGCCCCTGACATTGTTGACCAGGCGGATGTCCTGCAGAAAATTTTCGGCAATGAAGCGGGAGCGCAAGGGGTCGCCCGGCATCAGCACGGTCCTGGCGAAGTCGCCCTTTTCGGCGGAAATATGGGGGGTAGGAATGAAATCAGGCATATTTAGTCCTCCTTTTTGGCTTGCAGGGCGAGCCGGACCAGTCGGCTGGTGCCCAGGCGGTCGGCGCCCGCGGCCAGCAAGGCCCGGGCATCGTCGAGCGTGGCGATGCCGCCCGACGCCTTGATTTTCAGGTGAGGGGCTTTGTACGCTCCAAACAAGGTGATGTCGGCGACGGTGGCGCCGCCGCCCCCAAAGCCGGTGGAAGTTTTGATATAGTCTGCCCCCGAACGGGACACCACCCGGCAGAGCCGGATTTTCTCGGCCTCGGTCAAACGGGCGGTCTCGACAATCACTTTGAGGGTCTTGTCGGGGCAGGATGCCCGTACCGCCTCGATTTCAGCCAAGACGCCGTCATCATCGCCTGACCTGACCATCCCGAGGTTGATGACCATATCGAGCTCGTCCGCCCCCTCGGACACGACATGCGCCGCCTCAAAACACTTGACGGCGGGGGCGGCGTACCCGTTGGGAAAGCCAATGACGGTGCAGAGCGGCAGTCGGGCAGAGAGATACTCGCTGGCCCGCCGCACATAGCAGGGGGGCAGGCAGACGCTGGCCGTGCCGTGCGTCAGCCCCTCGTCGCACAACGTTTGTATCTGCCGCCAGGTGGCGGTGGGGTCGAGCAGGGTGTGGTCGACCCGTCGCAGAATCTCGGATACTTGCATACGCACGGCTCCTTTCCCGTAGGAGGTGATACCTTAGTGTACCACAATCGGCGTATGTTTTGAAGTGTTTTTGAAAAAATCCTGTTAAAAAGGATTAACTTGACAATCTTTCATAAACTAATATAATGGAAGAAGAGAATGTTATTCATGCAGAAAGAGGTGTGTGATGAAAAAACTGTCGGCTCTTTTGTTGACGGCGTTGCTGTTGTGCCTGTGCCTGTCGGCGTGCGGGATGGAGAAAGCTGCCATGCAGGACGACTCCGGCTATGCCGGTGCGGAAAACAGGGAGGGCAGCGCGGAGGAGGTCCTGGCGGACCGCAAGATCATTAAAACCGTCACGATCACCATGCAAACCAAGGACTTTGACGGCTTTCGGCTGACACTGGACAGCGCTGTCGCCGAGTACGAAGGGTATCGGGAAAGCGCCAACATTGTCGGCTCTGCCTACGACCGCAACACCAAGCGCCGCGCGGTGCTCGTGCTGCGAATCCCGGCGGAAAACCTGGATGCGTTTTTGAGTGAGATGTCGGGGCTCGGGAATGTGATGGACCAAACCGAAAAAGTCCAGGATGTCACCGGCGCCTATGTGAGCCTGGAAAGCCGGATCGCCGTGCTGGAGGCCGAGGAGACCAGCTTGCTGGCCATGCTGGAGGCCGCCAACACTTTCAGTGAAATTCTCGCTGTGCGCAACCAGCTCGCGGATGTGCAGCAGACCCTGGCTTCCTATCGCAGCCAACTGGACGTCTACCAAGACCGTGTGGCCTACAGCACCGTGACCCTGACCCTGGAGGAGGTGCAGCGGTTGAGTCAACCGGGGGACAGCACGGTTTGGGAGGAGATTGGAGAGAAATTCTCGACCAACCTCTACCGCATCGGGCAGGGCTTCCGCCTGTTCTTTATCTGGTTTGTCAGCTCACTGCCGTACCTGTTGCTGTGGGCCGTCCTCATCACGGTGGTGGTGCTGATTCTGCGGCGCATCCTGCGTCATACCAGGAAAAGGCCGCCCGCTTCGCCCGCCCCGACCTACCAGCCGCCCTACTACCACTACCCGCCGCAACCGCAAGCACCCCAGCCGCCAACCGCGCCGGCGGACCGGGAAGGCGACAAGAAGTAAACTTTCAAAGGAAAAAGGGGCTGCCTCCGCTTGACAGGGGCAGCCCTTCGCGCGCCCCGGGGCACACGTGAACAAAGGGACTTTTTTCCTTGACAAACGGCCGCCTTTCATGTACCATAAGGGTAATCGACCAACCGGAAAGGGGAAAGGCATGACACGCACCTGCACGCTGCTGTCACTGATGCTGGCGGTCTATCTGCTCGCCCACCGGCTGGGGGGCGGAGACCTGCTGCGCTACGCCGCCGTGGCGGCGGGGTGTGTGTTGCCCTATGCCATCAGCCGGGCGGACCGGACAGTGCCCAAAGGGCAGATCACCTTTCAGCCGGCACCCATGCGACCCTACCTTTACCTGCTGCCCCTGTTTGTCTGTGTGATTTTCGGGCTGTCGGCACTGACAGCGCTGTTGGTACGCCCTGCCCCGGTGTCGGGCTCATTTTGGAAACTATTATTTACCTCTGCGCTGTTGCCTGCCCTGGGGGAGGAGTTTTTCTTTCGCTACCTGCTGCTGCGCATGCTCGAACCCTACAGCCAAACGGGGGCGGTGCTGCTGTCCTCGCTGTTCTTTGCCCTCGTGCATACGCCAGCCGCCATGCCGTATGCCTTTGTGGCAGGGCTGCTACTGGCTACCCTCACACTGGCAAGCGGTACGGTGCTGACCGCCATGCTTTTTCATTTCTGCAACAACACTGCCTCTCTGCTCTTGTCTGCCGCGCGCGACCTCGCTGTATTCCCCTATCTGGTAGGGGGTTTGTGTCTGCTCGGCTGTGTTTCGCTGCTGTGGGCGGTAGGGTCGCGGCAACGGCCGGGGCGGAAAAAGCTGCGGCAGGTGTGGCGCCGGGACCCGCGCACGGGGGCTGCTCTGCGGGCGGCCGCCGCCTCGCCCTTGTCCCTGGTGGCGGTATGGTTACTGACAGACGCGATTTGGTAGGTGAGAAGATGCACGACGACGACTATATGAAGCAGGCGTTGGCGCTGGCAAAAGACGCCGCGCTGCGTGACGAGGTGCCCGTGGGGGCGCTGGTGGTGCAGGGCGGACGGGTCATTGCGGCGGCGGCGAACACCCGGGAGGCCTCCCGCTGCGCGACCCACCACGCGGAGATTTTAGCGATTGAGGAGGCCTGTCGGGTGCTGGGCGGTTGGCGGCTGCCGGGATGTACCCTCTATGTCACCATGGAGCCCTGCCCGATGTGCGCGGGTGCGGCGGTCAACGCCCGGCTGGACCGGGTGGTCTGGGGGACCGACGACCTGCGGGCGGGGGCGTTTGGCTCGGTGGTCAACCTGAACGAGCTGCCCCTCAACCACAAGCCCGCCCTGCGGGGGGGCGTGCTGGCGGAGGAATGCCGCGCCGTGCTGAGCGCATACTTTCAAAAGAAGCGCAAGAGATTACCATCGGCGGGGCCGCTTGAGAACCAAGAGGAGTGACGATAAGATGAATGAGTATCTGGAGTGCGGGAAAATCTGCAATACGCATGGGGTCAAGGGGCTGGTGAAGGTGGAATCCTGGTGCGACCATCCCTCGGTGCTGGCCGGCTTTCCGGCGGTGTACCTGCCGCTGCGGGAGGGCGGGTACCGGGAGATGAAAATCCGGCAGGCCTCCCTGCACGGGGAGTGGGTGCTGGTGCAGTTTGAGGGCATGGAGACCCTGGACGCCGTGCTGCCGCTCAAGGGGAAGGTGCTTTATGCCAAGCGTGAGGACATTCCCCTGGAGGAGGGGGCGCTGCTGCTCGCCGATATGATCGGGTTGCCGGTCGTGGACGTGGACACGGGCAAGCAGTACGGTGTGCTGGAAGAGGTGATCTTTTCCTCCGCCTCCGACCTCTATGCGGTCCGGACCGAGCGGGGGCGGGTGTTGCTGCCCGCCGTGCCTGCTTTTATCAAAGACACAAGTAAGGAGCGGGGGATTCTGATCCGCCCGATCGCGGGTTTTTTCGATGAGGATTGATATTTTAACGCTTTTTCCCGAGATGGTCGAGACGGTGCTGGGCACCAGCATCATCGGCCGCGCCAGACAGGCGGGCAAACTGACGCTGCGTTGCCACCAGATTCGGGAGTACGCCGACAACAAGCACCGCAATGTGGACGACACCCCCTACGGCGGGGGGGCGGGGATGGTCATGGCCCCGCAACCCATCCTGAGCTGCTACCGTGCCGTTCTCGCCCAAATCGACTCTGAGGGAGAGGCGCGCGCGAATGAGGGGCCCGGTGAGGGCGTAACGCCTGTCCAAGCGGGGGAACCCCCGGCAAATGTACACGGGGAGCTGACCGAGCGGCGGGCGGGTGAGCTTGCCGACAGACGGCGGCGCACCCTTTATATGTCGCCCAAAGGGACACTGTTCAACCAGCAAAAGGCGGCTGAGCTGGCGACATACGACCAGCTGGTCATCCTCTGCGGACATTATGAGGGGGTTGACCAGCGGGTCATTGACAGCATGGTGGACGAGGAGATCTCGATCGGCGACTACGTGCTGACCGGCGGGGAGCTGCCCGCTTGCGTACTGGTGGATGCGGTGGCGCGGCACCTGGATGGGGTGCTGGCCTGCGCCGCCAGCTACGAGGAGGAAAGCATTGCCTCGGGGCTGTTAGAGTACCCGCACTACACCCATCCCGCCGAATTTGAGGGGCGGGCGGTGCCGGAGGTGCTACTCTCGGGACACCATGCCCAAATTGCCGCGTGGCGGCTGGAGCAGTCGCTGGCGCTGACCCGACAGCGGCGGCCCGACCTGTACGAGGCGTGGTGCCAAAAACATCCCGCTTCTCCGCCCAAAAAGACCCGGCGCTAACCGCTTGTCCGGTGTGCGGGGTGCCCCCTGCGGTGCAAACGGTGAGGGGCGGGGCGTGGCCGGTGTGAAAATCGGTGGTTTTTTGTCTATGATGTGGAAAAAAGAGGGTTGCAAGGGGGGTGTATTTGTCAATGGTGACAAAAAGAAAAAATCGAAAAACCCTTGCTTTTACGGCAATCTTTTGGTATACTAAGCAGTATCAGAGAGTTTGTCCTTACCCGTAAGTTTGAATGTCTGTTTAGAGGAGTAAAGAATATGATGACTCGAGAAGTGACCATTAGCAACAGCATTGGTCTGCATGCGCGGCCGGCTACTTTCTTTATTCAGAAGGCAAATTCCTACAAGTGTTCCATTTGGGTTGAAAAGGACGACCGGCGGGTGAATGCCAAGAGCTTGCTTGGCGTGCTTTCGCTGGGGATTATGCAGGGAATGACCATCACCCTGATCGCGGACGGCGTGGACGAGCACACAGCACTCAACGGGCTGGAGGAGCTGGTGAACCAAGGGCTCGCGAATTCTTGAGCCAAAAACAAGCGGCAACAGGCGGTGAGGCACGGGTACCCGGGCTGTCTTCCGCCTTTTTTCATAGGGATGGGATATGAACGACAGACAAGTCTACTTGCGGGAAAAAGCGGCGGCGCTCCCCTTGTGCCCCGGCGTGTACCTGATGAAAAATCAGTCGGGGCAGGTGATTTATGTCGGCAAGTCCCGTAAAATGAAGCAACGGGTGAGCAGCTACTTCAGCGGCAATGACCACAGTCTCAAAACACGGCGCATGGTGGCGCTGGTGTATGACTTTGACTGGATTCTCTGTGACACGGAGATGGAGGCGCTGGCGCTCGAAAACACGCTGATTAAGCAGCATACCCCCCGGTATAACATCAAATTAAAGGACTCGAAGTCCTATCCGTATATTAAAATCACCGCATCGCCCTACCCGAAAATCACGGTGACCCGCAAGCGCACCGCGGACGGCGGCCACTACTACGGCCCCTACCAGTCCGCCGCCGCCGCCAAGGAAGCCGCCGACACCGTGGCCAAGATTTTTGCCCTGCCCACCTGCGCGCGGGAGTTTCCGCGGGATATCGGCCGCGGACGCCCCTGCCTGTACCGGGAGATGGGGCGGTGCGTCGCCCCCTGCGCCGACGGGCTGACCGCCGAGGCCTACGGAGAGCTGATCGGCGCCGCCCGGCGGGTGTTTGAGGGGCACACCAAAGAGGCCGAGGCCTTGCTGGAGCGGCGCATGTATGACGCCGCCGACCGCGAACTGTTCGAGCTGGCGGCACACTACCGCAACAGTCTGCAGTCCCTGCAGTTGCTCTCGCAAAAGCAAAAGGTGGTGTCCGACCCCGCGGACAACCGCGATGTCTTTGCTCTCTATACCGCGGAGGAAGGGGGCGTGCTGGCGGTGCTGCAGATCCGTGCGGGCAAACTGCTCTACAAGCAGGAGTATGCCTTTCCCGCCGCCGCGCTGGCGGAGGAGGCAGACCTGGCGGGGCTACTGTTTGACTACTACCACGAGGGCGCGGAGCTGCCCAAAGAAGTGTTGCTCTACAATGACCTGGAGCCGGAAGCCTACACGTTGCTCTCCGACACCCTCTCCCGGCGCGTCAATCGCCGCATCAGTGTCAAAACCCCCCGTCGGGGGCCCCTGCGCGAGCTGTGCGCCATGGCGCTCGCCAACGCCAAACAAAAAGCCGAAAGCCGCCGCGAGGAGGAAAACCGGTCGGAAAAAACGCTGGTCAAGCTTGCCCGGATCCTGTCGCTGGAGGTGCTGCCCCACCGCATCGAGGTGTATGACGTCTCCCATATCGGCGCCGAGCACACCACCGCCGCCATGGTGGTGGCAGAGGGGGGCAAGCTGAAGCCTGCCGCCTACCGGACCTTTCGCATCCGTGCCGCCGAGGGGGCGGACGACTATGCCGCCATGCGGGAGGTGCTCTCCCGCCGCCTGGCTCATGTGGGGGACGGGGGCGGATGGGCGCTGCCCGACCTGCTGCTGCTGGACGGCGGCGCGGGGCAGGTGCATGCGGTCGCCGGGGTGCTGGCCGAGCGGGGACTCAGTATCCCGCTCTTTGGCCTGGTGAAGGACGAGCACCACAAGACGCGGGTGCTGACCGACGGGCAACATGAGCTGTCCATTGCCCACGAACCGGGTGTGTATAGTTTTCTTTACCGCCTGCAGGAGGAAGTGCACCGGGTCGCGGTGCGTCATACCATGGGTGCCAAACGCCGCACCCTGCGCCGTTCTGCCTTAGAGAATATCCGCGGGATCGGGCCCGCCAAAGCCAAGCGGCTGTTGCGTGCCTTTGGCTCGCTGAAGCAACTGGCCGCCGCGACGACCGAGCAGCTCCGGGCGGTCAAGGGGATTTCCGCCGCCGACGCGCTGGCGGTGCGGCAATACCTACAGGGCAGCACGCCCCGTGAGGAGGGCCGTTCGGCGCCGTCGGATACCCGATAAAGATCAAATATGTGGAGAAAAAGATGAGAATTATCACCGGAACAGCCAGAGGCACGAAACTCGCTGCCTTAGAGGGCACTGCCACCCGCCCGACCGCCGAACGGCTCAAGGAGGCCATTTTTTCCTCGATTCAGTTTGACATTGAGGGGCGGGAGGTGCTGGACCTGTTTGCCGGCTCGGGACAGTTGGGACTGGAGGCGCTGTCACGGGGGGCGGCAAATGCCATGTTTGTGGATGCCTCGTACGACGCCATCACCGTGGTGAAGGCCAACGCACAGAAAACCCACCTGTTTGACCGCGCCCGTTTTCTCGCCAGCGACTACCGCTCCTACCTGCGCAAGGCGGCGGGGCGGGACAGCTACGGCCTGATTTTCATTGACCCGCCCTATGCCGAGATCCCGGTCGGAGAGGTGCTGGAGCGGGTGCTGGAGGCGGGTGTCGCCAAGCCCGGCTGCCTGCTGGTCTGCGAAAGCGGGGAGGCGGCTATTTTTGAGGGGCGCGCTTCGCTTGCCGCCCGCTTTCGGGTGCTCAAAGAGGGGCGGTACAGTCATTCGTACCTGCATATTCTCTCGCCGGTGCCGGAGGATGACCCTTACCTGTAAAAAACATTCCGAGCCGTCAGGCCTGCCGCCGGGGGACGCCGCCTGCCCTCTGTGCCGAGGCCCCTTGATGCATCATGGAGGAGCCGAGAGAGACTATGTGTAAACGCGTGTTGATCCCGGGCAGCTATGACCCTGTCACCCTCGGGCATACGGCGCTCATTGCCCACGCCGCCGCCCGCTATGACGAGGTATGGGTGGTGGCCTTTGTCAATGCCGCCAAGGACTACCTGTTCACCGTGGAGGAACGGCTGTCCTTTCTGCGGCACGCCTGCGCCCGCTTTCCTCGGGTAAAGGTGGCTTTTGACGGGGGGTATGTGGCCGATTTCGTCAAAGCCCATGGGATAGAGCTGCTGCTGAAGGGCTACCGCAACCCTGCTGACCTGGCGTATGAGCAGGAGATGGCCGCCTATAACTTGGCCCACAGCGGCGTGGAAACCCGCCTGGTGCCCTGTGCCCCCGAGCTCTGCCATGTCAGCGCATCCGAGGTGCGGCGACGGCTCTATGCGGGCGAAAGTCCCGCGGGACTGCTGCCCGACGAGGTGGTCGATGAGGTGAGGGCGGCTTTCGCCGCTCATCAAAAAACTTGACAAGCGTCCCTGCTTATTTTATAATGATGTTTATTGAAACCGCGGGCGCACAGAGTGCGTGGCACACGAAGTGTGCGGGGCGCTCGGGGTGCGCGGGTGCCCATCGCACCGCATAGGTGGATGACCGGCGGCACACGGGGTGTGCGGAGCGTACGAAGTGTGCGGGGCACATGAAGTGTGCGGGCGCACCGGTGGTGCGGGGCACATGAAATGTGCGGATGCACGAAGTGTGCGGGAGCTCGAAAGCGCGGGCGCACAGAGTGCGCGGCGCAAGAAAGTGCGCGGGGCGTACGAAGTGCGCGGGCGCACGAAGTGTGTGGGAGCTCGGAGTGTGCGGGGCACATGAAATGTGCGGATGCACGAAGTGTGCGGGCGCACGAAGTGTGCGGCGCAAGAAAGTGCGCGGCGCAAGAAAGTGCGCGGGCGCACGAAGTGCGCGGGGAGCTCGGAGTGTGCGGATGCACGAAGTGTGCGGATGCACGAAGTGTGTGGGCGCACAGAGTGCGCGGACACACGAAGTGTGCGGGCGCACGAAAGTGCGCGGGTGCCCATCGCACCGCATAGGTGGATGACCGGCGGCACATGAAGTGTGCGGGGCACACGGGGTGTGCGGAGCGTACGAAGTGTGCGGATGCACGAAGTGTGCGGATGCACGAAGTGTGCGGGCGCACAGAGTGCGCGGACACACGGAGTGTGCGGGCACATGAAGTGTGCGGGGCGCACAGAGTGCGTGGCACACGAAGTGTGTGGGCGCACAGAGTGTGCGGACACACGAAGTGTGTGGGCGCACAGAGTGCGCGGACGCTCGGTTGATGGATGGATGGTTTTATCCCGAAAGGACAGAATAGATGATGAAAGAACAGGTCAACACACTGCAGGCGCGCTTTGACGCACAGTTGGCGCAAGCGGCCTCTGTCGAGCAGCTTGAGGAGCTGCGCGTGGCGTATTTGGGGAAAAAGGGGTACGTGACCGAGCTGATGGCGCAACTGCGCACCGTGCCGCCGGAGGAAAAGGCGGCGGTCGGCCAGCTCATCAACCGCCTGAAAGAGACGCTGGCGCTGGCCCTTGAGGATGCCACCCGCCGCCTGCGCGAGCAAGCCATGCAGGCGCGGATTGCCGCTGCCAAAAAGTACAGCCCCTCCCTGCGGCGGCCCGCCCCTGTCGGCTCCTACCACCCCATCACCCTCATCGGCCGGGAGCTGGAGGAGATTTTCTTCAGCATGGGCTTTGCCGTGGAGGACTACCCGGAGGTGGTGGACGACTACCAATGCTTTGAGTCGCTGAATATCCCCGCACACCACCCTGCTCGGGATATGCAGGACACCTACTACCTGGACAACGGGCAGTTGCTGAAAACCCATACCTCCGCGGCGCAAAACCACATCATGCGTAAGTATGGGGCGCCCCTGCGCGCGATTTTCCCCGGCCGGTGCTTCCGCAACGAGGCGACCGACGCCAGCCATGAGACCACCTTCTTTCAGATGGAGGGGATCATGATTGACGAGCATATCTCCATCTCGAACCTGATTTATTTTATGAAAACCATGTTGAGCGAGGTCTTTGGCCAACCCGTCGAGGTGCGCCTGCGCCCCGGGTTTTTTCCTTTTGTGGAGCCGGGATTTGAGCTGGATATTTCCTGCCGCATCTGCGGCGGTGTGGGCTGTCCCTCCTGTAAGCACTCGGGGTGGCTGGAGCTTTGCCCCTGCGGGATGATTCACCCGAATGTCCTGCGGGCGGGAGGGATTGACACCGAGCGCTACACCGGATTTGCCTTTGGGCTGGGCCTCACCCGCCTCGCCATGATGAAGTACGGCATCAAGGATATTCGCACCTTCAACTCGGGGTCGCTCAAGGCGCTCTCCCAGTTTGAAAGCCTGTGAGGGATAGAAAGGACTGACGGTATGCTGGTATCAATGAACTGGATCGGTGATTTCGTGGACCTGAGCGGTCTGGACAAAGCGGCACTGATCCGGCGTTTTACCCTCTCCACCGCAGAGGTGGAGGAGGTCATCCCCCATGGGCAGGACACGCACGGCGTGGTGGTGGCCGAGATTGCCTCGGTGGAAAAGCACCCTGCCTCCGCCAAGCTGCACCTGCTGAAAGTGAACACCGGCCGTGAGCTGGCGGACTGTGTGTGCGGCGCGCCCAATGTCCGCGTGGGGATGCGGGTCGCCTTTGCCCGGGCGGGCGGGGCGGTGTGCGGCACCCCGATCGAACACGCTACGGTGGCGGGATACGAGTCCTTCGGCATGTGCTGTTCGGAGGCCGAGCTGGGCATCAGCGCCGACCACAGCGGGCTGATGGAGATTTTCGACGACGCGCCGCTGGGCACCGATATCAAGGCACTGTACGACATAGAGGACCTCATTTTTGAGGTGGACAACAAGTCCCTGACCAACCGCCCCGACCTGTGGGGGCACTATGGGATGGCGCGCGAGTTTGCCGCGCTGGCCGATCGGCCGCTGCGGCCGGTGCCCCTGCACGACATGACGGTGTATCGTGATCTGCCCGCCGTGCCGGTGGAGGTGCGGGAGCCGGAGCTGTGCTACCGCTACACCGCCATCCGGGTGGAGAATATCCGCCGCCCGACCAGTCCGGTAAACATGCGTATCCGCCTGTTTTACTGCGGCAGCCGGAGCATCAACTTCCTGGCCGACCTGACCAACTATGTGATGCTGGAGCTGGGGCAGCCCATGCACGCCTTTGACAGCCGCCTGGTGGACCGGATTGTGGTCCGGCGCTTTGACCGCCCCTTTGCTTTCCGCACGCTGGACGGGGTGGAGCGCGAGGTGGACGGGCAAAGCCTGATGATTTGCGCGGGGGAGGTCCCTGTCGCGGTGGCGGGCGTGATGGGGGGCCTTGACTCGGGCATCACCCCCGATACCTCCGCCCTCCTGCTCGAAAGCGCGACCTTCAACCCCGTCTCGGTCCGCAAAACGGCGGGGCGGCTGGGACTGCGCACCGACGCCAGTATGCGGTATGAAAAGACGCTGGACCCCGAACTGGCCGAGGTAGCCACCGGGCGGTTTTTACAACTTTTGTTTGCATCTGACCCTGAGGTCCGGGTCACCCACGCCTTCTCCGACGCCTATGTCAGGCACTATGACCCCATCACGCTGGAGCTGGACAAGGCCTTTGTGGACCGCTATACCGGCATTGATATTGCCGCCGACCGCATCGAGGCCACCCTGCGCGCGCTGGGATTTGGCGTGGTGCGGACGGGGGACGCTTTTGTCGTGCGCGTGCCGTCCTGGCGCGCCACCAAAGACGTGACCATCAAAGCCGACCTGATCGAGGAGATCACCCGCATTTACGGGTATGATAATTTTCAAATCACCACCACCCAAAGTCCGCTGCGCCCGGTGCGCCGGGAGGCGGGCAAGCGGGACGAGATCGCGGTCAAAGACCTGCTGGTCCTGGAGGGGCGCTGCCACGAGGTGCACTCCTACCTCTGGTCTGACGCCGCCAAGGACCGGGCACTGGGCATCGAGCCGGCAGACAATGTCCGGCTGCTGAACGCCCAGACGCCCGACCACGCCGTGTTGCGCCGCAGTATGATCCCCTCTCTGCTGGCCTTCGCCGCCGAGAACAAGGGGCATGCCGACGGTTACGGTCTGTTTGAGATCGGCCATGTGGTGCAGGGGCTGGACGAGCACCGCCGCTGCCGTGAGAAGCGGATGCTGGGTGTGGTGCTGCTCGCCCGCGAGCAAACCGAGGAGGCGGTCTTTCTCCGCCTGCGTGACCTGGCGCTCGCCCTGTGCCGGCACTGCAAGCACCAAAGCCCCGTCTTTTCCGAGCTTTCGCCCGCGTTCAACTGGCAACACCCCGCCAACACCTATGCCCTGTCGCTGGGCTCTTCTACGGGCGACCTGTCGCGGGGCGACCCGTCGCGGGGCGATCCGTCGCGGGGCGATCCGTCGCGGGGCGACCTGTCGCCGCTGGGCGTGCTGGGGGTGCTACACCCCGCGGTCGCGGAAAAAATCGACCGCAAGGGGGCAGTTGCCTACTTAGAGCTGGATATGGACGCCTTTGCCGCCTACCCCGCCCTCCCGCGGCAGTACCGTGAGCCCTCGCGCTTCCCCGGCATTGACATTGACCTGTCCTTTTATGCCGAGCTGGGAGGGCTGAACTTTGAGGCGGTGGCGGCAACTGCCCGCGCGGCGGCGGCCCGCACGGCGGGCGGTGAATGGCTGTGCGACCTGTCTGTCGCCGACTTGTACGAGGGGGCGGAGGGCAGCTCGCTCACCCTGCGCTTCTCCTTCTCCTCCAAAGAGCGTACCCTCACCAAAGCGGAGCTGCAGGACACCGTGCAGGCGATCATTGTCGCCCTGGCAGACCGGCAGCTGACGTTCAAAGATTTGTAAATAAAGGTTGTCACCTTGTGACCAAAAAATACACTTGAAGGAGAGTCCCTATGCGCCGTTTGTTTCTGTACGCCACCGCCTTTTTGGCGGGCATGTCGGTCATGGCCATTGAGCTGGCCGCCAGCCGACTGCTTGCGCCCTACTTTTCTTCCTCACAAATTGTGTGGACCATCATCATCGGCACCATCATGATCGCCCTCGCGCTGGGTAATGTCTGGGGGGGACGGCTGGCAGACAAGGACCCGAACCCCGCGCGTCTCTACCGCCGCCTGGCGGTGGTGGCCGTCTGGACAGCCGCCATTCCCTTTGTGGGCAAGTATGTGATTGCCGTGGTCTCGCTGGGGCTTGCCATCTTCATCACGGAGAACTTTTTGGTGTGGTCGGCCTTTCTCAGCTGTATGCTCATCTTTGTTTTTCCGCTCGTGCTGCTGGGGACTGTCACCCCGTCCCTGGTCAAGTACGCGGTGAACACCCTCGACAATACCGGCAAAACCGTGGGGGGGTTGGGTGCGCTGAACACCGTTGGCTCTATCATCGGTACCTTCCTGCCCACCTTTGTGACCATCCCCTCGGTGGGGACCGCGCTGACCTTCATCATTTTTGCCTCGGTGCTGATGCTGCTCTCGCTCATCTACTTCCTCTCGGTCAGGCAGCACCTGATCCGTTGCCTGGTCTCGCTGCTGCTCCTGTCCGCTTTCAGCATCCTCTCTTTTCTCAACCGCGGGTTTGCCTTTTGGACCACCGACCTGGTGTATGAGGGAGAATCAATTTACAACTACCTGCAGGTGGGGGAAAACGACTGGGAAGTGTTTCTGTCGACCAACGTCCTGTTCGGTGTGCAGTCGGTCAAAATCAAGTCGGGGGGCTTAAACGGCTATTGCTACGACTATGCCCTGGCCTCGCTGTGGATGGCGGACGTGGCTCATAAAGAGTCGATGGACGTGCTGATTTTGGGCCTGGGGGCGGGGACCTTCGCCTCGCAAGCCGAAAAGTACCTGGACAATGTCACGCTGGAGGGGGTCGAGATTGACCAGAAGATCGTGGACATTGCCTACGAATACTTTGACCTGTCCGACTCGGTTGCCGTTCATGTGGAGGACGGGCGCGCCTTTCTGAGCAGCAGCGATAAAATCTATGACGTGATTTTCGTGGATGCCTACCAGGATATCACCATCCCCTTTCAGATGTCCACCGTGGAGTTTTTCACCATTGCCAGGCAGCACCTGACCGAGGATGGGGTGCTGATTGTCAACCTGAATATGCAGTCGGATGCGGAGGGGTCGATCAACCAGCACCTGTGCCATACCGTCGCCTCTGTCTTTGACGAGGTCTGGTCTGCCGAGGTCAGCGTGGGGGGCAACCGCGAGGTGTACGCCTCGAATAACCCCGATATGATCAGCAACCTGGAGAACAGTCTCTCCGCCGAGGTCATCCCCGACCAGGCCCTGCGCAACCTGATGGGTCTGGTGTATCAAAAATTGGAGCCGGTGGAAAAAGGGGACCTGATTCTGACCGACGACAAAGCCCCGGTGGAGCTGCTGGGCATTCGCGTGATTGACGAGCTCATCGCCCAGACCATCTTGGAGTACCGCCAATACTACCAGGAGGGCGGGCTGCGGGGGCTGTACGAAAAGCTGATCGGGCAATAAGCGCCCGCGCAAAAAACCGCGCGGCCGTGTGCCTGATGGCACCGCCGCGCGGCAGCAGGGCAGAGCGCTGCCCGTTATTCCTGTGGGATCATGGTGTTGACAAATGCCCGGAGTTTATCGACCGTTTCCTGGCTGATCCGGTGCTCGATGCGGCAGGCGTCCTCCTCCGCCACGGCCCGGCTGACGCCGAGGTGACGGAACAGGCGGGTGAGCAGGGTGTGCCGCTCATAGACTTGCTCGGCAATCCCCGTGCCCTTTTCGGTGAGGGACAGGTGCCCGCCGGGGGCAATGTCAATATAGCCCGCCTCGTGCAGGCTCTTCATCGCCACGCTGACGCTGGCCTTGGAGATTTGCAGGTGCTTTGCCACATCCACGCTGCGCACAAACTCCTGCCGGTTCAGCAACATGAGGATGGCCTCTAAGTAGTTTTCGGCGGATTCGAAAATTTTCATCATGCCCTCCCTGTATTGGATGAGGCGCTCTCAAGCGGGCCCCCCGTGCGAAAGCGGGTGTCCGGCGGGGTGCGGCGGCCTCGTCCATGCCCATTATACCACAGAGCGTGGCAAGATGCAAGCGCTCTCTTCCTTTGTTTGACAATCCTGATGACGAAGTAATTTTTCCTTATGATAAGGAGTGCTATGGCATATATCACGGAACCCGAAAAAAAGTTGCCGATCAGCGGCGAATATGAGGTGGTGGTCGCCGGGGGCGGCATCGCCGGCATGGCCGCCGCGCTGGCCGCGGCGCGGGCGGGGGCGAAAACCCTGCTTGTCGAGCGCGAGTATACCTTGGGCGGGCTGGCGACGCTGGGACTGGTCACCATCTACCTGCCGCTGGATGACGGGATGGGGCGGCAGGTGTCCTTCGGCATTGTGGAGGAGCTGTTGCACCTGTCCATCTCCCACGGCTGGGAGGGACGCTACCCCGAATTTTGGCTGCGGGAGAGTACCCGCGAGGAAAGAAAAGAGGGGCGCCGCTTTGAAGTGCAGTTTTCCGCCAATCTGTTTGCCCTGCTGGGAGAGCGGTTGCTGGCGGAGGCCGGGGTGCAGATCTTATACGGCACTGCCGTCGCCCAGACGGCGGTGCGGGACGGTCGGATCACCCATGTGATCGTGGAAAACAAGTCGGGCCGCAGCGCCATTGCCTGCCGGGCGGCGGTGGACACGACCGGGGACGCGCTGCTCTGTCGCTTTGCGGGGGCGCCCACCGCTACGTACCGCTTTGGCAACACGCTGGCGGCGTGGTACTACTTCCTGCAGGACGGGGAAAACCGGCTGCAGATGGTGGGGTATGCGGAGGACCCCACTGTGCCCCAGGGGGTGACCCCGGGGGAGGCGCATTATACGGGGCTGGATGCCGCGGAGGTCAGCGAGATGACCCTTGCCTCTCATGCCGCCACCCTGCGCCACTTTTTGAACAAGGTTGACGGAAAAATCGAGGCCGGGAAGGCCCTGACGGCACTCGCCGGCATTCCCCAGCTGCGCATGACCCGCCGGATAGAGGGGGCGTATACGCTGGATGTCACAGAGGCGCACACGCCCTTCCCCGACAGTGTCGGGATGTTCAGCAACTGGCGGAAGGCAGGGCCGGTCTACGAGGTGCCCTACCGCACCCTGTGGAGCCCTGCGGTCAAAAACCTGATCACTGCCGGACGGACCATCTCGGTGAGTGAGCTCCTGTGGGACCTGTCGCGCGCCATCCCCGCCTGTGCGGTGACCGGTCAGGCGGCAGGGCTTGCCGCCGCGCTGAGCGACGACTTCTCTACGCTGGACATCGGTATGTTACAGGCGGCGCTGCGACAAAACGGCGTGGTGCTGCACGAATCGGAATTGGAGGCATAACCCATGAAAAAATGGCTCGCGCTACTGCTCACCCTCACCCTTTGGCTGCCCGGCTTGGCGTCTTGCGCGAAAAAAGACAAGCTGCCCGCGTATGAGCGCTCGGATGAGGTCACCGATACGGTGATACTGGAGATTGAGGGATATGGCAAGATTCTGTTGCGGCTCTACCCCGACATCGCGCCCCTCACGGTGGCCAACTTTCAGATGCTGGTGGCGGAGGACTTTTATGACGGGCTGATCTTTCACCGCATCGCCGACCTCACCGGCGAGGACGGGTATATCATCCAAGGGGGGGACCCCCAGGGCAACGGCACCGGGGGGTCCGAGCACACCATCAAAGGGGAGTTTTCCAGAAACGGCGTGCCCAACAGCCTGTCCCATACCCGGGGCGTCATTTCCATGGCGCGCGCCACGCCGTATGATTCCGCCTCCTCCCAGTTCTTTATCTGCGCGGGCGATTGCAGCTTTTTGGACGGCAGCTATGCCGCCTTCGGAGAGGTGATTGCCGGCATAAAGGTGGTGGACGCCATCGCCGCCGTGCCGGTCAACAGCCAGAGCAAACCGAGCACTGACGTGGTCATCCGGGAAGCGTACTTTGTGACGCTCGACGAGTGAGCGCCATCGGTGGTCTGCCTTCTCCGGCTGCGCCGCGCGCATCGTGTGAGAGGAGAACTCGGCCTTGACCAGCATCGGTGACAGTGCTTTTTTCAACGATCAGGGCACTTCGCTCACCAGTCCCGAAACACTACCATTTTACTGAGGGCGCGGAGAGCGGCAAAAGAACGGGCGGCGGGGGATGACCCCGCCGCCCGTTTGTCGGGTGGGAAAGGATTATTCGCTGCGGAGGGCGACGACCGGGTCCTTGCGGGCGGCGACACCCGAGGGGATGAGCCCGGCAATCAGGGTGAGGCCGATGCTGATGAGCACCAGCACGACCGCCGCCCCGACGGGCAGCACGGCCCCCAGGCTTTGGATGCCGGACAGGGCGCGGATGATGGCGTTGATGGGCAGGATGAGCACCAGGGTGGTGAGGATGCCCATCACGCCCGCCGCAAAGCCCACAATGACGGTTTCCGCATTGAAGACGCGGGACACGTCGCCCTTGGAGGCGCCGATGGCGCGCAGGATGCCGATCTCCTTGGTTCTTTCCAGCACCGAGATATAGGTGATGATGCCGATCATGATGGAGGAGACCACCAGAGAAATGGCGACAAAGGCGATCAGCACATAGGTAATGGCGTTGAGGATCAGATTGATGGAGGTGAAGATCATGCCGATGTAGTCGGTGTACTGGATGGTCATCTCGGCGCTCTTGCCCTCGTTGTACTGCCGAATGATCTCCTGGATGCGCGCCTTGGAGTCAAAGCTCACCGGGTAGAGGTGGATGGCGGTGGGGCTGTCGGGGTCTGCCATGCCCAGCAGGCGCAAATTTCCGCGATAGGTCGCGTCCGACACGGTCGGCGGCATATCGCTCGCCCAAAGCTGTACCAACTCCGCTTCGGTCAATGTAGCGGTGTATGCGTCAAAGGCGGCGGCCGCGGCGGCGGGCGTCATGGCGGTAATCTCCGCCGTTTTGGCTGTCAGCGCCGGCGCCAGCTCGGGCAGCATAAAGCGGACCAGCAGCATCTCATCCAGTTCCGCCGGGCTCATCTGCCCGAATGCACCGTTGAAAATCACCTGCAATTGTGCCTGCGGCAGGTCTTTCAGTTGGGAAAAGTCAATGGACTCTCCCTCCCCAAACAGCGAGGTGTTGGCCGACACCAGCTCGATGTTGGCGGCAAACCAGGCGGCCAGGTGGGCGACCTTGTCCTCCTTGGTGGTGAGGCCCGAGCTGTCGAGGTCCTGCTGTGCCTGCATCATCAGGATCGGCATGACCAGTCGGGGGGCTGCCTGCAGGTAGTGCGACTGCTTTTCCGCGTCGGTCAGGCTTTGGTAGTAAGCTAAAAGCTGGGAGGCCTTCTCGGCGTCGGTGGGCGGGGTGTAGGTGAGGTCCTTGAAGGGCAGGCCGGTGAGGACATCGGTGTCCGGGTCCTCCCGCTGCGCGATGACAATGGGACGGGTGTCGGCCTGCTCGATCAGGTAGTCGGTCAGCTCGGAGGTGTAGCCGATTAGTCCGCCGATCGAGGTGGCGGCGGCATCCTTGTCGGGGCGGACAATGCCCACGACCCGAAGCTCGACCGCCTTGTCGCCCGACAGCAACGCCTGCATGTACGTCTCGTTGCCGCTTTGGTCAATGTAGGTGCCGTCCCCCGCCGGCTCATAGTAGTCGGCGTTGAGCACCATGTGATAGGTGAGGCCCAGCAGCTGCTCATAGCTGTACGTGTCGCTGCTGACCTCTACCTGCTCGCCCGCCATGACCCGCCGGATCATATCCGACAGTTCGGCCGGGTCCTTCAGCCCCAAGGCGTACAGATACATATCGCTGATGGCGGTGCTCTTGTCCACCACTAATATCACCTCGTTATAGGCAGCGGGCCAGCGGCCGTCGAGTAGCTCGTACTGGCTGCCGAGCAGTGCCTCGTTGTCCAGCATTTCATCCCACAACAGGGTGCCGTCCGGCACGCCCACGGCCCCTCCCCCGGAGCCGCTCATCATGTCGGACATGGACGCCATGACGGTGGACGGGTTGACCTGCAGGTACGACCCGTCCTCGTGCCGCAGGTAGACCTGGGGGGTGATGCTGTATACATACTGAATGGTGGCGTGGTCCCGGATGTCGCTCTCGCCGCTCTCCAAAAACTGCTTGAAGGAGAGCAGGTCGTTGGTGCGGATGCCCGCCACCATGGCGTTCAGCATCTCTGCCAGCACCGCGTCGGTGTAGACATACCCCTCCTCGCGCGGCTCTGTGTCGCCCGAGCGCCCCATCATGCTGGCAATCAGGGCGGAGAGGTCCATGGTGGACGCCTCCAGCGTCAGGGGGTAGGAGGAAAGGGTGTCTGCCTGTACCTTGGCAATATACGCCTGCACGCCGCTGGAAAGGGCCAAAATCAGCGCGATGCCGATGATGCCGATACTGCCGGCGAAACTGGTCATGATGGTGCGCGCCTTTTTGGTCAGCAGGTTGTTCAGCGAAAGGCCGAGGGCGGTGAAAAAGGACATGCGGCGGTTGGTCCGGGGCAGGACCTTGGCGGGGGTGGCGGGGGACTCGGGCTCGGGGGAGTAGGGGTTCGAGTCGCTGATGACCTGCCCGTCCACCAAACGGATGATGCGGGTGGAAAAACGGTCTGCCAGGGTGGGGTTATGGGTGACCATGATCACCAGCCGCTCTTTGGCAATCTCCTTGAGGATGGAGATGACCTGCTCGCTGGTCTGCGTGTCCAGCGCACCGGTGGGTTCGTCCGCCAGCAGAATGTCGGGGTTGTTGACCAGCGCGCGGGCAATGGCGACCCGCTGCATCTGCCCGCCCGACATTTGGTTCGGCTTCTTGCTCAGCTGGTCGCCCAGCCCGACCTGCTCCAGCGCCTCTACCGCCCGGCGCCGCCGCTCTGCCGCGGAGACGCCCGACAGGGTGAGCGCCAGCTCGACATTGGCAAGGACGGTCTGGTGGGGGATGAGGTTATAGGTCTGAAAAACAAAGCCGATCGTATGGTTGCGGTAGGCGTCCCAGTTGGCGTCCCGAAATTCCCTGCTCGAGGTGCCGTTGATGAGCAGGTCTCCCGCGGTGTATTTATCCAGCCCTCCGATAATGTTCAGCAGGGTGGTTTTGCCGCACCCGGAGGGGCCTAACACAGACACAAATTCGCTCTTCCGAAAGGTCAGTGAAATCCCCCGCAGGGCGTGCACCGCCCCGGCCTGGGTGCGGTACACCTTGGTGATATTGGTGAGTTGCAGCATGTAAGTTCCTTTCTCTGATGAGGTGCGCCATGGTCAACATGTTGACGGTAGCATCATGTTGATTATACCAGATGCTTTCCGTGCGGTTCTTTCTGAATTTGTGGCGGGGTTGTCAATAATTTGTAAACAATCGGGCAACCGCGCGCGGGGGCTGCGGTTGCCCGAGCGAAAGACGGTCTGTCAGAAATTGGTGCCGTTGTAGCCCCAGTGTACCGCCTCATGGTACTTGATATACACCCGGTCGGGGGGGATCTGCAGCTCATCCTTAAGGATGGCGCACACGCGGGCGGTAAATGCCTCGCACGCCTCGCGGGTGGTCTGCCCCAGCAGGCTGACCTCCAGATAGGCGGTGGGCGCCTCGTCGGTGCCGGCAAAGTACAGGGTTTGCTCAGGCGCAAAGTGCAGCATCAGCCAGCGCTCGGTTTTGCCGGGGAAAATGGCGATGGCCTGTCCGAACAGGGCCTTGAGGCGGCGTTCTTTCTCCACGGGCAGAGGGATATTGACCAGTGTTTGAATGTAGGGCATGGTATGCTCCTTTGTGTGTGGTGATTAGGGAAAGAGCAGGGTGAGGCAGTCCGCCTCGGCAAAGACCTCGTTCCCCCACGCCAAGAGGGCGTCGGTGGTCCCGGCAAAGTCGTCGGGGCGGTCCAGGGTGACTTGGTTCAGCAGCTTTTCGGCGTGGTCGGGCAGCAGAAAAGAAAAAATGCCGAGTGAGAGCAACAGCACCGAAAAAGTGCCGGCGCGGGGCAGTGCCCGCAGCAGCTCTCCGAGCTGCTCGGAGAGCGCCTCCCACGCCGCCCGGTCAAGGGTGGCCACGCCGTGCGGGGTGTACAGGCCGGGCTGATCTGCCTCCAGCAGCAACAGGTAGGGGAAAAAGGCGTCCTGTGCCAAAAACACCGACGAGTCTCCCCCGAACTTCCCCGTAAAGGTGCCGGGTAACAGCTCCACGGCCGGCACGTCTTCAAAGACCGACGGGTCGGTCTGCAGGGTGAGCAGGCGGGCCGGCTCGGCGGGACGGTCGGCAAAGACCGAGGGGGTGGTGCCGTTTTCCTCTGCCATATCCAGCAGCTCCTCCAGCATGGCGGGGAGGGGGTTGCGCGCGCGGAGCTGCTCATAGCTGAAAAACTCCAGTTGCCTGACTAGCAGGGTGTCCGGCGTGCTGACCGCGGTGCCGCTCAGGCTGAGCTGCAGGGGCTGGCCTGCCGCGTCCCGTGTCTTTTGAATGAAGCCGTCCCTGACCAGGTCAACGCACAGCTCCAGCGCATAGCCGTACGGCAGGTCCTGCTCGTCGCGCGGGCGCACATACACCTCTTTTTTGATGTCGGTATAGGTGTCCTTCAGGGACAGGGCGAGCTGCAGACCCATCTCCTGCGCGCGGGCTTCGGTTTCCTCGAAAGCACTGTCCGCCCGAAGCATCTCGATCAGCTCGTTGCCATGGGCGCGGATCTGTGCCCGGCTTGTTTTGCGATAGCGAACCACCATGTCGCGGCTCCTTCCTGCTGGCATATAGTTCATTATATCACAATCCCTCCGATACTTGCAACCCGGCGGGGCAGAATTTTCTGCGGGTGTCGGGCGGTTGGGGCGGGCGCCGGCGGGGGAAGGGGCGCGGGCGGCCCTTTTTCCCCGGGGGGTAGCTTTTGTATTCTTGACAATTGCCGGGGGCGGTGGTATAATAAGTGGCACGTGGGAAGAAAAGGGGATATGTGATGTTACAGGCCGAAAAATGGGTTGTGATGAATTTTGAAAACGCCATACGGGGCGCCCGCAATGCCATGAACAGTTGGGATCGTTCGGACAGCTACTACGACCCGGCCGGCCGCTTTGTGCTGGGAGCAAACGACCTGAAACTCGCCCGACAGCTGGCACGCGCCGGCAGTGACCACCGCAAGTTTCTGCGGCAGGTGTTTGTGTCGGTGGATATCACCGCCCCGCTGTACTGGTGGAAGGAATTTGACACCTACAAGGTGGGGACGGTCGCCTGCTCCACCAGCACCATGCACAAGCTGCACGCCCGTCCGCTCACGCGCGAGGACTTCAGCCACGATCGCCTCTCTGCGGCGGCAACAGTGCAACTGGACAGCCTCATCGCCTTTCTGGAGGCAGAGCGGCAGGCGTATGTGCAGACCAAGGACCCGCTCCACTGGCACAACCTCATCCAACTGCTCCCCTCGAGCTACCGGCAGCTCCGAACCGTGAGCTGCAACTATGAAGTGCTGATCAACATGTACGCCGCCCGCAAAAACCACAAGCTGCCCGAGTGGCAAACCCTGTGCGGGATGTTCAAAGACCTGCCGTACGCGGCAGAACTGATCCTGCTCGGGGAGGAGGTCCCCTGATGAAAGACGGACTTTTCAATGTGTGCGCCGCCTGCCCGCCCCTGCGGGTGGCAGACGTCTCTCACAACCTGAATGCCCTGGTAAGTGCCGCCCGGGAGGCGGTCCGAGCCGGGGCCTCTGTGCTGGTGTTCCCGGAGCTGTCGCTGTGCGGGTATACCTGCGGCGACCTGCTCTACCAGACGCTGCTGCTCACCCGCTGTGAGGAGGCGCTGGCGGCCTATCTGGAGCAGACCGCTCCGCTCCCCCTGCTCTCCTTTGTCGGGCTGCCCGTGCGGTACGGCGGCAAGCTGTACAACTGCGCGGCCGCCGTGTGCGGGGGCAAGCTGCTGGGACTGGTGCCCAAGGTCAACTTGGCCAACCATGCGGAATTTCAGGAGATGCGCTGGTTTGAGCCTGCACAGGATGAAAATATTTGTTTGCAATATGCCGGGCAAAGCACCTGTTTGGGGCATCGGCAACTGTTTTGCTGTCAGACCGCGCCTGCCCTGCGGGTGGCGGCGGAGATCTGCGAGGACCTGTGGGTGCCCGTCCCCCCCTCCGCCACCCACGCCGCCGCCGGGGCGACGCTGGTGGTGAACCTGTGTGCCAGCACCGAGTTTGCGGGCAAGGCGGCCTACCGGCGGGACCTGGTGCGTCTGCAGTCGGAAAAGAACGCCTGCGCCTACCTGCTGGCCAATGCGGGAGAGGGGGAGAGCACCACCGACGCCGTCTTTTCGGGCCACCATTTGGTGGCGGAAGCGGGGCGGATGGTGGCGGAAAAGTACCCCTTTACCGAGGGGGACCGCCTCTGCGCGACGGTAGACCTGGCCCTGGTGCAGGGACGCCGCCCACGCACGGGCACCCGGGCGACCACGCCCTACCGGGAGGTCGGCTTTTCCCTGCCGCTCACCGAGACCAAACTCCTCTGCCCGCCGCCCGCCGCTCCCTTTTTGGCCGAGCAAACTGACGGGTTTGAGACGATTTTCAACATTCAGGCCGCGGGACTGGCTACCCGTATGCGGCACACCCGGGCCGCCTCCCTGGTGATCGGCGTCTCGGGCGGGCTGGACAGCACGGTGGCGCTGCTGGCCTGTGTGCGCGCGGCCGACCGGGTGGGGATGGCGCGCGGGCAGGTCATCGCGGTGAGTATGCCCGGCTTTGGCACCACCCCGCGCACGAGGGACAATGCCGGCCGACTGGCCGCCCTGCTGGGGGTGTCCCTGCGCACGGTGGATATCCGCGCGGCGGTGACGGGGCACTTTGCCGACATCGGGCATGACCCCGCCCGCCACGACACGGTGTACGAAAACGCCCAGGCAAGAGAACGGACCCAGATCCTCATGGATATCGCCAACGCCGAACACGGGCTGGTGGTAGGTACGGGCGACCTGTCCGAGCTGGCGCTGGGCTGGGCGACCTATAACGGCGACCATATGTCCATGTATGCCGTGAACGGATCCATCCCCAAAACCCTGCTGCGCGACGCGCTGGGCAAGTATGCCGCACAGCTGGCCAAAGAGGGGCAACCCGAGCTGGCGGCGGTGCTGACCGACGTGCTCGCCACTCCGGTCAGCCCCGAGCTGCTGCCCCCGGCAGGAGAGCACCCCGCCCAGCAGACCGAGGCCTTGCTCGGGCCGTATGCGCTGCACGACTACTTCCTCTACCACCTGCTCTACGGCGCTCAGCCGCCCCGCAAAATCCTGCGGCTGGCCTCGGCTTCCTTTGCCGGGGTGTATGAGCCCGCCTTTATCCGCGCCACCCTGAAGTCTTTTTTGTCCCGCTTTTTCGCCCAACAATACAAGCGTTCCTGTATGCCCGACGGGCCCAAGGCGACCTCCCTCTCGCTCTCGCCCCGCGGGGACTGGCAAATGCCCAGCGACGCTTCTGCCGCCGAATGGCTGAAGGAGCTGGACTGAGATGGCGGGCATCTTTGACCTGTTTCGGAGGATCGAAAAAGAAAGGGCGCCCGCCTCCCCTCCCACCCACCTGCTGGTGGGGCTGGGCAACCCGGGCGAGCCATACCGATTCACCCGCCACAATGTCGGGTTTATGGCGCTCGACCTGTTCGCCGAGCACTGCGGCACTGCCCTCACCCGCGTCAAGTTCAAGGGGCTCACTGCCCCCGCTGCGCCGGACGGGGTCTCGGCGTTGCTGCTCAAGCCCCAGACCTTCATGAACCTGTCGGGGCAGGCGGTGCGGGAAGCCGCCGCCTTTTACCGCATCCCGCCCGAGCGGATACTGGTGTTCTGCGACGACGTGAATTTTGAGGTGGGGGCCATGCGGATCAGGCTGCAGGGGTCGGCCGGCGGGCACAAGGGGCTGGCCAGTATAATGGAGCACCTGGGCTCGGACGCGTTCCCCCGTATCAGAATCGGGGTAGGCAAAAAGCCGCACCCCGACTACGAACTCACCGACTGGGTGCTGGGCAAGTTCAGCCCTGCCGATCAAGACGCCCTTGCCCCGGTGCTGGAGCGGGCGTATGAAGCGGCGCGCCTGCTGCTGGCGGGCAAGACCGACGAGGCCTTGCGCCGCTACTCAACGTAAGATGAAAAATATCTCTCAACTGCTGCTGTTTGACCGGGAATGCCGCCACCTGCTGGACGCGCTGCAGGAACAACTGCAGTCGAAAAAGCCGCTGCCGCTGATTGTCAACGGCCTGCTGGGCAGTGCGATCGACGCCCTGTGCGTGGAGGCGCTGCGGCACGTCCGTGCGTGCGACGGGCAGCGCCCCGGCCTCTACATGGTGGGGGACGAAAAGGACGGACTGCCGCTGACCGCGCTGCTGCAGCAAGCGGGGCTGCGCGCCGCCTGGTACCCCTTCCGGGACTTTGTCTACCACCCCATATCCGCCTCTCACGACACCGAGCGTGAGAGGCTGCTTGTGTTGCACGGGCTGCTGCGGGGAGAGTTTGATGCCGTGGTCACCACCCCGGCGGCCGCCCTGCAGCTCACCCTGCCGCGGGAGACGCTGGAGCAGTTGTCCCTGACGCTGCGCGTGGGGATGACACTCTCCCCCGACCACCTCAGCCGGCGCCTGGCCGAGCTGGGGTATGCGCGGGTGGACCTGGTGGACGGCGCGGGACAGTTTGCGCGGCGGGGCGGTATCATTGACTTTTGCACCCGGGAGGAGCTGCCGGTACGGCTGGAGTTTTTCGGGGATGAGGTGGACCGGGTCTGTGCCTTTGACCCGGTCAGCCAGCGGGTGACCGAGCGGCTGGAGGAGTGCACCCTGTTGCCGGCGGGGGAGGTGCTGTTTGACCCCGACTGCGCCCGGAAAATCCGCGCGGCGGCGGCCCTCGCGCTGAAGCAAGCCCCCTCCGAGCAAGCCGAAAAAGAGCTGCGGGCGGAGCTGGCCGCGCTGGACGGCGGGACGGATCTGCACGGGCGGGATAAGTATATCGCCCTGATCTACCCCACCCGCCCCTGCCTGTTTGACCACCTGCCCGAGCTGCCCCTGCCGGTGTTTCTGCTGGACAGCAATGAGATCAAAGAGCGCACCGACGCCGCCCTGGCCCTCCATACCCAAACGGTCGCTTCGCTGGTGGAGGGGGGGCTGGTGGCAGGGCGATACGCCTGCTATACCCGGGACGCGGGGGACTGGGAACACTACCTGTCCCGGCACGTGCCGCTGTATGTCAATACGTTTGCCGGGGTGCACGGCGGGGTGCGGAGTGCCGGACTGTTCGGCTTTCGCTGTCGACACACGCCGGTGTATGCGGACAACTTCAAGCTGTTTGCCGAGGATCTGCACAACTATCTCAAAACCGACTATGTAATGGTGGCGGTGTGTGAACACACCGGCGCCGCCAACGCGCTGCTCACCGCCCTGCAGGAGCTGGAGGTCCCCGCCGCGGCGCTGTCGGAGGACGCGCCGCTCACCCCCGATGCCCTGCGGGCGGGGGTGGTGTATGTCGGGGTGGGCAGTGCGCGCGGAGGGTACGAGCTGTGGGGGCCGCGGGTGGTGCTGATCGCCATGAACCCCGGCGACAGCGGGGTCGGCCTGCGCCGGCGCACCCCCATCCGCCAGAAGAAGTACCATGGCGGCGAGAAGATTTTGTCCTATGCCGAGCTGTCGGTCGGAGACTATGTGGTGCACCAGCACTACGGGATCGGTCGGTTCGAGGGGATGCAGCGGCTGACGGTGAACGGGGTGAGCCGGGACTATATCACCATCCGCTATGCGGGAGCTGACCAGTTGTTCCTCCCTGCCGACCGGCTGGAGATGATCGCCAAGTATATCGGCGCCAAGGCCGAGGACGGCACCGTGAAGCTGTCCAAAATGGGGGGGGCGGAGTGGCAACGGGCAAAAAGCCGCGCCCAGGGCGCCGCCCGCGAGCTTGCCAAGGATCTGGTGCGTCTGTACGCCCGCCGACAGCAAACCCCCGGCTTTTGCTTCCTGCCCGATGGGGAGATGGAGGCCGAGTTTGACGCCGCCTTTGAGTTTGAGGAGACCGAGTCGCAGCTGCAATCCATCGACGAGATCAAATCCGACATGTGCCGGCCCGTGCCCATGGACCGCCTCTTGTGCGGGGATGTGGGCTTTGGCAAGACCGAGGTCGCCTTTCGCGCCGCTTTCAAGGCGGTGAGCGCCGGCAAGCAGGTCGCCATTTTAGTGCCCACCACCATCCTGGCCATGCAGCACTACCAGACCGCACTGTCCCGTATGCGCGGCTTCCCGGTGCATATCGAGATGCTCTCCCGGTTCCGCACCCCCGCCCAGCGGGCCCTGATCACCCGCCGGCTCAAACGGGGGGATATTGATATCATCATCGGCACCCACAGCCTGCTGGGGCCGCAAATTGCCTTCAAGGATTTAGGGCTGCTGGTGGTGGACGAGGAGCAGCGGTTCGGGGTGGCGCAGAAGGAAAAAATCAAGGCGCTGGCCGCCAATGTGGATGTGCTCACCCTGACCGCCACCCCCATCCCCCGCACCCTGCACATGGCCATGAGCGGCATCCGCGACATGTCGCTGCTTGACGAGGCGCCGGGCGACCGGCACCCGGTCCAGACCTATGTCATGGAGCATGACGACGCCGTCATCCATGAGGCCATCCGCCGGGAGCTGCGGCGGGGGGGTCAGGTGCTGTATTTGTACAACCGCATTGAAACCATTGACCTGGTGGCGGGCAAAATCAACCGCGCGATATCCGATTGCCGTGTGGCGTGGGCGCACGGGCAAATGGAGCGGGAGGCGCTGGAGGATATCTGGCAGACGCTGGTCCGGGGGGATGTGGACGTGCTGGTCTGCACCACCATTATCGAAACCGGGGTGGACCTGCCCAATGCCAACACCCTGATCATTGAGGACGCCGACCGCATGGGGCTGGCGCAGCTGCACCAGCTGCGCGGCCGAGTGGGGCGGAGCAACCGGCAGGCCTATGCCTACTGTACCTTCCGCCGGGGCAAAGCGCTCACCGATATTGCCGCCAAGCGGCTGGCCGCTATCCGGGACTACGCCGAGTTCGGGGCGGGGTTCAAGATCGCCCTGCGGGACCTGGAAATCAGAGGGGCGGGCAACCTGCTGGGGAACCAGCAGCACGGGCATATCGAGGCGGTGGGGTACGACCTGTATGTGCGCCTGCTGGAGGAAGCGGTGCTGGAGGAGCGGGGAATCCCCGCCGCCCGGAGCACCGTGGAGGCGACGGTGGAGATTGCCGCCGACGCGCTCATCCCGGAGAGCTACCTGCCCACCGCCGCCCAGCGCATGGAGATGTACAAGAAAATTTCCCACATTCAGACCCGGGAGGACCTCACCGACCTGCTCGACGAGCTGTGCGACCGCTACGGCGACCCGCCGCCCCCCACCCTGCGGCTGCTGCATATCGCCCTGCTGCGCGCGCTCGCCGCCCGCTGCCGCTTCCACCGGGTGGAGCAAAAGGGGGGAGAGGTGCGTTTCCATACCCAGCAAATCAACCTGACACTCTGGTCAGAACTCTTTGCCACCCGGGGAAACCTGCGGTTTTCCACCGGAACCCCCCCTCATGTGTCCCTGAAACTGAGGAAAGGGGAGGATGCCGCTACTGCGGCGGTGGCGGTGCTGACCCAGTATGCGGCGCTGTGGGATGAGGAAGAAACACAAGGGGAGTCGGGATGAAAACAAAGCGTGACAGATACCAAAAAAGACAAGAGCGGGTCCGCCCCCGACCGTCCCGGCGGAGACGGCTGTTCGGCTGGCTCGGGGGGGCTCTGGCGGTGGTGCTGGCAGTGGCGGTGATCCTCTCGGCGCGGAGCGGGCCTGTCGCCCTGCAATACCGGCGGCTGAGGGTGGACCAAGACCTGTACCACTACCTGCTCTCCTACTACAAGTACCAAATCCTCATCGGCATCAAGGG